>PUNK01000030.1 GCA_003552585.1 Thermoplasmata archaeon | reverse complement strand
TTTTGTCGTCGCTCTTCTCCGAATCTGGCAAAAGACCTGTATCTGCCAGAATATCTATAACTTCTTGCATATGCTCGGCTTCTTGCTCTCTATCATCCTTGGCCTGTCCTGACTGCGCAACGGCGTTGATAGTGTTCTTTGAATTATCTGGTGTATTATTAATTTGAACGAGTGTCTGTTGCAAGTTCTTAACCGCTTCTGCATCAGGCTTGTCTGGGGAGAGGCCGAGTGATAATCGAGACAACTCTATAGCGGTTTTGAACCACTTTAAAGCGACACTGGGTTTCATTGCTTTACTGTTTTTATTAAAGTATTCCATACACTTCTCGAAGATCTTTGTCGCTGCATCGTAATGGTCACCTTCGAGTTCCTTAATATAATGGGCACGCTGCATCTCGCGTTCTAAATCTCGCTTCTTATCAAAGGCCTTCACTCGTTGTTGCCATTGGTATACGCGAGCGAGAGCCGACATGATTTCGGGCTTTTCGTCGAACTGTCTTGCGGTCTTAGCGAACGCCCGCTTCTCACCGCGAAGAGGTGTATCACGGTAGTGCTTAAACATCTGGTAATAATTCTCGGGCTCACCGTCTAAACGCTCCCAGAATGGGTAACCGTCTACTGTTGGATAACCTTCGCTATAATCCAATGGTACTGTCGCTTTCTCGAGGACTTTCAATGAGTTACTCTCGTTTACTTCTTTGAGTCCATTGGTCTTTGAATTTCCGGTCGTTACTTTGTAATGATACTCTTCGTTGAGTTCTTCCGTTACTGTAGAAGGATCCACATAAGCGCGAGGTTCCCCCGTCTGTTGATTTGTCGGTACAGAATCCACTAGCTCGTCCATTCTATCTGCGAGTTCTTTAAGTACAGCTGTTCTACTCATGAGTGTCCCCTCCCCTGTTCGTGTTGATCGATATCATCACAAAGATGTGTATCTCTGATTATATTATATGATATAATATAATCAATTTCAAGTTCAAAATTCTTAAATATCTCAAGAAACTAAAGCTTTCTAAAGTTTTCTAAAGAAAACACAAGGTTTTTCTTGAAAAATTTCTGGAAAAATTTTTTAATTTTGCTCTCTAAAGCTTTCACAAGGGAGGAGGGCAGACAACGCGTAGATAGGTCTGTCCATGGTGAAGAGGACGTCCACAACTCCATTGTCCCATGGGTATTACCCACCATACTTTACGGCATTCTATGACGTTGGGCGGGGACTCTGAGGGGGAGAGTGTACCCTGAGAAGGATCGTTGAATTCTCGCATATCTGCGATTTAAAGCGCGGGATTTCACAGATCCGATCTATTCTATTAAGCTCTTTTTCTCTCAAAAAATTTCTAAGAAAGCTTTGCGATTTCCCGCAGATTTTGCTATATCTGTATCGCAAATATCGCGCTTTTTCCCTATCTATGATGACGCTCGAGCCGTTCAGATATCAAAGGGCGTTGCCCTACTCACCATCCCCGCCCCGTCCCCGGAGGGAGTATCAGAGTTTCGTCGATTAAACGTCTAAACTACTATCCAGAATTGGTCACGTTCATTCTCCTCATCCTTAGTTTAGTCGATTAAACGTCTAAACTACTATACTGAAAAATCTACTGGGCCCAGATTGTTTCGTCGGTTAAACCTCTAAACTATTAAACAATCCACCCGGTTTCGTCGGTTAAACGACTATATTACTAAACAGCCGTGCGTCTACCCATACCCTACCGGGGTACGGTGCAAAATATTTATATAATTGTGAATTTTTGAAGTTTTTGCAAAACTTTTAATACTTATAAATTTATAAACATTAATAAAATTACGCACTCTGTAAGTTTTTGCAAAACTTTTAAACTTTACATAGTTTATAAAACTTATAATTTTGTTAATGTTTATAAGTTTGTAAGTATTGAAAGTTTTTGCAATACTTATAAAAATAAAAAAGCGGGGCTGTAAAACCCCGCATACTACTTGGTTTACTCGCTTTTGCGGTACTTATCGCAAACGCTCCAAACGTACGTGTAATTGGTGTTTAATTTTTTACTAATTGCGCCTATTGTTAGGCCCTTATCGTAAAGTTTACGTATTTTGGCGGCTTTAGTTTGTTTTTGTTTGTTTGTTGGCATTGTAATATTATTTTTACTACAATAACGTTTTATTACCTGGTACGCAAACTGGTAACGTACGCCCGCCTTTTTACTAATTTTACTAATTGTTAATTTGTGGTTACTTTTTTTAAATATTTGCCTAATTTTTTGCGATTTGTTTGCCATTTTTATGCGCCCCTTTTAATTAATTTATTTAATAAATAATAATGTGTTTTAATTATTATTTATTATATATTAATTATAACATGTAACTTACAAAAACACAACAACGCTATAACGCTGTTATAACTGTTTATATGCGTTTAACTTACGTTAACGTTAAATAACGTAGTTTACTGCAAAATTTTAAAAAATTTTAATTAATTTGTAAAAACCGGGCTATAATATAAATATTAATTTGTAATAATTATAACCCGGCTTATAAATATTATCTGTAATTTAAATATAATAAATAATCGTAATACATTTGTTTTAAACTTTCGTAATTTTCGAGGTTACTGTAACTTATCATTTCATTAAAATAATCATCGATATTATTTTTAATTGTTTTTGTTAATTTACTTTTTGTTTTTTCGATTAAATATAATGTAAACAATAATTTAATTTCATTGATATTTTTATTTTTAAATTTCATTTGTTTAACCCCCTTTCCTTATTATATATTTATTATAACATATAATTTATAAAAACTCAAACGCGGTAAAACATGTTTATACTTGTTTAACACCGTTTAACTCACATTAACTTTCATTTACTGCGTATTACGCAAAATATAAAAACTTTTTAATTTATTTTACGCTGAAAAAAAAAATTAGGGGGTTTATATAACCCCCCAAACTTGCGTGTTATTTAAGTGTTTTTTCGAGTTTACGTAAATTTTTATTAATTTTTTCATCGTCTTTTTTAATAATTCCTATTATAATATTATTCGCTAACATTATAATATTTAATTCCTCGTCGTTTAATTTATTTTTTAATTTAAAATAATTAAAAAATAAATTTTCGCGTAAATTTTTAAAACCCATTTAACCCACCCCCTTAAATATTTTATTTATTAATTATTATTTATTATATATTAATTATAACATATAAAATTAATATTATCAACCCCGCTTAACGCTGGTTAAACCCAATTAAATTAATTTAACGCGCAAATGTGCCTGTTTCCGCTTATTTACGCAAATTATAATTTATTTAATATTTTTTCGCTTATTATTTTATATAACATACCCATACCCCGCACCCGCCCCGAACACATACCCGGCGGGGGGAGGGTATGAGGGACTCACCCACCCAAATTAAAAATATTATAAACGTTCAGTAAATTTATAATTTTATAAATATTTGCAAAACTTGCAATTTTCAAAATATTTAAATAACTCTGGGCGTGTAGGTATACCCCACCCCCCTATCGTACCCCACCCCGCCCCGGTATCGTATCGATACCTTACCCGGACACCGTACCCCACCCCGTCCCCGTACCGTATACGTTTCAGCACGGTTTACTCGATTAAACATTTAAACAAAAAAGCCTACAAGATAAGTAAACTTTCTATTCTTACAACTTCAGTAAAGATTAAATTCATATAGAAGTGGGGGGTTAAATTAACCCCCCTAACTTTCGTGTTTTTTAGATGAATTTTTTAACATTTAAATCTTTGTTATATTTTAATTGTAAATAACAACCAAAATCTTGAATCGTATCATTATCAATATCAACATCATCAAATTTTTCTAAATAATTTTCTAATTCATTTTCAATTTGTTTTTTCAATTTTTTACGTTGATTTTTATTTAACATTTTATTAACCCCCTTTCCTTATTATATATTTATTATAACATATAACTTATAAATTATCAACAACTCTCTAACAGTGTTA
>PUNK01000031.1 GCA_003552585.1 Thermoplasmata archaeon | reverse complement strand
CTGGATCCAGACAACGAGATGATTAGTACCACCACCCTGGCTCCCGGCGCCTCGGCCAAAGGCACCCGCACCTACACCGTTACCCAGGCCGATATTGATGCCGGGAACGACATCGTCAACGAAGCTACCGTAACCACCGAACAGGAGATTACAGACAAGGATGATGCCACCGTCATAATTGCCCGGGAACCATCTATCATGGTAACCAAGACGGCCGATAAGACCATTTATCAGGTTGGCGATCAAATTACCTATACTTTTACAGTTAAAAATAATGGCAGCGTGACCCTGGCTGATATTACAGCCTACGATGACTTCCTGGAAAAAGAAGTTAAGCTTTACAAGAACAATGTCCTGATCACCACCCTGGTTCCCGGCGAATCAGCTGACGGCAGCCTGACCTACACTGTCCTGGAAAAAGACCTGGATAACAATTCCCTGGAAGGAACAATTACCAACGTAGTCACCGCCAGCGGTTATGACGGGGAAAATGAATATACAGATGAAGCGGAGGTTACAGTCGATATCTTTAAAAAAGAGTCGCCCCCAAGGCCGCCTGTTCGCAACCCGGCTATCTCGGTAACCAAGGAAGCCGACAGCAGCTCATACATGGTCGGTGACACTATTACCTATACCTACAGAGTAACCAATACCGGAAGAGTGAACCTGACCGGAGTAGCGGCACATGATGATCAACTGGGTAAAGTTACCTTAAATAAACTGGGCCTGGCCCCCGGCGATACAGCCACCGGAACGCTGACCTACAGGGTCACGGAAGAAGACCTTAATACCGGAACCTTAACCGGCTTCATCACCAACACCGTGGAAGCGAAAGGTTTCCATGGCTTTGCCAGGGTAGAAGATGACACCAGGCTAACAGTCAATGTTAAAGGCACCGCCGCCCTGACAGTAACCAAGCTGGCCAACAGAATCAGCTACACGATCGGCGATACCATCACCTATACTTACAGGGTGGCCAACACCGGAGACGTGACCCTGGTTAACATTAAAGCCCTTGACAACCAGCTGGGAGAGGTCGGTTTGAATAAAAGCGCCTTGGCACCCGGCAATACAGCTACCGGAACTCTAACTTACACTGTCGTGGAGGGCGATCTTAATACAGGCGCCTTAACCGGCTCCATCACTAATATCGTGGAGGCAGAGGGTTACCGCGGCAACATCCGGGTAGAAGACGATACAGAGCTCACTGTAGCCGTTACCGGCAATGCTGCGATCTCGGTGGCCAAGGAGGCAGACAAGAGCCGCTACAAGGTAGGCGATTTGATTACCTATACCTACAGGATCACCAATACCGGCAGCGTAAGCTTAACCGGTGTGGCCGCTGAAGACGACCAGCTGGGAGAGGTCCTACTGAATAAAACTCTACTTGGTCCCGGCGATACTGCTACCGGGAATCTCACTTACAGGGTCTTGGAAGGCGATCTTAATACAGGCGCCCTGGAAGGTTCCATAACTAATATTGTCTTTGCAAGAGCTTCCCTGGGCAATATTAAGGTGACGGATGATATGGAAATAACTGTTGATATCTATAAAGACCCGCCTGCAGACGAATCGCCCGATGACGAGGTAGTAATCAGGCCGGAACCTCCAAGGGGTACGCCCCCAACGATTGGTGGCGCCTGGACTGCACTCTCCCTTGGCTTTCTACTGCTCGGCAGTGGAATCCTGCTTAAAAGCATCAGGCGGCTCAAGTAACCATAATTAAATGATACAACCAGGGGCCGCCCCATAAGTTAAGAGGGGCGGCCCCTTCTAGTTGACCTTCAATTTCTATTTCCTATCCTCTCAAGAGGCGTGCAAAACCTTTTTACCCTTTTTCTTGGTCAAAACTCACTCTTTTTTTACCATTTATAATATGTGTTTATATTTAATCTGAACAACTGCACAGGCGCTATATTGTCCATTGATCATGGACAATGCCCACCAGGTACCATGTGCCGCTAACATCTTCAAACACGAGCCTCAGGCTCCGCCAATCTATACCGGCGAATTGCGGGTCAAAGCCGGTGAAATGAAACTCGATAAATGCTGCATTGGGGTAAGCCTGCGAGACATTGTTAATTGAATTGCCCGTGCCGATTTCCACATTATTGCCGATCATATGTGGATTTGCAAAATCCACGTCATATATAAACATGTCCAAATAATCTTTGAAACTCAGTTCTATGGGGTCTCCGATACCGTCGTATACGCCCCAGGTATAAATCTGGCTGCTCTGCAGTAAAGTCTCAATATCCTGCTGTGTAAAGACCTGGTCAGTCTGCAGATCCACATAGGCGTAAGGGGTAAAGCGTACTCCCTGGGTGGGGTGTACATAAGATGAAAGGCCGGCCATATCCTGCTCTTTTAAAAGTTCAACCACAACCAGGGCCGTGTTTAATATAGAATTGTCCTGCCGTATATTCAGCTGTCTTTTTAAAACAGACACTTCCTCCATCAGGGTTTCTTTCTCAGATGACAGGGTGACAATTAGATCTTCCTTTATTTTTAGCTCTTTTTGTAAATCATCATTAGCAGCAGGTGTGCTTGTTGTGCATGAAGATAACAATACTCCTATCAGCAAAACTACCGGCAAAACAAATCTTTGTTTCATTTGACTCATCTCCTCTATTCCTTTGTATCTATGCCGATGTAAATTGTCAAGCTCTTTATAAAAGAGCTTTTTAGCTGTTGAAGTCCATTCGGGAATTGTACTGTAGATCAAGAAAATTTAATGTCCCCGTTGTGATTGTACGCCGCTTTTGTCCCAGGCCTGAAACCATCCCTTAACTCCTTCTTCCCCGAATACATCCAGTATTGCCCGCCACCTCGTACAATACACGGAATATCCTAAAGCATTACCAACTGTCGCCGATCAATGAGCCTGGGAAGTAGTCCCCGTTTTTTGCCTGTTTCAAAGCCTAAGTATTAATCAGGCACACTTTATTTAAGTCCCAGGAACTCCTGCCAGCGAGGCAAATCTCGCTTACCCTGCCGGTAGCCCAGCCGGTAGCTTTCTTCCAGCTTCTCAAAGCCGGTTTCCATACTGGTCACGGGCATCACCTCGGGGCAAACCAGGAAAGCCCTGCCCTCTCTTTCAAGCTGTTCCAGTTCTTTTAGGGTCTGATTGTATTTTTGATGGGAACTGAGCAGGGCCTCTGCCACATGGGGAGTTTTGCGAAAATAGGCTTTGAGTAGACCCGGTATTTTAAAAGGTTCCTTCCTGAACCCCTTGGGCCGAGATAAAACCGCAAAAAACTTCTTAAAACCGTCTTGCCTGGCAGCATCCAGGGCCAGGCCTCCTCCAAGTCCGCCGTCGAGGTAAACCTTTTGCTGGAAAGTTGTTGGCGGCATAAAGAAAGGTAGTGTGGAAGAGCAGCGGACAATCCTCGCCAGGTCCTGGACGCTCTTGATATCATCTTTAGTAAAGTAGCGCATTCTGTCATTATCCACCTCGTATGCTCCGACCCGCAAAGTAGCCGGGTTGGCCTTAAACACCTCGAAGTCTAAAGGTAATGCTGCATCCGGATAATGGGTTTCTTCATATATATAATGGGCCCGGAAGTAACCTTCACCCTTGAAAAATGCAAGCCAGCCGCCAAATTCAGGTTCAAGAACAATATCAACAAAAGACTTTTTGGTCCGTTCGGTATCCCTGGTCAAATAGTTGATGCTGTTGCTGGCCCCGGCGGAAATACCGGCCACATAATCAAAATAAATGCCTGCTTCAAGCAGGGTATTTACAAAACCGGCCGTGTAGCTGGCCCTCATTCCGCCGCCTTCAAAAATTAAGGCTGTATCAATAATATTGCTTTCCAGCTTCATATATTAGCCTCTAAATTAACTGTAGTTTAATTGGGAACGCAGATATACAGGGCTGCCTGGACATCGACATTTATGACCTTAACATCGGAAAAACAATCCTTCAGCTCGAAAACGCAGTCTTCCATCTCTCTTCTAGATTTTCTAATAAAGCGGAAATAATCTCCTCTTTCCAGCCATTCGACAAACG
>PUNK01000034.1 GCA_003552585.1 Thermoplasmata archaeon | reverse complement strand
CTAAAATTCATATTCCAGTTAGTGAAGAAACTCTAAAAATCCGGCGGCTTGAAAAGGAACGCCAAGAATTGCAAATTGTTAT
This sequence comes from Thermoplasmata archaeon, assembly GCA_003552585.1. Classification (GTDB taxonomy): domain Archaea; phylum Thermoplasmatota; class Thermoplasmata; order Halarchaeoplasmatales; family Halarchaeoplasmataceae; genus PUNK01. Next base: position 3,937 of record PUNK01000034.1, on the reverse strand, counting down.
TAAAGGTCTTACCAGAAGCAATCTAAGACAGCAAATATTAAATGATGAAATACAAGGAGAAGATTTGATTGATATAATGTATGCCTTTCCAATCTATGAAGTAGGCAAACTTTATAAAGAAGGAGATTTATTTCATTACCACCAAGTTCTTTATGAAGTAATACAGGAACATACTTCACAAGAAGATTGGATTCCTTCTGAAAACCCCGCCCTTTACAAAGTAAAAACACCGGAAGGGATTATTGCTGAATGGGTACAACCTTTGGGTTCTCACGATGCTTACCAAACCGATGATGTTGTAAAGCACAAAGATAAAAAGTGGATTTCTGTAATTGACGATAATGTATGGGAACCGGGAGTTTATGGATGGGAAATTTATACTGGATAAGACAGTAAATTATAAGAGAAAGGAGGTTAATTATGCTAGAACAACGCTATGCAGAATGGCAAAGATTAGTTGAAATACTAAAAAGAGAAAAATCAGAATATATCCCAAGTCCGCCTGATCCGAGAGATTATAATTTATACCAAATTGGTGTTGATATGGAGGATTATGTTCCTACTAAAATCGCACTTCCAAACCCGCCGTTTGTTCTTGACCAGTTGAATAATCCTTTTTGTGTAGGTTCTTCGATGGCTGGAATTTATAACGCACATTACTCGGCGGTAAAAACATTACCTGACCCTAATGGTTTTAGTCAAGCGTATGCTTATTGGCGGTGTAAAGATTTTGATGGTATGCCTGATACGCCGGGGACATACCCAAGAGTAATGTGCAAAGTTGCCCAAAAAGAAGGTATTGTTCCTGATAATATTATGCCTATTAAGGAAAGCATGGAACAACCTGTAATTACAGAAGCAATGAAACAAAAGGCGGCGAATTATAAAATAACAGCGTATGCTAATTTATTTGAACTTAATAAACCGGAGAATACGATTCGGAATATTAAGCTGGCATTAAACGCCGGAAAATATGTGTTAGTTGGAACGCTTGTTACGGATGGGAACTGGTTTACAGATCAAGCACGAGAAACAGGATATTTAGGTTTACCTCATGGGAAAATTTTAGGTGGTCATGCTACTTTTATTCGTGGGGCGGATGATGATCATGTTTACGCAGATTTTACCGGCTATAAAGACGGAGTAAATTCATGGGGCGAAAAATGGGGCGAACAGGGGCATTTTTATATGCCGTATGATTTTATAAGGCGGGAACCAATAGATATTCCTAACTTCCCGGCGTTTAGAGAAGCATGGGCTATTGAATTTGAAAAAACTCCTGATATTATAGACGAAAAAATACACGTTAGATTGAAAATAGACAGTAACGAAGCAATAGTCAATGGGGAAAAGGTAAAAATTGATACTAACCCGATTGTTAAGCCGATTATTAAAGCCGGTTGGGGAAGGACGTTAGTTCCTTTAAGGTTTTTAGCAGAATTACTCGGCGCAAAAGTAGTATGGCACGAAGAAACCAGAGAAATTGATCTGTATTTCGATAGGTAGGTGATATAATGGGCTGAGTTGTAGCGATAGGGATATTGTTGGTAAAAATATTCGGAGGGTGATGGGATGAAAATTGTTATAGACCCCGGACACGGGGGCCAAGATTCCGGCGCTATCGGTAACGGGTTACGAGAGAAAGACGTTGTGCTTGACCTGTCCCTGCGGCTGGCAGGGAAGTTGAAAAAATACGACTGCGAAGTCATCCTTACCCGTGACGGCGATTTCCGGCTGGACGAAGATGCGCAGGTTGACCGGCAGAAAAGGGCATATCTCGCCAACGATGCCGGGGCTGATTTGTTTTTCAGCATACACTGCAACGGGGCGGCGAACCCCTCTGCCAACGGCTACGAGGATTTTGTCTATCCCTCAGCCCCGCAGACAACCTTCCGGCGCAGAGATGCGATACACGGCCCCTGCGCCCACGTGTGGGCGGAGGCAGGGCGAGCCAACCGGGGCAAGAAGACGGCAAACTTTCAAGTGTTAAGGCAGACCCGGATGAGTGCTGTTTTGGTAGAGCATGGATTTGTGAGCAACCCCACCGATGCCGGGTTGTTGAAGCAGGACAGTTTTCGGGAGAAGTTGGTTGACGCTATGGAAGAGGGGCTTGTCAACGCACTGGACTTGATAGAAGGTGGAACTCTCATCTTGGGCGAGCCGCAGGCTACCCCTGCACAGGCCAAAAAGTTCTTCGAAAGGTTTTACGAAATCAAATCGGATCCGAGAAAGCCAAAGCTCACAGAGGAATCAGTGGATAAGCTCATTGACCTTTACTGGAAATACGGCAAAAAAACCGGCATACGCCCAGAAATTCTCTTTGCACAGTCCATGAAAGAGACGGCATATCTGGCGTTTGAGCGTCCCAACGGCACTCCCGGTGCGGTAAGTGTTAACCACAACAACTTTGCCGGGATAAAGACACGTGATGCCTCAGGCGACAGGCCGGAGGATCATCAAACCTTTGATTCGATGGAGGACGGCGTCAGGGCGCATTTTAACCATATCTGCGCCTATACAGGCCTCGAACCCATTGGCGAGCCGCATGGAAGGTACTTTTTAGTCCTCACAATATCTTGGGCGGGAAGCATCCGCTATGTCGAAGAACTCGGTGCAAGGTGGGCGCCAAACCCCGCTTACGGCGAGAGTGTTGTGGACTATCTGAATATCCTCATGTCAATGGAAGTAGAGGAAGAGGAAGAAGATTGGAGAGAAGAAGGGTTGCGGAGATTGAAGAAACTGGTGCATTTGGATGAGCAATGGGAGGCCACCGATAAGGTGGATTTGGGGACGTTAGGCATCATTCTTTCACGATTATTTCGATAGGTAGGTGATATATTGGGCTGGTTAGGGACAAGGGTTAAGATTAAAATTAGATTTCAAGAAATATTAGCATTGATAATAATTATACCTTTTCTCGGTTTTACAGGAATTACTGTTTACGGAAAAATTTACGGACTTCCTTATGATTTAATGCCTCTGTTACAGTCGTATCTACCTATAGTTTCCATTATTTTAGGTGGGTACTTTGGACAAGGTGCTATAAGAGAATGGAAACACAAGCAAGTGTATGAACCTATCGAATACCCTACTGAAGATTTTGATGCAAGAATATAAGGTGGTGATTGGATGAAAACAATAAAAAAGAACCACAATTTTCGAGCAGAACCTCGTGATAGACGAAGAACTAAAAGTATTGTTTACCACCACTCTTTTTCAGATGATGTATCGTCAGAAACTATACACGGGTGGCATTTGAGCAGAGGATGGTTGGGGATTGGTTATGCTGTAATAATTCGTTTTAACGGAAATATTGAAGAAGGCCGGGGCATTAATAAAGTTGGCGCACATGCAGGAAGTACAGCGAATCCCATATCTATAGGTGTTTGTATGACAGGTGATTTTACAAAACATAAACCCACCAGAGAACAAATTGAATCGGCGGTATGGTTTAATAGGTACTGTTTTGAATTATACGGCGAATTACTGCTTGAAGCCCACCGGGATCATATGAATACTACATGCCCCGGTCATTTGTTCCCAATGAATACCATTATAGAAAAAACAGCAAAGGAGGAGAAAATAGTGAGCAATAATCTAACATGGGAACAAGAACAATCAATAAAAATGATTAAGGAACTCGAAGAAATGGGCGAGCTAAAAAATCCTGCCCACCACATTGATAAAATTAAAAAAGGAGAACCACTTGGAGATTATGTATACCTTACTCTTGTAACCAGATTGAGAAGGAGGATGGGATAATGGCAAATCCTAAAATTTGTAAAAACTGCCGGAATTATATTTATGATGAAGATATGGAAATAACAGATTGTGAGGCGGTAGAGATGGATCAGGACACTTTTGAAAAATATTTTGAAACAAATAAAGAAGGTTGTCCATTCTTTAAATAGGAGGTGAAATAATGAATATTATTAAT
>PUNK01000019.1 GCA_003552585.1 Thermoplasmata archaeon | reverse complement strand
GTTGGAAAAACACGAACCTAAAAAACTCGTATGTCATACTAGGGAAGATAAAGAAAGAGCTACCAGATTCATAGAGGATAGGGGTTTTGAGGAAAGTATGAGGATGTGGACTCTTGAGTTGGATGTCGATGAGTTTGATCCTCAAAAGTATTATGTGTTGATAAAAAAATTAGAGGAGGAAGGTATAGAACTTACAACATTAGCAGAGATAGGGATAGATGAAGATACAAGTAGAAAATTACACGAAGTTTATGAGGAAGCGATGCACGAGGTTCCCATGAGCGATGAATATACAGGAACAGATCATGATCGTTTTATCGAGTTCTTTGAACATCCTGACTTCTTCCCCGAGGCGTATATAATAGCGGTAAAAGATGATGAATTCATCGGTCTGAGCAGTCACTGGAAGAAAGAAGAACAGGATGTCTTGTACACTCAACTCACCGGCGTCAGAGAGAAATACAGAGGTAAAGGTCTCGCTACTGCGATGAAAGTGAAAGCCATAGAGATAGCATCAGAGAAAGGGATCCCAAAGATAAGGACGGATAACGAGCCCGGCAACGAAGCTATGCTTCACATCAACCAGAATTTAGGATTCAAGAAAAAGCCCGCATGGATAAATTATGAGAAAATGCTGAAGAGATGAGAACGTTGGCGGAAAATATATATGGTCAATCAAAATTAATGAGAATATGAACGACGAAGAAAAACCGTGGCATGAGAAGGAGGTGTTCTGGAAGGATCATCCTTTCAATGAAAAAGTCATCGAGATGGCATCGGAAGAAGTAGAAAATCTGATCGAACTCGGTGGATTGGAACAAGAGATGAAGATCTTAGACCTCTGCTGCGGTGTCGGTAGGCATTCAGTGGAATTTGCAAAAGATGGATTCGAAGTTACCGGGGTAGATAAAACGGGACATTATCTAGAGGAGGCCAGGAAAAGAGCGGATGAAGAAGGAGTGGATGTAGAATTCGTGGAAGAAGATATGAGAGATTTTAAGAGAAAGGATGAATACGATGCGGTTCTGAATCTTTTCACTTCTTTTGGTTATTTCCAAGACGAAGAAGAGAACATGAAAGTGCTGAGGAACGTTCATGGGAGCTTGAAATCTGACGGGGTATTCATATTGGATGTCATGGGGAAAGAGATAATCGCTAGTATCTTTCAAGAGAAGGACTGGTATGAGTTCGACGGCGGATTCAGATTGATGGAGAGGAGCGTTGAAAAAGATTGGAGCTGGTTGAAGAACAGGCGCATCAAGATAGTTGATGGAGAGGTCAAAGAATACGAGGTCAGCCATTGGCTGTATTCCGCCAAAGAGTTGAAAGATATGTTGAAAGAGGTTGGTTTTAGCAAAGTGGATATCTATGGAAGTTATGAAGGAGATCCCTACGATCGGGATGCTGATAGATTGGTAGCCTTGGCAAGGAAAGGTTAAGGAGTATATCTTATGTCTGCTAAAGTACTGTTGGCGAGGATCATCTACTGGTTCGCCGGACTGAAGGAAGATCCGCATGAGTTATTTTCACGTATAGGGGTAGAAAAAGATGATGAAATCCTCGATATCGGCTGTGCGATAGGTTTCCATACTTTCCATTTGGCGGATCTGGCTGAAGATGGAAAGGTATATGCGGTTGACATATCTGAGGAGTTCATAGACTATATGGAAAAGAAAAGTAAAGATGGATGCTATGAAAACATAGTTCCGCTCTGTGAGGACGCAGAAGAGATAGGTTTGGAATACAAGGATTTAGACAAGATCGTCTGCTTCGATACACTTCATGAGTTGGAGGATCCAGAGAATGGATTAAGAGAAATGTTGGATCATCTTAGATCCAACGGGCTATTTCTATACAGAGATCCGGAGATATCTGCTGAGACAGTTCTTGAATATTCCGAAGGAAAACTAGTCGAATTATTTGAGACCAAAAGTGTCCATGTGTTCAAGAAAGAATAAATTTGTTAGATCCTTCCAAAGTGTAGATATGAAAAGAAGGTAACTATTATTATTCTGTTTTTTTATAAGTTTCAAAAGAATATGATTGTCCGGACTCGATTTCAGAGCCTCTATCACTTCTTTGATCTTATCCCGTTATAGGATACCCATTTTCTTGATCATAAGTGCTTCTTTATATGTTGTGAGGATTGTATCCAATTAAACTAGTAACTTCGTGTCGTACACATAAGGACATGTCACGGGAAAATCATCCTATCAAAAACCTTATTATCTCTCATTTCGGTTCGATATGTCGTGAGGCCTAAAGTGATAGTGAACGTGGCCATGTCGGCAGATGGCAAGATCGCACTCCCCGCCAGAGAAGAGGTTAAGATATCGGGTGAAGAAGATTTTGCTAGGGTACATGAACTGCGTCAGAGTGTTGATTCTATTTTAGTAGGGATCGAAACAGTTTTGGCAGACGACCCGAAACTCACAGTCAAAGGAAAATACGTTAAAGATCCGAAAGACCCATTGCGGGTGGTTCTTGACTCGAAAGGTAGGATACCTGAGGACGCGGAATTGATGAGAGACGATAACTACCTGATAGCCACCACTTTGAAAAAATCCTGCAAAAACTTCGTAAAGTGCGGTGAAGGGGAAAGAGTGGATATCAAGTCACTCCTGGACGTGTTGTGTGACCGTGGAGTTCGAGATCTCCTGGTGGAAGGAGGTGGAGAGGTAATATCTTCGTTCTTCGAGGCCGGCGTTGTAGATGAATACAATGTTTACGTGGGCAGTTTGATAATAGGTGGGAGAGACGCCCCTACACCCGTTGACGGTGTGGGAGCAGCTTCACACTCCGATCTCATAGATCTAGATATGATATCCTACGAAAAGTTGGATGATGGTGTTCTCATTAAGTACAGGGTGAAGTATGATGACTAGATTTTTACTGGACCGTATGCTGGGTCAGACTACCAAATGGTTAAGACTGCTGGGCGTGGATGCTGAGTATGCCCCAACAGATATCGATGATGATGAATTGATGAAGATATCCTCCGAGGAGGGTAGAATATTGGTAACAAGGGATAAGGAACTTGCCCAGACCGAGAACGCATATTTGGCACCAAAAAAGGATGCCGTTGAGGTAGTAAAACTGCTTTTGGAAGAGTTCGAGATAGAGTTGAACCCTATGACCCGCTGCACACTCTGTAACTCACCTGTTGAACGGGTACTCAAAGAAGATGTTTTAGAAGATATTCCTGAAGGTGTTCGCGAGCAACAGGATGAATTCTGGAGGTGTGTATCCTGCGAACACATATACTGGAGAGGGAGCCATTGGGACAATATATTGGAGACTCTGCAGGAGTTGATGCCTGAAGACAAACTCCCCAAAGCTTGAGTCGGGATCATGGAAGGTTTTGTTTGGATAAGTGCACATATATTCAGTTGAAATTTTATCAAAAATGGAAAAGAAAAGGGTTTTATGACATAACTACCAAAAGACGCGTATCATATTTTTTCCATGGCCTCTTTCATCCTTCGGATGCCTTCTTCTATATCTTCTAGGGATGATGCATAAGACAACCTAAGGAATCCTTCTCCCTGGCTTCCGAAGGCAGTCCCAGGAAGTAAACAGACTCCAGCCTCTTCGATCATGTAATTGGCAAGATCCTCACTCTTCATGCCGGTCTCCTTGATGTTCGGGAACACGTAGAACGCCCCTTTGGGATAGATACAACTGAATCCAGGCACCTCGTTAAGACCTTCTACGATGGCTTCTCTTCGTTTGGCGAACTTCTCCATGATATATTCCACGAAATCCTGCCCGTTCTTCAAGGCTTCTACACCGCCTTTCTGAACGAAAGATGTGGTACAGGAAACTGCATCGGCAAGTAGCAGGTCCATCTTATGGATCAGTTCTTTCGGTGCTACCACATAACCGAGCCTCCAACCAGTCATGGAATACGCTTTAGAGAAACCGTCTACCATTATGGTCCTTTCCTGACAATCGTCCTTACAGCCCGGCGAGTGATGCTCTAACCCATCGTAGAGCATCTTGCTGTAGATCTCATCAGATAAGATGTAAGCGTCGTGCTCTTCAGCCATCTCGTAGATGGCAGTTATATCCTTTTTAGTCAACACTCCACCGGTAGGATTCTGTGGAGAATTGAGCAGTATCAACTTGGTATCATCGGATATCCGTTCTTGAATGTGCTCCGGTGTCATCCTGAATTCATCCTTTTCATATAGAGGTATCTGAGTCTTTTTGGCACCCATGTAACCGATCAAAGAATCGTACTGGAAGTAGAAAGGATTCTGATAGATCACTTCGTCGCCTTTTTGAACCGTAGCTAACAGACCAAAGAAGAGGCCAGGTTTGGCCCCTGGTATAACCATTATCTGCTCTAGATCTGGTCTAAATCCACGTGTCTTTTCTATATCTTCCTGTATAGCCTTCCTGAGTTCGGGTATACCCATGGTGGGCACGTAGTGGGTAAACCCCTCGTCCAAGGCTTTCTTGGCGGCTTCCTTTACGTTATCAGGCGTGTCAAAATCGGGCTGTCCGATCTCGAAACGTACCATGTCTCGTCCTTCGGCTTCCATCTGATTGGCTTTGGTTAGATACTCTATAGGAGGTTCTCCTCTCAGTAAAGAGAAATCACCAGCCAGTCCTTTTCCCATCGGACCACATCCTAAGGTTGTGGAATAGCTAGACCCTTGCATCCATGTTCAGATAATTTTAGGTCAGGATATTTTTCTTGAATTATGTTGTGTATTATTTCAGCATACTTGACCTTCTCTTTAGCGAAACTTGCCAGGAAACCCGGGTCAGTCCATGGTTTATACATACCTGCCCCAGCTGCAAGACCAGAACCTGGTTCTATCTTGAAGTAACATGGTGAAGCGACTCTAGCTAAATCAGGCCCTTCGTAGAACCTGTTGAATCCTCCCATGGAATCTGCCAGATAGATGTGGATGTCTATCGGAATATCGATAGCTTTCCTGATCGATGCAAACATAGGGATACTCAAGTCACCGGTAGGATTAAAAGTGCCTGCACCGAGATCCTCTAGTAACTTACCACCTGCAGGATTTGCATGTCCTGCATAGATCGATACCTTGAAAGTAACGTCGTCTGGTATCAGTCCTTTTTTCTTCAGTTGATCTGCAACCCACAGCATACCTTCGTCCGTAACAAGGAATCCTCTGAAACCAAAATCGATGCACCTTTGTATATCTTTTATGGCATGAACCATGTTGTCTATTCCCCTCACTCTCAAGCCAGATATCGCTCCTTCTGGTGTTGCGATCTGTCTTCCCGTGTTCCAGCTGGCCCTCGGACCTGGAGTTATGATAACTTCCATATCGGCATCGTAAGCCATCTGTGCAAACTCTTCCAATTCGTCGTCCGTCAACAGAGTGCTTCCCATAACTGTACTTATCAAGCGGTGTATGGGTATACCTCGATCATCTCTTTCTTCTATCAGTGCTTCGAGGGTCGACGGTCTTTCTACACCTGAAATCTCCATCCTGTAATGTCCTCCGTCAGGGAACGTTTGTCCTGATTTTGGTAGGTCTTTTGGGTCTTCGCTGGGTAAGCCTATATCTTCCAAAGCTTCTAAAATTTCTTTCATATTATTCACCTATGATGAGGTTGAGATGGTCAATGGACTAAGGGTATTTAACACCTACGAATGACAGCCCTAAAGCGACACGAAGTCCAGACCCAGTTCCTTCAACTTGTCTTCTTTTGGAACACCTTCATCATTCCATCCTCGAGCTTTATGATAGTCTTTCAGCATCTTCTTTACTTGTTCCTCCGTAAACACTGCTCCATCGAGACCTTCCACTTCTGATGGTGTTTTAAACTGTTTTGGTACATGGATCTCGGTTTTGATATCTGGTTTTTGCTTTAGATTGTATATTCTCTCCAGATTGTATATCCTTTCACCGGCTTTGTAGATATCTTCTGCTGTAAGATCTGTACCTAGATGAGCGTTGACGATCTCACTCATGAATTCAGGAGAGTATACGCTCCGTCCTGTCAATTTGCAGGAACCGATGGTGTCGTGCAGGGTGATATAATTTTCTCTCCATGCAACGTATCCTTTCCCCTCTAAAGAATTTCTGTCCTCACTCATATCGACCCATTCTCCCTTATCGTTCACGCTCTTACCGCCGCCTAGTTCTATTCCATCACAATCCGACCTGAGATGACATGCTCCCCTGGTCGATGTGTAAAAGCCTAGTCCCATCCCCTTCAAGGCTCGAGGGTCATAGGCGGGTGGTGAAAGACCGTTGACGTGAACTGCCAGATCCTCCCTTTTGTATTTTTCGCCAACACCTTTTACACCCTCTGCTGCCACATCGCCTATATCGTCTCTGAAAGTGGCCTTTCTCAGTATATCTCTCGTGATCTTACCATCACCGAAAGGTATCTTCTCATCGAGCTCGCCTTCTTCACTAAGTTTCATCAGAAATCCAACTACATTGCCGCCTTCAATGGTGTCCAGACCAAGATCGTCGCATAGGTAGTTGGTTTTTGCAACCTCCTCGATATCCCCTATATCTAAGTTCGACCCAAGAGAAAATGAAGTCTCGTATTCTACATCAACTATGTCTTTGTAGACCTGACCGCACCTGCAAGGACATCGGTTACAGCCCCAGCTATCGGATATATCGTCTTCCCAATAATAGCTGCTCAGCTTCTCAGCTTCGTCGAATTCACCCTTTTCCCAGTAATGAGTGGGGAGGATACCCAACTCCGACCCCATACCGGTGAACTTCACTGTGCCGTGACTGCTGTAGGCATCGTAGCTCTGCTTTCCGGCACCTCCTTCCTTTGTGAACTCGGCAAAAGCCTTGCTTTTCAACTTCTTCAAGCTTTCTGAATCAACGGGTTCGATGTCTTTCCATCCGTCAATCACAATACCTTTTAACTTCTTCCAACCCATGACAGCTCCGAGTCCTGTTCTACCCACTTGTCTTCCATCACAGCCTATAATGGCATATTTTACGAGATTTTCACCGGCTGGACCTATCACTGCCGCGGTCCCTCCGTACCTCTCTTTTAAAACCTTTTCGGATTTATCTATTCCAATACCCTCCAATTCAGTTGTTCTCTCCATCTTTACCTCGTCCTCTGTTATTATGATAGAACTGAGTTCTTCAGCTCTACCTTTGATCACAAGAGCGTCGTATCCAGCCTTTTTCAATTGTTCACCTAGGGATGCTCCGAAGATCCCCTCTGCCATTATGCCGGTAAGTGGAGATTTTGAGTAGAACCCACATTTTTCTGTCATGGGAACCTGACTGCCATTGAGTGCTCCAGGTACGAACACGAGTGGGTTCTCGTCAGAGAACGCCTCTACTTTTTCATCCGTTTCATCGTAGAGCAGTTTTATACCTAACCCATTGCCCCCGAGATACTTTTCTATTATATCAGAATCAAGTTCTTCTTCCCAAATTTTTTCTTTTCTTAGATCGATCCTCAAAACTTTATTCCAAGCTCCAGACATTTTTATCACCTCTGTTTCATCCCACTAGGTTATTTATGTACAGCAGATCGACAAGCAGTGCAAAGCCAGTTTCCTTCTTACCTGCACCTGGTCCTATTATCGTTACATCACTGAGGTAATCCGTTGTAAAGGTCAAAGCGTTAGTGGGTCCCATAACACTGGCCAAAGGATGATCCAAAGGCAGTTTTTCCGGAGACACCTTAGCTTCTATGCCATCCTCGGTTTTCTTTGTACTACCTATCAACTTCCAGCGGTGTTCCTCTTCTTTTGCCGTCTTTATATCGTCTAAAGTCAGTTCGGTGATGCCTTCTCTGGAGACATCTTCAAGTTCTATATCTGCTCCCATCACCGTGTTTGAAAGGATCTCGATCTTTCCCTGCGCATCTATACCCTCAACATCGCCAGTGGGGTCTGCTTCAGCATAACCCAACTCCTGCGCCTTCTTCAAAGCTTCCTCGTACTCCATACCCTCTTCCATCTTGGTTAGTATGTAATTGGTAGTGCCATTTACTATCCCCTTTATCTCCTTTATCTCACATCCCGCCAAGGTGAGAAGGGCTAGATTTATAGCGGGGGTCCCACTGAGGACTGTACCTTCAAATCTGTAGTGCACTCCGTTTTTTTCTGCCAGTTTCAGCAGTTCTTTTGCTTCGTTGGCTACCGGGCCCTTGTTAGTGCTTACAACATGTTTACCTTCACTGAGTGCGATCTTCACGTGTTCCAATGCTGGACCACCGGTCTTCATATCAGTATATGTGACTTCGATGATAGTGTTTGCGTTACTCTTTTTTATGGTTTCGATCGGATCCCAGCCTGTTTTATCCGTGGGATATCTATCCAACTTCTCTCCTCTGTCCACCAGGTCCAATATCTTCTGCAGGTCCAACCCGTTCGGATCATAAATCGAGCCTAACTTCATATCCGATATCGCCACTACTTCGTATTCGAAGTCATGTTCCTTCTGTAGATCTTTCTCCAGTAGGATCTCAGCAAGACCTTGTCCTACAACTCCAAATCCTATAAACGCCAGTTTGAATTTCATCTCTTTCACTACCTATAAATAGATGGAGATTAGGAGAATATACTTAATGTTTTCGAGAGTGTTTTCACAGTTATGACCTTTACTTAGTCCATTTCGTGCATGAGCCACCCATTATGTTAAGATGACATATACCGAAAACTAATAAAAAGATGAGTATATGACAGCCCGGTGGATGCCATGAAGGTCTTCGTAACTAGGTCTATACCGGAAAAAGGGCTGAGAAAGATAAAAAAAAGGTATGATACAGAAGTAAATCCTGAACCTCGCAGGCTAGAGAAGGAGGAGATGATCGATGCTGTACGGGATAAGGAGGCCCTTTTGTGTACGTTGACTGACATGATAGATAGAGAGATAATCGAAAGCGGTAAAGACCTAAAAGTTATTTCCAATTATGCAGTAGGATACGACAACATAGATGTTGAGGCTGCTACTGAAAAAGGAATCGCGGTCACGAACACCCCAGGGGTATTGACCGACGCAACAGCAGAGATGGCATGGGCCCTCATGCTAGCCATTTCACGCCACTTGGTCGAAGGTGATACCTTCGTCAGGCAAGATCGATTTGAAGGCTGGGACCCAACATTGTTGATCGGAACCGAGTTGAAAGGAAAAACACTGGGTATAGTCGGTATGGGAAATATAGGTCAGGCCGTGGCCAAACGTGCAGTTGGATTCGAGATGGACATATTGTATCATAACCGCAGTAGAAAACCCGAGATTGAAAAAACAATAGGAGCAAAATATTTGGATCTTGAAACCCTCCTAGAAGATTCAGATTTTGTTTCTCTACACGTACCACTCACTGAAGAGACCCGAGGGATGATCGGAAAAGAGGAGTTGAAGATCATGAAGGAATCAGCATACCTCATAAATACCGCCCGGGGTGAGGTCGTAGATGAAGATGCTCTTGTGGATGCATTACGAAGAAATGAGATCTCTGGAGCGGGTATAGACGTTTATGCAGACGAACCATATGGCGCCAATTCAGATTACTATGATCTTGATAATGTTGTACTTGCTCCCCATCTGGGTAGTGCTTCTCACAAAGCCAGAAACGGTATGGCCGAGATGGCTGCCGAGAATCTGATAGCTGTTCTCGAGGATGGTATGCCTGAGAACATAGTAAATCCAGAAGTATTGAAGGAGGAGATTAGATGATAAACGAGAGGATAAGGAGGATGGAGTTAAGCGGTATCAGAAAGATGTTCGAGATGGCAGATGAGGACACGATAAATCTCGGGCTCGGCCAGCCGGATTTTAACCCTCCTGACGATGTTATTGAGTGTTACGAAAGAGCTATGTTAGAGGGATACAATGGCTACGGATCATCCTATGGCTTACCCACACTCAGAGAAGAGATAGCAAAACTTCAATCCAAATACCGATCTGATATTTCCAGTGATAACGTGATGGTGACAGTTGGAGCTACAGAGGCCCTGAGGATATCGATCGAATCCACATTGGGCCCTGGTGACGAAGTTCTCTATCCTGAGCCGGGCTTTGTCCTATATTATCCACAGATAACCCTTGCCGGTGCCAAGCCCATATCTTATCCCGTCCTTCAAAGTAACGATTTCATACCATCAGTTGATAAGCTTGAAGAACTCAGAACATCAGAAACTAAGGCAATCATTGTCAACTCTCCCGGCAACCCTACCGGTGGGGTATTCACTAAGAAGGCTGTGGAAGAGATAACACGATGGGCCATGGATAATGATATCCTGATCATCTCCGACGAAGTGTATGAGATGATGGTTTATGAAAACGAACATGTTTCGTTCTTAGGAGATTACGATAACGTGATAGCTATCAACTCTTTCTCTAAGACGTTCGCCATGACAGGTTGGCGCATAGGTTTCATGGTGACGAGCAGCGACTGGATCAAGGAGATAGGTAAACTCCATTACTACACCATCGCTTGTCCACCTACCCCCCCACAGCACGCTATACTCTATGCACTTCAGGATCGATTGGACTTTGTTGAAGAGATGACCAGCACTTTCAAGAAGAGAAGGGACGTTATCGTTTCTCGGTTGAACGAGATCGACGGTTTCGATTGTTTGATTCCCAAGGGTGCTTTCTACGCCTTCCCCACGATCGATTATGACCTATCATCAGATAAGTTTGCCTTGATGCTTCTTGAGAAAGGAGTTCTGGCAACACCGGGCAACGCATTCGGCCCGTCAGGAGAAGGGCATATCAGATTCTCGTATGCCAATTCGACCGAGAATATACATCGTGCTATGGATATCCTGGAGGAATTGGTAGGAGAGCTAGCCTGAGGATCGGATTTTGGAAAGAATTTATAACCTCTATCGATGATAAAGAACCGCATCAAATGAAGATAGGCATCATACGTTTTCCAGGAACACTAGCCGGGGCTAAACCTCTAGCGGATCTTGTATCCATAATAAGCTCTTTTGCAAACGATATATATTTAATATCTGGAAATGAAAGTACAGGCCTGTTACCCAAATCTGAAGATATCGAGGTGTCTAGGGTAGATCATATATCAAGGAAAGGCTTTATTTCTTCAGCCCTGGGCTTTATACTCACTCAATTTAGGTTGGCAAGAAGGATAAGAAAAAGATCCGATATAAAACTATATGTGTTTTTTTTCGATGGCTCACTTTTGATCCCCCTTTTGTTCGGCAAACTATTAAGTAAAAAGATCGTTTCCATATATACAGGTTCCTTCTTACTTTCACAGAAAGACACTAATAAGTTATATGAAAAGATATTTCGGTTCCTGATGGAGGCATCATTTAAACTCTCAGATAAGATAGTTCTATATTCCTCTAGTATAGTGGAAGAGTGGGCTCTGGAAAAGTACGAAGATAAGATTGAGGTCGCCAATAGGCATATTATAGACTTTTACAGGTTCAAAATCGACACAACCTATGAGAAAAGAGAAAATAAAGTAGGTTTCATAGGACGACTCTCCCCAGAGAAGAACGTTATGGGTTTTTTAAGATCTATTCCAATTGTAAACAAGGAAAGAAATCTTCACTTTATCATAGGTGGGGACGGTGATCAAAAAGAAGAGATGCTGAGATATATAAAGGACCATGACCTGAGTGAATTTGTGGATTACAAAGGTTGGATCCCCCATGATGAACTTCCCTCATTGCTCAACACTCTTCGATTGTTAGTTATCCCATCACACACCGAAGGGCTCCCAAATCTAATGCTGGAGGCCATGGCCTGTGGGACTCCTGTACTGGTTTCCAATGTTGGTTCCATCCCGGACGTGATAGAGGATGGAAAGAATGGATTCATACTGGATGACAACTCCCCTGAATGTATTGCTGAGGATATGAAGAGGATTTTAGAATACGAGGATATGAATGAAGTGATAAAACAAGCCCATTCAACGGTTAAAAATAGGTTTAACTACAAAAGAGCGGTGAAGGACTATAAAAGAATCATAGATGATGTGCAAGCCACACGATCAGAAGAATCTTCTCAGTAGATTTCTTAGGAAGCCAAGGTCGATGCCGATCTTGTCTTCCACCATGTTGAGCAGCCTTATGTCCTCCTTGGACACGGTATGGGTGAAGAGCATGGAAGAAAGGAATATGAAATAGAACACTACAATAGCGATCACAAGGATGATTATGGGATGTACTGGTACTAACCCTAATATCAAAGCTAATAATACACTGACCAGCACAGTTAACACAACGGGTTTCAGAGTGGCTGATTTGAGGGAATGAACTCCGCTTATGGCCTTTAGTTTGTATACCCTTATGACGTTGATGGATAGTATGGATATGCCTGTAGCTATGGCTGCTCCAATTATACCGTAGATAGGTATCAGCAGCACGTTCAAAGCTATGTTGAAACCACCGCTTGCTGAAGTGGCGTACATCAAGAAATTTGTTTTTCCATATGCTGTGAGCGTTGCCCCGTTAGGCCCCATGAGTATGTTGATAAAGTATATAATTGCGAGTATCTGAAGTGGTATAACTGAATCAGCATAATCGATCCCAAAAAAGATATCAATTATCTCATTAGGAAAGAAAATCAACAACAAGGTTATTGGGAGTGAGATAAAACATAACCATTTGGTCAAAGTTGTGTATATAACATCGTTTTCCTTGAATTTCTTCTGGGCATAAAGGCCTGCAACTAGTGGTGTGTATATGAAATGAGCCACTCCTGAGGCTATGGATATAGTGGTAGCTAGGATCTTTGCCACGTTGTAAAATCCCACATCCGCGTCGGTGATAAAATACCCGATCATCAGCGTATCGGTCCACCCCAGTACTTTATACATTATGTCCACTATCACAAGTGGTATGGAAAAAAGAATTATTTTCTTGCCCATATCCATCTCTAAAGATATCCTTTTTGCGGTATCAAAAAGATCTTTTCTCTTTTGCAGATAATATATCGTGAGGGTCACCATCATTAGAGTGATGGCTAGGAACATGGCCCAGATTATCCCCACGAAAGGAAGTGCCATAAAACCTATAATACCTGAGAGGAGTAGAAAAACAGCGTTTTTGCCCAGGTCGAAGAACAATATTTGCTCTCTAGTTCTTTGAAATCCTCTGAATATTGAAGTAAGTACTATCAGTAGTACGTAGAAAGGCATAGCCAAGGCAGCTATTCTTAGATAGTCGACGAATGCAGGGGATTCTGAAAAGAGGGGTCCGATCCATGGAGCGCTAACGTAAAGAATCGCACCGAAGGAGATCCCCCCTATTGTACCTATGAGCAACCCCCATCCCTCTACAGAATTAATATGTTCACTTTCTTTGGAGCCCAAGTAGTATCCGATATATCGACTTATGCCGTTCCTCAACCCTAGCACTCCAATCGAGCTGAATATACTCAGCACGGTAAAGAACAGATTGAACAGGCCGTATTCTTCTGGGCTGTAAAATCGCGCTATCAATATCTGTGCTAGGAATCCAAAGAAAAGGCCTATAACTGTGCCAAAGAACAGGACACCCGCTCCTTTTGAGACTTTTCCCAGTGAACGAGTCACCAGGTCTTCGTCGTAATCTTCTGAGGGGTGTTCCACTGACTCAGCGAAGTTCAGGTCTTTATTTTCATCCATATTCACAAATTCTTAATGAACAAAAGAATTTAACATCTTCGACGTACAATACCCTTATTTACATCCTAAATCTTAATTTACCATCTTTCTTAATGTGGCGTGTCGGGCTTTAACACGGTGGTTACTTGAGAAATTCGAAAATCGAAGAAAAGAATAGAAAGAAATCCATACAGGACAAGGTTGGTGAGTGGGTAAATTCATTCTTCGAAAAACACCCTTTCTTAAGGGTGAACATATACCATCGTTTTCAAAAATACAGGTTCAAATTCTATGCATGGAGGAACCTGAAAAGTGAAAAATACTATTCAGAAATATGTCCCTTTAAGATAGTATGGGTGGATCCAGCTAAAATAAAATATCATACCTATGGTAGAGATTACATGGACATCTTTCTACACGAAACCAGGTTATTCAATAACTGGAAGGATGTGGGCTTGATAAAAGGTGGAGACTGGGACCTTAAAAAGATAAGGATATCCGACCTCGAGTTCTACAAGTCTTTAGAAAAGCACTTCTTAGAAGGGGTCAGGTGGGAGGAGACTTCGTTTTTCAAAACTGTGGTCAAAAATTTAAATCAGGGAGTAGCGTTATTTGATGGCTGCCTAACAACTGAAGATTATCTGAAGAAGTGTAAGCTTTTGGATCTATTATATAAGGATATGAAAGATAATGGTTACCGGTCTCAAAAAGAGATCTACCGCAAAAAGTACGATTTAAATTATCTTTCAGGTAGGTTAAATAGAGAACTTCTCGACGAGGTTACTGTAAACATAGATCGAAACGGTGACCTACTATTATTCGATGGACGACATAGGCTGGCAATGGCCCAAATTCTAGGCATATCTGAGATACCGGTTAGGATACTGGTCCGTCACGAAAGATGGCAGCGTAAAAAAGATGCCTTGTACAGATATATAGATAAACAAATGGGAGGGAGAGCATACAATGAACTGTTGCATCCCGACCTGAAAGATGTACCTACCCATTACGATACGGTTTCCCGTTTCGAACTCATCCGTAATAATATGAGTGTGGACAAAGGAATGGTACTTGAGATCGGTTCTTTGGACGGATATTTTTCTCAAAGATTAGAAGAGGAAGGTTTCAAATGTTCTGTATTGGTTTATGAATCGAGGAAAATCAAATTTTTAAAGCTTTTTAAAAGATACAATAGAGATGATTTTCAGATCTTTGATCAGACTTTGGACAAAGACACCATGCCGAGAGAAGGTTTCGATATCGTAATTGCATTGAATACCTTTCACCCTAGTGAGAAAAAAGCAATTGATTGTTTTATTGAACTATTGAAAGACCTCGAGGTTAAGGAGATGTTCTTTCAGTGGAAACGAGACGATGTCATATCTCTACAGGTCACTCATACTCATAGTTCCGAGAGGGAAATTCTAGATGAAATACTGAAGAGTTGTTTTGTAAACTACGATGCATTCGATATGCCTAAGAAACCAAATGAAAAGGTTTACCGGTTCTACAGATGAAAATGACCAAAGGGATTAAAATAAATGAAAGTGTTTTTGAGCTAGATGGACATAATGACAAATTCAGTATTCAATTCCTATACTTTGGCTGAGGTTATACCACCTATATTCAAGTCATCACGTCTTTTAGAGGGAGGTCTTCATGGATAAAAAAAGGATAGGTTTTTTTTCAACGGATGTCCCCCCTGAACCTCCATTTACTGAAACTAGGATGTACCGGGGGGGAGGGGGTGGAAAGTCCCTATTGGACATGGTCGTTAACCTGGACAAAAATAAATACAGACTGACAGTTTTTTCTGTAGGCAGTTCTAAAGAGATACAGTATGAATCGCCTTACGAAGGTCTAGAACTGTATAGGTATCCCAATTCATACGATATCTTTGAAAGGCTTTACACGAATCCTGGTAACTACTTCTCTACAAAATTCTTTTATCTTCCTGCAGAAAAGGACTTAGATCTTATACACTGTCAGTTGGGTTATCCTTCCTGTGCAATATCCTCTTTGATATACAAAAAGCAGCATAAAGACGTACCTTTGGTTCTTTCATTGAGAGATACACCTACTAAGATGTATGGCTCCACTTTTAGAAGATTATTTTTTACAGCTTATCTTAAATTAGTCTACAAAAAGATAATTGAAGTGAGTGACAGGATAGTTATCCTTTCGAAGAACATGCTTGATGAGATCGAATTTCTGGAACAATATAAGCATAAAGTGAATATAGTTCCCAATGGTGTTGATTTCAAGACCTTTTCCAAGTACAGTTCGGAAAAGATAGATAGACTGAAATCAATTGAAGTAGAAGATATTAAGTTATTGTTTGTGGGAGATCTCGTGGAAAATAAAGGGATAAAAACTCTTCTTAAGGCGTTTGAGATGTTCATAGAAAGATATCCTCGATCTACTTTGACCTTCGCGGGAGAGGGAGACCTTAAAGATTTTATCATCAAAAGATCATCTGAAAGAGGTTATTCTGACAGTATCTCACTCGAAGGGTATGTGCGAGATAAAGATAAGTTAGCAAAAATGTATTCGGAAGCAGACCTCTTGGTCCTTCCTTCCCTGGCAGAGGGATATCCTAGAGTGGTACTAGAGTCTATGGCTGCAGCAACCCCACCTCTGGTGAGTGATATAGGTACCAACATGGCATCGATAGATTATGGAAGCTGTGGATTTTATGCTAAGGTTTCCGATCCGGTGGACTTTGCCGAAGAGATGGAAAAATTTGCACGGATGGACATTAATAAAAAAGTAGGTCTCTGTAGAAAAGTTCGGGACAGGGCTAGATCGCATTCTTGGAAAGCAGTTGCTAGGGAGATGGAAGGGATATATGATGAACTACTTCAATGAGACATGATATAATTGATGCTGATCTCCGAGATATCGGTAGCATACGAACCAGTTCTCGATATACTCTCCAATATGTATGAGAGAGGGGCAACGTTCTCTCGATCCTCCTCTTTTATGCCCCTCATCAATCTGTCGTTCAGCTTCTCTAGTTTCTCCCGCATATCGATGGAATGGTTCGCTTTTTGCAGATCCTCCTTGAAGAATGCGGTGGAGGCTTCCTCAAGGATCTCCAGGGATAGTTCGCTCTCTTTTTTGATCCCTTCTTTTAAATCGCCATTGAAATCGTCGCTCAGCATGAGTGTGTTCTCAGCGATCCTTGCTGCGTGATCCCCGATACGTTCCATGGTCCTGGACACCAACATATAACTAAGACTCCTCTCCCGAGATATCTTCAAGCTCTCAACTAACCGGGGATTGGATAATAGCATGTTATAATGCTTTGTGATCATCCAGAAAAGTCTGTCGCAGTCTGTATCACGAGTGATGACATCTTTAGCCAGGTTTTCATTGTTCTCTAAGAAGGCCTTTACGGCGTCCTGGTGCATCTTTTTTACTATGAGATACATCCTCCTGAGACCTTTGCGTTGTGAGAATTCGGAGGGATCGATCAGGTCTTTTAGTATTATGCGACTGTTGGATTCTTCGATGATCTCAGGACCTATGACCAGCCTTGTGAACTCCATGATGGCACTTCTAAGTTCAGGCTCCATCTCACCTCGGGATTCGAGCCTGATCTCGGAAAAACCAGCCATATAAGTTCCGATCAAAGCTCTCACCAATTTATCCGGTTTCTCGTCAGTTATGTCAAATTCCTTGACGGTGGATTTTTTTTCGAACTCCCTTTCAGGACTCACCAAGATGGAGCCGTCGGCCTGGATGGAAAGAACTACCGTATCCCCTGGTTTCAACTCTTTCTCCGTGACCCAGGGTTTCGGTAATGAGACTATGAATGTGGAACCGCCTGTAAGCTGTACTTTTCTAGTTTCGATCATCAAACATAGTATGGACTCTGTCTATTTAGTTCTTACTCAATCTATGTATTGTTGCCGTTATTTCTTTTCCAATGTAGCTACTAACATATCGGCTACATTCTCCGCATGATCGGCTATCGAGTCCATCCTATCCACAACTTTAAGGAGATGGACCGCAGTGAGTGGTACTTCATCATAATTGAAGAGCCATCTCGATATCTTCGATTCGATATTATCCGCCTCGTATTCCATCTGGCATATCTGTTCGTGCAGCTTCCTGGTTTTCTCTTTCGATCGTTTACTGAAAGAAGAACTCAATACCTCGGTAAAGGTGTCCATGATCATATCGTATGCCTTAGCGGCCTCGAATATCTTATCGGCAAATTGTTTGAAGTCGTCGGATATAGCTTCGGGTATCTCCTCATTTCTCATAGGTAGGAGTACGCTAACGTTTTCCGCATTATCGATCAAAGCGTCAGTTTCCTTCAACAGTTTCATGAAGTCTTCACGCCTCATGGGCATGAAAATAAAGCTGGGTAGGTTCTCCCATATGTTCATCTTCACCCTGTCCGCCTCATGCTCGATCTTCGATACCTTTTTGAAATGCCCTTCAGCTTTCTCGAATTTCCCATCCACATAGAGTTTGATACCCTTCTTTAACTCCTGTATGCCTAATTTTGTCAACTCAGCGTGTTTACAAAGTCCGTCGAAGGGTGATTTAAAGAAAGTTTCTTCAAGACTCGCTCTTCTAAATTTTGCTGTCATCCTTTCTTCCTCCTATTTAATCATATGATCCACATTATTCCAAGATATATTCCAACTGAACTCAAAGCTGCGATCGGAACAGTTATCAGCCATGATATGATAATTCTCCTAATGACTGATAAATCTATCGCTTCAACACCACGTGCTAGGCCCACTCCTAATACCGATCCGACCACAGTATGGCTCGTGGATATCGGCATCCCCATCATCGCTGCGACGAGCATAACGGTGGCGGCTCCAAAATCTACAGAAAAACCTCTAGTATTTGTCAGTGCAGTGAGGTTGAATCCGACCGTCTGTATCACTTTATACCCCCATGTTGAAATACCTATAGCTAAACCGATCCCACCAACCAATAGTAATATCTCATTACTCAAAAAATAAGGTAATCCTGTTGTCCCTAAAATGGACTGTATTACCAGTACAACGGGTCCCATGGCATTACCTACGTTGTTTGCACCAAATGAGAAGGCTACATAGCATGAAGTCAGTATCTGTAGCCTTCTAAAAACATCCTCTACATCTTCTATACCCTCTCCATCTTCAACACCCGCTAAAACGGGATATTTACCAAAATACCCTATCAATACCGCTGGGAATATGGAATAAAATAGGGCGTGCATCAGACTTAATTTTTCGCCAAAAATACGGAATGAAAGTGAAGTATTATAAAGCAAAGATAAAGATATGATAAAGATAGTAACTCCTAAGAAATATGGGACGAATTTTTTTGCTGTTATAAAAGGTGTTTTAGAATCAAATATTACCCTCACTATAAGTTTGAATATGAGAAAAGCTCCTATCGCTCCAAAGATAGGGGAGGTGATCCAACTTGTGATGATACGTCCTAAAGTTCCCCAAGATATGATCCCTGTTCCTCCAGCCAATAATCCGTATCCTAACATGCCTCCAACTATAGAATGAGAAGTCGAGATAGGTAAAGCTTTCCATGTAGCGACCGTAATCCATATCCCTGCCGCTGTAACCGCTGCTAAGGCACCGAAAGCGAGTTTATTTGGATCATCTATGGCAGTCGTATCGAATATACCTACCTGCACTGTACTAGTGACATGTTCCCCTGCCAACAAGGCTCCTGCTACTGTGATAACCGAAGCGATGACAACGGCTTGTTTATGGGTTATAGCTTTAGCCCCTACTGCCGATGACATTGAGTTGGCCAGATCATTAGCCCCAATATTCCATGCCATGTAAAGGCCAGCGGCTAGGGCTAGTGCAAGGAACGCCAACTGAAAAGTGGTATATCCTAACATACACTAGATGCTAATTAGAATACATATTTCAATTTACCTTATATAGACTATATATCCTATATAGAATCAGGTATCTCCGATAATAGTACCGTGGAACTCCTCGTCTTTTATCGCGGCTTCGATATTCTTTAGATCATCACCGGAAACGATGTATGTCTTGATACCCGCTCTTTTTATTATCTTGGCTGCAAGAGGGTCGAAGACCACGTTGGGTCCTGCTCTACCTTCGTTCTTTCCTACTATGGATATTAGCTCGTCGTGATCCAATCTGTCGAACCTGGTGGCCTCCTTATCTAAACGAGGGTCGTCGGAGTAAACTCCATCCACAGATGTAACATTGATGAGACGTTTGCATCTCAACCTTTCAGCCAGCATGGCGGATACCGCATCGGTTGTATGTCCTGGGTGAGTACCGCCCATGGTCACGATATTGTAATGGTTTCCTGCGGATATGGCCTCGTCAAATCCCAGAGCTGGAACAGGATATACTTTCTTTCCTAGGGCCAATATCAACAATCTTGCGTTCAATCTAGATGTCCGGATACCCAACTCGTCTAGAGCAGCTTCATCCACCCCGAGACTTCTCCCCCATCGTATATATTTTCTCGCTATCCGCCCTCCTCCCGTTACAAGGTAGAGATTAAAATCCTCAGAAACCTTCAAAAGCATCTTAGATAAATTTTTCAGACCTTCTATGTCGTCCTCCTTAGGTAATAAGATGGAACCTCCTATCGAAACCACTATGTCTTCTCGCAATTTAGCACCTGATGTGAAAGATTCGGGGACATATTTAACGGATGCGGTTTTGATCTAATTTTCCTCTTCCTAATTATATCTTATATATATTCATCACATTATAGAGGATATATCTTATCAAGATATGAGAAACTTTATTTTGTTTACATTTATTCCCCATCTAGGTGTATTTATGACCGAAGACAAATCGAGTAGTGCCGACGGGATAAGATGGGATCTTTCAGATCTTTACGCTGGGCCTGACGTTCCTAAGTTGGAAGAAGATATCAATGAATCACTCAAACGTGCCGATTCGTTCGAAGAGAAATATAGAGGAAGGTTGGAAAAAGCGGAGTTGAGTCCTGCTGAGTTTAGGGAAGCGATCGAGGAGTATGAAGAGATCTATGAAACCATAGCAAAGGCAGGCAGCTTTGCTTCTTTGCATTTTTCTACCGATACCCAGGACCCTGATAGAGGAGCACTCTATACAAAGGCACAGGAAAAGATGAGCGAGATAAAGAACAAGTTGATATTTTTCCAGTTGGAGTGGCAGGAGCTAGCCGATGAAGAGGCTGGACGATACATGGAAGCTGAAGAGCTGGAACGATATAAGGCATACATCCGACATTGGCGGAGATATACTCCTTACATGCTCTCGGAAAGGGAGGAACAGATAGTAGAATCGATGCAGAACACCGCCAAGAAGGCCTTCGTTAGACTCTTCGACGAGACCATAGGCGAGATGAAGGTGGAAGTTGATGTGGAAGGAGAGACAAAGGAAATGGTCTTAGATCAAGCTCTTTCACTCCTATACGAGGAGGATAGAGGAACTAGAAAGAACGCTAAGGAGGCAGTGACAGAGACTTTGAAATCCAAGAAAAGATTGCTGACTTTTATATTCAATAACATTGTGCTTAATCACTCTACAGAGGGGGAGTTCAGAGGATATCCTGATCCGATGACACCCCGTAACTTGAGCAACCGGGTTGATAAAGAAACAGTGGATGCAT
Organism: Thermoplasmata archaeon; assembly: GCA_003552585.1. Taxonomy (GTDB): domain Archaea; phylum Thermoplasmatota; class Thermoplasmata; order Halarchaeoplasmatales; family Halarchaeoplasmataceae; genus PUNK01. Next base: position 28,815 of record PUNK01000019.1, on the reverse strand, counting down.
TGATGCAAGCATGCATAAACAATACGGATATAGTGGAGAAATTTTACGAGCTAAAACGTAAAATACAGGGTTACGATAAATTGTATGATTACGACCGATATAACCCTCTACCTGGACCGAAGCCCGAAGTGAATTTTCAGGAGAGCAAGGAGAATGTACTAGATGCCTATGAAAAATTTTCACCCAAGATGCGTCAGATCGCTGAAAAGTTCTTCGATAACGATTGGATCGACGCTGAACTCAAGCCCGGCAAGAGGGGCGGAGCCTTCAGTGCTAGCACGGTTCCTTCAGTCCATCCCTATATATTGTTGAACTTTACCGACCAGTTAAGAGACATGATGACCATGGCTCATGAATTGGGACACGGTGTACACCAATACCTTGCCAGGACTCAGGGCTACTTACAGCAGAGCACCCCCCTTACAACAGCAGAGATGGCTAGTGTCTTCGGGGAGATGCTTCTTTTCGATAAACTGATGAAGGAAGAAGATGATCCGGAATCCAAATTGGTTTTGATCGGAAATAAGTTACAGAGTGATTTTGCCACGGTATTTAGACAGGTGGTTATGACACGGTTCGAACAGATGCTCCATAAAGCCAGGAACGAAAAAGGAGAGCTCAAACCGGAACAAATAAACGAGTTATGGCTCGAAGCCAACCGTAAGGAGTTCGGTGAATCGGTTGAGCTCACCGACGATTATGGGTGGTGGTGGTCCTATGTACTCCACTTTGTACATTATCCCTTCTACTGTTACGCTTATGCATTCGGCGAACTGCTCGTACTGGCTCTATACAACCTTTATCAGGAAGAAGGAGAAGAATTTGTTCCCAAGTACCTGGAAATACTTGAACTCGGGGGATCTGAGGACCCGAAGGACCTGTTGAAAAGGGCAGGTGTGGATATAACTGACCCTGATTTCTGGGAAAGAGGTCTCTCCGTGCTCAGGGATTATCTAGAAACCTTCGAAACCTTGGCTGAGGACACTGAGAAGATTTAAAACACGCTTATCTTCGGATGGGGGACATATTTCGTCCTCCCTCCTGCGCAATTTTTTTAATAGTCCTTTCCATACCCTCTTCTGATAAAATGGCATGGGAACAGAGCGAGATCAGGAGTCTCAAGGTTAACAACTACATGATGATCGATGACGAACCGTGTAAGATCAAGAGCATCGACACCTCTAAACCAGGAAAGCACGGTGAAGCCAAAGCACGTATCCAGGCGATAGGTGTATTCGATGGAAAGAAGCACAGTATGATAAGCCCTGTTACACATAAAGTCAGGGTTCCTATCATAGATAAAAGAAAGGCTCAGGTGATAAGTATCATGGGGGACGAAATCAAGTTGATGGACATGGACAACTATGATACATTCAATCTGGCAATAGACGATGAAGATACCTTGGACAAGATCGAACAGGGTCAGGAAGTTGGTTATTTAGAGACTGAAGGTAGGAAAAAATTAACAAGGGTATAGATGAGATTTGCAGGTGCTCGATCACATCCAACTGAATGTAACTATGAGATAATTGGGGTTCCTTTCGATGGGACCAGCTCCTTCAGAGCGGGTTCAGCTTTGGCACCGGACGAGATACGAAAAGCCTCTTACTGTTTTGAACCCTACATCATGGAGTATGACTTTTTTTTACCCGATGCGGGCATATTTGATAGAGGCGATCTAGAGGAGATGAATTCTTTAGATCAGATGGAAAAACGTGTCAAAGAAGCTGTTTCCATCTCGATAGAAGAAAAAAGATTCCCTATAATTTTAGGTGGAGAACATTCTTTAACACCTCATGCTGTATCAGAATTTGAAGATGATATTTCGGTTTTGGTTTTAGATGCACATATGGATTACAGGGACGAGTACGAGGGACTAAAGGGTAGTCATGCAACCGTTAACAGAAGATTATCCGAGCTATCCATCAACGAAATGATGATCGTGGGTGTACGTTCCCTATCCCACGGATGTGCCGGGGCTCAACTTCCGGAATTCATATCGGCTGATGATGTGTCGGAACTGACTGGAAAATTGCTCAAAGAACGTTTCGAAGGTCAAGATCTTTACTTGTCATTGGATATGGATGTTTTCGATCCTTCCTTGGTTCCGGGCGTAGGCAATCCAGAACCCTTTGGAATAAAACCAGTCCACGTTAAGAACATAATATCAGACATATCATATCTATTAGTTGGTATGGATATCGTAGAAACAAATCCAAGATATGATCCTTCAGGAGTCAGCTTAAACCTAGCTGCAAGACTCGTTTATGAAGTCATTGGTTCGAGAGAAGTTCAATAGACCTTGGCTATCTTTTCGTCTTTCATCTCCGGGCCTGGAAATATTTCGCTAGTTTTTATACCGGTTGCCACGAGCATCACCTTTATCGTGTTGTCTAGTGTGGGATCTACATTACAACCCCAGATTATATCGGCATCAGGGCTTATCCTCCTCTCGATCTCTTTTGCAGCACTTTCCGCTTCTTTAACACTCATGTCACTACCTCCTGTGACATTGATCAGTGCTCCTTTGGCACTCGATATATCGACATCCAATAGTGGAGAGTTTATGGCGTTATCGATGGCTTCGATTGCTCTACTTTCTCCAGCGGCACTAGACTCTCCCATGCCCACCATCGCCATTCCAGACCTCTCCATGATCGTCCTGAGGTCGTTATAATCTAAATTTACAAGGCCGGGTTTTGTTACCAGTTCCGTCATACCTTTTATCGACCTCATCAATACTTCGTCAGCTACTTTGAAGGCCTTGTTCAACGACATCCGTGGAGCGATTTCCAGAAGTTTGTCATTAGGTACTACAATCAAGCTATCGGCATGAGGACCTATCCTTTGTATCCCCCATCTTGCGTTCTTTTCTCGGGATTTGCCTTCAGCAGAAAATGGTTTTGTCATAACTGCCACAGTGAGGGCGTCATGTTCTTTGGCCAATCTAGCTATGGGTGCCACGGAACCAGTTCCCGTGCCCCCTCCCAGACCACATGTTATGAAGACGATGTCGGATTCTCCAATAATGTCTTCGAACTGATCTAGGACTTCTTCGGTTGCTCTTTCACCGACCTCAGGTTTTGCTCCGGCTCCCAATCCTCTGGTGAGCTTTCTCCCCATCAATATTTTTCTATCCGCTGTAACGTTTAAAAGGTGCTGGGCATCGGTGTTACCAGCTACTAGCTTAGCTCCTTTTATCCCCTCGGCAGCAAGACGGTTTAGAGTGTTTCCACCTGCTCCACCAAGACCGATTATAGTTATTTTGGTTTGAAGGTCCTTTAAAACGTCCATCAACTCTTCATCAACTTCTTCGTCGGTCATCCCACCTTTTTTTTCTTTTCTATCTCTATCCAGTGCATTTTTGACGAGTGAGTCCATATTCTTTCCTCTCCTTATGTAGGTTGCCAGAGTTATGTTCGAATACCTTTATAATACTTATGGGCGACTAACGCCTCTGAGAAGGGGTAAAGAGGTCCGAGAGGGAGAAGCTCCCTTAGAAAAGGGAACCAAGCCCAGCTGCTGCTTCTTCTTTTTCCTTTTCTTCGTCTCTTTCTTCTTCCTCTTCCTCTTCTTCCTCTTCAGCTTCCTCTTCGGCTTCAGGTACCGATGGAGCACCTCCAGTGGGCATAGCTATACCCTCTTCTATAGCTTTCTGGATGTCGACTTCGTCCAGACAAGCAGTCAATGCTTTGATCCTGGATTCGTCGGCTTCTATTCCAGCAGCGTTGAGTATATTTGCCACACCTTCTTCGGTGATATCTTTTCCTGCCGAGTGAAGCACCAAAGCGCTGTATACATATTCCATATTCTTTGCCTCCTTTGAATCTATTTTTTATCTTCTTTTCCAGTCAGTTCTAAAAGTTCTTCGTCCAATGCTTCTGAATCGAGTTTAGATGCAAGCCCCAACATGTGTGAATAGGCCTGTTTTATCTTGAGTTCGGTCGTTTTCTCATCTATTGTAAGATCAGAGTTGAATGCAAGACTCAAAGCATCCCGAGATGCCTTGCTTATCAATATTTCGATGTTCTGCTTTGTTGGATAGGCTGCGTTCACAGAAAGATTGAATGCTGAAAGAGCGCATCGCTTTATCTTTTCTACATATTCATCCGTATCTATGTCAAGAACATCTTGATCGAAGAACATCCCATCTTCATAAGCTATTTTTAAATCCAATCCTACCGTTATGGGTTTTATCTCCAGTCTGGTGAGCATTCTTGCTAGATCCTGAGGGATAATTTCTCCTTCCTTTACGACCTTCTTTGTTTTGTTGATCTTGACCTTCCCACTCTGTATGGATGCAGGTATACCTGCTTTTTGAAGGTCTCCAACGATGGGACCTGGTTTGAAGGGGGTATTTCCCTTTTCAACAACTATATCTTTATCTGCAACTTCTCCACCTTTGGCTGGGGCATCACTCTTTGTCGCCTCCATCCTCTTGTAAAGCTTGAATGGATTTATATCCGTAGTTACAAGTGCGGTCTGTCCACCAAGGTAATCTTTCAATTCTTCAAAATCATCTCTTTCTTCCTTCACCTCATCGATCGCCCTTTCGATGAGTGTATTCCTAGAAACAGTTATGTTGACCGCCCCTCTGAGTTTTTCCCTCATCTCCTGCATCTGAAAGGCTGGTATACCTTCGATATCTACCACGCCGACGATGGGGCTCGTTTTGAGTAGGTTGGACAACTTATTTACTTCCTTTTTCTTCCAAGCAGGTAAAGTAACCATCTTCATCCCTCACATTAACCTCACTGCAGGACCCATAGTGGTCTTTACGTAGATGCTGTCTATGTTCATTCTTCCCCTTTCAAGCTCGTCGATTATCCTTCTTATCACCGTATCTATATTATCAGTTATATCGTCCATATCCATATCTACAGTACCCACTGGTGCATGGAATGTCCTTTTATCTCTCGACCTGACATGTATCGTGTTCCTTAGAGAATCGATAGTGTCCGTAAGGTCTATATTCGGTGTTATCGGAGTGGGCATCTTACCTTTCGGACCCAAAATAGAACCTAGTTCTCTACCGATGACCGGCATCAATGGTGGCTCCGCCAAGAAGAATTGATGTTCTTCGGTGATCCTCCTTGCTTTTCTTTTATCATCAGAGAGCTCTTCTATCTCGTCAGGTTCGATAACAGTATCTGCAGATTCTCTAGCCTTAAGAGCTACCTCTCCTGATCCAAAAACACCGATCTTTATCTCTTTGCCTCTACCATGAGGTAAACGTATTTCCCTGTCAACCCTATTCCCAGGGATGCTCAAATCGATGTCCCTCAGGTTAATAGCGAGCTCTATGCTCTCACTAAAGTTCCTTTCAGGGGCTTTTTCTATCGCTTTTTCAACCGCTTTCAGTATTTCTTCGTCTGCCAAGTGAATACCTCCTGTAGTGCTGACGTGTCTTTTCCAACTCACGGATGATCTTATTCCGGTAGAATTGGAAAGACCTCCTACAGGCACAGGATGTCCAATCAAAACGGATAGTTATATAAACATTTTGGTGCATTCAATGGATGCTAACAAGGATCTCCTCCTTCCCTTCCCCGTCCAAAACCTGATCGCTCCACCTCTCTTTTAGCCCTCGAGATGAATTTTGGCAGCCCCTCAACATCTTTGACATCTTTTTTAACATACTTTATTATCCTTTTCCGGTACCTTTCATGACATTTTATGGTGTTGGCTTTGCAGGCCTTCTTGACCCGGTGAGCTAACCTACCACCCGTTCGATCCCAATCAGTGAGTACTATTATTTCATCATGTTTTACACTCAGATCCTCGATGATATGAAAGACAGATTTTCCTCTCTTTATCTTGATTATATCTCCTTCAAATCCAAGTTTTCTTAGGGCAAAAACATCGTTCCTACCTTCCACTATTATCGGAATATCCCGGTTCAACTGGCGTATCTTGTCTAGAACTTCTGTTACACCTTCTAAACGTTCTTTAATCCTTCTCATATTCATTCTCTCTTCGCAAGTTTTCTCACGATATCGCTCTTGGAGATATCCTCTATGAATAATCTTTTTTTCTTCGATCTAGCGCCCTTCACTATTTTGATCCTTTCGTGGGTGATATCAAGGACGGAGGACAAAAGCTCTAACAAGGCATCGTTTGCCTTTCCATCTTTTGGTGGTGAGCTTATGTTTATTTTTATACAATTTCTCCAAACATCGAACCCCATTATGTTATCTTGTTTTGAATTTGGATTTACTAGTACATCTATGTAGATCCCTTCTTCGGACTTTTTAAGAGCTTCGTCGATCCTTCCACACATGTTTTTCACAGTAATATTCTACTTAAAACAATTTTGCATAAAAAGGTATCACCTGATAGATTCGATATCTCTTCTTCTACGACTATGTGAAGATCTTTTCTTTTTCAATCCTGTTACCACGGCCATCAACTTCACTTTATTTCTGCAGTGAGGGTCCTCTCGAGCACCGAATATAACGGTCGCGTTTCTGTCGAATCTTGAAGTCATCCCTTCAACTATATCTGTTGTTTTACCGAGAGATAAACCTTTTCCACCTGTGATATGGATCAAAGCATTTTTAGCACCGTTATAATCTACATTCAAGAACGGGTTTTCCGTTGCATCTTTTACGACCTTCATGTGATCGTCTACATTTGCCTCTCCGTGGAGCAGTGTAGAGACACCCCCTCGCCCTAGAACACTTCTAAGATCGTTAAAATCTAGGTTTATAAGAGAAGGATAAGTGACAACTTCAGTAAGACTTTTAGCTAGCTCCGAGATCAGAGCGTCCATCAATCCGAAGGCTTGGTTCAAAGAGAGCCTCGGCGCGACTTCTAAAAGTGTGTCGTTTTCTAAAACGATCGTTGAATTTGAGAAATGTTCTATGTGTCTCAAACCTTGCATGGCGATCTTTCTCTTAGTAACCCCCTCCACACCGAAAGGCATCGTTACGATACTGATCACTAAGGCCTTTTTCCTAGCTGCCATCTCAGCTATCAAAGGTGCCGCTCCCGTTCCGGTACCACCTCCGAGTCCAGCTGTTATGAATACAAGATCAGCATCATCGAAGTACTCTGCAAAGAAGCCAGCCGAGTTCTCAGCGCACCGCTCGCCTATCTCAGGTTTTCCCCCTGCTCCAAGTCCTTTATTCAGTTTAGCCCCTATGAGCAATTTTTTTTCAGCCTCTATATCTGACAGGTGCCCTCTATCGGTGTTCACTGCTAAAGTTTGTGCCCCATATACACCCATACGACTCAAACGGTTTACACTATTATTTCCAGCTCCACCCACTCCTACAACGATCACAGATAATGATGAGGCCCCGTTAGCCTCGTCTTGATAATACCGGCTAGCACCCATGTTCTGACCTCATATCCTGTTTAGGATAATAACTTTTATATTAAAAGCACCGTCAATCTTGAAGTTGAGATCTTTGGTATTCTTTGATCCGATCTTTTATGTATTCTCTTACAGCAGTCCTTATCGCATCATCAACGGAGATAGAATCGCCACCGGTGACTAAATTTTCTATATCATCAACGTTCTTCTTAGGCAGATCTACCGTGACCTTTGAGATGTGATCGGGAGCATTTTTGGCTTTGATGAGCTCCTCGATAGCAGTCCTTATCGCCTCAGAAACGTTTGGGAAGTCCCCCCTGTCCACTAATTCATCTAAATCATCTGACATATCTTTTGGGATTCTGACGGTTATACGTTGTGTGTCCGACGCCATGTTGGCACCTTTATGTTTTCAGTCCGACGTATAAGGGTAATACGTCAGACAAAGGTATAATAGATTTTGATACTTATAAGCCTTTCGGTTTTTGTCATACTGATAATTGAAATCGTTAACATCGTTGTTTTGATGGATATAGGAAATATTTTAATACCCTCATCTGATATGGCATTAATATCTATGTCTGATAAAGTGACACAGGATGGAGAAAATACAGGATTTGTAAACCGTAAAAAGGAACTCGATGAGCTCAAGTCTTATATGAAAGAAGTTACTGAAGGGAAAGGTAGACTTGTATTACTAAAAGGTGAGGCTGGGGTTGGCAAAAGTGCGCTCGCTAATAAGTTCGCAGAGATCTGTGGAGAACATAATTTTTTAACTCTTAAAGGAAGGTGTCTCTACTTTGAAAGTACGGACCCATATATCCCCTTCTTTGAAGCTCTTAAAGATTTCATGGAAGAAGATGAAGAGGAAATGGAGGATAGTGGTGTCGGACTTTTTGCCCAAGCAGCCTCCTCCACTCAAACCGGGGGCATATCTATGGGTCTTGTGGGTATCGGTGGAAGAGATGATAAAGAGGAGACTCTTGACATATCTCTCTCTGACAGAAGGGAGATGATGTTTGACAAGATCACTGATCTGATCCAAGATCTATCAGAGAAAAATCCGGTATTACTGATCATAGATGACTTTCAATGGATAGACCCTGCATCTGCTCAACTCCTCCACCATCTAGCACGGCATACACAGAGTAATTCCGTTTTTATATTGGCCGCTTATAGGCCTGAAGAACTCACTAGGGAAAAGGAGTTCCCGATGGAGGGTGCTTTGGATAGGATGAAGGAAGAAAGGCTAGTTGAAGAGATATCGGTCGATAGGATGGATTTCATGAACTCATCAGCCATGGTAAAGAACATGCTCAAATCTGAAGAGTTACCTCAATCTTTTCTACTGATGTTATATCGCGAAACAGAAGGGAATCCATATTATACAATAGAGATCCTAAATTCTATGATGGAAGAAGGCATAATCGACCCTTACTCTTACAACTGGGATCCCGAAGAAGAACTATCGGATATCAACATACCTCCGGCTATCAAGGACATAACGAGTAGACGTATAGAACGGTTGACCAAGAAAGAGAAAAAGGTTCTCATGTATGCTGCTGTGATAGGTACAGAATTCTCATTCGAGGTACTTGAAAATACGATCAACATTGACGTTATCGAACTACTAGATATTATAGAGGAACTCGAGGTCAAAGGTCTTATCCATGAGAAAGAGGATGATGATGAAGAGGTATTCCGGTTCAATCATATCCAGATCAGACTAACTCTCTATAGTAATATGGGTAAGAGCAGGCGAAGGATACTTCACAAACAGGTCGGCAATTCGATAGAAGAGATCTACGAAGATGAATTGGTCGAACATCATTATGCATTGAGCAGACACTTTTACGAGGGAAAGGATTATGAAAAAGCTTATGATTATTCTATCAAGTCGGGTGATAATGCTTTATCAAGCTTCGCCATAGAGCACGCTATCGAACACTATGAACGAGCACTCTATTCCCTGAGGAAGATTAGAGGTTTGGAAGACAAGCAGGAAAAAGAGATAGTTCTTCTACTCAAGATAGGGGAACTAGCCTTTGAGATAAGCGACATGGATCTTGGTAGGGATATCACAGAACAACTTTTGGAACTTAGTAGAGAAGCGGGGGATAAAAAAACGGAATCAAAAGCACACCGACTTTTAGGTCACATCTTGAGAGATGTGCAGGAATATGATGAAGCGGGGGCTCACTACGAGCAGTCTTTAAAGATTTCCGAGGAACAAAGTGATCATGTGGGTATAGCCGACTGTAATAGAGGGCTAGGCTATTTGCATTGGCGGGAAGGGGCCTTCGACGAAGCCATCGAGCATTATAAGAAGGCAGAGAGTATGGCTGAAGAAGCAGGTAGGGAAGATATACTTGCCTTGACTTATCTTGATATGGGTAATACTTATGCTCATCGTGGAGAAAATGATAGAGCGATAGAACATTATCAAAAAAGTATACCTACCTTCAAGAAGAACAATTCCTTCCGAGAACTAGCTAAAGCCTACAACAACATCGGAGATCAGTATATGAAGAAGGAAAAGTGGGATCAGGCCATAGAATGTTTAGACAAGACGGTGGAATACGCCAAGAAAATCGGTAACAACGGTTTCATAGGGTGGGGATATTTCAATAAAGCCGAAGCACTTGCAAGAAAAGGGGATACTGATAAAGCAGAGATTTTTGCTGAACGGGCTGAAAGCATTATGAGTAATATGAATGACCTTGTTGGCCTTTCAGCGGTCTACCAGACTATGGGTATAATAAATAGAAAAAGGGACAAATACGAGGAAGCGTTGGACAAGCTCTGGCATGGCATGAGTATAATAGAAGACTTAGATATCCCGTTCACAAAGGCTGAGATGAAGTACAATGTAGGACTAGTTTACGAGAAAAAGGGTGAATTGGATAAAGCAAAGATGTACCTAGAAGATTCTTGTGAAACATTCAAGAGGATAGGTGCAGACCAATATCTGAAGAAGTGTGAATCTAGGCTGGAAAACCTATCAGAGGCAAGCTGAAGACTACTCGTACAACCATTCTTCACTAGAAAGCTCGTATTCTTTGATATCTTCAGGGTCAAAAAATATGTTCAGCTCCCGTTCAGCACTTTTTTCTGAATCAGCAGCATGTACTACGTTTCTGGCAACGTCTAAACCGAGATCACCTCTTATCGTTCCCGGTTTAGCTTCCTTTGGATCGGTTTTGCCAACTAACTTACGTACCACTTTTATGGCCGAATCCCCTTCAACCAACATTGCCACGACCGGTCCAGATGTGATATAATTTATCAGAGGCCTGTAGAAATCCTTTCCCTTGTGTTCAGCATAGTGTTCCCTAGCGGTCTCTTCATCGATCCACAACATCTTTAGGGCTACAAGTTTTAATCCCTTGCTTTCGAATCTAGAAATGATCTCGCCAACGTACCCACGTTGAACCCCGTCTGGCTTAATCATGACGAAGGTCTTTTCCATAGTTTAACTCACTCCTTCTTCCTTCGGATGATCTTTTTCTTCTTCTTCTTGGCGTCCTTCCTTCTGTAAGTCTTCAAAGCCTTCTCCTGTGCATATCTAGTTGTCCAACGTGTTTCACGGTCCTTTCTTCCCAGGTTCACCATGTTCTTCTTGCATTTTCCTGTACAGAAGTGATATACTGACCCATCGATCTTGACATACATCTTGCCTGTCCCGGGTTCGATCTTGTTTCCACAGAAGGTGCACTCTTTAGCTTCCACCATCTATCTCACCCCGATGCTTCTTGCCTCTCTTGCAGTCTCTCTAAGCATCAAGATGTCGCCTTTTTTCACCGGGCCCATAACATTTCTTGTGATGATCCTGCCTTCATCCCTTCCTTCGAGAACCCGCACTTTGACCTGAACAGCCTCACCGGTCATACCGGTACGTCCGATTATCTCTACGACTTCTCCGGGAGTTCCTTCATATTCAGCCATGATATAACCCCTTCAGGGATCTATTTTAATTCTTCTAAGGATTTGACGAGATTCTCGAGCATCTGTTCGCCTTTTCCCGCATCAACTATGGCAACGGAAGCCGAACTAGCATCCAGACCTGCAGCAGTCCCTAATACCTCTTGGGAGGGAACATATGCATAAGGTATTTCCCTTTCCTCGCATAGCAAGGGTAGGTGTGCTAGGATCTCAGGAGGGTTGATATCTTCAGCCATAACTACTAATTTTGCATCCCCTCTTTCAACAACTTTTGTGACTTCATTGGTACCCTTTCTAACCTTTCCCGTGTCCCTAGCCGTTTCGACTGTTTCGTACGTTTTATCGACTAGTTCCTCGGTCATCTCGAAATTTACATGTATTTTTGCCATTTTTTACACCTCTTTCAGACATATGCGTCTTCACAAATCATCGGTATAACCTCAGGGTATCACAAACCCATTCGGCACGTGAAGCACTCACTCAACATAGGGTGGAGTATAAAAATGTTTCTTATTCCATCCTGATATCCTCATTTCATAGTTCTAATCTCAACATTTTCCCTTAAAAATCTTTAAGTGAGCAACGAAATCACAACCATTATATAGAACCATTCCAAATGCCCTACCAGGTGGTGTATGTGAAAGATAAACACACGAAATTATTCATCCCTGGACCCACAGAGGTAAGAAAAGAGATAATAGATGCTATGAACGAGTGGATGTTCGGTCACAGGTCTCCAACCATGACCGACCTCTTCACGACCATAGTCGAGGACACTAAGAAATTTTTGGATACAAATAATCATGTGATCATACTCTCGGCTTCCGGTACCTTATTCATGGAAAGTACTGTGATGGAATTGGTCGATGACTCTGTTCTCTGCTCTACTTGCGGAAGTTTCAGTCAAAGGCATGCTGACATCGCTGAGAGGCTGGGAAAAGATGTCGATAGACTCGAATATGAGTGGGGAAAAGCGGTTAAACCAGAAGATGTTAGGGAGGCACTAGAGAAGAAAGATTACGATGCTTTTACCTGTGTGATGAACGAAACCTCAACAGGTATAAGGAACCCGTTGGATGAGATAGGGGAGGTGCTCGAAGACTTCCCGGATACCATGTTCATCGTGGATGCAATATCCGCACTCGGCGGAGACTATATAGATATAGAGAGCTGTGGTATCGATGCAATTTTCACTTCAGTTCAGAAAGCTTTTGCGATGCCTCCAGGGTTGGCCGTATGTGTGGTGAGTGACGAAGCTTATCAGCGCAGTCAGGAGACCGATGCTGGTGCCTGGTATGCCGGGTTCAAACGTAATATCGATTATTACAAGAAGAAGGGACAGACCCATTGCACTCCAGCCATATCTCTTATGCTCGCATACCGTGAACAGATGAAACACATGTTGGAAGAGGGCCACAAAGCCCGTTCCGATAGACACAAAGAGATGGCAGAGTATACCCAGAAATGGGCTTTAGAACATTTAGATATGTTCCCTGAGAAAGGTTACTGGTCCCAAACCGTGAGCACCATAAAGAACACCCGCGGATTGAATATCGAGGAACTAAGACAGACCATAAACAAGGATTACGACATGCTCTTCTCTAACGGTTATGGAAGCAAACTTAAAGAGAAGACATTCAGGATCGGTCACATGGGAGACCATACCTTGGGAGATGTGAAAGCCCTAACAGATGCGATCGAAGACGTTGCAGGGTTGTGATATATATGAACAAAAAAGTACTGGTATGTAATCCGATCGCTGAAGAAGGCATAGAGATGATGGAGGAAGCTGGACTGCAGGTCGATCAGAAGTTCGGTTTATCCAAGGAAGAGCTCACGGAAGTGGTGTTCCCATATCATGCCATGATAGTCCGCAGTTCGACAAAGGTTAGAGAACCGACCCTCGACGCAGCGGAGAATCTGGAAGTGATAGGTAGACCAGGGATAGGCCTGGACAACATCGATGTGGAATATGCTGAGGAGAAGGGAGTAGCCGTGTACAACACACCCACTGCAACAACGATCTCAGTTGCAGAGCTTGCCATCGCTCATATATTAACTGCATATAGGAACATCGTAGCGGGTACCAACAGCCTTCGTGAAGGTAAATGGATAAAGAAACAGCTTAAAAGCAATGAGATTTACGGAAAAACATTGGGCATAATAGGATATGGAAACATCGGGATGGCAGTAGCCGAAAGGGCCGATGCTTTCGGTATGGATGTCATCGCTTTTGACGTCAGAGATATTGAGCATCCTGAACCAGCTGAGATGGTGGATATGGATACATTACTTGAAAAAAGTGAAGCAATCACACTCCACGTACCTCACATAGAAGCTACACATCATATGCTCAGCACTGAGGAATTCAAGAAGATGAAGAACTCTGCTGTACTTGTGGATTGCGCCCGAGGAGGCGTGGTAGATGAAGAGGCATTATACGATGCACTATCCAACGGCGAAATAAGATTCGCCTGCAAGGACGTTTTTGCAGAGGAACCTCCAGGCGACAGTCCACTGCTTACTTTGGACAACTTCCACGCAACGCCCCATATAGGTGCACAGACTGAAGAGGGCCAGGCCCGAGCAGGTACTCAAGCTGCAGAGAAAGTCATAGCCGAGTTGAAGAAAAGGGGATGAACATGGTGGAGATACGTCCCTTTCCGGGTATTCGCTACAATGAAGAGAAACTGAGCTCCATGGACAGCGTAATAACTCAACCCTATGATAAGATACCTACTGATTTGCAGGATAAGTACTACGAAAAGAGCAAATATAATTTCTGTAAACTGATCTTACCAAAGGAAGATGACCGGTATTCTGTTTCATCTGAAAGGCTCCAGCGTTGGTTGAAAGAAGATGTACTGGTGAGGGATGACAATCCATCCATCTACGTGTATTACCAAGAATTTGAAGTACTGGGAAAGACGTATACCAGAAAAGGATTCATCTCCGCGGTAAAACTTCACCCCTTCGAAGAAGGTATTGTTTTACCCCATGAGCAGACACATAAGGGTCCAAAGATCGATCGGCTGAACATGCTCAGAGCTACAAAATGCAACCTTGAGCCTGGTTTCATGCTTTACAGTGACCCAGACAATACAACTATCGAAATTTTTGATCAGGTTGCTGATGATGAACCAGATTTCGATGTTGAAGATGAATACGGCGTGCGCAGTCGAGTATGGAGGATAGACACACCTTCAAAGATAAAGCATGTTCAGAAAGTTCTGAAAGATCAGCAGGTGGTCATAGCTGATGGACATCACCGGTACGAAACTGCGGTGAATTACCGGGATGAGATGAGAGAAGAGAACGAGTGGACTGAAGACACAGCATTCAATTACCGTATGACTTACATGGTACCGGTGGAGGATCCAGGCTTGGTCGTTCTACCCGGCCATAGACTTCTTCTCAAGCATGAGCTGAAAGAAGAGCATATAGAAGAGATCAAAAAATACTTCGAGGTTGGTGCTGTGGAAGATGTGGACGAGTATCTTTCAAATAACAAAGACACTATCACTTTCGTAGTTTACGATGGTGACAGGATGCTAGGTCTGAGATTGAAAGATACGTCGAACATAGAGGAGTTCTTCCCAGACGACTATTCTGAGGATTATAAGAGCTTGGATGTAGTCGTACTAAGGGACGTGATCTTCGAGGGGATAATGCAAACCGGGAAGTTGGATATAGACGAAACAATATCCTACGAACGCTGGTCAGACGATGCTTTAGAAAAAGTGGATAAGGGTATGGGCACGGTAGCTTTCCTAGTCAATGCGACTAGACCCGAACAGGTACTACGCACCGCTAAAAATGGTGAACGTATGCCCGAAAAGTCCACCGACTTCTATCCAAAGGTAAACTCTGGCTTCGTACTGATGGACATCTCACAGGATAAGGAACTTTAGAACCCCTTCTTTTTTCATTTTTTATTAAATTGATCTGCAGTATGTCTAGCGATCAGGCCGTGATCATCCTTCAAAAAAATAGCCTTCATCCAAATTCTTTTTTCAACTTTTTCATCCTTTCAACACTGTCGGTGTGCCCTGCATCTTCAGTCCTATCGACCAATTCATCGAACCTGCCTTCTCCTGCAGTGTTGTCCGCATGGCAGACGATTTTTTCTTCAAGAGTATCAGGGATGTAAGATCGGAAAGGGAGTTGGAGATCCTCGGCTTCTCTTTTCGATATCCCCCCTCCGATATGGCATTCCACGATCCTAGCTAGATGTTCGTCCCATCCTTGATCCCTGACTATTTCCCCCCCTACCACCCCGTGTTCTACACCGTGTGTAACCGTTCTTCCTATGTCATGAAGCATGGATCCAGCTAACAGTAGTTTCAGGTCACCGTCGAACTTTTCATGTAGTTCAAGGGCCCTTTGAAGAACTTTGAATGTATGTTCTAGCAGGTCTCTATCCATCCCTCGTTCAAGACAGAATCTGTAACAGGTGGATAGATTTGGTATCCTCTCATAATCGATCACCCGCTTACCTCCTGATGCTGAGAGTATGCCCATCTTAGCACCATCGAAATTTTTTGGCATGGCACGTTGATTCATCCTGTCCATAAAGACCGCTAGAGCCGCCACTTCGGAGTGAGGTTGGTTCCCCACTGCAACGTTGTGATCTGCAAGTTCGTAAACATCTCCTGGTACCTTCTCTGCACCCACTACGATCAATGGGTTCTCTAGTTCTACCTTTTCAAAAAATGTGTCTATATCGGTACCGTACATACTGAGGTGTACTACTTCGCCCTTCCAACCTTTTATTACCTCTCGCCAGTCACCAACATACTCCACATCGAATCTTCCGCCAAACCTTTGGTTAACGCCTTCTATCGACTCTTTGATTCTGCTATCTTTACTTGGAATATACATACGTTCAGCACCCAATGCCCGGGCGGTGAGTGCAACGTGCGTTGTCAACCGCTTGTCTCTTTCCGGCCTATGTCCAAGCCTGAGGACCGATGTCAAAACACTTCACCATGATTCATCTATTTCTTCTGGAAAGAAATCTTCTTCCTCTTCCTCTTCTTCAAGAGGATGCTTTTCTTCGTCCTCATGTTTTATGGAATCCTCTGAATCCCATTCTTCTTCACCCCATAACTCAGCCTCATCCAGTATAGGTATGATCACTCCTCGGACCAACAGTAAAGTTGTTAGGAATGCAAGAATCGCAGGAACGAGAAGGTATACCGATATTTTCCCTCCACTTAGTCCTTCGATACTCCAGTTGTGATAGAAAACCCATGCTATAAGAGCGACCATTATCCCTGCTAGAAATTTACCGACGACGTCCGATCCAAGAAAACTTTCAAAGAAGTTTTCCAGAAAAAACAATGGAGAAATAACTGCGCCCAGTACTATGACGATCAATGCATATTGGAAAAATGGTTCACCGGAATCGGGCAAGATCTGATAGATAAAGTAAGTCGTTGTCAGTATAAGGACCATTCCAGTAATCAACGCGAATATCCCAGGCGATGCCTTTTCGAAGGGGTTAAAATCCTCTAAATCCATTTTTATACCTCTCTTATTCTTTCAATTCTAATATCCTATGGCCCCGGTAATCGAGTTTTACCGATCTTTTCACCATACTCTTTAATGTTAAGGGTGAAACCTCTATGATATCACTTATATCTTTGGCAAAGTTCTCTCCCTTTCGTACATGCTCCATGATCTCATCCTCTATTTCCTTGAACTTTTCATCTTCAAGCATGGCTGCATAGAGCACCTCGCTTATCTCTTTTACGGGAACCGATGCATCGATGTGTACCGACGAGTAATAGGTATGATAGGCCTTCTTCGTCTCCCTATCTGTATGCTGCCATCGGGTCTCCACGAGTTTCATCTTTTCAAATAGGGTCAGTGCCTCCTTACCCTCTTCCCCATAATTTTCTTCTATCTCGTCAGCCGTTTTCCAGTCGTCAGCGAGTTCGGTGAACACGCTCTTTTTAACCGGGCTACTAACCGCTCGTAGTATCGGTACGAAGTCTGTAACGTCTTTGATAACTTTGATTCGGGCCATCTCGTATCCTCCGGTACATGTCATTATACGATTTAATATTTTTCTGTTGTCTTATGAATATCTATTTTAATCAAAAAAGAAACCTTTTCTCAGAAGATGTCTATAGACGATGGGATGTCGTTTCGCCTTTTTAAATAATTTATCTGGGTTCTTGTATAACGGTATTTGACTTCCGCCTTTTCATCCTGGAAATCCCAAGGCTCTACTATCAAAAGGTCTCCTTCGCGCATCCACATCCTTTTCTTCAATTTTCCAGGAATTCTACCCATCCGGGATTTTCCATCTTCACATATGATCTTGATCCTACCTCCACCTAACATTTTATCAGCTATTGCAAACATCTGGCCTTCCCGTCTTCGAGGGTAAGGGACCCTTACAATCTCTTCTTCATCGTCTTTTTTCGCGCTCAATTTATCATGAGCCCATTTCAGAGGCCATTTAAAAAGTCTTCGACTCTCGATAGAAAAATTACGGGACCTTTACAGATATCGTCTTGAAGTTTTCCTCACCGCTACAACATGTTCATCCCAAGTATTTTCCTCTACCTTTCTTACCTGTAAATTTTCTATCCTCTATTATCCACTCCCCACGACTTATGACATGGGTGGGGAATATTGCTCGGAACCCCTCGAAGGGTGACCATCCACATTTTGAGTGCAGTTTCTCTGAGTTTATGTTCTCTTCGGCCCTGAAATCGAATAGTACTAGGTCCGCTGGTTTCCCCTCTTCTATGAAACCTTTTTCGGTTCCA
The DNA here is from genome assembly GCA_003552585.1 of Thermoplasmata archaeon. Classification (GTDB taxonomy): domain Archaea; phylum Thermoplasmatota; class Thermoplasmata; order Halarchaeoplasmatales; family Halarchaeoplasmataceae; genus PUNK01. Next base: position 10,773 of record PUNK01000019.1, on the reverse strand, counting down.
AGGATCTCAGCAGGTCTTTCAGCTACCGATTTTACCATCGTATCGAGGGACAGATCTCCGTATGCGACGGAATGCATCAACAAAGGATACATAGTTTCCACCCCTGGTATACCTGATGGAGCATCTTTGAAATCGACTGCTTTTTCTTTCTCGATATGAGGAGCATGATCGCTTGCAATGACGTCTATCTCACCTCTTTGAACTCTTTCACAAAGACTGAGTCTTTCTAAGTTATCTCTCAAAGGAGGATTAACTTTACCGTAAGGGCCTAAAAGAGCCTCGTCCATCAGCACTAGATGATGGGGAGTTACTTCTGTTGTCGCGTTTATCCTTCTCGCTAATTTTGATCCTTCACTAGAAGTGATATGGCATATATGCTTCCGTCTGTCCTCGAATCTCTTAAGACTTCGTATGGCCTTTACTTCGCTCTCTACTGGCCTCGACATGTTGTGGGAAGGTAGATCATCGCCTAGATCTTTAAAGAGTGATCCATCTTCACAATGGAAAGCGACGAGACATCCGGATTCTAGAGCCTCTTCCACGTATTCGTCTTTCATATCTTTTGGATCTATATTCGTGGTAGGGGAGAGGTAAACCTTGAACAAGGAGGTCACATCCATCATATTCTCGATATCAGAAGATATGAGACCGTATAGAGCGTAATCTACACATGCCTTTCCACCACAGTTCTTTTTTTTCTTTTTTAACCGCTTTACACTATTTATGGTTGGATAGTTGTTTGGCATATCTGCCACGGTCGTTATTCCTCCATAAGCTGCAGCCAGGGTGCCCGTATAAAAATCTTCTTTATCTGTATTTCCCGGGTCTCTAAAATGCACATGCATGTCCGTTCCTGCTGGAAGTATGACTCCATCCCACTCCATGACATCTTCCGAGGTCTTAGTCCCACGCTCGATAGATGATATCCTTCCCTCGCTTATCTTTATGGTCCTGAGAACGATCTCACCCTTGATATAGGTAGGCCCCCTAACTATCATAGTTCATCCCTTTCTCACTATCTTTCCACTCGGTTCAGTCTCTGCGTAGATCTCTCCCCGAAATCTTTCCACTGTGCAACCTCCTTCTTTCCAAGCCCTTCCGTTCAGACCGGCCTTCATGCACGTATGGGAGAGGAACTCTTCTTCATCCCACTCATGTTTTACGGGGACCTGGGGAAGAAGCAGTCCTTTGTATGGTCCTCTAGAGATGATCAATCCATCTTCACCACACGATATCTTCTTTGGAAGTTCGCTAGGATCCTCAAAATCTATCTTTTCAGGAGGTGTTAATATCGTGACCTCTATGGTTATCTCATCGAGCTCCTCTTTGGCAAGAGGCAGAAATCTCGGATCCTCGGTAGCACTCACGGCTGCTTGGACCAGAGCTTTTTTTAGTTTAAAATACGGTTCTGGATAGCCTATACACCCCCTAAGATCACCTGAAGGATATTTATTGATAGTTACGAACACTCCCATCTCTTTTTCAAATGATTCAGGTAGATCTGACATCTTGAATTTTGATTTCTTAACGCTCGATTCAACGGCGTGTCTTGCTGTTTTCACCGCCGTTTTACCTTCTTCTTCAGTAACCATATGATTCACATCCCGTTGAAATTATAATCAATTATCCGTTTGGGCTTCATCGAGCTCGATCCAGAACCGACTTCCACCGTCAGAACCGGGTTCAAAACCGACTCTGCCCCCTATCCTTTCTACGCTTCTTTTAACGATGGCTAATCCGACACCTGTACCAGGGAATTTTTCCCGACCGTGTAATCGTTCAAATATTTCGAAGATTTTGTCTCTATTTTCTTCAGCAATACCTATACCGTTATCCTCTATATTCACTCTTACTCTTCCCTCCTCTACCTCCTCCGCCCAGATATTGACCTTTGGTTTTACACCATCATCGACAAATTTCAAGGCATTAGAGAGAATATTACAGAATACCTGGATGAGAGAGCTATAACTATCCTTCACCTCAGGTAGGTCTCCTTCTATATCGATATTAGCCCCACTATCCTCTATCGTTTTGCTCATATCATCCATTACCTCTTCTATAACTTTTTCAAGAGGGATGGTTTTTATCCTCATTTTTTTCAAGGGTATTTCAGAGTATTCAAGTATATCTGTAACAAGATCTTCCATCCTTTTTGAGGCATTGATGATCCTTTTTACATATTCTTCTGCACCCGCTTCTAGGGAATCATCGTAGTCCTCCATCAAAGCATCTCCGAAACCTTTGATCGCCCTTATAGGTGCTCTTAGATCGTGGCTTATGGAGTATGCGAATGTCTTTAAATCATCGTTCAACTCTTTAAGTACCGCAGTCCTCTCTTTAATCTGTTGTTCAAGGTTCATTTTTGCTTCCTGGAGCTCTTTTCTCATGGCTTTACTTTCGCTGATATCCAATGCAGTACCAAGTCCTGCTGGTTTTCCCTCATAATCTACATATGCACCCGTGAAGTATATCCATTTTGATTGTCCATCCTTAGTTACGATCTTGAATTCATATTCTGGAGATACCTCTTCACCTTTTATCCTGGCTTTACCCCTTTCCTTCACCATTTCCCGATGGTCAGGATGGACAACTTCCCAGAAATGCAAATCTAATAGTTCTTCCTCTTTGTATCCTGTGAGCTCTTCCGCGGCTTCGTTGACATATAGGAATTTGTCTCTGTAAACGAATATGGCAAAGGGAGCACTCTTAGCAAGGGTGCGGAACTTGTTCTCGCTTTCCTTTAACTTATGTTCAGCATCCTTATTTTCGGATATATCTCTCACTATGGCCATCAGAAATTTTTCACCGCTTACTCTGAAGCTGTTCAGACTAACTTCCGTGTAAAATGGTGTTCCATCCAATGTCGTATGCATCCATTCAAATGTCTGTGTCTCTCCTTCAAGGGCCGAATCTATTTTTTCTATCATCTTCTCTTTTGTATCTCTGCCGTCGGGTTGTTTATCTGGTGAGAACACGTCTGGAGACTTGTTGATTATATCTTCACGTTCGCATTCGAAGATTTCGAGGGTTTTATCATTGCAGTCGATGAACTGATAGTCTTTCATGACGAAGATAGCGTCTGCAGCCGATTCGAAGATGGTCCTGTATTTTTTTTCTATGTTCTTTTGTTCAGTTATATCTGATAAAGATAAAAGCACTCTTTTGTAATCATCTTGGTGGTCGGGCGCGGTTACCCATCTCATATTGAAGATTCTTTTCTCCCCATCTAATGTGTAGTTAACCACTTCTCCTTTCCAACTGTTCTCCCCTTGAGATATGGCTCTCACCTGTCCCTTAAAATCTTCATAGGACTCTTTTCCAAAGATTTTAGCGAAGTTCTTTTTTAATTCCTTCTTATCTTTAGCTCCGTATATATCTAAAGATTCTTTATTTACGTCAAGAACTTTAACCAGTTGTACCAGTTTTTTTACTTCCTCTGGATTTTCGTCCAGGTAATCCATCAGATCTCCCGATATCTCTTCTTTCATTTCGTCTATCCTTTGTTTCAACTGCGACATGTCTTCCTCCCATAAAGAAACAGGTGAATTTTCGAACAGAGTCCGGTAGTTTCTCTGTATTTTCCACTCTTTGTCGTAGTGTTTCACTCTGTCGAGGGCTAACGTAAGATGTGCCATCAGTATCCCTGCCAGCTCTAAGTCGTCTTCATCGAAATGTTGTGGTTCGTTCGATATCACTTGAAAAACTCCGTGATCCCCGATAGGGACACTCAAAGCGGACCTGTACAGCTCTTTCATTGGTTTTGCATTAGGTTCCTTCGGCACATCATCTATCAGATAAGAACGATTGTTTTTAATAGTCTTAGCCAATATACCGACAAGTGGTACTACTGACCCTTTTCCCGCTCCTCCCCCTATAGATTCTCTTACCCTGAATTTTCCTTTTTCAAATGTTAAAATGCTGCAGACATCGAAATCGAAGACCTCCTTAGCAGTTTCCATACTCATCTCGAGAAGTGTATCTTCTGAATGTACATTTTTCATCTTTATCGCAGTATCATGTAGCTTCTTTATCCTGTTCTTTTCATTCTCCAGCTTATCTTTGGAATCTTTTAAATCATCCATATGCTTCGTTCTAGAGATCGCCATCTGGACAAGTCTAGCGAAGAGTTCCAGCTTTTCCATATCCTTCTCGTCGAAATTCTCTTTTAATTTTCCAACACTGATCACTCCTAGAAGATCATCTCCTGCCTGTAAAGGAACTGCCATCAAGGACTCCATTTCATCCTCCTTTTCGTCTGTTCCAGGAACGTGGACAGACACGATATCCTCCTGATCCCAGTTGAGTATATCACCCTTCCTTTTTTCTGCCACCCTGCCCACGAATCCTTCCCCTAGCGGTACATCATATTCGAGGATCTCTTTAGAAAACTTGGGATGGTTGCAGAAAATAGGTGTGAGCACATCTTTCTTTTCGTCATAAATATCTATGCTGCAGTCCCTGACTCCCAACAGTTTTTGAGCCTCATGGGCTATGGTAGCAAGCAGGTAATCCAGGTCTCTGTGTTTTGAAAGCAATAAGGTGATGTCGTACAAAGAACGATAAAACTTTTCTGACTCTACAAGACTTTTCTTTGTTCTCTTCAGTTCGATCTCGTGTGATACCCTGTTTATAAGGTTCTTTATTTTTCCTCCTTCTAACTGTCCTTTTACAAAGGTATGATTTGCCCCGTTTTTGAGTGCATTCAAAGCTAGTTTTTAATCCTCTTCATCACTCACTAAGATAGTGGAGATATCTTCAGATATGTTCTTTATCTGACTGAGAAAATCCTCCAAACTGATCTCATCAAGGATCTTGGGGTCGAATATCACTATACCGCTTTTCGTTTTTTTCAGTTTTTCTAAAGTGTCCTCACTGGAGCTAGTGCTATATATCTTCACTTCCTGAACTTCCTTTTCCAACAAGGTTTTCGTATCACCCATAAAGCCATCATCGACATCAGCAAGAAAGACATACATTGTATCCTTAATAGTTATCACATCGTGTTGATTTAACGTTTTGGGGAGGGGCAAGTTATAAATACATTAGCCACATTATTGTGTTTAATCTTGGGCAAAACAAAAAAAGATAATTACCTCCAGGGACTATAACATGGTGAAAAACATGTCAAGAGAAAAAAGTCGAGTGTTAAAAGTAGATGTGCTGGGAGAAACCTGTCCCGTTCCTTTAGTCGAGACCAGGAAAGCTGTCAGGAGGGCCGACTCGGGGGACACGATAATCGTGAAAGGGAACCACCCTAATTCAAAAAAAGAGATCCCTATGGCCGTAGAGTCTTTGGGACTGGAGCTTGTTAGTATTGATGAGGAAGGGAGTAATTGGACGATCACCATAAAGATACCGGAGGAAAAATGAGATGGCTGACAAAGCGACACTCATAGTGCACAGTGGAGATATGGATAAAGTCTACAGTGCCTTGATCATAGGAAACGGTGCTCTCTCTATGGGCATGGATGTTTCCATGTACTTCACTTTCTGGGGTCTTGAGCGTTTGAAGAAAGGTAAGTTGGACAAGGGTCCTCTTTCACGCATGAATTTATTTGGTCTGGGAAGATGGATGATAAAGCGAAGGATGAAGAAGAAAAATGTGAGATCTCTTGAGGGGCTTTTCGAGGACTTCATCGAGTTGGGTGGTAAAGTATTGGCATGTGATATGACGATGGAGATCATGGGGGTCGGAAAGGAAGACCTTCGAGAGGGACTAATCACCGATTACTGTGCAGTCGGAACCTATATAAAGGAAGCTAAAGAGTCGGATATCACTTTGTTTATATGACGGAGGAATTAAAGATGCAGGGAAAAAGAGTCTATATGGACAATGCTGCAAGCACGAGGATGGACGAAAAGGTGCTGGAGGCGATGGAGCCTTATCTCTTCGAGAAGTATTCAGTGGCGACCTCCGAATTCGGTCATTCCATGGGCATAGAAGCTAAAGAAGGTCTGGAAGAAGCAAGAAAAAGTATCGCCAAAAGATTGGGTGCCGCTCCGGGGGAGATGATATTCACATCAGGTTCCGCAGAGTCTAGCAACCTGGCTATCAAAGGTGTGATGGAGGCGAATAAGGGTCATTTGATAGTTTCAGATATCGAGGACTTTGCCGTTCTCCACACCGCAAGGACATTGGAAAAGGCCGGGTATGAGGTTTCTTACTTACCCGTTGACGAAGAGGGTTTCGTGGATCCCGATGAGCTGGTGGATACGATAAGAGATGATACAGTCCTTGTATCCATCCAGCACGCGAACCAGGAGATCGGTACCATACAAGATATATCCGCTTTGGCCGGGATATGCGATGAAGCAGAAGTTCTCTTCCACACTGATGCCACCCATACCTTCACCCGGGTTCCTCTAGATGTCGAAAAAATTCCTGTTGATCTCGTGACCCTCTCTGCACACACAATCCACGGCCCTAAAGGTATCGGTGCTCTTTATGTTCGCGAAGGAACACCGCTCAAGAAGCAGATGGAGGGCGGCTTTCAAGAGTTCGACATGCGAGGTGGTCTCGAGAACATCCCCGGTGCTGTGGGATTCTCTAAAGCTGTTGAACTAGTTGCCGAAGATGAAAACAGACGCTTGAAGGAATTGAGAGATATGATAATAGACCGGGTGCAGGAAGAGATACCGGATACAACTTTGAACGGCTCTAGGGAGCAGCGTTTACCCCAAAATGCCAATATCACATTCCATTATGTCGAAGGAGAGTCCATAACCCTGCATCTGGACATGAGGGGCATCGCGGTGAGCACTGGTTCTGCGTGTTTCAGCCGTTCCTTGGAGGCTAGCCACGTGATAATGGGTATAGGTGGAGATCATGAGAGGGCCCATGGTTCGGTTAGATTTTCTCTTGGACGTTTCAACACGGAGGAGGAAGTTAATTACGTGGTAGATAACATAAAAGAGGTAGTAAAGAGATTGAGGGAGATAAGTCCCTTAGGAAAGGAGTGATCAAGATGGGAATGCCGTACAGTGAGAAAGTTATCGAATACTTTAAAAATCCAAAAAATGTAGGTAAGATAGAGGATGCCGATGGAAAGGCTAAGGAAGGCAGCCCCGCCTGTGGTGATATGGTACAGGTCTATATCAAGGTAGATAAAGAGACCCAGACGATCACGGACATAAAGTTCGAATCCTACGGTTGTGCCTCTAACATAGCCACTGGGTCCATAATAACCGAGATGGCTAAAGGGAAGACCATCGAAGAGGCAAAACAGATCACGTGGCAGGATGCTGCCGATGAGCTGGGCGGACTACCCCCCGTCAAAGCGCATTGTTCAGTATTGGCTATAGATGGACTTCGAGCGGCCATACAAAATTACGAGGAGAAACACGGTCTTTTAAAGGATCAAAAACCCACCACAGTGGAGATTGTTGAAGATAGATTGAAGCGAGTGATGAACCCCATGACCGGATTGGATGTCATAAAGACAGACCTCATACATGACATATCCGTTGAAGATGGTGTGGTCACGATATATGTTGATCTAGATGAAGACCACCAATTTGCCAACGCGATCAAAGAGGATATCAAAGAGAAGATAGAACCTCTATGGGATGTTCAAAGAGTTGAAGTTCACTTTGGAGAGTAGACGATGGACGTTGAAGATGTGAAAGACATATTGAAAGGATATCATTTCGACGTGATAAAAGAAAGCGATGCATTGGAAAGCCTCAAAGGGGTTTCGCCATTGGCCCTTTACCTGGCTGAGATCGAACTATTTGGTGATGGTTTTAAAGAGGAGGATATAAAAGATATCGGAAAATTATATGTTGACTTGATAAAAGAGCCGTCCGAATCACTGAAGAATCAAATAAGGAAAGCTCATCCCGTCGTCGATTTTATAAATGAACACGAGGAGATCGAAAGTTTCCTAACAAAATTGGATGAAGTTTCAGGTTCCCTTCGTGACAGGTCTAAGACTTTGAGTAGTAGTCTGGTTGAATCGATCATGCACAATCTAAATGAGATAAAGGTTCATGCAACCCGTGAGGAAGAAGCACTGTTTGTAGATCTGAAGAAGGATATGGGCGAAGGTTTCGGACGTTTGAACATGCTTTCGGAAGAGCACGATGACATCGACCGCAGGATAAAAAAGATCGATAACCTATTTCGGAAAAAGGACGAGGATAGGTATCATTTACTGAGGGAACTTGATGGTCTTTCATACCTTTTACACCACCATAAGTTTATAGAGGATTATCTTCTATATCCTGTAGCTGTAAACAAGATAAAGGATTGGAGAAAGCTAAAAGAAAGGGCTGACGAATTGGGTTACTGTAAGTTTGTCCCGCTCCCTTGAACAATATAGGATGTGCATGCTATGGATGTAGATGATGTGACTGAGATATTGAGGAGTTATTACTTCGACCTTTTGACGGAAGAGGAGGCCATCGAATCATTGAAGGAGGCTTCCAGTTTCGATCTATATCTTGCTGAGATAGAGCTTTTAGCTGAGGGATTCAAAGAGAAGGAGATAAAGAAGATAGGCAAACTATATGTTGATTTGATCGACGGCAAATCCAAGGAACTGAAGAGAAAGCTCAAGAAGTATCATCCTATAAGACAGTTCATCGTTGAGCATGAGAAGATAGAAGCTTTTTTGTTCAAGATGGACGAGTTATCCTCTGAACTAAGATATGGTTCGACGGATATAGACCCAGTGAAGATAGACGCTATCATGATAAATCTTATCGAGGCAGATAAACATTTCATTAGGGAGGAGAAAGCATTGTTCTCACAGATGAAGAAGTTACACAACGGCGGGCTTGTAGGTAGGTTGGGGATGCTTAAAGATGAACACAGGCAGTTTAGAAAGCAACGTGAAGAATTATCTAATCTTGTGGATGATCTTGATAAAAACCGTGATAAGATAATTGAGGAATTGGACGAGATGCTTTATAATCTTCATCTACACAAATTCATCGAGGATGACATGCTTTATCCAGTTGCTGTAAGAGAGATAGATGATTGGAACCGTGTTAAAAAAACAGCTGACGAGATAGGTTACTGCGATTTTGTAGCTATTCCTTAGAAGGCGGGATATGGATGGAAGTGTACTTGGGCAAATGTTTTGATTATGAGGATGTTCACTATGTGGTGAGAGAGGCTTTCGAAGCCCTTGGCGGATTAAAATCGATAGTTTCTTCTGGAGAAAAGATATTGGTAAAGCCGAATTTGCTGAAGGGCTCATCACCCGAAAAAGCGGTCACCACCCATCCCGATTTTATCATCGCCGTGGTCAAAGAATTGGAGTCTGCAGGGGTTCACGTGATAGTGGGTGATAGCCCCGGCGGCCCCTCTTCAAGAAAGATATTAGCTAAGTTTTATAAGATGTCTGGTTGGGATCGTATACCTGAAGAAACCGGTGCTGAATTAAATTATGATCTTTCCGAGGAGAGGACAAGTTTCCCCGAAGGCCGTGTACTGAAATCGATACCTTTATTGAAAGTATCAAGAGATGTAGATGGTGTGATCAACCTCCCTAAGCTCAAAACCCATGCACTGACGGTATTTACGGGTGCTGTTAAGAACACATATGGTGTGGTGCCTGGATTGAACAAGTCTGCCTTCCATGGACAGTTCAGGGGCTCGAAAAAGTTCAACAGTATGCTCATGGACGTACATGATGCGGTGTCCCCTCGTTTATCAATCATGGATGGGGTGTTAGGTATGGATGGTGATGGACCCGCTGGTGGTAATCCGGTAGCATCCAATATGGTACTCGCTTCCCGAGATCCCTATGCTCTGGACTTTGCAGCATGCAAAGCTGTTGGAATACCTTCCAAGAAGGTGCCGATATTCGATTTGAGCGGACGGGATTTTTCGGATATAAAGTATGTAAAACTTGACCCAGGTGCTTTTGAAATAAAATTTGATCATCCTCATGGTGACTCGGTTTTTTGGTGGATGCCTGAGTTCGTAGGAGATGTTTTTTCTAACATATATGTCAGGAGACCCAGACTTCTGGCCGAGAAGTGTATATCCTGTGGTAGATGTGAGGAGATATGTCCTGAGGATGCTCTGGTTGTTGACGACCTCCCCTCGATAAGCTGGTGGAGATGTATCCGCTGTTACTGCTGTGCCGAGATATGTCCAGAAGACGCTCTTAAACCTAGGTAGGATCGTTTTATAGTCCTCTTTCAAGATCCCTGATCACGGATTTCACATCGTCCGCTTTAACGAGACCTGAAGCAAGTAGAACACCTTTCGTACCGAGTTCCAGGGCCTTTTTAACGTCTTCACCGTTCTTCACTCCGGCTCCACACAATACTTTGACCTCGGGATCCACCGCTTTTACACGTTCGACGGCCTCTCTAACGACTTCCGGTTTTGCAGTCGATACCGATATATCTCCGCCGATGAGTTCCGGAGGTTCGTAGGCCACAAAGTCAGGTTTCAGTGCCGCCGCAGCCGCAGAGGTCGCTGGATTGTTAGCACATACCACTGTGGTCAGCCCCTTTTCTTTACACATGGTCAATATCTCGTCGATCTCCGATAACTTCAACCTGTTCTCGGAGTGGTTGATCAAGGTCCCTTCAACTCCTGCATCTACCATGGCATCTATCAAAAGATGACCGGTGTTGCTCCCTGGTTTTACTGCGTCGATATGTTGTGAAAAAACAGGTATATCCGTCTCTTTTTTTACGGTACGGATATCCACCGGTTGGGGGCACACCGCCCAGGACGCATTGGCGTTCTTTTCGATCTTCTTGGTCAGTTCCAACCCACTATCGCCTATGGACTGGCTGTACGTCTTATAG
>PUNK01000041.1 GCA_003552585.1 Thermoplasmata archaeon | reverse complement strand
GAATATCATCAGATCAAAAAACCACTGTTTTTCGGATACGAAGAAGATGGTTCCGTACTCACGGCACACGTGGAAAAAGCTCTTCTTGATCTTATATATATCAGATGTGTAAAAACAGACGTAATGGATACGAATGGTTTATCGTCTATTACGGATGACATGTATCTGGATCACTTTAACAAAGAGAAACTCACTGATTATTCCAAAGAGTATCCGAAAAAGGTAAAGAACATACTGGAAAATATCTTTTGATGATGATATCACGACAAATGAAAATAGTTACCCAAAAAGCGGCATATTGCATGAAATGATTGAAAATTCCTGAACACAGCAAAAATGTACCCACCCACTGGAGATCCCTTGCAACCCCAGCGACCAACGCAGTCTGGAGATCGAGTTAAAACACATCGAAAACCGACATGCCAGAATATATAGTGTTAACTACTATTTAACGATAAAGTTAACGATAGGCGCAATACCGTTAAGTTTATAGTGTCTTATAGATCCCCTGCACGATAATTACTTTATACATTCCCATTAATCCCGATAAGATCATCATGGGAGATACGATCACTCTAACTTTAAAAAAATCACTAACTATAGACCAGTTATACGACAAAGTCAAAGACAACGACCTCGTACTCACCGTTGACGCACCGTTAGCCGACGCCTTGAACGCCCGCCTCGATAAACCCCGCTTAGGCTACTTCGCGACCACCCCTAGAAGACTTGCCTTAGACAGCTACGCAGGAGAAGAAGTCATAGACGATGAACGTAAACTGTTCTTGAAGATCATCGAAGAAACGGACCTGAACTGGAAACATGCAGCATATCTACTACAGAACGTGATAAGCTGCTGGAAAGAGACCGGTCGAATAGAAAATATCTTTAACCACAGTAGGTTCGATCGCAAAGAGACCAGAACGATAACAGAGCTTCTAACGAACACTATCAACCCATACAGCGCATCGACCAGATACAAAGTACCAAACGACATATCGACGGCTGTAATAGCTCCTCACCAGCTCACGGCTTTGGATAAAAAGATCTTACCCAATAACTACCAAACTATAAACGTCTTCACAAAAAACCAACACACTCTTCCAGAATTCAAGATCTTCAATTCGACAACAGAGATAATACAAGCGATCTTGAAAAATATCGAGGACCCAAAAGATACAGCCATCGTGATGGGCGAGGATTCACCGTACAGATACCCTATAGAAGCAGCATTCAGAACTAACGACATCCCTTACATGGTGGGTACGGATTTCAAAGATGATGAGGATCTAAGGACTTACCTTAAACTGTTGAGATTCGGCCTATCTCACAGAGGTCTCAAACTCAAGGATGTTAAACCGATACTTTTCCATCTTAACAAACCCGCCTCGGTTAAAAAGGACGAATTCTACATCCGATATCTAGATGACGATCACCTAATAGAATTGAAACAACTACTGAACAACTTAAGTTCAATGACTTTCCAAGAAAGTCTAAAAAGATACGAAGAACTGTTAGAAGAAGAACAGGAAGAACTCAGAACCCATCTCGAACTCCTAAACTTAAAGGATGAAAATATCACCGAAGTTAACCTGAACTCCCTCGAATACTACTTGGATTCTTTCGATATCACCACTGAATCTGCAGGAAGAGGTGTTCTGATAGCCTCTCCATGGTCTTCAACCTTCATAGATAGACCTATTGTATTCTATCTGGGCATGGATTCCTCTTGGACCCCCGAACCTCCGACGGTTCCTTGGGTAGAGAAGAGTTCTTTCGACGAACGAAAGAAAAAGGATTTCAAGATACTTATGCAGAACGGTGAAGAACAGTACTTCCTTGTTCAAAACAAGGTACTTGACCAAAACGTCACACCTTCCTACTATTTCAACGATCTAACGAACGAAGAGATAGAGAAATTCACTGATTTCCAACACTCCTTCTACGGAACTGAAACAACTGAAAGGAAAAAAGCGTTCAAGAAACAAACAACCAACATAAAACCCAAAGAAGTGAAAACCCTCAGCCAATCTTCATTGAACGTACTGGCATACTGTCCAAAAGATCATTTTTTCAACAAACTGGTAGATTCCCCAGACCAAGACTACTTCATGAAGGGAAGTTTGTTACACGATTTCGCCGAATTCTACATACATCATCCAGGATTCGTAGAAAGTCTACCTGAAGGCACTTTCTTAGAGTTGATGATGGAAAAGATCTCTCCGTACATCGACGACCTAGCAAGGGACAGTTGGAGAACTCAGTTCAAGATCGGGATAGAGAACTTAAAAGAGTATTTGGATCCAAAGAAAGACTACCAAACACTCCCCGGATACCAAATGAGTTTTTCCAGTAATTTCTTTTCGACCCATTTCGACAAACCCATCGAAGAACCGATCACCGAAGCTTACTTCAAAAATTACGACGTAGGAGTTAGTGGAGTAGTGGACCTCATAAGATCCAAAGATCATATCGTTGACCATAAATCGGGTAGTAAAAGATCCATCAACCAGATAATGAGATCATCGGATATAGAAGATATCGATGAAAAACCGAACTTCCAAACTAAGATGTACATCGCACATCACCGTTCAATTGTCCCTGATACTCCTATCAAGTTCACCTTCTACCACATGTTGGACAACATACGTGACGTCATTTCAGGTGAAGGGAACATCCACGACAATATCTTAGATATAAACTACTATCCAGAAAACTTCAACGAGATGATACAGAAAGAGATGATCTTCGATTACCTGATAGATGGAGTATCTGAAAGCAACAACAGAAGGAAAACTCTAGAGAAGATCGGTTATGAAAACTACAGGAGATTCTTCGAAGATAAAGATCTTCCACAAGGTGAGGTCTTAGAATCAAAACTGACGGTAGAATTCATCAGATTCTGTCAAAATATCATCGGTAAGGAGTACAAGTACATAACCAAAGGTTGTAAGAGCGCTATCAAGAAATTACACAATTTCAGGAACCAGAACTACTTCAAAAACGATATAGACGAGTTCGAGACTTACCTTAAAAAGCAGATAAATAAACTCAACCAGTATAAACACACGGGTTTCCCAGTTCATGAAACCGACGAAGATGGCAAACCGTTACGTGATATCGACCCGGATGAACTCGAAAACAAGGACTTGGTGATACTATGATGGAACCTAACGACGAACAGAAAGAACTGATCCAACAAACGGATGGTATCTACATAGCAGACGCCGGTCCCGGTACCGGTAAAACATTCACGATCTCTCTCAGGTACGCACATATATTAGAGAACACAGCAGCGAAACCAGACGACATCCTACTCATCACCTTCACGAACAATGCTGCCGACAACATGAAGGAAAGGATCATCAACCTATGTGATCACGATAAATCCGCTCTGAGAGACGCTCCCATATCCACATTCCACAGTTTATGTAACAATATACTAAGAAAATACGGTTTCGAGGCACCTGAAGTCCTGGGTATAGATGACAGGATCACTTCATCGACCAAAGTTATCGAAAATGAAGTCATAGAGAGGCAGGAATTCACCAGGTTCATCAACTCTTTCATAGAGGAACATCCGGAGTACGAAGATCATTACAAGATATTGTACGATCACAGTGAACTTTTAACTCTGATAAAGTCCTTGGGAGCTAAAGGTATCATCCCAAAAAAAGATGGTTGGTTCAGAAACTCTGATAAACATCTAGATGGAGACTACGAAAGATTCAAAGAACTTTTCGACGAAGCAAACGAGCCCGTTCCTGGAGCTTATGGATTCAAACAATCTGAGCTCAGATCAAGATTGAACGGTTACAAAAACAAATGTTTCACCAAAGAAGCTCCAACAGAAGCCGAGGTACGTGGGGATGATAAACATATACCAGAGGAATACGCTGAGATATGTTTCTACGAGGATAGAGAGGAGCTAAAACAGTTCGTCCATGATGTTTACTTCGAATATATGGAATACGCTCTAAGCCGCAACTACCTCAACTTCAGCATGATGATCATGTTCGCTTTCGCACTGATATGTGAAGATCACGAACTTAGAACTCGGATCAGTTACGATCACGTCATGATAGACGAGTTCCAGGATACCAACGAGATACAGTTCAAATTGGCACTGTTACTCTCCAAAACGGGAAATATCTGTGTTGTAGGTGATTGGAAACAGAGTATATTCTCTTTCCAGTACGCTTCTGTAGATAATATCATCCGATTCGAAGACAGATTGAAAGAATACAAAGAAGAACTCAACAGAGACTATGAAAGAGTAGATTATCCCGTCGAGATCCAGGATGATATACATCTTGTAGAGAATTACCGTTCGACCCAAGAGATAATAGATTTCTCAGAACAAGGACTGATGGTAGAAGCCACAAAAAAAGAAGTCCTGGATAAGCAGGAGATCAAGGAAAGGATCACCAAACTGAAAGAAGTCAACAATCCCGGTCCAACTGAAATCAACGCATACACAGCCGATGATGAGATCGATCTGATACTTTGGAAGATCACAGATCTCGTGGATGATGAAAGATATAAGATAGATAAATATCAAAGAAAGTTGAATTACGAAGATATCGCAGTTCTCACCAGAACTAGGAACTTCGGACTGCAGTTGATGAAAAAGGCTGAAGAAAACGACATCCCTGTGGCCTACGAAGGGGGATTGGAACTTTTCAGTACCGAACCTTCTTTACTATTACTTGCTTGGTTGAGGATCTTAAAAAACCGCAGATCAAAACGTGGTTGGGCCGTGGTTCTAGAACGGGCCGGTTACACCTTCGATGAAGTAAAACACATACTTGAAAACGGTAACTACCCAGACGACATGTTCAAGTTCAGAAACAGATTAGATCGCACCAAGACCATGGGACAGTTGGCTGGGACTGTCTTCGATAGATACGGTCTGAACGATCCTTTTACGGATAAGATCATAGATGTTCTCGAAAACGTTTACGAGAACACCAACATGAACACTGCAGATATGATCAATTTCATCGAAGCCAACATCGAAGCTGGAGAAACATACGAAGTTGACAGTACCATCGAGAAAGACGTTTTCAAGATACAGACCATCCACAGTGCCAAAGGATTGGAATATCCCGTTATCATACTGGCTGATATGGGAAAAGGAGGTAAAGGATTCGGGAGTACCATAGACTTCAACGAACCCATAGGGCTCAGGCAGAACAAGCTCTATTCAAACCAAGATCATCCATACGTATACGATAACTGGAAGAGTTTCGTGATATCGAAGTGCCTGAGCGGAGATTACGATGAAGATCGAAGACTTTTCTACGTCGCAATGACAAGAGCCGAGAATTACCTTTATCTCACTGCTGAAAAGGACAAAGAAAGTGAGTTCTTCATCAATATGGATATCGAACCGCAACACATCGAACCTGATATCAAACCCAAGAAACCAAAGAAGGAAACAAAGCAGGAATTAACCGTCCCATCAGTTAAAACTCACGCTCCGGTCAAATATTCATGCCATTCTTTGATAGACAGTTCATGCTTCGAAGAGGGAAAGGGTTTAGGTAAAGAGTACGGTTCAAAAGTGCATCTATTCGCCGACAAGTACGTTAAAGGAAAAGATGTATCTCCAGAAAACAGCGATGAAGAAAACATCAAAGTATTCATCGACTCACTAGAAGGAGAATTGATACCTGAAAAGAAGTGTATCTTACCCATAGAAACGGATGAACGAAAAATATTGATCAACGGTATAATCGACCTTATCCATATAGACAATAACAGTATCCAAGTCATCGATTACAAGACCGATAGAGATAGGGGTGCTCTGAACGAATACAGAAAGCAGTTGAGCGTTTACCATAATGTTTTAGAGAAAGTGTATCCCGATAAGGACATCGAATCGTACGTTTTCTACACCCCTGAAGGTGAACTGGAGAAGATCGAAGCTATGTCAGAAAAAGAGTTGGTCGATATAATCTCTTAAACTCTAAGTTACACCTATAGACTGCAATAAAAAGTAAAACCGAACTTCTTGTAAAAAACTATTAAAAAATAAAAGAAAGGTGTTAGAGAGCTCAATATTTACTCTATTGAACCGCTCCATGTGCCGGAGTATGTAGTGATACCATCTGCTTCGATTTCCCAGGTCCCTGAAACAGACGATCCGTCTGGACTGAAAGTTCCATCCCAGGTTACATAACCCCCGAGGGCCTCACCTTCTGCGGTTATCTCTCCAGCGGATACTGAACCATCTATGTCTCCTTCAGCATCACCATCGAACCATCCTGAAACGTCTTCGTTTTCCCAGTCTACCGTTAATTCCAAGTTGCCTTCGTAATCATCTTGTCCTAAAGCATCTTGACCTTCCCATTCGCCGGAAAAGACTTCTTCGCCGGTACCTACGTATCCATTGTCAACATCGTTGTCATCGTTGTCGTCAACATCGTTGTCATCGTTGTCGTTAACATCGTTGTCATCGACACAGCCAGTAAATGCCAAGCCGACCAATAGTATCAATATAGCCAGTACATATATTTTTCTTCCCATGACTACGTTTAGTTAAGAAGTATATTTAAAATTTTGGTATAAATGGCTCAGTAAAAAACCCCCAAGAAAAGTTTTGCTTCCGAAATAAAGCGCGACCTAAATATCCGATAAGAAGTTTTTTCATTTTCTATTCGATTTTCGATCGAAAACAGTTCCCAACGTTTTGATCTCGTATACTCATTATACTCACCTTCACCCTTGAAATCATCTTTAGAGAGAAATATTAATACTAAAGCTGAAATGGAAAGTAGACTACTCAACATCCAAGGACCTGATATAGAGAAAATTCCCAAGCCAGCACCCATCATAGATATAATCCAATGAAATCTTTTAATAGCATCAATATTCACTTGGACATCAATCCTGGAATATTATATGTTGTTTTCGTCATCCTCAAAGTCTTTCAGTTATACTTTTTTCATAGTCTTTTAAGCGCTTTCATGGCCATCTTACTTACTTTTTCAGATTCATCGTTTCTGACGATCCATTCTAACGTAGATTTGGCCTTTTTATCCCGGATCTCTTTTAGTGCACATGCAGCATTATATCTTATCTTTTCACTATCCTTTTGCAGTGCTTGGATGATATTATTGATGGCTTTTTCACTTCCAATCTCTCGAATTATCCACGCAGCATGTTGACGGATCCATTTGTTATCATGATCGAGTGCTATCTCGACTAATTCATCACTCAATCGCTCATCTCCTATATTACCTAGAGCTGTGATAGCGTACCAACTAACTTCTTCATCTGTCAAAGCAATATTAAGTAAAGGTTTAACAGAGACTTCGTTCCCTATCTTCCCCAATGCAGTGACCACGTTCCTCCTGAAGTTGTCGTCTTCATCCTCTAAACGATCCAAAAGAGGCTCAACAGCCCTATCCGCCTTTATCCGTCCTAATATCCATGCTGAATGTCTTTTAACATTCGGGTCGTCATGTGATAATGACTCGATCAAAGCATCGATGGCTTTTTGAGATCCTATCTTTCCCAGTGCTATGGTTGAGAACCATCTGACCTTAGAATCCCCATGACCTAATGCTTCGATCAGATCATCTACGGTCCTTCCATCATGGAGTTTACTCAATGCCCAAGCAGCGTGTTCCCTCACCCGCTCATCACCGTGCTCAAGTGCATTGACGAGGTCGTCAACAGATTTTTTACCTCCTATCTTTCCAAGAGAAATAGTTGCATACCACCTTACCTCTGGATCTGTGTCTTGAAGCGCATCCGCCAACTCGTCGACAGCCATTTCACACTCTAGTTCTCCCAAAGCCCATGCTGCATTCCTTCTCACCCGCTTGTCACGATGATTTAGAGCATAGATAAAATCCTGAACTATGTCTTCATCTCCTATCTTATCTAAAGCGATTAAAGCGTGGCGTCTAGTTTTTCCATGTCCATCTTTCAAAACCGTCCAGACTAGATCATCAATCGCACTGTAAGCACTTAATTCACCTAGGGCCCATGCGGATTTCCACCTAGTTTCAACATCACCGATATGGAGCAACTTCTTTAATTTGTTTACTTCACGATGCTCTTTTAGACCATCGATATCGATATCCGTCATAATTATACCGTTACTACATATATCGTATAAATATATCTTTAGTACTTTTATCATGTGATACGGTTTCATCATCCTCTTTATGTTCGATGCTAACATTAGATAATTGAAGGTAGATTTTATATTTAACCCTCTTTTTTGTACAAGAGGATTCCTAATGAACGAAAAAGATATGATCCTTGCTGAACTATTGATGAAACAAATCAGAGCACACCACAACTCCTCATTGGTTGTTTTCAATACAAACTTCATGCAGATGGGGAAAACTAATCTTTTACTTCTTAAGGGTTTATTGGATTTTGAAGGGGAAAAAGGTTTTTTCGTAACATTGGATCGTCCACATCAATATATGTCATATCTTCTGCAGATGCACGAAGTGGGTCAGGATAACTTATGGTTTATCGATTCAGTGACACACGTGTCTGGCACAAAGAAAGAAGATAAAAAGCATGTTAATTTTCTAGAAGGACCTTTTCACATCGAAAAACTCTTCGACAAGATCGAACTCGGGGGCGATTTGGCAACACAAAGCTTTTTATCTACTGAGAAGATTGATTTCATATTGATAGATAATATAGCAACTATGTTGAATTACAACGAAGTTTCTAGAGTCGAAGAATTTATAAACTCTTTTTACGACTTTCTAAAGAGTCAAGATCATATATTAGGAGGAGTCACCATTGATAAGGATTCCAACCCCGAATTGAGTGAGATATTGATCGAATATTCAGATTATATTGTTGACTTAGAAAAGATGAAAATGAAGGTGAAAGTATGACCCAAGGTTTGAAACGGATCCCGAGTGGCATAATCGGTTTGGATGAGATGATCGAAGGGGGATTCCCTTTTCCCTCTGTTGCACTGGTTGCTGGAAGTGCAGGTACTGGAAAAACTACATTTGGACTGAAATTTCTGATGGAAGGGGCATCGAGAGGAGAAAGTGGTCTTTATTTTACTACTCTCAGCGAACCTACACAATGGATGTTGAGATATGCTAGTCAGTTTGAGTTCATAAAAAAAGATTACTTTGATAGAGAAGTAAAATATGAGGATATGGGGCTGCTACTTCAACAAAAAGATTACGAACAACTGCTGGATTTTATAGATGATAAAATAGCTGAATTCATGCCTCAGAGGATCGTCATCGATCCTATTACTGTAGTCGGTGCATTTTTTCAAGACGGATATAGACCGTTCCTATTCGAGTTGACAAATCTATTAAAGAATTGGCAGGCGGTAACCGTGCTTACAGGCGAGGTAAAGCCAGGAGAACCTTACCCTGAACAGATAAGCTATGCTGTAGATTCGGTGATATTGTTGAGTATGATGGAAGATGAAGGGACTCGAAGAAAGTATTTGGAGGTCCTAAAGATGAGAGGTACGAATCACACTCCTGGAAGACAGCCTTTGACAATAACTAAGAAGGATGGTGTCGTTGTATTGAAATCAAGATTCTGATGAAAATCTATGTTTAATTTACTCCCTTGTATTAAGATAGATATATCGCAAAAAGGTATATATCATCCTAGCTATTTTACTTCATGAAACGGGGTTCAAGATGAACGAGATGGATTTACATTTAGCAAATCGAATGATTAAGGATATAGAAAATGACCTCTCATCATCAAAGTTCGTATTTAACACAACTTTCACCCAGATCAGCAAAACCAACCTACTTCTTCTTAAAGGTTTTTTAGATATACAAAAAAAATCTGGATTATTCACAGTTTTAGACCGCCCTCATCAGTACATGTCATACCTACTGAACATGCATGGAGTTAGTCAAGAAAATCTTTGGTTCATAGATGCTGTGACCCATACTTCGGGTCAGGAACTTAAAAGGAGTAGAAAGGTTAATTTTCTTGCTAGTCCATTTCACGTTGATAGACTTTTGGAAGATATAGAATTTTACAGTAACAATAAAACAAAGGGTTTTATACCTCTGCAAAAGGTTGATTTTCTGATGATAGACAATATAGCGACAATGTTAAATTACAATATGATGAGAAAGGTCGAAGATTTTGTAGTATCTTTATCTGATTTCCAAAAAGAATATGACCACATTGTTATAAGTGTAACTATAGATCGAGAATCAAATCCAAAGCTGTGTGAGGTTTTGTTAGAATATTTTGACTCTATTATCGATACCGAAGAGCTTAAAAACGAGATCCAAATTTGAGTGAATCCCCATAATATATTTTATTTTATAGATGTATGGATTGTATCCGAGATGAAGGTTTACACTTATGCTTTCTTAAGAAATATATCGAATTGTGCACCTCCAATATCTGAATCCTTTACAGATACTCTCCCATGGTAACTCTCGACTATCAATTTAACCAGATACAATCCAAGACCGGATCCCTGATTTTTACCTTGTTTATATTCTTTTTCAAAGATCTTATCTTTAATTTCATCAGGTATCCCATCTCCGTCATCTTTGATATGACATATTATCTCGTCTTTGTGTTCTTCACAATCGATCGCTATCAAACTACCGTTCGAATGTTTGATGGAATTTTCTATAACATTAGAGAATACTTCACTGAGTAATGGTCCACCTTTGACACTACTGATTTTATCCGGACAATTCACTTTCAAAACCATACCTTTTCCTCTGGCCTGGTGCTTTATATGATGAACTGCTTGATTGATATTGGTCGTGATATCCACCCTATCTACCTTTTCATCACTTGCTTTTATCAACAGATCAATTTTTTCGACCAGATCATCGACCAAAGATACACTGTTCAAAGCGTTATGAAGGTAATCTTTTCCTTTACTAGTAAATTTATCTTCTTCCTCTAGTAGTTGGAGATAACCTCGGATGATCTGGAGCTTGTTGCTTACATCGTGTCTCATCAGTGTATTTAAGAATTGCTCCTTGTCCCTCCTATCTACCCTATCCAAAGCTTCCTTTACATGTGTTATAAATAGCTGTGCGATTTCGAGATCAAATTTATCGAACCCTCCAACTTCTTTTGATATCGCCTGAAATACTCCGATGTCTCCTAATGGTACGGTTATACCTGACAAATACTTTTTCGACTTCGGTCGAGCCTTACAAAATCCACGGATATCGTCTATAAGGTATGGTTTTTTTTCTTTAAAGACCAGACCAACCACTCCTTCGTCGATGTCAGTGGTCTCTTTCAATTCTTCCGGAGTGTCTTCGGTGTTGGCTTTAACTACTGCTTTACCCCTCTCCTCTACGACGATACCAGAAACATCAAAATTTAGTATCTTATCCACAACTGATATGGCCAGCTCATAGACTTCTTCTTCTGTTTTACAGTTCTGAAGTTTTGAGGATAATTCATAGAGAGCCTTTATCTCCTCATGGCTTTCTTTCAATCTTCTTTCTAGAGTTTTTCGCTCACTTATATCGTAACTGATGCCGACAACACCAACTATTTCTCCTTCTTCATCATGCACTGGTGAATCAACCACCCATGCATCGAATAAAGACCCGTCCTTTCTTTTAACTGTGAATTCACCCTCCCATCTTTTCCCCTTCTTCAGATCTTTCATTATATTTTCAGCAAGGTCTTTATTCATCATGGAAGGTGTTACTTCGACTATGTTTTTACCCATTACCTCGTCCGCTTCCCATCCATATATCTCTTCAGCTTTTTCATTCCAATATTTTATAGTCCCATCCTTATCCGTGTACATCACCGCACTATCTACGTGTTCTAGTAAATTAGATCGGAATTTTATCTCCTTTTCACCTTCTTTCCTGTTGATCTCGATACTTATTACTTCGGCTACCCCCTCGATCAATTCTTCCTCTTCTTTTAAGAACGGCCCTATATCTTCTTCCGGTCTTTCTTCAAGGTAATACACCTCGATATCCCCTCTTTTCTCTCCGTCCACGATTATATCTTTTTTCAAGCTCCATTTAGTTTCCTCGAAACCATCGTCGTGGTGATCCACACCATCTAATTCTATCCTACAGGTGGTGATCTCAGGCCTCTGGAAAGCTTCAGGTATCTCGTTCACAATCTTGATCAAAAGATCCGTGATATCGATATCCCTCTCTTTAGATAAACGTAATATCTTGTACATCGCTCGGAGTTCTTTTTCACGTTCCACTCTATCTTTGATATCCCTAACCACACTCAATATAACTCGGTCCCCACCATAAGAGGTCATACTCGAATTCACTTCGACGGGTATATTTCTTCCTTCCTTGGTGATATGTACGTATTCGAAGAGGTGTTTCCCTTTCTGCTCGATCTTTTCCATCACATCAGAGATATACTTGTGATAACCCGGGTGATCTATATCTACTAAATTCATATCGATGAGTTCTTTTTTAGAATATCCTAAACGTTCAATCGCCTGATCATTAACTTCTAATATGTTCCCCTGTAAATCATGGATGAACACTGCATCGTTCATACTCTCTATCAACTTCTTGTAATTTTCTTCACTCTCTATGCGTTTTATCTCAGCCCCGGCTCTAGATGCTATCATCTCAAGAAGCTCCTTCCAGTTGACAGGGATATCCATTATCCTCTCCCGGGATACTGCCCAGATGACTCCCATGTTTTTTCCATATGAATCCCTTATGGGGACCCCCATATATCCTTCGATACCTAATCCCTTTAGTTCCTCATCTTCTGGAAACATTTCGACTACACCATCTTCGTACAAACATGCTCCGTGTTCTGCCACGTTTTCACAAGGGGTCCCATCTAACTCATACTCGTAATCATCTATCCATTCTCCATCCAACTTCATAGCTAGTGAAGTCACAGTTGTTCCATCGTTTTGGATCCTACCGATACATGCTCCGTCAACGCCGAACCATTGTATCAATTCATCGACTATGGATTCGAACAGTTCTTCACCGGTCACCCTCGATATACTCTTGGACATATGTTCTAAGGAATCTCGAGCAAGCTTCCTTTGTGTGATCTCTCTTATGTTGCACTGCACCACCTTTTTTTCTCCTACATCATAAATATTACTGACAAATTCAACAGGAACATCACCCCCATCCTTCTTTTCCAAAGGCATGTCTTCATACCTGATATATCCTTCTTGGACCAGTTTTTCGAATCTTGCCCTGCTTTCAACCATCTCTGTGAAAGTTCCGATATCCCACAGTTCCTTTCCGACCAGTTCTTCTTTCGAATATCCCAATATATCCAAGAGGTATGGATTAGCATCTTCGATCTTACCTGTCTCGGCATCTAGTATCAGCATCCCATCCTGGGCTGTCTCGAACAGTCTGCGGTACCGTTCTTCGTTCTCCTGCAGTTTTTTCTCGGCAACCATCTTGTCTCTAGCGAAAGCTAGGTCACCACAAACTTCCTCCAGCAGCTCGATCTCTTCCTCAGTGATCTCTTTATCAAGGGATATACAGGCTGATAAAACACCGTTCACTTTTCCATCCTTCAACATCGGTACAAGTATGGACTTGTGATTTTTCTCATGTTTGCAATACTCACAACCCCCACATTCTTTTTCTACATCTTTGATGATATGGACCTCACCGGACTCGGTGACCTCTTGGATACACATCGGGATCTCATCATCCTCTTTTCCTTCCATTCCCCACAATTTACGTTCATGGTCTCCACAGTGGGCTATAGGAACTATCCTATCGTCTTCCCGCTGGATAGCTATAGATATGTCCATGTATGTTCGAAGGTCCTTCAACATCTTACATGTTTTTTGTAACAGTGAAGAAAGATCGTCCTCTTGAACTATGAGCTGGTTGATCTGCCTGATAGCACTCCTTAAAGAATACATCTCATTAGCTAACTCTTCAACTTCCTTCTTTTCGGTTATATCTATATGGGTACCAGTCATCCGAACTGGATCTCCTTCATCATCCCATTCAACGACCTTACCTTTATCAAGAACCCAAACCCATGAACCGTCTTTATGCTTCATCCTTCCTTCGAATTCGTAGAACTCTGTTTCTCCTGAGAAATGTTTCTCCATTAATCCATAAGATCTTCCCAGATCATCAGGATGAGCCAGGTCTTCCCAAGTTTCTATATCTACAGGCTCTAGTTCTTCTAGTTCATATCCGACCATCTCTGCCCATCTTTCGTTAACGACCATCTCTCCGGTCTGAACGTACCAATCCCATATCCCCGCCTCAGTTCCTTTCAATGCTAGATCTAACCTTTCTTTATTTTTCTTCAATCTTTCTTCAGCTTCTACGCTATCGGTAATATCCTTCACTATGCCAAATATCTCTTGTATCTCTCCATCCTCATCTCGCAAAGGAAAGATAGCATTCTGTAATGTCTTTTTTCTACCGGACTTTGTTTCTATTTCCACAGATTTCCATCGGTCTACTAAATCATCTATCTCTAAATCCTCTACTTGTTCTTTGCTATCTTCAGTGAGAAATGAACGTGAGTCTTTACCTATGATCTCATCTCTACTGCATCCATGGATCTGGGCAAAAGCTTCGTTGACGAACGTTATTTTTCCAGAAAGGTCACGTATATAGAACCCTTCCTCAGATCTTTCAAATATTTGAGTAAGCAGTTCATCCTTCTTCTTTAAAGATACCTCCGTTCGATAGTGCTTAGATTCTTGTACGATGGCTTGTGCAAGCACGGCATATTGACTCTTTGGATCTCCTCCTTTCTGGAGATATCTATCGGCTCCAAGATTAAGGGCCTCCATAGCGACCTCTTCTCTTCCCTTTCCAGTGAACATGATGAATGGTATATCTCTGGTCCTTTCTACGCGTATCTCTTTTAAAAATTCCAACCCATCTATATTTCCCAACTGGTAATCGGAAATGATGACATCGAAATCATTATCATCTAACATCTTCAAAGCTTCTGGTACAGATTTAGAACCGATCACTTCGAATCTATCATCTTCCCTCTCAAGAAATAACTTCGCCTGTTCAAGGATATCAGGTTCATCGTCGACGAACAATATCTTTTTTTTCATCTTTCACCTTTCTGTATTTAAAACTATCAAAATCTAATATTAATAAATTTGGTAATTTTATCATATATTTTACCGAAATAGATGTTCACCAACATCTTTAAAACAATATTTAGAAAACTATCAAAATCTATGGCATGGTCAACCTTATAATCACGTTAATAGTCGATCTACCGTTCAAACTTTATCAAGCAGTCTTACTATAGTGTATACTCCGAATAGCTGCATTATCTTATCCTGGACTAATTTTTTCGCTTTTTCCTCATCCTTTATCTTGTATTCTTTAGTCCTTATGTGCTCATATACTTCTAATATGCCTCTTTCTTCTAGGTCATGGAGCTTTGGATAGACTATACTCGAACTCAGGTCCATTAAAAAAGTTTCATTCAAAAGAGACATCAGTTCTTTACCACTAGCTCCATTTTTTATATCGATCAATAATATCAATGTTTCTTCTAAACACCAGTTCTTTATAGAATTTTTAAAACTATTTCCTTCAAAGAGTTCCTTCATTAATGAACCAATATGCTGTTTTATATCTTCAAAATCATCTTTTAGAAACAGATGTGCAAGTGTATCCAGTTCCTGTGTTATACTATCAAAACCCGATAGGTCAGTGAGAGCTATAAAGGATTTTTCAGATCCGCTGATTTCAGAAATCGTTACATAGAAAATATTTGAACGGCCGTATTTATCAACGAAATAGAACTTGTATCCCCGTTGGCCTAGATCTTTATCAATTTCTTTCAATCGGTGTATCTTTTTTACCCTTTCTACATCATCTTTTTCAACGAATTGGAACCAGTTTTTCTTTCCCTCTAACTCCTCCCTCCGATATTTGGATATGTCTGAAAACCTCTTATTCGCCAGGACTATTTTCCCTTCCCCGTCTATGATCAATAAAGGTATTTTTAGACATTCAAAAAGTGCTTTGTATCGTTCTTTGAAGGATTCTAATTCCGTTTTCATCTCTCTGATACTCATCTCTGTTTTCTTATGTGAAACCTCCTGCTTTATAGCCTGAGCGAGTACTTTATACTGGGCTATAGGATCTCCACCTTTTTTTAAATACCTATCGGCGCCAAGGTTGAGTGCTTCCATCGCTATCTCTTCCCGACCCTTTCCCGTAAACATGATAAACGGAATCTCATCACCTTCCTGCCTTATCTTTTTCAGGAGTTCGATACCATCTATGCCCGGCATCTTATAATCAGCGATTATTATATCTATCTCTTCTTTTTTAAGCAACTCGAAAGCATCTTCAGAATATTGTACAGGTATCACCTCAAAATCATCATCCTCTCTTTCTAGAACGTATTTCGCCTGATCCAAAAGTCCCTGATCATCGTCAATGAACAATATCTTCATTTTGTCCCCTTATGATAGCTTAAAATAGTATATAAAAATTGTTCAATCTTTTAGACTAAAATTTATAAAAAAGAGGGAGGGGGGGTGTGATCATGGTCGAGCAAAAAAAGAGTGAGGAGGAGTGATCGTTATATAGTGATCTTTTTGATCTGTTCAAGTATCTATGGACTAACTTATTAATATATATACTCATGATATCAAAACTCGTTTCGAAACTTGATATGATTATCAAAATCAACATAATAAAGAGTCTTATATTTTATTATCCTAAACGAAATTCATAACCGTTCTAGTCGTACCACGAATCTTGCTCCTCCCAGATCAGAATCCTTTATTTCTACCTTTCCATTATAATTCTGAGCGATCTCTTTTACCATGTATAAACCTAATCCAAGACCTGCATTTTTTCCTTTCTTAAACCCTTTTTCAAAAACCTTATTTTTCATTTCATCAGGAATACCTTTTCCATCGTCTTCTACAACACAAAGCACTTCTTCTACTCTATTTTCGACCTTGACCCTGATATTATCTCCTTCAGAATGCCGTGCAGAGTTTTCAACGATGTTCGAAAACAGTTCTTTTAGGAATTGTCCACCATTAACTTTCGGTCTCTCATCTGTATTTATTATCATTTCGTATCTTATATCATCTGACATCCGTTTCTCCAAATCGATAACCTCTTCTATAACCGATATTATATCCACTTCTCTAATCTTTTCCTTCTCTATATTCCTAAGCATTCTAACTCTTTCAATAATATCGATACATTCATCAGTCGCGATCTCCGAGTTATTAATAAAACTTTTCAGTTTATCATCCTCTAAGATATCTTTAGATAACTGAAGATATCCTTTGACGATCTGTATTTTATTTTTGATATCATGCCTCAACAAAGAATGAAGAAAATCTTCTTTTTCCATCCTTCTAATCCTCTTTAATGCTAGTGATATATGGCTCATAAGTAATTCCCCCATTTCAAGATCTTCTTTATCAAAATTATGTGGTTTTGTTGATACCCCCAAAAAAACTCCTTGATTATCTATAGGTATACTTATCGCAGACCTATATTTTACACCTAGTTCGTTACTTTTTTCCTTAATTAGGAATTTTGACGAATTGTTCCTATCCTCTAAACTATCAGTTTTGTTCTCATAGTTTAGATCCTCTATTAATAAACTTTCGTTATTGGTGAATGTCTTATTAATTATGTTTTCTTCAGTGAAAGGTGACATTATCTCATCTTCTATTACTTTTTTTGAAGATGGTCCAGGAACCAATCCCCCACTCTCATCGACTAGGAATATAATACTTTCCGATAAGTCTAATATATCATCGGCAGCCTTCAGCGCTATCTTGCAGATATCATCGGCCATCTCTGCCTCTTCCAATTCATAGGACATCGCATGTAATCTTTTAAACCGCTCTTCCCTCTTCCTGAACCGTTCCTCTATCTTTTTTCTATCTGTGATATCTCTCAATGTTGCTATAAGATACGTTTTTTCTTTCCAATGAGCCGCTTTCAAACTCACTTCAACATAAAACAATTTTCCTCCTTTTTTCTTATGCAACCACTCGAAAATCAGATCTTCACCGTCATATGCCTTTTCTATCCACTTCTTCGTACTGATCTTGGAATCTCTACCATCAGGTTGTTTTGAAGGAGAAAGGTCGTATGGTGTTTTCCCGATAAAATCATCCCTTTTACGATTAAACATCTCTAGTGTTTTTTTATTGCATTCAACATATTTATCGTCTTCTAAGATGATTAAACCATCGTTAACCATTTGGAATAATTCATGTAAATCGTTTTCATCTTCTTCTTGTCCTTTTAGTATCATATCCTTAGATATCTCTTTTACAAAAGCAAATTCCAACTCAACATCGTCATGCTCGATATAATTGCTGTGTATTTCGACCGGTATCAATTCATCATTTTTAGTTCGATGAACGGTTTCGATCCTTTTTACACCCTCTTTTTTTAACTCATTCCAGTATTCGTCTCTAAACTCTTCAGAAAATTTTGGGTCGATATCCCATACATGCATACCTTTTAGTTCTTTTTCCGTAAAACCTAACATCTCACTGACGTGTTCGTTCGTATAGATGAATTCTCCACCGGGTGTTACCCAAAAGATACCTTGTGATGCTTTATCGACTGAATACTTTGTCAACCTCAATTCCTTTTCCGTCCTATGATGCTTGACTTCCTGTAAGATGGTTCGAAAAAGTATTCTATACTGGCTTTTTGGATCCCCTCCCTTTTTTATGTATCTATTCGCTCCAAGATTCAACGCCTTGATAGCCACCTCTTCCCTCCCCTTTCCAGTGAAGATTATAAAAGGTATATCTAATTTCATCTTTTTACGGATCTTCTCCAATAACTCCAATCCATTCATCTCTGGCATCTTATAATCTGCGATCAGCAGGTCAAACCGTTCTATAAACAATAATTCAAGTGCATCGACTGCAGAATTGGTTACCGTAACACAGAGGCGGTCATCTTCCTTTTCTAAGAAGATCTTAGCTTGTTCTAATAATTTTTGTTCATCGTCGACGAACAATACCTGTATTATTTTCCACATGGACCAATCCAGTTAAGTATACGAATTATTCACAATATAAATTTTAGGGGGAATAGTTTAATAAAATTGAAAGATTATACATTTTAGAGCTTTGTTTTATCAACGACCAACATGGCGTTTCTTTCTTCAACTTTTTTGGTGATGTGGCAGTCCCTACACCATACATATCCGGGAAAACCGATCACTCTTTCCATTTCTTTTCCACATTCCTCACACGACTTAAAAGACATCAAATTCACTAAGATATCATGATATATAAAACCTCCTTTTTTGGTAAGATAGATCCGATCATTGTATCTAACTCTACACACAATAGGTTCACTCACAATAGAAAATATTATAAATATGATACAACATAATATTTCGAAAGGGAACAAATAGCATAGTATAAAATTCAAGAGGTTTGAACATGTTTAGAGATGATGAAGAAGAGATCCACGATATTTTAATCGTGGACGATGAAACCAAAGTGCTGGAGATGTTGAAAACAATCCTTGAGAACTCTGATGCTTTTGAATGCGATATATATACTGCCGACGATGGTAAAAAAGCTTTAAAACTTCTTGAAGAAAAGGAGTTCGATCTTGTATTGGCAGACCAAAGGATGCCGGGACTCTCAGGTATCGAGTTGTTGACCCAGGTTAAAGAAATGTATCCAAACACTGTCAGGATACTCATCACTGGGTATTCTGATCTAGATGTAGCCCGGGATGCTATCAATAGAGCAGGAGTTCATCATTATCTAGAAAAACCATTGGATAACGAGACTATCATCAACACAGTACAAAGGGAATGTACGAGGATGATTGAAAGAAGATCGACTGTTGTTATGTCGGTCGAAGATGTAGTAGAAGCACTTGAAGCCATCAGACTATTTAGAAATAATGTAAAAAGCATCTCTGATATCCACCCGGGGATCGTTTCTATTCCAAATTATTTTGAGAGAGGAAGACATAATATTATATTCGAGTTCGATTCCCCTTCTGAATTCAATAAATTTTCGTTCGAATTAAAGAATGACGTGGATTTTAAGGATATCCACGAAGCGAAGATAGAAGATGTTCAAGTTTTCGACAATAAATATATAGTTAATATTTCATTCAAATCTTGAACCAAATCGTAACTTAAAATTAATTACAATCAAATCGATTAGAAGATTCATAGAATCTCCTAATGGACTGTCTTGAAAAACGATTAAATACAGGATGTTCATATTTCAAAATAAAAAGGGTCAATAAAACATGGGAAATTACACCGCTAAGGTATTAGTACTCGGAGATGGTGCAGTCGGTAAGACTTCATTGGTTAGAAGGTATGTGGAAGGTGAATTCGACGAAGACTATATAGCGACCGTCGGAGTCAATCTAAAACAGAGTTCCATCGAAGATATCGGACTAAACATGTCCATATGGGACCTTTATGGGCAGAGGTCTTTGTTACCTGGAAAGCATTCTTCAAATTATATCGGTGCGGAAGGTGCTTTAATCGTGTTCGACCTCACCAGAAAAAGAACATTAGATAACCTTGATCGATGGGTCAATGACCTATACGAAGTTATAGGGATAGTTCCTGTAGTTTTTGCTGGAAATAAAAAGGATATAATGATGGATTTTCAGAAAAAAAAGAAAGGGAACTCGAAAACAGAAAACGAATTCCATGATTACATGATCGAGAATCATTATTATAAAAGCATATACGAGAAAGAGTTGAAATTTGTACCAACATCATCATCGGAGATAAAAAAATGGTTTATGGATTTTAAAAAGAAGTATAGGAAACAGTCCGCTTATTTCTTTACTAGTGCAAAAACAGGTGAAAAGGTATATGAAGCGTTTCATAAATTAGGTGAATATGTTGTTGAAAACCAGATTAGATATGAGATCGATAAGTAGGATCTTTTGATTTATTTGAGATAATTTTATATTGTAACAAGATAACTAAAAGTTGAAAATATCATGAAGATCCTATTTGTAGACGACGAGGCTCATATGAGAGAGCTAACCAAAACATATCTAGAAGAGGTATATGGCAATCTGACTGTTGAAACCGCCTCTTCTGCAAAGGAAGCTTTTCGTTTATTAGAAGAAAGATATTACTCAGCGATAGTTTCTGATTACCAGATGCCTGATATCGACGGACTTGAATTTTTAGAAGAATTAAGAGATCGGCGAGATGACATACCTTTTATAATCTTCACAGGTAAAGGACGAGAAGAGGTGGCAATGAGGGCTTTGAACTTGGGAGCTGACCGGTATATCCAGAAAGGGGGTGATCCTAGATCTCAATATGTAGTGCTCGCTCAGGCTATAAAACAATCGGTAGAACACAAGAATTCTCAAAGAGAATTACAACGTTCCGAGAAGGAGAAGACTTCGATCCTTAATTCTCTTTCTGAGATAGTAATACATCAGGATGAAGATGGGCGTATAATATGGGCGAACCGTGCATTTTCAGATAAAATTCAAAAAAAGATCGGTGATCTGGCAGGGGAATACTGCTTTAAGGTTTGGTTCGAAAGAGATGGAAGATGCAAAGGGTGCCCCATCCTGGATGCATACGATACAGGTGAGAGAGAAGAAGCGATGATCCGTTCTGAAGATGGAGATTTATGGTATATAAGGGGTGAGCCAGTTAAGGACGATGATGGTGATATCATAGGGATGCTTGAAATAGCTGCTGATATGACTGAAAAAAGGAAGGCAAAGGAACAATTGAAAGAGATGGAAAATCGCTTCTCAAAACTAGTAGAGAGCAGCTCTTCAGCGGTATTTATTTTGAAAGATACAGATTTTCTTTACCTCAACAGAGCCATGGAACTTATTACAGGTTTTACAGAGGAGGAATTGAAGTCTATCGATTTTCTTGACGTCGTTAGTGAAGAACAAAAAAAAGTTATAAAAGAAAGGATAGATTCCATCCAAAATAAAGATAGAAGAACTCGGTTCGAGTTGAAGATGATCAGCAAAGACAAAGAGTTTAGATGGCTGTATCTGACCATGACATATATAAAGTATGAGGGAAAAGATGCAGTCATGTGTACCGGTGTGGAGATCACTGAACAAAAATACCTAGAAGAAGCACTTGCACGAACAGCAGAATGAACCGTCTGTTAAAATTTTTCTTTTCTCTTCTTTTTTATAGGGTAACTTTCAAGTCCGAGCCATGTAAAAAACAATATTGCCATGATCATTATGAATGGCAAGAAAGAAAAAAGATCTATATATGTTCCAACAGTCAGAACAATGGTTGCGCTCTCATCGGGATACAATTCATCTTGGATGTAATATCTGCCATCCTCATGTACTCTGATATCCAATTCATCCTCTTCGATTACAGCAGTTATCAATTCTAACCCTTCTGGTAATACAATAGTATAGTTCAAACCACGATCAGGGAAACTTTGAAGATCTACAGAGAACTGCTCGTCTATCAAGTATCTCCTCTGTATTTGAAATGAATTCAATACTTCATCTTCTGATATGTTCTTTTGAAGAGAGGCGTTGTGGTATACACTGATAGGTATCTGAGAATCCATACATCCTATGTCGTAACTCCTTTCCAATCCTATAACAGAAAAATCTCCTTTTGATCTCATATCTGATACGGAATCGATTTTGTTCTCGATTTCTTCTTCCATCTCTGTGATATATGTATTTACCTCCTCCTCAAAACCACTCTCATACAGCAATCTCAAAAAGTCAGCATTTATTCTATCTATGAACAGTATGTCAGGAAGTTTAGAAACGAACTCCGAAGGTATAGATATACTATCGATCTGCAAAGACAGATTAGTGTTAATAGAGAGATATTCCCTATCAACATCTCTTTTAAGCTCGTATACATCTATCTTAAGATCTAGATTTTGTTCGACCGTTTTCAATTCTACAGCGTCCGTGTGTACAACTTGAAGAGTATAATTTTTCGTTGTTTGTGATTTACCCAGATTATCGATGTCTATGGTTATGTTACTTTGCCGACCATCTTCGTCAACAAAATTGAGTTCTGGTGGTGATTCTATAGTATAACTTGAGGTATGATCTGCTCCACAAAAAACCGATATTTCTTTTTCAAAAGATCCTCCAATCTTGAGAGTGCCATAGATTAAGTCTTCTAAATCGGCACTTTGAGGAATTTGATAATAGATAGGATATAGTTTAACATATACTTTTGATGTTACAATGATAGGTCCACTCGCATAAGATTCTAGACTGCTTTTATCTATCGTAATCTCATAATCGTACTCACCTTTATCCCTCTCGTCATCAAATTGAAAAATTAATTCCACAGTATTCCTTAACTGTGAATCGATATAGTCTGAGATACTTTCTTCGACCGTTTCTTTATCTTCTGAATATAACTCTCTTATCTCATCTGAACTGAAATGATCATCTCCAATTTTCATCATATAGATATTGTACTCAGATCCCATATCTATATCTGTAAGATTTTGGAATACTATTGTATGGAATTCTTCCACATCTGGCGTTTCACTGTAAATCTCATATCCCTCAGAGTGTAACGTTGGTGTAAACAACAATGTCCCGAATAACAATAGAATGATGATCTTCGATCGAAGACTTTCATCGGACTCATTGTCCGCCCTCTTTTTTGGTTTTTTTCTTATTACCTTTTTTATTTTTTTACTCTCGGCAAGAGCTTTGATAGTATCTACTAAAAGGTGTGGTTTTTTAACACCTCGAAGTACACAGAGATTGACATATTTTCCACCATCTACAATTTTATTGAGTATGACTATCACATTTCCATACCCAAATTTTTGGGCAAACGTATCCTCAACAACTTTCACTTTTTTAAATCTGTCCAGCATATAATTGTAAGAATTTTCAAGTTTATGCGTATTTAATTTGATAATTCTCTCATTGGTTACAACATATCTCAGTCCAGCATCCTTATAAAGTAGACAAGCTGTCACCACACCATAAAAAATTAAAACGATCGAAAAAGCCTTGGTTATCAAATCATGAAGGTGATCAAGCGGAATAAATTGAAATTGTGGGATCAAAAAAACCATGGAAACCAGAACCAAAGTTATCCCCGAGGATTTAAAAGGCGATGATCTCAATTGTAATATATCACCTATCTTGACAAGCACACCTCCTAGAAGAAGCATTATGATAAAATACATAATAGTTTGAAGAGAAAACGGTAGCCCCAAGAAAGTTTCCCACAGGGTCCTAGGATAATTGGTTTGGACATATATCTTCATAGAGAGCATGAAGGAAACAGATAAAGAAATAGTAAATAGTGCTATCCATGTATGTTCTAGGAACTCACCCCATCCCTTCGGTTCAAATAAGTCGTTGCTGAATAGATGTATAATTGATATAACGAATACGAGAGGTAGGATAATAGGATATATCGTCAAAATATCCCCGCGAATACCTTCGGATATGGCAAGGAAAACAAATAAACCGGTTAAAACAGATAAAAATGAGGAGATAGATATCTTTAAGTAAAAAACGGGATGAATAGTAGTATCCGCCATAGCGGTCTCGTTTTCCTTCAGATTTATTTTCAACTCAAGTTTATCTCCTTCATTCGATGGTTCTCCTAACAAATTTTCTAATGCTTTCTTCTGCTCTATAACGATCTTGTAAACCGCACCCCCTATTATCAGAACTGGAACAAAAATCAAACCGAGATAAACAGAATAAGTCAACATATCAGGAGAGGTTATAACACCAAACATGGTCAATAGGTTGATCCCTGTTATACCAACGGAAATCATTATGATCAATACAATAAGAAAAAATGTTCCAATATCTTTCTCTTCTTTGGACAAGAGATTACCTCTTTTTATTTACTCATCTGAGATATCTTTAATATCACAATAGCGGTGTACTGATATCTAATTTGTTAACATCAGTTCATCACTTTTGATGAATCGATATTGTTAAGTTCGAGTTCATATAAAAATATTATGCTAATATACTATACTTTCAATCTGGAGAATATCTTGCGTAACAATTGTTAATTTTAACTTTCTGAATAAATTTATTAACAACCGCAACAAAGTAATAAAATAATCATTAATATGATGCAAAGCAGCGTTTGGATCGTATATCTGTATCTATAGAACTACAACGATAGGTTACTCACTTAAAAACACTATTTATTTATAAATATTTTATAATCATTTAAACCAATATCAATATTTTTTAAAATTAAGAACAACAACATTTATAATCTTCGTTAGTGATATGATATATTGTTTATGATCCATGGTGGAGAGAAACAAAATAAATGTCATAAGCTTTTGACAGTTGACGATGATGAGGAAATGTTAAATATTATCAAAACAACACTCGAAGGTATCGAGGATATCGAAATTAAAGTGACCACTGCCAGCGAACCAGAGTTAGGTCTTGAACTTTTAGAATCGGATAATTTTGATATCGTATTATCGGACCATCGTATGCCGAGTATGAGCGGGATAGAACTTCTCTCTATAGTAAGAAAAAAATATCCAACTATAATCCGAGCATTGATAACCGCCTATTCTGAGCTAGATCTAGCAAAAGATGCAATAAATAGAGCAAACGTAGACCTTTATATAGAGAAACCTTGGACAAGAGATAAGATCAGAAAAGATATAAAGAATATACTCAAAAGTTTCGACACGGAACAATCAAAAAAGATCGATCTGGAGGAGGGAAACGCTTACCTTTTCAAGGAAAAAAAACCAAAAATGATATATGAGATCGGTTTGGAACGGATCGATTCAGAAGGAGAAGTCGTGATAGTTTCTAGAGTTAATCGTAAAAGATTCGAACGGATCTACGATCTTGAAAGTCTTGAAGTAGATTACTATTGGTTGAGCAAGATGGCTGGTAATAAAACTCTAGATCCAATAAATCTTGAGTTAATTGCTGACATGATAATACGTTATTACGAAAATGGTGGTAAAACCGTCATCTTTGATGGTTTAGAGTCTTTATTAAAAGACAATTCATTCAAGCGATTTGAGGGGTTTTTAGATAATATAGTAGACGTTGTAAGTATTGAGGAAGGAATTTTTCTCACTGGTTTAGATCCTAGAACCATTTCAGAACGTGAACTAGCTACAATAGAGAAAAAGATGATCTCATACTCATTTGAGAGCGGTTGATCTTTTCCGGGTAATGAAAAAAAAAAAAATACATTTTCTATGCGATTTACTTTTAAATTGGCTTTAACATCGATCAAATCGTTGATTTTAAATATCAATAATATATGCATATGACGAGGATAAATAATGAAGTACAAAATCGATGGTGAAAATCTTGAAGTGGTGTCACTCCAGATAGGAGGAAATGAGATAATTTACGGAGAGGCGGGTGCCTTAACTTTCATGTCAGGCAACGTTCGAATGAAGACAGAAGCAAGCGGTGGATTGATGAAGGGATTAAAGAGATCACTATCCGGAGACTCCTTCTTCTTGACAAAGTTCAAAGCACAAGGAGGAAACGGTGTAGTGGCCTTTGCAGGCAAAGCACCCGGCAGGATCCTACCTTTGGAAGTTAAACCAGGTACTGAATACATCGCACAGAAGGATGCCTTCCTATGTTCTGAAGGAACGGTCGATCTAGACATAGCAACGCAGAAGAAATTAGGAAAGGGACTATTCGGTGGTGAAGGTTTCATACTTCAAAAACTATCGGGAACTGGAACTGTATTTATCCACGTACCGGGAGATGTTATAGAGAAGCAATTGAAACCAAATCAAGTATTGAAGGTTTCAACAGGACATGTTGCCGCCTTCGAGCCCTCTGTCAAATTCGATGTCGAGAGAACTGGAGGCATCAAGAGTTCATTCTTCTCCGGCGAAGGGCTTTTCATGACCACCCTGACTGGACCGGGTAAAGTATGGTTACGAAGCATGACCATGAAGGACTTAGCAAGCTCGTTAAAACCCTACATAAGGACCAAGAGTCGCTCAAGCAGGTCTTCCAGCAAAAAGGGGATGAATGTCTCATTCGGCAGTAGATAGGGTATGGGAAGCATGAAACTTGTTTCTATATCGATGGCGGTTTTTGCAACAGCCGCCATCGTTCTCTTATTATTTTATTACTTAGATATCTTTCTGATGATATCTATCTTGTTGGGAATATCTGTGATAATCGTCATAATAGCTACAATTGTTTTGTTCACACTGATCTCTTTGATAGCGATACCCTATTATTGGATGACTAGGAAACCGGAGGTTCAGGAGTTCGGTGACTACAGCATCGACGATATCAAAGGAAAGAATGAGTGAGATACGATTTATCTTTCCACACTTCTTCCCAGTTCTACAGCCTTTTCATCACCGTGCTGCTTCCTGTAAGCCAGTATACCGGCTCTTATCACGACATTCAATGGACCCTCGTCTGGATCATACCTTCCCATGAAGTCGGTACATGGGAACTCTACACACTCTCCACAGTGGTCAACCTGTTTATCTTCAACACAAGAGTAGGTTTCACATTCCCCCCAGAAAGGCTTACCTTCGAGCTCGGTACAACCGGGACATACAGGTTCCTTCTCTCCCTTGAACCAATCACAGTCGTCACACACTATCCCACATGGTGAAAATATATTTGCCATAAAAGAGTACATCGTTTACCCTCATATTAAGGTTATCTACCCTAACAATATACCCAAAGGTTATAAGTATTTGAATAAAATAAACCAGACGACCATGATCGAGATGAGAGAAACTACTGAAACGAGCAAATTCTACGACCCTTCCAGTGATGAGGTTAAACAGGAAAAGATAGTGATAAGAAAAGACCCATTGACCGGAAAACAAAGTAGGATCGTACAAAAATCACTACCCTTATCAAAAAACTCTGATTTACCAGAAGAGGTGCTGGAAGGTTTTTGTCCATTCTGTGAAGATAAGATCTACGATATAGGAGCAAGGGAAAGCCAAGTACTAGATAACGATTTATTAAAAAATGAAGAAGCTGTACTTCTGGCTAATATAAGTCCATATGCCGAACACTCGTTGGTGATCAGACTCACAGAAGAACATTATCTTCCTTTAGATAGATTTAAACCTAAACATTTCACAGACGCTTTCGAACTGATTTTAAAGTACCTCAAAAAAAAACCTCACGATCTTCACGCTGCAGTCATGATGAATTATCTTAAACCTGCAGGGAGCAGCGTTGTTCATCCACACCTTCAGGTTTTGATCACCCGGTCACCTATGAATCATCATAAAAATATCATAGAAGCATCTAAAGATTACCACAAAATACATGGAACGAATTACTGGGAAGACCTTTTAAAACAAGAGAAAAAAACCGAAAGGTTCATCGGTATCATCGGCGAGTCACACTGGATATCCCCTTTCGCTCCAAGGGGACTAGAACACATTCAGGGAGTCAGTCTAAAGGATTTCAGATCCATGGATAGGGATGAACTTCAAGATATCTCAAAGGGTATCGTAAACACCCTTCGTTACTATGCAAACCAGGGCTTGAATTCCTTCAACTATTCTATACTATTCTCGCATGAAGGCTATACGGACATCACCATAATCGACATCGTTGCAAGGAGTACGATGGACAAATACTACTGGTGCGATGTTTTCGCTCTATCCAAACTAATAGATGAGTATTACTCTAACAAGTACCCCAAGAAGATCGCAAAAGATGCTAGAGAATTTTTTTAGCTGATATCTCCCGCAAAAATGATTTAGAACCTAGAGATACCCCTCACGTAGCATCCTTTAAATGATCCAGATTACCAACGCTTTTATGGAAGAGTAGGTTTTTTACGGATCTAATTGCTCAGACCGGTTGCGTGGAAACCACTACTCAAAGATCACAGTCCGTTAGCCACGTCCTTGAAAACCTCGATATGCTCTTCTATGTCTTCTTTAGTATGCTTTACCGAAATCAACCATTCCTCGTCTGCCCCGTAGGACATGGGTATCACACCTCTATTCACCATAGAGATCCAGTATTTGTGGGCCTTTTCTTTATCGACCTTTGTCCAATCTCTGAAATCCTTAACCTGTCGGTCGGTGAACAGGATACCCCCAACAGCGTTGACACCCTGGACGACAGCTTCTAAGTCCATATCCTTTATCACATCCCTGTATCCCGACATCAACTGTTTACCCATCTTTTCCAGAGAAGTATATGCATCAGCAGTCAATATCTCTTGTAGTGTTATCCTACATGCCTCGACCGACAGCGGGTTCGATGAATAGGTGCCGAACAGTCCCTCTTCACCCACACCTTCTATCATCTCACCATCTCCTGCTACAGCCCCTATCGGCAGTCCACCGCCTATAGCCTTTGCTAGGGCGACTATATCCGGCTTTACACCGTAGTACTCGCAGGCACCACCGGATGCGATCTTCACACCCGTTTTGACCTCGTCGAATATCAAGAGTACGTCATCTTCCTCCGTAAGCTTCCTCAAACCCTCTAAATATCCCTCCTCGGGAGGGATCACACCTTTATTCATCATG
Organism: Thermoplasmata archaeon; assembly: GCA_003552585.1. Lineage (GTDB taxonomy): Archaea > Thermoplasmatota > Thermoplasmata > Halarchaeoplasmatales > Halarchaeoplasmataceae > PUNK01. The sequence continues at coordinate 20,827 of PUNK01000041.1, read as the reverse complement.
ACTGGCTCAACTATTACGGCAGCCACTTCTTCTCGATATTCTCGCAAAACATCTTCCATAACATCCAGATCGTTGAAGGGGGCGATCAGTGTATCATCGATCACCCCCTGTGGGATCCCCTTTCCGTGTGGGACGGATGCCGGCCTATCACTCGGTCCTACCTTTTCAATCTCTGGTTTCTTGCTTATGTGAAGCGCATCTGCAACACCGTTGTATGCCCCTTCGATCTTAACTATCTTATCCTTCCCTGTATAACTCCTAGCCAGCCTTACCGCATAGAATGTTGATTCACTACCAGAGTTGGTGAACCTGACTTTATCCACTGGGAATCGTTTCTTTATCTCCTCGGCCACCACTCGACTGTTCTCGTGGGGAAAACCGTACATAGTCCCCTTCTCTAGCTGCCTTTTCAATCCATCAGCCATTATCGGATGAGAGTGTCCCCCCATCAAGACACCCCAGCAGAGATTATAATCACAGTACTCGTTTCCATCAACGTCCCACACCCTGCTCCCTTTCGCCCTCTCTATAAAGAATGGATAAGGTTCGAAATATGGTGCAGAACCTCCCACTCCACCCGGAAGGATCTTCTGCGCTCTTTTATACGATTCGCTTGAAGTTCGAGTTCTCTCACGGTAAAAACTTTCTTCTTTCTCCATCATTTTACCAGCGTTCCCGAGATCTAATCATCATAAATTAACTTTCACCGTCAACAGACAACAAATATTCTGCCTATTTTCTTCTTATTTCAACCTCTAAACTCCGACATAAAGTATCATCTACAGGGCACCTCTTGTCGATCTGAGCAATGAACTCAGGGATCTTATCTTCAGGAATACCTTCTATCTTCTTAATGTCTACCTTCACCAACTGCAAGCCCGGTATCACATCTGGATTTCCAGCAACACCACGGGGGTCCAAACCTCCTTTGAGCTCCATCTGAAAATCCTCCAACTCATATCCCATCTCTTTGGCAACGATCGTACCTGTAAAGTCCAAGCAACCCCCCAAGGATGCAAGTAAGATCTCTATCGGGTTCGGTCCCTTATTCGTACCTCCCATCGCTTCCGGCTCATCGATAGTTATCGTGAACCCTCTCATCCTAGCCTCGCCTTCGAATCCTGATTTCTTCTCAAAATCCACGCTGAAGTTTTTCAATCTTTTCTTATCATCGACCATGTTATCACACCGTTAATGTTCTTCATCTAATTAAATCTCTTGGTACATGATGATCTAACATCAGGGTTTAGATATTTATACTTCAGCGAAAACCTTTTTTATCCTATCAAGGGCCCAGTCTATCTGCTCCTTTGTAATAACAAGAGGGGGTGCGAACCTTAAAACAGTACCTCTGGTGTCCTTCACAAGGATGCCTTCTTCTTTCAATGCTTCGGAATAAGGTCTTGCTTTAACGACCAGTTCTAAGCCTATGAAAAGTCCTCTTCCCCGTACTTCTTTGATGAGAGGACTATCCAAGGCCTTTAATCCTTCCTGCAAGTACTCTCCTAGCTCACGGGACCTTTCCGCAAATTTTTCTTCCTCTATCACCTCTATCGCCTTAACGGCTGCAGCCACTCCGAGTGGATTCCCTCCGAATGTAGAACCGTGTGAACCAGGATCGAATACATCCATCACCTCTTTATCCGCAGCTATCGCGGATACGGGATATACACCAGCACTCAATGCTTTACCGAGTATGTAGATATCGGGAACCACGTCTTCCCAGTCACATGCGAACATTTTCCCTGTTCGGCCTAGGCCTGTCTGTATCTCGTCTGCTATAAACAGTACATCATTTTCCTCACAAACATCACGGGCTTCCCTAAGGTATCCCTCCGGCGGAGGTACTATACCGCCCTCACCCTGCATAGGTTCAATCAAAAATCCCACCGTGTTGGGACCGATCGCCTCTTTCAAAGCCTCTACATCTCCGAAGGGTATTATCTTAAATCCGGGTGTAAAGGGCCCATAGCCTTTCTTGTATTCTAAAGTGGTGCTGAAGGATACAACGGTTATGGAACGTCCGTGAAAGTTGTTTGCACATACTATAATCTCTGCCTGGTCTTCAGGAACTCCCTTGACAGAATAGCCCCATCTTCGGGCAGCCTTTATAGAGGTCTCCACCGCTTCGGTTCCCGAGTTCATGGGGAGTACTTTCTCTTTACCTGTCAGTTCGGAGACTTTTTTGTAAAACAAACCAAGCTGGTCGTTCATGAAGGCACGAGAAGTAAGTGTGACTTTATCCGCCTGATCCTTAAGTGTTTTAATCACTTTGGGATGACAATGACCGTGGCTTACTGCGGAATATGCACTCAACATGTCCATATACCTTTTACCGTCCACGTCTTCGACCCAAACTCCTTCTGCTTTCGATATCACAACTGGTAGAGGGTCGTAATTTTTTGCACCGTATTTTCTTGTCAATTTTATCATTTCTTCGCTTTTTTTCATATTTATCCCTTCTTTTTACAGCGGAATCCGTCCTTTTGCCTTAGGCAGATATCGAGAAAGAGACCTCCTATTAAAATTCTTGCTGGAAAAGTGAGGAATTTATGATTAAAAATCTTAAGTATACCTTTGTATATCGATGAACATGATCAGTGAATCAAATTTAGTCAAAAATCTGAACGAATACCTTCACGTAGACGAAATTAAAGATGATACGGTCAACGGTATTCAAGTCGATGCCCCAGGACCTATCAAGAAAATTGCCTTTGCAGTTGATGCCAGGAGAGATGTTATAGGGGAAGCTTTGAAACTACGTGCGAACCTGTTGGTGACTCACCACGGCATGATCTGGAATGGTATCAAAAGGGTGGTAGGTAAGAATTACTCCCTGCTCAGTATGCTCATAAAGAACGACATGGCAATTTACACATCTCACCTACCTTTGGATATCCACCCTGAGATAGGGAATAATGTGATGATGGCAAGGCTTTTAGATGCAGAGATCACGGATACTTTCATGGATTATAAGGGAACGGAAGTCGTCCTGATGGCAGAACTTCCTAAACCAAAGAAGGTCAGTGATATAGCGAGATCGATCTCAGATTCGCTTGACATCGAACCTCTTGTGTGTTTCGGTGATAAAAGCGCTGAACAAATAGCGATCATGACCGGCAAAGGTGGTTCAGCTTTAAGTCAAGCGTATTTAGAGGGTGCAGATCTTTTGATAACAGGTGAAAGGACATACATGACCTACAATGAATCCATAGATCTGGAGATGCCGGCAATATTTGCAGGACACTATGCTACAGAAACATCCGGTATCCAGCGATTGATGGAGAAGGTCGAAGAGGAATACGATCACGAATGTGTCTGGATCGACGGATTCAGCGAAGTATGATAAGTTGATGACGATATTTAAACCGTTGTCCAAGAAATCATCTTCCTATCAGTGAAACAAAAGATTTAATTTAAGCAGTCAATATCATTAGTATGATGTTTCCACCGAGCTCTCCTTTCCTTATTTGGAGGGGGATAGATGGATAGATATCTGAAGATATTCTTTATCACGGGCATCCCATTCGGGATAATCTTCGGTACCCTATATCACTTCCAGAGAGGTTTTCCTGCAAGTTTGGTTTCTGGACTTTTAGGAGGTATATTCGTAGGAAGCACACTATCTTTGATACTGGGCCTTCTACACAGAAAGTCAATTCAAAATATGCCTTACAACGATTACGAAGAGGCACTGGACGTGAAGCATGAGCGAAAGTTGATAGTGCCTCTGCCATACGACCATGTTTTCAACCTGTGTTTGGATTCATTGACTGAGATCAAAAAAAGTAAGATCAATAAACTGGATCGGGATAAAGGCAAGATCAGAGCAAGGGCAGGCATGACACCGAAGACATTAGGGGACAGAATAAGATTGAAAGTAGAAAAGATCGACGATGAAAAGACACGGGTGATAGTTAGAAGCGAGCCCGTCTCCCCCACCACTGCCGTAGATTATGGCAAGAACCTGGAGAACGTAGAAAGGATAACCGCTTATCTTGAGGAGAATGGTGGAGCAAAAACCGATTAAATTATAGAGGGATCAAGATGTTAGATAAAAAAGACATAAGAAAAATGCTCCTGGATATGTCAGAAGCATTCGAGAAAAAGCTACCGGATGATTACAACATCTCGGTGAACATTGAAGTGGATGATACGATCTGGCATGTATCTTCCAAAGATGGTGAATTCCATTATGGTGAAGGAAAGATGGAAGGTGCAGAATGGGAACTTTATTTAGATCAAGACACTCTTTCGAAGGTTTACCATGGAGAGTGGAGTGGTTTGACCGCTGCTGGACGAGCAGATATCAAAGAGCCTGCACCTATAAACTTCTCTTTACCGAAGGATCGATCACCACTCGAGGCCATGCAGATGGGATACTTCTTCATGACACATTTTTTTACCCCAGAATATCCTACCCGTATCAAGTTCGGTCATGAACATACCAGGAAGATACATGGAGGTAATGCTGCAGCCCTCTTCTATCATCCAGGACTCCGTTCTTCATACTATAGTTTAGAAAGGGACGAAGTGCTCAATGAGGATGGGGCAAAGGATCCGATGCACCAGTGCTTTATAATCATCGGTGGAAAAGGTACGGCGGAGGTAGATGAAAGGAAAATAGAAGTGTCTAGAGGAGATGCCATATACGTTCCTCCCAACACTATCCACAAATTATGGGCAACTGACCATGACCTTCTAGAACTGATATGGCTTGCTTGGGGAGAAGGTGCTTGACATCTTCAACCCATGAAAATCCTTTTATAGAAACCTTCGACTTCCCAGAAAAGTTGTTAAATAAGAGTTACACAAGGTAAGAGGAGATCAATATGACCGAGATACCAGATTATGTAGGACCTATGGCGATGGGGTTAAAGATGGGAGTGATACTTCCGGATATGGATATAGTTGAAAAGTTGCTAGAACCACTCAGACTTGCATATGATGATGGGTTGCTTGATGATGGTGACGTGCTGTGTGTAACTGAATCCATCGTCGCACGGGCACAAAATAACTATCTGGAATTGGAAGAGGTTTCCGATTCAATAAAGAAGGCACTCGATCTTCCAGACGATGGAACCGTTGGGGTGGTCTTTCCGATAACCAGTAGGAATCGTTTTTCGATGATACTTGAATCTATCGCTAGGGCAGTACCAGAAGGAAAGGTGATCGTTCAGTTTTCATATCCCTGCGATGAGGTAGGCAATCAAGTGATATCCCCTGAATTCACAAAGGAGTTAAATAAGGATCTTATAACAGCAGATGATATCGAAGGTAAAGAGTTCAAACACCCTATAACTGAAGTAAATTATATAGAATACTACAAAGAGATAATAAATGGAGCTGGCCCTGAGGGTGAAATTATCCTGTGCAATGATCCCCAGTGTATCGCCCGATTCGATCCGGATGGTGTGATAGCAGCTGATATACATACTAGAGAACATACTAAGAAGGCTATATCTAAGAAAGTAGAGAAATGCATTACCCTCGATGATATCTGTACCGAAGGTAAGATATGTTCGAAATGGGGGCTTTTAGGAAGCAACATGTCCAGCGGAGGAAGACTGAAATTGGCACCGAGGAACGGAGAGAAGGTTGTGAACAGTATACAGAAGAGAGTTAAGGAAGAACTGGGAGTCACCATAGAGGTTATCATATACGGAGATGGTGCTTACAAGGACCCAACGAGCGGCATCTATGAACTTGCAGATCCGGAACCTGCTGTTGCATCCACCGACGGTCTAGACCATTTTCGTAGAGGTGTAAAGTACAAGTATCTAGCTGATAAATATCATTACGAGGAAGGGAAGGACGAAGAAGAGATAATCAAGATTCTCGAAAAGGAAAAGAAGAAGGATAGGTCTGAAGATTGTATGGAAAAGGAAGGGACCACTCCTCGCAGGATGGAAGACTTACTCGGAAGCCTAGCCGACCTGGTCAGTGGTTCATCTGATGCTGGGACTCCAGTCGTTCTAGTGAAGAACTTCCTTGATTGAGAAAGAGCGATCCGGCACAGACCCGCTGAGCAATTTTAGAGATAGGAACGCTCAGTTATATCAGTTCTTCTAACTCTAACAACACATCCTTGATCGTTATTCCAGGCATGTATCCTTTGTGTTCAGAATCATCTGAGTAGGTATCATATATTATAGATCTATTGGCAAGATTCTTATTTACTAGACCAAAAATATAATGCCAAACCTGTATAAAATATTCATCGAAGGGGACTCCATTCTGACTAGGTCTTATAGGTTCGATATCCGACTTTAAATCTTCTAGATCATCATCTATCCAATCCTTAAGTATCGGTATCAAGGGACGTATACAATCCAATATCATATCCCTATCCTCTTCAGTGAAAAAGGGTACTGATAGGTAGTACCTGTCATCTTCTTCATCAATATATCCAAGCTTCTGTAGTAGTGTGATACGTTTGTCTAGACTTTTGTATTCTAGTTTTTTTTCTAACAGATCCTTACTAGCACCCTCTTTACCTATAATAACAATTATATCTGCCAGTTCAGATGCAAATCCCTTCCTCTTCTCAAAAAGTAAAGATCTGTATTCTGCTCCACCAGGAAAATCGAAATCGTTGAAACGATGCAGTATATCTGGAAAGGTGTTACGTTTTGTATCCTTATGATGGTCTCCAAATGTGTGGAATACATAATCAATATCAGGTATCATATGTCCACCCCAGTATATCTCTTTTAATATATTCTCATAGTTCTCTTCACCCCATAAGACGTATTCATTACCACCAGGTTGAGGCTTCATATTATCCGCTATACCCCATTTACTAAACAATTTCAATGTGCCCCAATCCAGAAAATAACATCCGATGATGAAGAATGCGAGCTTATCTTTTCCCACCCTCTTATTTTCATATCTTGATAAAACTTCATGGATCTGGCCTTTTTTTGAAGATATCAAGTCGACTAGTTTCAAAGCATGATCTTCACAAACCTCCATCAGAAACTCGCTATCTTCTTTATCAATAAATGTAAAATTAACGTAGATCTTTTCCCCTCTTTTTTTAAGGGTCTTTAATCTGAGTAATTTCTCTATCTCTTCTTTTATTTCCCCATATTTGGAAAAAAGTTCACCTTCATCCATCGGATCTCTGTTGAGCTCAGATATCAGATCCTTGACTTTATTTTTCTCCAAGGTAGAGAACGGATTATCTTCTTCTGAAGTATTGTGCCAGTCAAAATCTCCACAGATTCCAAATCTTATACCAGACATGGTAGAAACTTATCAATACTCTTTATTTGAAACTTTTTGTTACCAAACAGTTTTCTATATTAAGTTCTTCAAAGTATCTCTAACCTTAGTCTCGATCTCTTTATCACCAAGTAAAGCTATCTCATCGATTTTTGATTCATCCAACCACATCTTTACTAGCTCATGTCCTAAATAGTAGCCGCACATGCTGTATCCATCGATCTCGAACCAATTACCAAAGAAGTCTTTAATACCTTCTTCCTTTTCCACTCTTTCTAGATAAAGTTGAGCGAGGCTAGCGGTATTACTTTGGCAGTGTTCAAGCCAATCTTCCTTAGATGCTTGCATATGCCATGTATCTTCGTTCAATATTTTATGTTCACAAACCTGGGCAAACCCTTCGACATAAAGATCCCAAAAAGGTCCCTGCTTCCATGACATATCTTCTCTTTTATCCAGATGATAAAGATGTCCTATTTCATGAGCGGCCAATCCTTTCAATGTATTGCGCTTGATCCAACCTTCTTCCGCTATCATCTCAAGGCCAAATATCACAGCTGGTTTATCCTTGTATCTTGTGGCCCATCCTGCACTGCCTATGCCCACATGAATAACGTAATTTATAGGAAATTCGAAACCAAGAACGTCAGATGCTTTTTTGTGAATTCTTGGTAAGATACCCAACAGATTATTTCTAGCTCTGATCATTGATTCATGTCTCTCCTCTAAAAAGGGTATGATCCTTTCCAAAGCTATTTCTTTCCAATCTCTTTCTTCGTAGCTATTCTTTTGTTTTTCAAAGAGTTCGGGCCATTCACTCAGATATTCGGCTTCCCAAAGATCAAACTGAGACTGGATCTCCATGCTATTGGCCTTATCCCAAAATTCTAGATATCTTGGAAACGTGTCTATTATGCGGTATTCGTTAGACATGATCATCCTTGAATTTTATCTAAATCTTTCATCAGATTTTACTTCATTTACTCCTTCGGCCCTCTTGTTCAGCCAACCGGATCTTTCCACTCTTCTATCGTCGAATTCTGGAACATATGGTTTTATATCCAAAAGGGGAGTTCCATCAACCACATCTACATCTTCAATGTTGATCCTAGTTCCATCGACATCTATCAACTTCACTATCGATAATCCAATTTGGTTCGGTCTTTTGGGTGCTCTAGTAGAAAAGACCCCACGCTCTTTTTTATCTAAGAATGGTTTTACCGTCAAAGAATAATCTTCTGAAAGGTGAAAATGGTATATCAATATGATATGAGAGAAACCGTCAATATCCTTAAGACCGTCTTTGTATCGGGGATCTACATCTATATGTCCTTTCACACCTTCAGCACCTGTCGGTTGGATCGGCATGCCTTTTATATCTTTGAATGGTGAATGGATTGTTCCTATCGGCTCATAACACATCTTTTCCATGATTAACTGATAAGACGTTAATAATAAAACTATTTTGGAAAACTTCCTTTGCGAAAGTGATAAATAAATCAAAGATAGATGTGGACTTTGCAAAACGATATCCCAGCGCTCGCAAACAAAACGGGCTCATGGTCTAGTTGGTTATGACATCGCCTTCACACGGCGGAGATCGCCGGTTCGAATCCGGCTGAGCCCATTTCACACGTGTTCATGTTCTCCTTTGGATTGGAAAACTGAGAAATTCGATAAGAAAAAGAAAGGAATGGGTTTCTAACTAACACCCTTACTATAGATATCAGATATCTCCTTACAGGTATTTTTGACAGTTATCGCAGTAATAGCGCTGGTACTGTCCTATCCATCGTCCCTGTGCTCCACAGGTTGGACAGTTATTAGGTCCGCTGGGCTGCTGTTGCTCCTGTTGCTGTTCCTGTGGTTTCTGCTGTACCCAACCCTGCTGTTGTTGTTGTTCCTGTGGTTGCTGCTGTTGTTGTCCCCAACCCTGCTGTTGTTGTTGTTCCTGTGGTTGCTGCTGTTGTTGTCCCCAACCCTGCTGTTGCTGTTCCTGTGGTTGCTGCTGCTGTTGTGGTGGCGGTGTTTGACCCGGTGGTGGTTGGGCTACATTTGCCGGATGGATTGGAACTTTGTAATCCTGGCAGTTATCACAGTACCATCTCTGATATTCCTGTGCAAATCTCATGGTGCCCCGGCATTCAGGGCACATGTTTGCTTGAGTATCTATTTCATCGAGTTTCATGTAACCGAGCAATATTAAAAGACCGGAAAGGACCCAACCGAATATGAATCCAAGTATTATATAGACTACCAGATTATCTTTCACTGTACCCACCTGTCCTTGATCTATTGGACGGATAGACACTTCTTCGAACTTGCTTTTTACCACCAGGGCTACTGCTCCGAAGATCAAGTAGATGATACCTTGCATGATCCTAAATCCCCAACCCCACATCATTCCTCTCATGATCGACCAAAGTCCCCAGAGACCGTAAAGCAGTGCTGCGACTAGAAAGAATATAGACGCATAACGGAACATATCTCTAGCTTCTTTCACTTTCGGCGGTAAGTTATGGTTTTCGTTCGGTATCTGTATCATTTTATTTATATCCATTGTTGTTCACCTCTTCATTCTTTAATGCGGTGGTGGTGGAGGGGATTGCCCCGTCTCACCTTGCTGGTCACTCGGTGGTGGTGGAGTTTGTTGATACTCCTGTGAAGGTTGTTGAGGTGGTTGTTGTGCTGGAGGTTGCTGCTGATACTGTTGGGGAGGTTCTTCTCCACCTTTGTCTCCTCCTTTCAGCAATTTTATGATAACCACGATTATCACTATTATTACCACTATCGGTATTATTATCACCAGAGCTAGGCACCACATGCCTCTTTCCAGTATATCTTCGAAAAACTCTTCATCGAATTCATCGTTGTCATCTGGATCATCGTTATCATCTATTGGATCATCGGCTTCAGGGCCAGCGGTATCCATGTAATATTCACCCTCGCCCTCTCCTTCAACCCAGTCCCATGTGTAAATTTCAGATATGCTCAAAGAACTTGGATATCCTACACTTTCTAAAGAAAAGCTCGTTTCAAAAGTACTTGTACCCACACCAGTGAATTCGATAGTATCATATATACCAGGCCCGTATAAATAACAGATTCCATCCTGGAAATGTATTCCATAGGTTTGACCTTCCTCATCTATAAGGTATATGTGATAAATAACGTTATTATCACTGCGGATAGAACCTACGACCTCTAAAGATGCCACAATATCGTCGCCATCTCTATATATCTGAGCACCAATGATATCAATATTGGGCCTTTCTCCTTCTCCCCAAGTATAACGACCATCTACATAACGCCACCATGAAACATCACCTTGTGGATCCGTGATCTCGTCACTGTATTGACCCATCACTGGGAAAGTGCTTACCAATATCAAAGCTAGCATCAAAATTAACGATACTATCATAACTTTTTTCATTTTATGCATCACCTTTTATTTTCTGGTGGTGAATAGTCATACCTCTTTATAAATATACCGATTAGTTTTAACGAAGGTTAGTCACAATAAAATATAAATGCTTAAAAGAAAAATGAATGTTTCTCTTATTTTCTTTAAACTCACCATAAAGCTTATATTTTAGGTAGGCCTAAACAATACAAAACAATAAAGGAGATACGTATTATGTCATATTTGCTTTTGATCACGATCATCGGATTGCTCAGCGGGGTTATAGGAACTGTCGGTGGAGGACTTTCAGTCGTTTTAATCAAGAACATCGAAGATAAGTTGATGAGTGTTCTTCTTGGATTTGCCGCAGGCATAATGGCCGCAATCAGTTTTATCGATCTTATACCCGAAGCGATCGAAGAGGGATCACTTTACACAGCTATATTCGGTGTTCTTATCGGTGTGTTGATCATAGGATTGCTTGATATCAAGTTTCCACATCATCACTTTACCTTGAGCAGGGATGGTGACAAAAAAGTAGGGCGTTACATGAAAACAGGTATCCTTCTTAGCATCGGGATCGCATTACACAACCTTCCTGAAGGTGTAGCTATAGGCGCTGGTTTCATAGTTTCCTTCCAGATAGGTATCACTCTTGCAATATTGATGGCGGTTCACAATTTTCCCGAAGGGATGGCCGTTGGAGCGGCCATGTGTATAGGGGGAGTAAAAGCAAAAAAAGTAATACTGATATGTGCACTGGCTGGTGTACCTATGGGGATAGGCGCTTTCATCGGTGGGTTCTTAGGAGGATTATCAAAATTTGCACTATCGGTCAGTCTTGGCTTTGCAGCCGGTGCCATGTTATATATCGTATTCGATGAGTTGATCCCCGACGCCCACAGGAAGGCAGTGGGGCACTCCGCAATAATTGGTATACTGGCTGGGATCATATTCGGTATACTCTTTATCGCAATACTGCATTGAGATCCTCATACCATAAGCACGAAATGTTTTTACAGAATTAAAATGTATTAGATAGATAACGATAGGTGCAAAAAATGGATAAAAGGATCTCGGTGCTTCTCGTTTTCATAATACTCATCACACCTGTTTTCACTTTTAACGTTACACAGGCTGAAGAATCTGTTATCCCTCTCTCTGACGGTAACTTTCCCTATCCCGGTGACGACTGGGCATGGAAGATGGTAGGGGCGGACCTTGCACACGAACTAGGTGAAACTGGTGAAGGTGTAAGGATAGCTGTGCTAGATACCGGTATCGATTACACCCATCCCGATCTTGAGGATAAGATGTGGGAGGAGATCGGTTATGATTTCGTAAACGATAACGATGACCCCATGGATGTAGATGGCCACGGTACTCACGTAGCCGGTATAATAGCAAGTGTTGCACCAGATGCTGAATTGATGGCTCTTAAAGTCATAGAGAAAGAAGGGGGAAGATGGCAGGAAGTGTCCCAGGCAGTAAGGTTCGCTAGAGATAATGGTGCAGATATAATAACGATGAGTTTCGGTGGAGACCAAAGTCCTCTAGCTAGAGCATTTGAAAGACAGATCAACTTTGCTTACGATGAAGGGATCTATTTGACCGCCGCAGCTGGAAACGATGGGACAGATTCAAAACACTATCCTGCGGCCTATGATGCCGTTGCAGCTGTTTCAGCTGTTAATCATGAAAAGGAAAAAACAGACTACAGTAATTACGGGGATTGGCTCGACCTCACCGCACCAGGGGGGGACACGGAGATGAGGGTATTCTCCACAATCCCAAACGAGAAGTATGGAAATAAAGCTGGTACATCCATGTCAACACCTTTTGTGGCTGGCGTAGCAGCAATAAAATTAGGGGCAAACCCCGGGATAACAGGGAGACAAGTAAGGGAACAGATCAATCAACAAGCTGTAGATCTATCAAATCCCGAATATTATGGATATGGCCTGGTCAACGCATACCTTGCAGCTGGAGGTGAAGTACCATCTTACCCAGAGAATGTCCGTGGTAGCTCGGAAAACGAAAGAGCTATCGTCCGTTGGGAGCAACCACGTTTCGAAGGTCTAGCACCCATAGAGGAATACAATCTTTACCGTTCATCTGATGGTGGATTAGAGTTGATCAACACCTTTTCAAACGATACCTTTGAACATGCTGACACTGACGTTAGCAATGAGATAACTTACACCTACAAATTGACTGCAGTGAACGAATATGGAGAAAGCTCTTACAGCACTCCGATCTATCTTACACCAAGGGAGTCACCTGTTGAACCATCGGAGGTAAGAGAACTGCATGTAGTATCAAATGAAGCACCTGTAGAATTGACATGGTCAGAACCGATGGATGATGGAGGGTCTCCAATAATAAATTACAATGTCTATCGAGACGGAGAACTTGTAGGTCAACCTGAGGAGACGTATTATGTAGATCAAAATGCCCGAGGTGACGTAACATACACGGTTAGTGCAACAAACGAAGTCGGTGAAGGCCCTCTATCAGAACCGGTTGAAGTATCTGTTATCAGTGACGATCAATTCACACCTGAGAAGATAACTTGGCCTCTAGAACCAATTATTCCACTAGAGACCATCCTCGATTGGTGGATATTTGCGGCGATAGGAATATTATCGTTTGTATTACTATCGCTTTTAATCTATGCCGCAGTAAGAAAACCAAAAGGACCGGTTTACTGAAAAGCTTTATTTAATCGTTACATGGTAACCCCTCCTAAGATCAAAGATGAGCAATTTAACGCCGATGATGGAGCAATATTATCGATTGAAAAAAGATTATCCAGACTCTGTATTGTTCTTCAGGATGGGTGATTTTTACGAGATGTTCGAAGATGATGCAAAACTCGCTTCTTCGGAATTAGATATCGCTTTAACAACGAGGGATAAGGGAAAAGAAGACCCGATCCCGATGGCCGGAGTGCCATATCATTCTGTGGATTCATACCTTCAAAAGCTGATAAAGAAAGGATATACAGTGGCCATAGCCGAGCAGGTAGAGGATCCTTCGGAAGCGAAGGGTATAGTAAAGCGTGAAGTGGTCAGAGTGGTGACTCCCGGGACCATCATTGATGAGGGATTGTTGGAAGATGCGGGAAATAACTTCCTCATGTCCGTATACCGAGGTGAGGGATACGGAGTAGCTTTTGTTGATATATCCACAGGAGAATTCATAGTCACCGAGGTTAGCGATGAAGATGATCTCTTTTCAGAAATACTGAGAAGAGAGCCGAAGGAATGCATAATGACTTCATCACTGTACGAGGATGATGATTTCATCAATGCTCTTCTCGGTGAAAAAAAGATGATGTTAAATTCTCACAGGACCGAATCTTTTCGATTTAACATGGCTCGGGATAAGCTTAAGGAACATTTTAACACAGATTCATTGGAATCACTTGGATTGAAAGATCGAAAGCTTGCAACAAGAGCTGCTGGTTCGGCACTAGATTACCTTCAAGATACACAGAAAAGAAGTCTGGATTACATAACACGTGTAAGTTTCTACACGAACGACCAGCATATGATACTCGATTCCACCACCCTTAAAAATCTAGAGATATTTAGAAATCTTAGGGAAGGAGGAACAGAAGGTACTCTTTTAAAGATTTTAGACAGGACGGTTACTGCCATGGGTTCTAGGAAATTAAGGTCATGGCTCCAGCGGCCCCTACTCGATACCGAAAAGATCGATCTTCGTCATGAAGCAGTTGAAGAACTTTTCAAGAGCATATTTTTGAGGGACGATTTAAGAGAACAGTTGGACGAGGTACCTGATATAGAGAGACTTGTGAGCAGGGTTGTTTACGGCAACGCAAATGCAAGGGACCTTGTAGCGATAAGAAATGCTCTGCAGGTAGCACGACCTATTAAGGAACTCCTAGATGATCCTGAGTCTTCACTTCTAAATGAGATCAAACAACAGATAGATCCTATGGACGATGTTAAAGAAAAACTAAAGAATGCGATAGTTGAAGATCCTCCTTTGACGGTTAAGGAAGGAGGAATAATCAAAAAAGGATATGATCCGGATCTTGATGAGCTCAAGAAACTTTCTAAGGAAGGCAAAGAGTGGATCAGTTCTTTAGAAGAAAAAGAAAGGAGAGAGACAGGTATAGAAAGGTTGAAGGTGGGATACAACAAAGTTCACGGATACTATCTTGAAGTATCAAAGACCCAGACCGATAAAGTTCCTGACAGGTATCTCCGCAAGCAGACCCTAAAAAACAGCGAAAGATATTACACGGCTGAATTGAAAGATAAAGAAGAAAAGATAATCAGTTCTGAAGAAAAGATGGAAGCCTTGGAGTACGAGATATTCAAGGATATATGTGATTCTCTGTCAGAGGAGATAGAGAGATTCCAACGGACTGCAGAAGCATTAGCTTCACTAGATGTGTTATCTTCATTCGCTGAGGTTGCTAAAAGAAATGATTATACTAAACCTTCAGTCTCTTTAGACGGGAGGATAGATATAAGCGAGGGGAGGCATCCTGTTGTAGAGAAAACTTTGGATTCCTTCGTCCCAAATGATGCCTATATTGACATGGATAAAAACAACTATTTGATAATCACCGGACCTAACATGTCCGGCAAATCTACTTTTATGAGACAGGTAGCTCTTATCACCCTACTTGCCCAGATAGGAAGTTTTGTTCCTGCTGAGAAGGCACACATAGGTTTGGTGGACCGTATATTCACCCGGGTAGGCGCCTTTGATGCTCTGACTAGAGGACAATCTACTTTCATGGTCGAGATGGTCGAATTGGCAAACATACTCCATAACGCTTCGAAAGAAAGCTTGATACTGCTCGATGAGATCGGCAGCGGTACGAGCACATTCGATGGGTTGAGCATAGCCTGGGCAGCAACCGAATTTATAGTGAATGAGGTTGGAGCTAAAACCCTATTTGCAACGCATTATCACGAGCTGACTGAACTTGAACAGACCTTTAGTGGAGTCAAGAATCTGCATGTTGCAACAAAGGAAGAGAGCGGAGACGTGACCTTCTTACGGAAGGTGCGGGAAGGGTTCACAGATAAGAGTTATGGTGTGCATGTAGCTGAGCTTGCTGGTGTACCACACCCCGTTGTCAAACGTGCACACGAAGTGTTGAAGCAGATCGAAGAAGACAACACGATACACATGAAAAAACATGATGGTCCGAAGTTCACCCAGGTAGTTTTCGATGTTACCGGAGACACTGATGAAGGATCCCATCCACTTGTAGAAGAGATAAAAGAACTTGATCTTAATAACTTGACGCCATTGGAAGCGATGAATGAATTGTGGCGCATTAAGAAAAAAACGGAGGAATCATAGATGGGGAAATTACGGATACTCTCTAAAAAAACCGTCAATCAAATAGCCGCTGGTGAGGTGATAGAACGTCCGGCTTCCGTGGTAAAAGAGCTTATAGAGAATTCCATCGACGCAGATGCTGATGAGATCCATGTAGATGTAGAAAGAGCTGGAAAGGAATTGATAAGAGTAAGTGACAACGGAGTTGGGATGGACGAGGATGAACTTGAACTCGCGTTCAAAAAACATGCTACAAGTAAAATCGATGATATCTATGATTTGAAGGACCTGCGTACACTGGGATTCAGGGGTGAGGCTTTATCCAGTATATCATCAGTTTCTCGTGTGAAAGCTACCTCTAAGACTAAAAAGTCACTAGAAGGAAACGTGATAGAGATACACGGAGACGAAAAGATATCCATGGAAAAAAGAGGTTCGCCGGAAGGAACCATCATCGAAGTAAGAGACCTATTTTACAACACCCCTGCTAGAAGAAATTACTTAAAAAAAGATAGTACTGAATTGTCGCATATTTCCGAGGTAGTCACACGATACTCGTTGATAAACGCCGATATAGAATTCAAATTGACGCACGATGGAAAAGAGTTGTTATTCGTTCCAAAAACTAACTCTGTTCTTGAAAACATCAAATTCATCTATGGAAAGGAGATCGCTAGAAAAACCGTACGTGTTAAAAAAGCGGACGACATGGTGATTATGGGTTATACTACAAAACCTGAGATCACTAGGGCTTCTAGAGACCATATATACACTTACGTAAACAGCAGATATGTTCGTAATAAAGAGTTGAAGGATGCTATCGTTAAGGGTTACGGGACTTTACTTCCCAAGCACCGATATCCGATCACTGTTATCGACCTATTGATCGATCCGGATGAAATAGATGTGAACGTTCATCCCACAAAGATAAAGATAAGATTTGCGAAAGAAAAGGATGTTAAAGAAGATATATCGGACTGCATCTCAGAAACACTTCTTTCTCATGATCTGATCCCACAGCCAAAGGAAAAAACTTCATCAGAAAAGAAAAAAGATGAAGTTCAAGAGATAGAAAAATCCTTTGAACAATCAAGAATTTATATAGAAGACGATGATGAGATATATGAATCCTCACTTCCCTATATGAGGGTATTAGGTATAATAAAGGATACCTACATAATCGTTGAAACAAATGAGGGGATGGCTGTAGTAGACCAGCATGCCGCACACGAAAGGATCAATTATGAAAAATTTAAAAAACAGTATCATCAGGGTATCAAAACCCAAGACCTTATGTCACCTATTACCGTGGAAGTAAATCCTAAGGAGGCCGCTCTTTTGAAGGCGAATAAAAAACTTCTCGAAGAGCTAGGAATGAAGATAGAACCCTTCGGTAGAACTACATTCAGATTAAGTTCTCTTCCAGTATTGATGGGAGAACTTCAACCAAAAGACATCCTTTTATCTGTCATAGATCAGTTATTCGATTTCAAAGGAAAACCCCTAGAGGAAAGACGTGAAGAACTTATAAGATATATGGCATGTCATTCATCAGTGACTGCTGGAGATCTGTTATCAACCTCATCTGCAAAAAGGATATTAAGTCAGCTTGGGCTTACAAGGAATCCCTATACATGCCCTCATGGTAGACCGATCATCGTAAGATTCGAGGAAAATGAAATAAATAAGTGGTTTAAAAGGAATTGATCGATTTTCTTCCACCCATATTCCATAGAAAAATTTATAAGCATAAAGCTCTGATACACAGATTGTCCTGGCAATTATTTCATCCAGAGCGGGGTAGGGTAGCCAGGAGATCCCGTCGGGCTCATATGCCGTATCATATTCGCGGCTGAGATACCCGGAGATCAGTGGTTCGAATCCACTCCCCGCTACTCTTCTTATACCGATCATGTTCGAAGAATGTACCAAAGTTTATTTAAAAAGGTATTCCCATATTAGGTATAGATTAGAGATGTTAAAAGAAAAAACCTTACCTTTAATTGCCGTATTCCTGGCTTTCATTCTTATAGCTCCTTTTGTGAGCACAGCTGAAATCTATAACAATGATCAAGATAGGTACGAGGTGGAGTTGGAAGGGGATTATACATCTTTTGACATCGAAGTAGATGAGGATGAATTTATTGTGAAAAATTTCTATTTGAAACTAGATGGAGAGTATATCGAGATCTTCAGAAAAATAGTTATCACAATTGATAGTGAAGATATACCCCAACAGGTTCAACCACCTAGTGAATTTACAGATGGTTTTTATGAATATCGCACTTCTTATTTTAAATTCCAAGTAGAATCTAATGAGGAAGATTTCCTAAATATCGTATTCTTTGATGATGACACCAAATCTATAGAATATATCCTTGGACCTGAAGTAGAGTTAACAAGTTTGGATGAATTATCTTTTCAACTTTCTTTATCTTCAAAACATGAAATATCGATATCATGGGGATCCGAACTTGAATATGATACGGTCCACTCTGAAACAGAAGTCAGTATCCGATTTGAAATAGATCGGGAAGTCACTATTTCAACCGGGATCGATATTGATGAAGATATTGAACCTCCTGTTAGACGACCGCATGTAGGTAGAGTAACGGTTGATCACCAGAGAAGATTTGAATATAAGGAGATAAGACCGGGTTTAAACATGATTTTTGAAAAGGCCGAACCCGGAAATATTGAATTTTCCTTTTCAAGTGATTTCACCGGCATAGAAACTCTCCATATCGTCATCAGCAGAGAATACATTGGTTCGGAGATCAGAGATCTTTCAAATCTAGCAGTAGAATTTGACGGAGAAGATATAGAACATATGGGTTTCAAACAATTCTATGAAAGAGAGCAAGATATCGGATATTACGTTAATATTACAGATGACCAAGCTCACTTTTTCATCAGACTAGAATTTTCGGAACACAGTTTGAGGATCTACGATGAAGCTATGATAGATGAGATCGTATTCAGTCCTATAGGTCTATTACTCGGCCTTTTAGTAGTAGCCACAGCGGCAGTAGTACTGTTTTACAAGAAGTGACCATCTATCTCTTTAGCGTATATCCTCGTTATATCCTCAGCTACAACCTTTCCTTTTTTTACTATTCCGTTTCTTGATTTGATCCTATGTATAACTGCGCTGTGTTTCCCTACCTCTATCTCATCGTTTACATAGAACTCCTCTTCAGGAGGAACTTCTATCGTTTTAGAAATAGTCGATGTTCCCTTGTGTAAAGCGATCTTGACACGGACCTTATCATGCTTCTTTGTCCATATTGTAACAACGTCTTCCGCCTTTGCAGAATCCTTTCTCCCTCCATCTTCAGTTTCGATAGAAGTGATCTTAACCCTAGAATCATCTATCAATAGCTCGTCATCAACTTTGATCACTTCATCAGGAAGGAGTGAGATATTACTTTTTTTTGATTCCTCCTTCCAACTTACTATCACGGGTACGTCTATAGCAGATTTTTCTCTGATCGTCCTGTGCCTGGTGTTTTTACATTTACCACACTCAACGACCCCGTCGATAGTGAACTCTTTTTCTGTTTCTCCTGTTTTTCCTTTCAAAAGTTTATGCAGAGTTTGGTCTTTACACACGGGACATTCTAGATAAAAAGAACTGGGTGTTTCCATCATATCACCATGATATGTAATGGGTAAGGTGATATTTCAATCTTGCCACACATCATATCCACATTCACATATATCACCATTCAATCTATTACCACACTTAGGACATTTTGCTCTTTTTAAGAAGTGGTCTATCCAAGCCTCCTTTACCGATTCTTCATCAGCTTGTATTATCTGTTTATACATCGTCTGCAGTTCTTCACTAACTGCCAATCTTTTCAGTTTTTTGATATCTTTACCCTTTTTTGTCTTGATCTTGATACCAGATACAGCAAATTTTGCAAGCAACATCCCGGAGATAAAACCAACAAAATGTGCTTCATGAGCTACTGCGCTCTGAGGTACGATCAAAGCGATCCCGGTCTGCATGACTAAAAATGCACCAACAGCTAGATCAACCCTCACGGAGGGTAAAAAGATCGGTCCTAGGAACATCGGTATCTTCTCTTTAGGGTAGAGTATGAACATAGATCCCATTATACCCATGATCGCACCAGAGGCACCAACTGCGGGGATAGGAGATCCAAGATATACAAGATAATGGCCAATTGTAGCCAAAAAGCCCGTGATGAAATACAGTTTTGCTGTATTCATCTTCCCTATACGCTCCTCCAAAGCCATCCCTATAAAAAAAAGGATCAGCATGTTACCAACTATATGCATGAAATCGGCATGGAGATAAATCGTCGTCAGATATGTGTGAAATCTGTATATGTTCAATAGATAGATAGGTGCTCCAGCAAGGTCGTAAAAAACATTGTTGATAATATAAGGGTATCCCAAGGAGGGTATATTAACTATCATGAATATCAATAAGTTCTGTATCATGACTATCTGGGTAAAATATATACTAGCTTTATATGCAACTATAAGCCCTATCAATATGATCGCGATCACGATCAATGAAAGCCAGTACATACCTTCGGAAATAGTCCATCGAATATATTAGTTTTCATGCCTTTACATCAAAAATCTTTATATTACCCTCCCGATACCGTTATGATGGTGTTCACATGTACATTGTGATAGTTGGCGCAGGTCGAGTGGGCATGGATTTGGCTAAACTCCTCTTGCCTGAGGGATACGATGTTGTCTTAGTTGATAGAAGCGAAGAGGTCTGTGAAAACCTCACCAGAACGTTCGATGCTCTAATAATATGTGGAGATGGAACCGATCTTGAATACCTCAAGGATGCTGGTATGAACAAAGCTGATGCTGCAG
>PUNK01000004.1 GCA_003552585.1 Thermoplasmata archaeon | reverse complement strand
TTCCTCCGCTTTACTGGAAAAGTATTCGAACAGTTCTGTCCATTGTCGTATGTCCGGCTTGAACCCTCCAAAGTGCTTGTACATGTTTTCCGTAATGCTCTCAAGTTGTCTCTCTTTGTCTTCCAGGGATGCAAGGCAGTATATGGATGTTTTATCTTCCATGAACTTCTTTATCAATTCCGTCTTACCCACCCTTCTTCTACCATATATCAGGACAAATTCAAAATTCTTCGATGCATGTTTCTTTTCGAGAGAGCTCAGTTCTTCCTTTCTATCTATGAACTGCAAGGTCATACTCGTAAGTAATATACTCGTAAGTATATAAGCTTTTACACTATGTGATCGTGAGGTAGAATTCTTTTCTCACCCTATCCATGAGCTCTTGGAATTTATCTTCACCGTATATCTCCCTGTAAACGCAGAGGAATCCCAGAACGTTCTCCTGGGCCATCTCTCCGATCTCCTTCATCCCACTTTCCCTTTTCTCCAGTTCCTCCTTCCCCTTCGAGGTCAAGCGATAGTACTTTCTATCTTCCTCTTCCATGTTTGTCAGTTGCATATTCACATTACCCACTGTCCTCATGATAGGCGTTATAACGGATAGGATGGTCAACTAGGATAACATGATCAAGAGATCCAGTAAAGAAGGTTCACTCGTTGAGAAGATAGAGCTGACGTCACCCAGACACGGTTCCGGGGCATATACTGATAAGTCATGCCGGGAGAATGCAAAAGCTTCTAGTTTCAGAGGATATTGATCGGTTCAAAACCCTATTCAGACAATTTCTTTCTCAGGTTCTCCAGCATGACTTCCGTCATCTTCTTGAGATCGTATCTGTGGTCCCAACCCCAGTCCTCTCTGGCTTTCGAGTCGTCGATGGAGTCAGGCCATGAATCGGCAGTTTCCTGCCTCTCGTCAGGCTCGTAGATGACTTTGAAATCAGGTATGTGCTTTTTTATCTCCTCTTCCAATTCCTCTACGGTAAAACTCAAAGCTGTATGATTGTAGCTAGTCCAAACGGTTATATCCTCCTCGGGAGCGTCCATCACCATCAAAGTGCCTCGGATGGCGTCTTCCATGAACATCATGGGGAGCTTTGTGTCCGCTTTGACGAAGCAGGTGTATTCGCCCTCCTCTATGGCTTTATAGAATATCTCCACGGCGTAATCGGTGGTACCTCCGCCGGGTTCTTCCTTATAACTTATCAAACCGGGATACCTCAAACTTCTGACGTCTAAGCCGTACTTTTTATGGTAATACTGGCACATCAGTTCCCCCGTCACTTTAGTAACCCCGTATATGGTAACGGGTTCAAGTATTGTGTGCTGTGGTGTGTCCTCCAGCGGTGAAGTAGGTCCGAAGACGGCTATGGAACTGGCCCAGAACATCTTCAGGTCGTGTTCTACACCGAGATCCAGAAATGTCTTTAAACCGTTGACGTTCACGTCCCATGCCAGCTGAGGTCTCTTTTCACCCACGGCTGAAAGCAGTGAAGCTAAATGGTAAACCTGAGTTATCTCGTGCTTTTTGATCACCTTTTCCATCTCTTCTTTGTTCCTGACATCCCCTTTTTCAAGCAGTCCTTCGTAATCTTCAGGGATGTGCCGATGACCCAATGCTACAACATTGTCCTTACCATATCTCTCCTGGAGTTCAGGGACTAGCTCAGAGCCTATCTGGCCGAAGGGGCCTGTTACGAGGATTTTTTCCGTCATCGATACCACTTTTTTACACCTGATTTAGACTATGTCTTAAAACTTTTCTGCAATTTAGTGCTGCTAAGAAGATACGAAAGTCTTATATATTTTTCACCTTTCCAACAGAATGTATGATAGATGCATACATTCTTTCAAAGGTGAGTTCTTTAGATTCGCCTAGGATGTATAAAAAATATCAACCTTTACGGAGGAAGCGTCATGAATCGAGCTAAAGCATTCGTATCGACGTTCCTGCTCTCCTTGTTCGTTTATCTATTCTTAACTCTTGCGGCAGGACGTTCAATGATAGAAGGTACAATACTGTGGAGCGTAGAAGAACTCGTGCTGGGCGTATCGGTAGCCCTTATCGTCTCCGCGGTTGCAAGTGACATCCTATGTAGATCAGATAACTACAGGATGCTGAATCCAGTCAGATGGATCATCATGCTGGTCTATGCCATTCCACTCTTCATAGAGATGGTGAAGGCAAACCTTGATGTTGCATATCGTGTGATAACTGGGAACATAAGGCCGGGGATAGTAAAAATCAAACCACCTTTGAAAACGGACCTGGGCATAACCTTTTTAGCAAACTCGATAACTCTTACTCCTGGCACCCTAACAGTGGATGTTGACGAGGAAAACAAAGATCTCTACATCCACTGGATCAATGTGACACGTAAGCCTACAAAAACGATATCAGGCAGGTTCACAAAATGGATAAGGAGGTTTGCGGAATGATCGATTTCTCTTTTCCTCTTTTCTTAGCCACCGGCGCTTTCCTCGTTTATATCATAATCTCTGCGTTTAGAATATTCCTCGGACCCACTGCAGCAGACAGGGCAGTCGCTCTTGATACTATAAACACACTGGTAGTAGCGAGCATGGTCGGTCTTGGAGCTGCAACTTGGGAGACCCTTTTCATAGATATCGCTATCGTCTACGCGATCCTTTCCTTCGTAACAACCCTTTACATAGCCAAATACCTCGAGGGGGTGAAATCGGAATGATAGCCCTAACTATCCTTTACATACTGCTAGCGGTCTCGATCATATTCAACGGCCTAGGGGTGATAGGACTGCACAGGTTCCCAGACGTTTACACCCGCCTGCACGCAGCCACCAAGTGCACAACCTTCGGGACCATTTTCATGACCTTTACCATTATAGCTTACGGAGGGGTAATGTATTACTGGAATCCCGGTCAGGATCAATACCTCAATATGGTACTTCATACCCTGGCGGCCCTCGTTGCGATACTGGTCACCAACCCGACCGGAGCACATGCTCTGGCGAGGGCAGCACACAAGATAGGGATATTACCGAAACATGCCGTTGTAGATCATCTTGCTGAGATGGAGGGAAAAAAATGACTCTTTACTACGTGCTACAACTGTTAGTCCTCATCGGCCTGGTTACAACCGCTGCAGCAGTCATCTGGTTCAAGGATCTGATCTCCGCAGCCATCGCCCTGGGCGCATCCAGCTTGATACTCGCTTTACAGTTCTACTTACTAAGAGCACCGGATGTTGCTATAGCTGAAGCCGCAGTTGGTGCAGCACTAACAACGGCTATATTCATCTTTGCGATCAGATCTACCGATAGAACGGAGGGATACAGATGAAAAAGGTCATAGCCATGATAGCACTATTGATAATCTTCGCATTTCTAGCCGGAGCTATAGTTGAGATGCGTGGCGAGGATGGTGGATTCGGCAACCCGGTGAACACGGACATGGATGAATATTTCTTAGGAGACAGTCAGCCCCACAACCAGGTGAACAACGTGGTGACCGCTGTTCTGTTCGATTATCGTGGTCTAGATACGCTTGGAGAGGCTACCATACTTTTCTCAGCCGTTAGCGGTGTACTTACCGTTCTACGAAAGATTAAGGCGCCCAAGGAGGTGGAAAAGTGAAATGGAAGATGTCCGTCATAGTCCGGACGGTGTCAGATGTCATGGTGGTGCCTATCATCGTGTTCGGGATATACTTGATCCTCCATGGGCACCTCACTCCTGGAGGAGGTTTTCAAGGCGGCGCGGTGGTTGCGTCTGCCACTGCACTCCTGATAGTTTCCAACGGTGCTTTGAAGGATTACAAAGGCGATTTTTCAACCATGGAGTCGGCCGGGCTTACATTTTTCTTCTTGCTTGCATTCTTAGGTATAGTCATGGGTTTTGCCATGTTCTATAACTCGTTAGCAGGTACCGGAGGTATCTTCGGTGGAACCGTGATGTCCGGTATAAACCCTGGTTACATCAATACTGGTGGTACCGTTCCCCTGATGAACATCGTCGTTGGTATGGAAGTAATAGCAGCCCTCAGCCTGATACTATGGATGATGGCTAAAAATAGTGGTATGATGGAGGTGGAAAAATGAACTTGTTCCTTATCTTACCCTTTTTTGTGGTCATGGTTCTCGTAGCTATGGGATTATACGTGGCATTGTTCAAAAAGAACCTTATAAAGATAATAATGGGTATAACCCTGATGCAGAACGGTGCCAATCTGTTCCTGGTCTCACTGGCATACAGGGAAGGATACGTCGCCCCCATATGGACCAGCGCCCCGGCAACAGACATGGTTCTTCCAACACCCCATGCTCTCACTCTGACAAGTATCGTCATAGGTGTTGCGACCACTGCCCTTATGCTTTCATTCGTCATCATGCTGAAAAGACACTACGGCACCATTGACTCGAACGAGGTCAGGAGGTGCAGAGAATGAACATTGCAACCCACTTGCCCAGTTTTATCCTAGGAATACCTCTTCTGTTCGCATTCCTGACACCCATCGCAAACAAATTCTCAAAAGAAATCAGAAACGCCGTTTTTCTCACAGGACTTCTTTTAACGGGGCTCTTCGTGGGACTGATGGCATATGAGGTATACACCACCGGTGGGTGGGTATACATTTTTGGTGCACAAGACCCTGTCGGTGAATTGACGACTGAATCCCTCTTCAGGATCACTTTCGTTGCAGATGGTTTTTCGACCCTTGCAACCTTAACTATAATCATCACCGCCATCGGAGCTGCCTTTTACTCCCTCGGTTATATGAAAGAATCACCAGGTATGGGAAAGTATTACACCCTCTTCCTGCTCACCCTAGCAGGTGTCAATGGTATGGTCCTGACTTCAGATCTTTTCAACCTTTTCGTATGGTTCGAGGTGACCTCTATAGCTTCCTGCGCCCTCGTAGCATATCACAATGAGAGAGGAAAAAGTGTAGAAGCAGCTCTGAAATACATGATAATAAGTGTGGTCGGAGGGTTGCTCCTGCTGGTATCCATAGGCCTGTTCTATGGAGAATACGGTGTATTGAATTATGCACTGATAGGGGATTCTGTACACGGATCATTCATCGATCTCCTAGCTATAGGGATCATCATGGTGATACTGGCGATGAAGGCCAGCAGTGTGCCCATGCACATGTGGGCCCCGGACGCCTACGCTGAAGCTCCCGAACCTATCACTCCTTTCATCGCTATTACATCACTGGGAGCATTGTTCGTACTCTTCAGGCTCATATTCTTTGTTTTCAGAGGTGCAGTTGAACCTCCCGCTCTGGGAACTATCTTGATATTCTTAGGAGTTCTTTCTATGTTTGTCGGTGTTAGCATGGCCCTCAAGCAGAGTGATATCAAGAGGTTGATAGCCTATCTGTCCGTTTCACAGATAGGGTATATGATGATGGCCGTAGGTGTCGGTTTTGCCACCCTCGATACGGCGGATTATGGAAGCTTCGGTGCGATGGCAATCGAAGGAGGATTCTTCCACATGATAAATGACGGGGTGTACAAGGCCCTGTTGTTCCTATCTGCTGCTGCGGTCATCTACGCGACCAAGATAAGAGATCTGAACAAGCTCGGTGGTCTGGCACACAACATGCCCTACACCACCTTCTTTTTCATAATAGGGGCTCTCTCGATCGCTGGGATCCCCCCACTTTCAGGCTTCAGCTCGAAACTACTCATCTATGAATCCGTTTACTTATATCATCCCATACTGGCGATAATCGCCTTGGTTGTCAGTATAATTACGCTCGCACTGGTAGCAAAGGTGTTCTTCAATGCATTCCTAGGACCCGATCAAAAAATGAGCAAGGGGGAGGTCCCCTCAAGCATGCTCATAGCTATGGGTATTTTAACTGCAGTAGTGATATTATTCAGCCTGTTCCCCCATTATGTGGTCTCTGAGATAGTAGTACCGGCCATGGAGTCTCTGGGGGTGGGAGCTTGATCGACATAGTATTGAGAGATATCTGGAGCCCTATCCTGTTCATAATAGTAGGTTTACTGGTCACCCTGATAGCCTACCTGTTCTACAAACTGGGGAACTCCGAGTACAGGAAAACAAGATACAAAGGCGATCCCTTCATATCTGGGAACAGACCCCCAAAGGACCTTCAAGGGATACACGTTGGAGGAGACAACCTGTACTGGGGATTTACCCATGCATTGAAGAAGTTCTTTGAGCCCCTCGTAAAGGGACATACAGGGATAGTAAATGACTATGTGTACTGGTTCGTAGTAACACTGGCTGTTGTGCTGGTGTATCTCTATATAGCCATGTAAAAAGGTGTTAAGGATGAAACTTACAAAAACTTTCGATAAAGCGCTATGGGTCTTTCACCTGAATAGTGGATCATGCAATGCCTGTGATATCGAGATAGTCGCCGCAATAACCCCTCGATACGATGCAGAAAGGTTCGGTATAAAGCTGGTAGGATCACCAAGACACGCAGATGTTCTGCTATTCACAGGTCCGGTCACGAAGAAGATGAAAGAGAGGGTGCTTAGGGTTTACGAACAAACACCCGACCCAAAGGTTGTTATGGTGGTCGGCAACTGTGGAAGCACTACAGGCGTGTTTTACGACAGCTATGCTGTTGAAGGACCTATAGACACTCTTCTTCCCGACGATGCACACATCCTGTACGTGAACGGTTGTCCTACCCGACCTGAGAACATAATCAATGGTGTTAAAGAGGCATGGCTGTATCTGGAGAAACTAAGAGGTGATGACAAATGAAAGATATCAAACTCCCCTTGAATCCCGAAGAGTTAGAGGAATATTTGGATGAAAGGATGGGGGAAAGTATAGATGATCTAGAGATAGAAGAGATCAAGAAAGGTATCAAACAGAGAGCCATGAAACTTATTTGGCTTACGGTAGAAAGAGAAGATTTCAGAGACCTAGTCAAGGAATTAGCAAAACTGCACCAACCTCATCTATCCGTCGCCTCTGGTTCCGACATGGGCGATTTTATAGAGCTCATATATCACTTCGCGGTAAATTACGGTTATCCTGGGGAGGAAGTTAGTGTTAACGTAAAAGTTCATCTTCCCAAAGACGATCCAACTATCTCCACCATAACAGACATCGTTCCCGGGGCTATAACCACCGAAAGGGAGAAGCAGGAATTTTTAGGAGTTACCGTTGAAGATATACCTGATTCAAGAAGGTTATGGCTCGACGAGGTGTTCCCAGAAGATAAGTATCCGTGGAGATGGGACGATAAAGGGATGGAGGAGCAGTCAAGATATGTGCACGATGAAGATGAAGCTGCAACTCCACCGACAAAGAAGAATCCAAGAGGAGGGGATGATTGAAATGTCCGAAGAAGATACTACTTATCAGGTGCCCATAGGTCCCATACACCCTGCGTTGAAGGAACCGTTCATGATCAACTTCAAGCTCGATGGGGAGACCATAGTGGATGCAGACCCACATCCTGGAATGAACCACAGGGGTATCGAATTCATGGGGATGCACCGGAATCCTTTGAAAGTTATACCCTTATCCGAACGCATCTGTGGGATCTGTTCGATCGTCCATCAGCACATGTATACCACCGCTGTAGAACATGCTGCAGGTATCGAGCCCACGAACAGGGCCCGTTACATAAGGACGATAATGTGTGAACTTGAAAGGGTCCATTCTCACGTTTTATGGGCCGGTGTTGCGGCTCACGAGATCGGTTTCGATACTCATCTCCATTTCACGTGGAAGATCAGGGAAAAGGTCATGGATCTTTTAGAATACATCTCTGGTAACAGGGTAAATTATTCCATGTGGACCGTTGGGGGCGTGCGACGTGATATACCGGAAAGCATGCATCCCAAGATCGAGGAGACATTGACCTACTATGAGGAACTGTATCAGAAACTTGAGGATATATTCCTAGGCGACCCAAGTATCAGATTGAGAACAAAAAACATAGGTATACTGACAAAGAAGGAGGCTTTAGAACTGTGTGGAGTCGGTCCAACCGTAAGGGCATCAGGTGTGAAGAAAGATGTCCGTATAGACCAGCCCTATGCCGCCTACGGAGACCTCGATCTAGATTACGTGATCCCGTCCCGATATGGTTATGAAAACACAGGAGATGTTTTCTCGAAGACCCTGGTCAGATTAAAAGAAGTCGTCCAGTCCATCGGCCTAATCCGACAGTGTGTAGACCAGATGCCTGATGAAGATATAGACAGCGAGCCGAAGAAGGCGGTACTTTTAAACAAGCTAAAGAAGGCAGAGGGGGAAGGTATAGGGAGAATAGAGGCGCCCAGGGGAGAAGCGATCCATTATGCCCGATTGAAGGAAGGGGTAGAAGAGTTAGATTGTTGGAAGATCAGAGCTTCCACCTATAATAACCTGACAACCTATGCACCCATGTTCATGGGAGAACAGATAGCTGATATACCGATAATAGCCGCATGTATCGACCCTTGCATAGGATGCATGGATCGGGCCGAGATAGTGGATGTGAGCACGGGCAAGAGCAAAAGCTACTCCCACGATGAACTACACAAGTTGAGTGTTGAGAAAACTAAAAAGTTACTGGAGGGATCGTTATGAACTTGGAAAGACTCCTGGTCACCCTGATTTTTGTAATAATCATACCTTTCCTGGGTATATTCCTTGGGCTGCTTTACAAAGGCTTCGACAGGAAGATAACTGCCATGATGCAGTCCCGGATAGGTCCTCCTTGGAGGCAGCCTTTCAGAGATATCAGAAAATTGTTTATGAAGGAGACTATCATACCTGAAGGTGCTGTCCCTTGGGTGTTCAATGGGGCTCCTTTGATAGCCTTAGCTGCATCTCTTATAGCTTTACTTTACCTGCCCTTAGGGCCCTTCGAACCGGTTATGGAAGGTTTCGGTGATCTGATATTGATACTATACCTGCTAGCCATACCTGCTGTTGCCATGGCCATGGGAGGTCTCGCATCCGGCTCACCCTACGCAACCGTGGGTTCCCAGCGTGAGCTCGTGCTAATGATGAGCTACGAATTACCTCTGGCCATAGCCGCTGTTACCATCGCTTGGAGGTTCGAAACCTTCTCACTGGGTACCATAGCATCTACGCCGGTGTGGAATCTCGTAGGACCGGTTGGAGCATTGGGCCTGGTATTCATAGCTGTCGCACTCTTTACTGTGCTTCCAGGTGAACTATCACGGGTTCCCTTCGATCAGGCAGAGGCTGAGACGGAACTTGCAGGGGGACTGTTCGTTGAATATTCTGGTAGGAACCTAGGTGTTTTCTATCTAGCTGAAGCAGTTAAATTGGTGGTGGTGGGTACATTGATGATAGCTTTGTTCTTCCCCCACAACCTATCGAGCTGGGTGAGCTTTGGTGGCCCTGAGATATACGGCTTCGTGATCCTCGAACTTATGGCTGATATAGCTTTTTTCCTACTCAAATTACTGGTGATAATATTCATCGCGGTCTCCGTTGTAAGGGTGGCACTGGCCCGGTTCCAGATAGATAAGGCAAGTTATTTCTACTGGGTACCCATGACGTTACTGGGACTCCTGGGAACGGTATTAGTGGTAATGGATGGTGCGATAATATGAGAGGTGGATAAAAATGCCGACATCAACTGTGTTCACACTGATAAAACAACTGCTTACAAGGAAAGCAACGAATCCTTTCCCTGTAAAGTATACCCCAAAAAATATGCATGCTGCAGCTGAGCTCATCGAAAGCGGAAAGCTTGAGATAAACCCTCCTGTAGAGATACCACCCGATTACAGAGGTAAGTTGAAGTACGATGTTGACTGCTG
This sequence comes from Thermoplasmata archaeon, assembly GCA_003552585.1. Classification (GTDB taxonomy): domain Archaea; phylum Thermoplasmatota; class Thermoplasmata; order Halarchaeoplasmatales; family Halarchaeoplasmataceae; genus PUNK01. The sequence goes on along the minus strand of PUNK01000004.1, from coordinate 103,173 downwards.
TATAGGCTGTAAACTCTGTTTGAAAGTATGCCCTTCTGAAGCACTAGCTTTTAAACCAGAGGAGAAGAAGGTTAAACACTACGTGGCCCGCTGCACATTCTGTGGCCAGTGTGCGAACATCTGTCCAAAAAGCTGTTTTGAATTGACCGAAGAGTTCCTTATAGCCGGTACTGACAAATACGCTGATGAGCTCGTGCTCAACCCCTGAACGATGCCTCACAAAACGGGGATGTCCTTCCACGCCCCACTCTTCAACAGTTCTAGCAACCTTTCTTTAGCCTCCACTAGTTCGGGACTCATACCCTCCCCTAACGACATGTCTTTCGGCTGGATTCCTATCAGCACTACCTGATCTACCTTTTCCTCCAAAAAATCCATGACTAAGGAGATGGGTAGCGCGTGAGTGCTCATCGTAAATACACCTAGTTTTTCCCTCGGAACCTGTCTTATTTGTCCGGGCTCGAGTTTCATATCCGCAGCATCTACGATCACTGCTACCTCGTAGATACCCTCTTTCAGGTGAGGAACAAAGTTTTCAGGCATAGGACCACAATCCTCAGTATCCCAGCCCGGTGCATCGAACTCCCTCGCCACCAATTCACCTATGGCATCGTCTCTTCTTATATCGTTACCAACACCGAGTAGGATATTTTTTGTCATGAATTGGTGAACTGAAAAAGATAATTAAACCTTTCTGAAGTGTGAAGAGAGGATCCTTTTCAGGTCCGTCTAGTGGGGATATAACTCTTAATTGGACAATCTGCCATTAGGTCACAATGACCGCATTCGCGGGGGTGAGTGATACACCCTTTGTTCCTAGCTAATTCACCTGCCATCATGGCCCCTGTATTCTTATAAGACGTATTTTTTGCTGAAAATGTTCTACCCGGTAAGTCCGATCTCCCACTCCAAGACACTTTTTTCAACCCCTCTCTCTTTGCCTGATTTACAACCTTTGTCACTATTTGGTGAGATGCGCCCAAATAATCTTCCAACACAAAATTTGGGCGGAAGGCCAGGATGTTCAAAGGTATCGAAGGGTCGATCCTTGCTAGGAACCTGGCAAGTTTTGGAACGTCGTCTTCGTTCATCCCGGGAATCAGTAGGTACCTGAATTCCCACAATTTACCCGGCGCGTTCTTGATCAAATACTCCGCATTGTCGAGAACCGGGGCAACAGGGGCACCAGTAAGGGCACGGTGAACCTCCTCGTTATAAGCCTTTATATCGAATGTGATACTATCAGTTATCTTCAAGACGCGTTTGAGAGATCCTCTAGTGAGAAAACCATTGGTATCGTAATTCACTTTCAGGCTGGTAATCTTTTTAGCCTCTTCAATCACTTTTTCGATGTAGGGCAAAGATGGTGTAGGGGATCCTCCGCTGAAAAATACTCTATCTGCACCCAAAATCTTGGCTTTTTTTGATTTTAGTTTATAGGATATCTCTTTGGCCAATCTTTCCGGCTCTACCAGCCCCCTGATGTCGGTGCTTGTAACGGGATAGTTGGCTATATCCCAATTCTGGCAGTTCAGACATCTAAAATTGCATCCAGCCATAAATACCGTGTAACTCTTCGGAGGGGCAGGATGCAACATGGCTGAGGACACCTTCGGAAGGCCCTGAAGGCATACACCTCTTTCACCTTCTAATCGATTTGTCCTGCATCTCCACTCACAGAGTTCGCAACTCTCCAGGTCTGAAGAGAAGGTATTCACTCCTTTCACCTCCTAGATGAAACACGGAAATCAGTTTTTGATTTATTTAATAGACTTCAGCTCGAGCTCGAAGATAAGAGTTTTCCCTGCTAGAGGATGGTCCCCACTTTTACCATAAGCCTCCTCCGGTGGTATGGAGACCTCTTTTTTCTCACCGACCTGCATTCCTTTTACGCCCTCTTCAAATCCGGGTATGAGTTTACCTGCCCCGACTTCGAACTCAAGGGGTTCATAGTTTCTACGTGGGTCGTGAACCTCGTGCTTTTTTGCGATCTTTTTCAAAGAAGAATCGAATACCGTCCCATCTTTCAATCTTCCCGTATAATCGACATTTACCACGTCGCCTTCTTTCACAGTCATGGGATAAGATAGCTAGAGGGGTTTTATTAATGTGGTGTTCAGATGGAGACGGAACCGGGTGTTTTTGGAAATAGGGTGATGGCCTCGAGGTCCGAGAGGCCACAGATGTATCGTACCAGCCTCTCGATACCGAGTCCGAATCCCGATGAGGGGGAGAGGCCTTCCTCCGCCAGCTCAAGATAGACGTGATAATCATCTAGGTCAAGACCCTGGCGTAGTATCCTTTTTTCTATCCTATCTCGCCGGTATTCACGGGAACCACCTGATAAGGCCTCTCCATAACCTTCCGGGTATATCATGTCCATATCATCTAAAAATCCTGGATCATCTGGCTTCTCCCTATCATAAAACTCCCGCCCAGTTATAGGATAATCTATTATCCAAAAGGGCTCTTTTTTCTTCTGGGAAAGTACCTCCTCGTAAATACCCCCATATTCATCGTGTGCTTCTTTGTAGGTTATTCGTTCGAATGGTTTATCCGGAACGTTCAGATCACGACCAAAACGATCCAGCTGTTCCTGGCAATTCTTTTTAACATGTGAAATAACGTGGCATATCATATCTTCAGCCAACTCTATGACCGAGTTCCTGGGCTCATAGGCCATCTCCAAATCGAGCTGGGTGAACTCAAGAAGATGTGCTCCCGTGTCTGCCATCTCTGGTGGTTCCAACCTGATGTTGGGGGAGAAGGAGAATATTTTATCATGTGCTAAAATGGCTAGTTGTTTATGAAAGATCATGCTTTTGGTTAGACGGAATTTGGCACCCGCATATTCTATCTCAGCACCCCCTGTAGAGTGAAAAAGAGGATCGGTGATGGTAGAGATGATGACTGGAGGTATCTCTAAAAAACCTTCATTTCTCAGGAACTCCGCAAGCGATTTTCTGACTTCGGTGTTGATCTTCAAAGCATGGGCCTTCTCATCTTCACTTATCCTTTCGATCAGACTTCGAGCATCAAAGGTCGGATCCATGTTACCACATTCATTAATACCCTAACACTGATATTTAGGCATATCTCTGAAAAGCTTTAAAATCATAGTCCACCTTTATGTATTTAACCGGATGATATGATGATCAGATTGGAGCTAAACGGCTGGGAAGCCCATATAGGATTCTCCGCATCACATATACTGCCAGAACATGACAAGTGTGGTAGATTGCACGGTCATAACTATGCTCTCCACGCGAGGATAGAAGGAGAGGAGACAGAAGGTGGATTTGTGTTGGATTTCGTTCCCCTCAAAAAAGCTTTAAGAAAGATAGCTGATGAACTCGATCATAAGATGCTCCTAGCTGAAGGCATGCGTTCGTTGAAGAAAAATAAACAGGAGGTTGAAGTGGTGATGGATAAAAAAAGATACGTATTTCCGAGAGAGGATGTCAAATTCATAGATATAGAATATACCACCACTGAGCAGCTCTCTCGATATGTTATGGAGCGACTTCTCCAAGAGGTTACCTTCTCGGACAACATATACTCAGTGGAGGTAGGAGTAGATGAGTCTCAGGGGCAGGGTGCGTGGACCAGGAGGGAACTGTAATTGAGTGACGGCGTCGTTCTCCTTTCCGGTGGATTAGACTCTGCTGCGGCCCTGGGGATAGCTGACAGAGATATGGAGAACATATATGCTTTGACCTTCAGATACGGTCAAAAGGCGTATAAAGAAGTTGAATTTGCCAAAAGATTAGCTGAGCGCTACGGGGTGCAGGAACATCTCGTGCTGAACATACCCTTATCCGAAATCGCTAAATCATCTCTTCTAAAGGGTGGGTCGGATGTTCCAATAAAGAAGGAAGATAGCATACCAAGCACATATGTCCCCGCCAGGAACATCATCTTACTCAGCTTTGCATTATCGTACGCTGAAAGCGTGGAAGCGGACGCAGTCTACATAGGTGCAAACGCAGTCGATTTCAGTGGTTATCCCGACTGTCGACCAGAATTTTATCAAGCATTTCAAAGGGTGGTGGAAGAGGGCACACGACGAGGGGTCGAAGGGAACCCGATAGACATACGTGTCCCCTTGCAGAACATGTCCAAGGCCGATATCATACAACGTGCTGAAGAATTAGGTGTTCCCTTAGAACTAACCTGGAGCTGCTACAGAGATGGAGATAAAGCCTGTGGTACGTGTGACTCCTGCAGATTGCGGCTCAAGGGTTTCAGGGACGCTGGTTTGTCGGATCCTATCGAATACATGGAGAGATAATAAAAAATATCCACCATCTTATTTTGAATAGACCGCTGTACAAAGGAAATAAAATAAAAAGAAAAGGGGAGAATATGTCAGCTTCCCTCGTACAGCTGGTAGTAGCCTCTGGAGAACAGCATGTAGTCCCGTACCTCGAATACTGGTGATGGATTTTTATCCGGTATCTCGAAGGTTAGAATGATGTGCTCGCCGGGTACGATGTTTACCATGTCACCGCACATAATATAATAATGGTGACTAGAAGGGTTTTTGACTTCCTATATCTCATACGTCACCACCTCCGTCGATCGTAACGGTGAATTTCAACTCAAACTCTTCGTCCTCTAGCGAATCGTAAACCCAATTACTTTCCTGCGAAATTATCACGAACCTTAGTATTACCAGCATATCACTCCCCCATTCATCGATCGGGATCGTAGGGACGGCCGTGTGATCTTCTCCCGCTTTCATATCACTTTCGTTTTGTACCATCTCGTAGCCACTTCCTCTGTAAAAATTTCTTGCGTATATCTCGACCTCGTACAGGGAATCCTCGCCCCCGGGCAGGTTCTCGAACCGGTAGTTCAGTTCTGGCCGCACATAGAAATTTCCTTCCGCCGCTTCCTCTTCCGAAGTGTAGTCACTCGTATAGTAATGCTCGCTGTCCGTACTTGCTTCAAAACTTTCTATCTTCGAGAACAGGTCGATGTGCACACGCACAGTGGCAACTACTTCTTCTGCAAAGCCTCCAACAACCGCCTGGATCTCCAATGTGTAAGGCTTTCCAAAATTGGATTGTGGTATGCGCCACTCTAGTTCAACTTCTCTTGCGGAAAAATTGTTTTGTTCTATGTCTGAACCAACATCGGCGGTATCCGTACCACGACCATAATGATTGTATCCGCCATCCCAGAGGCTGCATCCTTCGTATGTACCGCGCTTTGGAAGGAAAATAAAATCGTTATGCGATACATTTACTCCGTCAAGTCCACGAGCCCTGAACTCCAAGGTTTCTGGAGATAGCTCGTCTTCGAAATAACCGTTAGCGTGCACAGTAATTAACATGTTTTGATACTCAATGGATTGAGCACTCCAAACCACTACATTCTCCACTCTCACCTCAAGTTCCAAACTACTGTTCTCGTTGACATATGTTGTTGCAGTGGACGCTAACTGATAGTTCCAACCAGTAGGAGAAGGTTGATACTCTGCGGTCATCTCATCGAATCCTTCTTCCACATCAACACTTATCGTATCTTCATCGGTCAGGCATCCCGTTGCGATCATGGTGAATATAAGCATAAAAGCTATCGGAATCACCTTCATACGTAACTTTTTGTCTTCGGAGATCTTCCCTGATATCGTATCACTCTCGTTTGGTATAGGAATACTCATATATATATTTCGTTTGTTTATTATAACTGGTCAGTTCAATATTTATTTATATTCATCTATTTAACTTTAACCTCCACGATATGATGCTCAAACCACAAATGATTGTATCGAAACCATACATCCTCATCCGTTGGTTCAACAGTTTCTTCGGCACTCACACTGGTAGGCATTACTATCATAGATGATACGAGGATCAACATGATGACCGATAAGCTTCGAAGTTTGATATTCATATTTCATCACCTCTTATATGTACGTAGATAGTAGCAACTACTTCTTCTGCAAAACCATCAAGCGATGCAGTAACCTCCAGTGTGGCGGGGTAGCCCCAACTGGTGTTCCATATGTCCCATTGGAGAAGAGTTTCTGTATGGAATACATAGGAATTTACATCAAAATGTAATGCATGAGAGTATCTTGAAATGCGTTCTTCAAATACAAAGGTATTATTATCTGTTTCCGTCCGTTCCTTCTGAAAATGCATAAAATTATCCGCAAACTCCTCAGCCTCGATCAACCTGAAGGTGAATTTGAAAGAGGTAGGTTTCAGATCCTCTGCAAGGATTGTCTCTGCACTTAAATTTAGGTTGATTATTTGAGAACGCTCAGTGACCATGATAGACCTGGGGATAACATCGAATTTCATATAACTATCGTTGTTGATATGTGTCGTGGCTGTAGCCGATACGTTTGGATACGTTGTCACTTCATCAGGCCCTGGCAGGTATTCCAAAGTCATCTCATCGAATCCTTCGTCCACATCAACACTTATCGTATCTTCACCGGTCAGGCATCCCGTTGCGATCATAGTGAATATAAGCATAAAAGCTATCAGAATCACCTTCATACGTAACTTATTGTCTTCGGAGATCTTCCCTGATATCGTATCACTCTCGTCTATAGGTATAGGAACACTCATACATATATATATTTCGTTTGTACTATTATAAATGGCCAGTTCAATATTTATTTATTTCTTTATATTCATCCATTTAACTTTAACCTCCACGATATGATGCTCAACAGCAGCTACGACATCTTCTAAAAGTCCTTTAACTACTGCGATGTTCCGTTCGACGATCCTATCCTCGATGCCAATTTGTATACGACTCCCCTCTTTTATTTCATTATGGGTAAAATGATGCAGGGGACTGACGCCCCCTTTTTATTTCATTAAAAATAAAATAATGCGGGGGAAGGGATTTGAACCCTCGGACCCCTATGGGAATAGATCTTGAGTCTATCGCCGTTGGCCATGCTTGGCTACCCCCGCAGTTATGAGCGTTTGTGAATAACGAGGAGTTAGTGGAAATTCCTTCCCACGTCGACCCGCAAGAAGGAGTTGTTACGACTTCTGATGGTGTGACAACTGGATGTAATACCATAGAGTCCGATCAGCGTTTTATAAATAACCTGCTTGCTCTTGCTTTTCGATACTGAGATGCTCTAAATATATCTTACTATTTAAGCTCATTCATGAACGATACATCATCTCACCTTTGTGGGAAAGATTAAAAACCCGGCTACCTATTTTAACGGATATGAGCGCGGAAAAAAAGAATACGAAGATAGATGTAATATACTCCGATACGTGCCCGGATTGTCCTCCAGTAAAAGAAGCGATAGAAAATGTTTTGCAAGACTTTGAAGGCATTGAGGTAGAATATCGAGAAGCGAGAGACAGTTCTAATCTTATCTCTAAACACGATATCACCCACGTGCCAACTGTTATTATCAACGACGAAGTCGAATTTGTCGAGACCCTTACCGAGGACAAATTAAGGCATCGTTTGGAAGAAATAATAAATGAATGATCTTTTATTCGAACTTGTTGGACCATATTATGAACTAGCGGCAGCAGAAATTCTTGCTGCTTTGGATAATGATTACACCTCATTCAGCAGAGCCGATGGTTTACTCGTTGTAAAAACGGATATCGATGCCGAAGAGATCGGAAAACGTTTAGGGCTTACCCACCGTATATTCGATCTACAATTTACCTGCCACAAGGAAGAAATACTTGAAAAAAAGGACGAGATAGAAGTACCGATGGGAAGTGTGGGTATAGAAACAAGGCGGGTGAAAGGAGCTAAAGCCGACACAAAAATAATAAAAAAAGAATTGGGTGAGGAGCTTGCGAAAAGTAACCCTATCGACCTTGATGATCCAGATAATGAAGTGATGGTTTTGGTCTCCGATATGTGCTACGTGGGAGTTGTTAAATTTAAAGCGAATAAAGCCATGTTTAGAAAACGTGAAGTTAAACATCGTCCATTTTTCTCACCAGTATCATTGGAACCAAGATACGCCAGAGCTTTGATCAACCTGGCAAGGGCTGGGCCCGGTAAATCGATGCATGATCCTTTCTGCGGAACTGGAGGGATACTGATCGAAGCATGCCTTATGAACTTGAACGTATCAGGTGGTGATATCGACCCTGAGATGGTCAACGGATCAAGGAAGAATCTAGAGTGGCTACACATCTCCTGTCCAATTCGTGAGGGGGATTTTTCAGAAACCATCCCTGATGATATCGATTGTATAGTTACAGATCCACCTTATGGTAGGGCCTCTTCAACTTCAGGAGAGGATTCCGAAAAGCTGTATGAAAGATTTTTGCAGGTCTCCCATGATAGGTTAAAAAGCGGAGGTCATCTTTCAACTATATTCCCCAATAAAAGATGTAAAAAATCAGCCCAGAGATACTTCACTCTTGTCGAAGAGCATAAAACTCGAGTTCATTCTTCCTTGGACCGATTTTTTATAGTATTGAGAAAGGATTAATCCAGCAGTATCCCTATCAGTTCCTTCGTCTCTTGACCACCGAACCCACGCGACCGGACAAGGACCTCAATATCTATCAATTTTACGTCCTGTTCATTGCTAATCAGGCCCTCTAGTTGTTTAATCTCTACATGGAAATATGCTGTGTCTCCGGAGTCCAATTCGATCGTAATGTTCTCGTCAGTTATGTCCTCATACGTGTAAAGAACATTCCAGTCGGGATCACTTATATGTGATGTGCTCACATCGTAAGTATCGCTTCTGCCATGGTTTTCTATCCTCATCGTAAATTGGGCTGTGCCATCTTCGATGAGTTTATACCACCTATCGTCCTCCAAGGAAAGATCGAAGTAATAACCCAGTTCGATGGTGAAGTTTTCTACTCTCTCTCGACCAGTATTGTTCGATTTCGCACTTATCTCTAGAACAACCGATTCTGAAGCACCCCTCGTGGGCCACACATTGAAAATGACTTCGGTGAATTCTCCAGGCGCTAAAGATGCGTCCGTATAATTTGTTCCTTCAGGAGTAGTTTCATTCTTGAGGTATAGATCGGAGTTCCAGCCTTCGTTTTGAGATAAGCGAGAACTGATGCGATACACATCATCACTAGGTTCACCAGTATTTTCTATTCTGACGGTGTAATTGAGAGATTCGTTCAATACCACCGATGGTGAAGGAGGTTCATCTATCTCCATAGAAAAATCGTGACGATAGGTCACTTGCTCCACCGGGATCGGATGAAAAGTGGTCAACAATATCACTATCGCAAGTGCACCAACGATCTTCCGTTTACCATCAAGATTGCTTAGCTCATTAAGAGGGGGGGGATGTTTCAAACCTACTAGGAAGAAAAGTATAAGAGCGAACAAGAGCCAACCGGGATACCACCATAATCCAACAACGACGAGAAATCCTGCGGCCATGTAACTGGCATATTTTGCGTTTTCGCCAAATAGTGAACGGAATACGTGGCCTCCATCTAACTGTCCTGCTGGAAGAAGGTTTAGACCCGTAACAAGAAAACCTACCCAACCGGCAAATGCAGTTGGATGCAGTACAACGTCCTCTGCTATCGGCAAGAAAAGGGAGAGGGCCCTCATTATCAGAGGCAGGTTGACTATCATAAAGGTGCCTTCCATCTCTGCAGGTAGAGGTCTTCCCATCACCATGCCCAGATACAAACCGAGTATGGAAACAGGGATGGCAACGATAAATCCAGCTATAGGTCCTGCGATGCCTAGATCCAACAATGACTTTTTATCTGGTATCGGTTCTCTGATACTAATAAAAGCTCCTATAGTACCGAGTGGTGGGGGGGCGGGAAGGAAAAAAGGTAAAGATGCCTTTATGTTGTGATGTCTAGCTAGCATATAATGACCCATCTCGTGTACACCCAATATGGACATCAGTGGCAGTGTGAAAAAAAGTGCACCGTAACCAAGATTGTATAGAGACATGAATGGTTCACCGCTGGGATCATAATATGACCACCACCACATACCTGCTAAAAGTGTTGTCCCCAAGGTTATAAACAACATGATCAGGTTTACCTTAACACTTTTGAAATTCCTCTCTGGCTGCTTTTTCACGAGAAGTAATTGCTCTCCTTCTTCTTCTCTAAGATGAGGTATGTAATTCATGGGAACGAGTTCTCTTCTCAATCGGTCGAATTTCTCTTCACCCTCCTTGTCCTTGAACATCCTAACATAAAGCTTAACTATATCAAACTCGACATCAGTCTGATATATTGGAAAGTATTTTCCAACAACACTTTGTATAAACTCGATCTCGTTCCTGTGGTCTTCGGGTCTATCTACCATCTTATACTACTTTAGATTTGGCTCGCTAATAAGTGTTGCGCTATTTTAGGCGTAAATGTTATGTAGGCGAGCTATTTGAGCGGCGGTATGAATGAGCTCTTGGATGACCAAAGTGGAGAGATAGTGGGACTTCCACTTGAGCTTATAGTGATCGCTGTAATAATGATAATTGTCATTCCTGCCGTATGGGTATTAAACAACAGTTATATGAACCTCTCAGAAGAAAATGCTGTAGAGAATCATTTGAATGAAATCAAATCAAAGGTAGAAGAAGTTCATAGAGGGGATCCTGGTAACATCAGAGTTGTAAGTATCGACGCTTCTTCAAGAAGAGCGAACATAGAATACATGAAGATAGGTGGAGAAGAGGCACACCAACTTCGCTACAAGCTTCACAGCGGACATCTGCGTTTTTTTGACTTTGGGGGGATACAGGTATCGAATTTTAGCGATGGTGAACCCGTAGTTAGAGAGTTACCAATCGACGGAAGTCCTTTCATTTTGGCCCGAATAGAAGAGGGTGAATACAGGGGGTGGATAGAGGTGAGATTTTTCGGTGAGGATCTATGAGTAAACTAAAAAGAAATAATGAACGAGGGATCATGGAGTTGCCTTTCAAGCTTTTAGTATCTGTCATGATCCTTGCGATAGTAACTCCAGTCTTCGCCACAGGATACAGAAATGCTGCTAGAACAAAGTTAGTCGAGTCAGTCAGATCGGATATAGATGACATACTGTATCTTTCTCGATCTCTGATTTATCAAGGAAACCTATCAAGGTCGGAAATATCCATAGATCTAGAGGGATGTTCGTTTGCATCGGTGGCATACATCAGATTTGGAGATAGTCTTGGAAATGACAGTAGGTTGATCGAATACAAGATGGACTGGTGGGATAATCCTCGTTATGTATACACCAGTGATCCTGTAAGGCTCACATCTAGGATGAACACGACCTTTGTTTTAAATGAGGGGGTTAACGATATAGCGCTCACACGGTTAACTGTAAAAAATGAAACTTTCATAGTGTTCTCACCCTCGGATCAATCCGTGGTTCCAGAAAATTTTGTTTGATCTTTTTTATGATTCCGATCGATAATCGCTAAGGTGCCTCTCCTTCCAGCTTCCTCCCTTCCCTAAATGCACCACATCCCATCCATCAACTTCCAACTGTTCCACGATAAAACGCCTATGGCATTTCATCGGATCCTTTTCGAGGCACATGATGACCGTTTTATTTTCGGATGCTAATTTCAATAGCTCCGAGTAAGCTTCATTCCAGGATTCCTCTTCCATCCTTGTTTTATAATCATCTTCATCAAGACCTCCAAGGGCCCCTAGATGTTTGTAGTAAATACCAGATTCAAACAACTTCTTCTTTAAATTTTCCTTTGAAAAAAAACTGCGTCGAGACTTGGGGAAAGACCTGACATCGATCAAATTTTTGATGCGTTTGTCAGTCAAAAGGTTCAAAAACTCTTTGATTTCTTTGTCTTCGTAGCCGATGGTGTAGATTCGTTTCACAAATAGAAAATTAGATTAAGAGATAAAAATTTTATGTCATCGAAATTTATTTTGTAGGTACTCAATTCAAAAAGATATGAATTCCTCTGCAAAGTACTTTCACCGAACAATCTTTTTATACCATGTTCGATACTTTATATCCGTATAGACAAGTGATGGAGATACTATGGCGGGAATAGAAGATTTCAGAGCTAAGGATTTGATGAGTAAAGATTTGATCAGTGCACGTGTAGGAGACACGGTTTCTGAGGCTATAGGCCTCATGAAAAGACACAACGTGTCAGAACTACTCATAAAGGATGATCGAGGGAACGATAGAGGTCTAGTAACCGACGAGACCTTCGTTAAACGAAGACATTTGCCACTTTCCACTAAACTGGAGAACGTGATGCAGAAACCTCCGCATGTTGATGAGAGCGAATCCATAGTAGAGATATGTGAGATGCTTCTCTCCTCAGGATTTAGGGGGATACCAGTGACATCTAAGAAGGGGGCGTATGTGGGTTTTGTGTCAAGAACTGATGTGACAAATGCAATCCCTATGATAGACGATCTAAAGAAGATGGAAGTCAGCGAGGTCATGACACCTTCTCCAACTACAGTAAGATCAAATGAAAGCATAGGCAAAGCAAAGGCCTTGATGCGGGAGCTGGATGAAAGGGTTTTGCCGGTGGTGGACGAATATGGAAACTTGAAGGGGATGATCGGTCTGATAGATATCGTCAATGAAACTTTCAAACCACAGGACAGGGAATCGATGGGGGAAAGATCAGGTGAAAAGGAATCGCCTGCAAAAGACATCAAAATAGGTAGTATAATGATAGAAAATCCCATAACTATACACCCCAAGGACTACCTTCACGAAGCTGCAAAGAAGATGTCAAAATATGATATCTCAACACTGGTTGCTATAGATGACAGCAAGATTAAGGGCATCCTTACCCAGATAGATCTTGTGGAGACGATCGCAAGCTTTAGAGAATCCGATCAGGTATATGTACAGATCACTGGGGTGGAAGAGGGACCCGATACCTTGGATATTATGTATGATATGATCCAGAAATACCTGAATAAATTTGCAAACGTAATAAAGCCGCTGGTTCTCAACATCCATGTGGTAACTCACCAAAGTCAAGGTGAAGAAACCAAGTATAGTATCAGATTACGTCTTCAAAGCGATCAAGGCATGTATTATACCAAACAGCATGATTGGAACATGATGAAAGCATTGGACGAGGGACTGGAAAACATGAGAAGAAAGATATTCCAAGATAAAGAGAAAATGAAGAATAAAATGCGAGGACATCCAAAATACATGGGTTAAAGGTCCCAGTATTTCCTCATGATATCTACTGTTTCCTCAACAACAGCCTTCCCTTTCCCTCTTTTATCACTGACTTCAGTATACTTTAAAGGAGGGAGATCCGCTCCTTCAGGACCGACTAGATGGGTTATTATCTCTGCCAGGGAAGGAATATGGTAACCTCCTTCCAGCATGAAAGATATCTTTCCTCCACATATGTCGTCTGCCAGAGAACTCAGGCGTTTGCAGGAATCCACATAGGCTTGACTGGATAAAGAAAGTCCTGTCATCCCATCGATATAATGACCATCGGTTCCGAGAGAAACAAATATCATGTCTGGATCATACTGAAGGAGAATAGGTTCAAGTAAACTTTCAAAGGCCATCTTTATCGAGGCGTCTCCTGCACCTGCACGGAACGGGATATTGACGTTGAATCCTTCTCCAGGTCCCTCTCCCACCGCTGATTTTTCTCCAGTCCCAGGATATATCCCGTGATGATGCACAGACATATATAGTGCAGAGGGGTCCTTGTAAAAAATATCGCTTGTACCGTTGCCGTGATGGGCGTCTAGATCTATTATCGCTATCCTTTTCATGTCTGCATACCTGGCCCCGATAGCAATATTATTGAAGTAACAGAAGCCACCTCCGTAGTCAGCACCCGCATGGTGCCCAGGAGGGCGTAAAAGAGCTATGTTCTTTTTCTTCTGGGAAGAAAATTTCGTCGAGAGCAGTGCACCACCTACCGCAAGTTTGGCTATTTCATAAGTGCTCTCAGAAAGATATGTGTCACCGCCGTCTAAATAACCAGGAGGTGAATTTTTTACTTTAAAAACATAAGGATCAGTATGTACTAAAAGCAGATTTCTCTCTTCTGTGGCGTCTGGTATCACTATATCATCTACCAGCTCACTCTGTTCTAAAAGGGCTAAGATACCCTCTAGACGTTCGGGTCGTTCAGGATGACCGCTGAACTGACTGTGTTCCAAATACTTTGGATGAAATATGACTTTCATGACCTTATCTAGCTGATAAGTCGTTTAAAGATTTTTTGAGATAATAACACATAATAAATATCTGAAGTACATCTACATGATATAACCATGGCATATGTATCATTGTTCTCAGGTGGAAAGGACTCGACACTGGCCCTTTGGGTTGCACAAAAAGAGGGGATAGAGGTGTCAAAACTGGTGGCGGTCAAGGCCGAAAGGGAAGATTCCTACATGTTTCACCGCCCAAATATAGAACAGGTACCAAAGCTAGCCGAGGCTTTAGATATCGAACTCGTGCAAGTAAACACCAAGGGAGAAAAGGAAAGAGAACTCGAAGACTTAAAAAAGGCCCTGAATCGATTGAACATAGAAGGCGTGATAAGTGGGGCTGTAGCCTCAACCTATCAAGCAGACAGGATAAATGCTATCTGTAAAGACCTCCATTTAGATCATTATTCACCCCTTTGGGGAACATCTCAAGAAGATGTTATGAACTATCTAATCAATGAAGGATTCAAAACAATAATTGTTGCAGTTGCTGCCTACGGTATGGACGAAAAATGGTTGGGGCGGGAGATAGATGAAAATTGCTTAAAGGATTTGAAGGATTTGAATGAAAAATACATGGTTAATATCGCTGGAGAAGGGGGGGAATACGAAACTCTAGTCCTCGACGGACCCAATTTTAGATGGGGTTTTGAGGTTAAAGAAGGGAACAAACATTGGGATGGCCACCGGGGAACATACGAGGTTACTTCGATGGATAAAAAACTGTTTTAAGGAGAAGCCTCTATCGGAGAAAGATGATACCTATGTCTGAAATGGATAAAGAATTTCAAAATTTTGAGGATGAATTGTTTGATACTTTGATGGAACGCAATCCCCACATGGCTACTCATCTTGGCATACACAAGTATGATCACCTTCTTCCAAATGGATCGAGGGAAAAACATCTCGAAGATATACAATTTATGGAAACTGCTATTGAAAAACTCAAAGGCTTTGATCCCGAGCGTCTTTCACAGGAAAACAGATTTGCACGAAAGGTAGGGTTGCATCTATTGACACTTTTCCTCTTTAACGAAAGAAAATTGAGATATTGGGAAAAGAAGCCCTCCGTTCCAAGCATAATCGGCAGCAGTATATTCCCTCTTTTAAAAAGAGAATTCGCACCCTTCGAGAAAAGATTCGAGAGTATAAAAAGCAGGGTGGAAGCCATACCCGATTTTGTTGAAGAAGCAAAAAGCACACTCGTAGACCCGGTTAAACTATGGGTGGAGATGGGGGTAGAATCGATCGAACAGCTGCCGATGCTTTTCAAATTAGTCACGATGATCGCCACTGAAGAAGGCATCGATGATGAAAAATTAGATGAGTTCAGTTCCGCAGTTGATCAGGCAGATGCCGCTTTGGAAGGATACAAAAATTGGTTGGAAAGATTACTTCCAGAGGCTTCTAACGACTTCTCCGTCGGTGAGGAACTGTTCAAAGAACTCTTAGATCTTCGCGAGCTCGGCTATAGTTCTGACGAGATACTCCGCTTGGGAGAAGAATATATGGATTCCACTTTGAAAAAGATGGATAAATATGCTGCCGAAATAGACCCGGACCTGGATAAGTGGAAAGTGCTCGAGAATGTAAATTCAAAATTGCCATCTGATTTTGAAGAGGCACTCGGATGGTATAGTGATGGTTTAGACGAGGCGAAAGAATTCGTAATAGATAATGACCTATGTACGATTCCTCAAAATGAAAAAATCGAAGTCAGCACCACTCCAGAATATCTCCGTCACATAATACCGTTTGCAGCTTATATGGGGCCTGCAAAATTCGATGAAATAAAAAAGGGTATTTACCTGGTCACCCCACCTAAAAGGGATGCCGATTGGAAAAAAATGTCATACTGGGATATAAGAAATACTACGGTCCATGAAGGGTATCCCGGACATCATCTGCAAATATCTTGCTCCACTGAGGTGGACAATATGTTCGTATTCTTGTCGCATGCGACCGAAACAATAGAGGGATGGGCACATTACTGTGAAGAGATGATGAAGGAACATGGCTTTGACGATACCCCTGAAGCAAGGTTGGTCCAGGCTAGGGATATACTGTGGCGGGCTGCTAGGATAATTGTCGATGTTAAATTAAGTACAGGAAAAATGGAGTTCGATGAAGCCGTTGAATTCCTCGTCGATAAAGTTGGTCTAGAAGAACGAGCCGCAGAGGCAGAGGTCAAAAGGTACACTCAGAACCCAGCCTATCAGCTAAGTTATCTTCTAGGCAAGCACATGATCATGGAGATAAGAGAGGATGTCAAAAATAGATATGGAGACGATTTTTCCGAAAAGGGATTCCACGATACTATACTATATTCTGGCAGTGTACCATTAAAATTCTTAAAAAAGGAGATAGAAAGAAGGATGAGGGGTTGAAGGGGTTCTACATTGTGAACCGCTTCTCGATCTCTAAATTGGCAAAGGCCTCGTATGGCTGATCTCTTACCTTTGGTTTTGTATCTATATAACCTTGATACAGCTTTTTCTCCTGTGTCAGAGATTCAGCGTGAGTGTGCTCCATCATCGCAAGGAATCCAAACAGCTTTTTGTGTTCCTTCTTCCGTTTAGAGAGGTACTTGTAGATCTTGTAGGCGTTTCTCTCATTTTCTATAGCTGCATCAAGGGCTTCCATCAAGTTTCTTACTGTTTCGAGCTTAACATCGCCTTCGTGGGGCGGAAGATGATCGTTTTCAGGAACTTCTACCTTCCTGTCTCCAAAGATCTTCTCATGCAGCTTTAATAGCTCTCTTTTGTG
Organism: Thermoplasmata archaeon; assembly: GCA_003552585.1. Classification (GTDB taxonomy): domain Archaea; phylum Thermoplasmatota; class Thermoplasmata; order Halarchaeoplasmatales; family Halarchaeoplasmataceae; genus PUNK01. The sequence goes on along the minus strand of PUNK01000004.1, from coordinate 86,260 downwards.
CATCTTTTCATCGTCTGCAAGACTGAGATATCTAGCGGAAACTAAACTACTTTTAGTGTGTTCTGACAATTCTTTGTAGAATTCGTAAGCTTTGCCTTCCGCCTCGATTGAGTATCCTAGAATCTCTTTGAAACTAAGTTCGTCTAATTCATTTAACATGCTTATCACCCGTTAATAAAATACAATCAAGTATTAAATCCTTTTCATCTGTAAATATATATTTCTTGATAATCCTGCAAATCAAATAAGATACACAATCTATATATATCTGCATCGTATACATGCATATGGGTGCAAACATGAAGGACCTTGTGGAATATGGCATTCGAGAACTGGAGTCTTCAGGGATCAGGTACGGAGATATAAGGATCTCGGACATTAGAAACGAACAGATCAGTATAAAAAATGGGTCTGTAGAGAGCATTAAAGATGGACACAGTCTCGGTTTTGGAATAAGGATACTTGATGGGGGATGGGGTTTTGCTTCATCATCTGATATTTCCAAAGAATCTCTCTCTCGGACAGTTGAAAGGGCAAAAAGGATCGCACATGCTTCAGCCATGGTATCTTCTGATATGGAGCTAGCTGAAATAGATATACACGAAGATGAATATCAAAATGATTACAAGAAAGATCCTTTCGACGTTGAGCTCGAGGAGAAGCTAGATGTTCTTATGGAAGCTGAAAAAAGATTGAGGGTTAATGGGAAAATCAAAGTCTCTCAGAGCACATTTAGGGCATGGAAATTCGATCAATGGTTTGCGAGCACCGAAGGAGCTATGATACACCAAAATATACTCCAATGTGGTGGTGGATGCAACGCAACTGCTTCAGACGGTGATGATGTGCAAACGAGGAGCTATCCCAATTCTTTCGGCGGTAACTATCACTCTGCAGGTTACGAATTTTTTGAGGAACTGGATTTGATCAATAGGGCGGAGAACATAGGTGAGGAGGCCGTTGAACTATTAGACGCAAAACAATGTCCCTCTGGTATGATGGATTTGATATTAGAACCATCACAGTTAGCGCTACAAGTTCACGAAAGTTGTGGGCATCCCACGGAGCTTGATAGAGTTTTAGGTACAGAAGCTAGTTACGCAGGTACAAGCTTTTTGACTCCGGACAAACTTGGAGAGTTAAAGTATGGATCAGATATCGTTACTATAGTCACCGATGCAACGACTTCAGAAGGGCTTGGTACCTTTGGATATGATGACGAAGGGGTAAAGGCAAAAAAGATAGACCTGATAAAAGATGGTTTATTCGTAGGATACCAAGCATCTCGAGAAGATGCTGCAAAGGTCGGTGTTGAAGTTAGTGGTAACATGCGTGCCCAGGGTTGGCAAAATTTACCTCTTGTAAGGATGAATAATATAAATCTAGAACCAGGAGATTGGACGAGGGAAGAGATAATAGAAGAGACCTCTGAAGGGATTATTATGGATACGATAAAAAGTTGGAGTATCGATGATAAGCGGTTGAATTTTCAATTTGGTACTGAAGCAGGATATCTGATAAAAGATGGTGAGGTCCAGGGACTGATTAAGAACCCCACTTACACTGGAATCACTTATGAATTCTGGCGAAGCTGCAATGCAATCGCTGGCAAAGACGAATGGAAGCTTTACGGCCTGCCAAATTGTGGTAAAGGGGAACCACCCCAAGCGATGAGAGTTGCACATGGCTGTGCCCCAGCTAGATTCAAAGATATTAGGGTGGGGGTGGGAAAATGGGATTAAAACTCGACGAAATACCCAGGCATGTTCTAGAAAGATCTTCGTCAGATGAAGTCGAAGCACTGATCATTAACAAAGATACATCACTAACAAGGTATGCTAACTCTGTTATACATCAAAATATCAACAAAGAAGAAACAAAGATTTCAATCAGAGCTGTAAACGGAAAAAGGGTTGGTGCATCATCCACAACATCCTTGGATGAAGATTCCGTTATAAGATGTCTCAAAAACGCTGAAAATATTTCAAAACACCAGCCCGAAGACCCCGACTTTAAAGGTTTGCCAGAAGAAATGGGTGGAGACGTTAAAGAAAGGAGGTTTGATAAGGATACTGCGGAGCACCAGCCTGAAAAAAAGGCATCTCTCATCAAAAATATGATAGACTATGCCAGCAATGAGGGTGTTGATCGTCTTTACGGTGCCTTTGTAACAGAAAAATCTGATGTTATCATAGTAAATTCAAAGGGAATTGATCTCAGGGGAACCATAACCGATGCACACCTAACTTCAACGGCTATCGCTGATTGGGATAATGACTGTGGTTTTGGCTGGGGAGAAGCTTGTTCTACCTCCGTAAAAGATATCGATCATATGGAGGTGGTTTCGACTGCAGTCGAGAAAGGGCTTAAAAATATGAATACATCTCCGATCAACCCTGGGGAGTATACTGTGGTCCTTGAACCTTTAGCTGTAAAAGACCTTCTAACTTATACAGCGATGATGGGACTACGTTCGAAGGCTGTGCAGGAAGAGAGAAGCTTTATGAACGGGAAATTCGGACAACAAATAATGGATGAACGGGTGAGTATAATAGATGATGTCTATCACCCGATGTCAGGAGGATTTTACTTTGATTTCGAAGGAGTTCCTAAACAACGGGTCGACATGATACATGAAGGTGTAGCAAAAGCAGTTGTGTATGACTCCTATACTGCAGGTAGAGAAGAGGGGAAGAAGTCAACAGGACATGCACTACCAATGCCAAATCCATATAGTCCTATGCCCATGAACATGATGATGGAAACGGGAGAGGGGACTCTTGAAGAGATGATAGAAGAGACAGATAAAGGGATCCTCGTAACTCGTTTCAATTATTTAGGTATCATCCACCCTGTGAAGAGTATACTAACGGGTTTGACAAGAGACGGCACATGGATGATAGAGGATGGAGAGATCAAAAGACCTCTGAAAAATCTTAGATTCACCCAGTCTATGCTTGAAGCGTTCAATGATGTTGACTCCATAGGTAAAGAATTAAAACTGTATCCTATGGGATGGTTAGGTGGAAAGATCCTAGCACCAGCACTAAAACTGGATAAATTCAACTTTACAGGTACGACTGAGTTTTGAACTATATCGGTAACTCCTTTATACCGCATTCCAAAAGTTCGACTAAACCAGAGATATCTTTCCAGTTCGCACATTCCACTGTTGAATGAGAATATCTTACGGGAACACCTATAGATATGGTAAGTGCACCATGTTCTTGTAGAGCCATCCCATCTGTCGTTCCACCTGTAACACCATATTGAAATGGGATATTGTTTCCTTCACCTACCTTCCTAAAATGCTTTACCATCTTGGGTGAAGCTATGGCTCTGATATCTACCATCCTAAGAACAGGCCCTTCTCCAAATTTTATAGGTTTGTAAAATGACTTCAAACCAGGGGAATCAGATGTAGTATAAGTATCGACAGCTATAACGTAATCTGGTTTTAGCGTGTTGCCAACGACTTTAGCCCCCCGTAGACCTATTTCTTCCTGTACACTCCATACTAGAGAAATGTGTTTGTTAGCTCCTGCTAGTTTCTCTGCTAGTTTGATCAAGGCATAGCATCCAACCCGGTTGTCTAGGCCCCTGCCCGATATTACATCTTTACCCAATTTTCGAAAAGGTTTTAGGAATGTTATCGGGTTAGGAACGTCCACACCCATCTTCTCAGCCTCTTCTTTAGAAGATACACCGATATCAACGAATGTGGAGGTCCAGGGAACTATTTCGTCTTTTTTATCTTTATCTGTAGTTAAGTGAGGTGCTTTGTGACCTATGACTCCGTTAACAGACCCGGATTCCGTGTGGATGGTTACATGTCTTCCAAGAAGAAGTGAATCTTTAACACCTCCTATCTTCATCACTCTTAGATAGCCATCTTCTTCTATATTTGATACCACCATTCCTATCTCATCCATATGGGCAACAACTGCTATATGTGGTCCATCTCCTGGTAGCTCTAGTATCAAATTACCCATATTATCCACTCTTGTATCACCGTATTGGGAGACTATTTCTTTAATTGCTTCTCTTACCGGTTCTTCGTAACCAGATACTCCAGGCGCTTTTATTATTTTTTCGAATACATCTAATCCTTTCATTTTGTTCAACTCCTTAGAGGGGGACCCCTATATTTCATGTGGAAATCACACAAAGGGAGGGTTCTTAACTTCAGCAAGACGTTTATCGCCTCTTATTTCAATATGTACCTCGGTTCCTTCCTCATGATATCCCGGGTCAAGGTATGCAAGAGCTATGCCCTTCTTTAAAACAGGAGAACGTGCACCACTTGTAACAACACTAATCTCATCATCATCTACAAAAACCTTGTATCCGTGTCTAGGTATCCCCCTGTCCATCATGAGCAATCCCTTCAAAACCTGATGATCTTTATCTTTCATCTTTTTTAACTCATCCTTACCTAGAAAGTCATTGTCCCAATCGATCGCTTGCTTCTCCCATCCAACTTCAATGGTTGTCCTGCTTTCGTCAAAATCCTGACCCGAGAGAAGGAAGCCAAACTCAATACGTAAGCTATCTCTTGCACCAAGTCCACAAGGCATTGGAGGATCCTCAATGGACAGTAATTGATCCCATAAAACTTTCCCTGATTCCTTAGGTATAATTATTTCATAACCGTCTTCCCCGGTATAACCACTTTTTTGGACTATAGGTGCATCAGCCATAGGCCATTTGCCATCAAAAAATTCCATTATATCATCATTTATATGAATAGTATCTGCGGTAAAGAAATCTAGATTTGGGAGTTCTGAATCAGATATTTCAGATAGTGCTCGATCCGCTTCAGGGCCCTGAAGTGCTATAATAATTGTATCATCACTTATGTCATGAATGTACTCTTCTCCACCCCTCTTTTCCAACCAATTTTTCACCAAGCCAGTTTTTCCTGCATTTGGAACAAGATAACAAGATTCATTCTTTAATCTTGTTATAATGGTATCATCTATGATACCACCTTTTTCGTTAAGAATATGAGCATATTTTAATTGGTAATCATTTGAAGTAGTTATATTCATGGTACAATGTTTACTGATAAATTCGAGAGCACCTTCACCCTTGAGAAATAATGAGCCCATGTGTGAGACGTCGAACATGCCTACCTTCTCTCTAACCGACATATGCTCTTTCATCACACTAGAAAAGTAAAGTGGCATTTTCCATCCGGAGAACTCTATCATCTTTGCACCAGCTTCCTCATGTTTTTGATACAATGGAGTTTGCTTCATAGTAATCGTATAGTGATATGTTTTAAAGTTTTTGTGTTTCTGTCGACACAAAATTTATCTTATTTGCATACTTTACTCAACCATGAAGGGGTATGATGTAATTGCGATAGGTTCAGGATCTGCCATGAACATAGTTTCACAGATTCTCTCGACGGATCCAGATAAAAAGATTGCATTGATAGAAAAAGATATGCCTGGGGGTATTTGTTTAACTAGAGGATGCATTCCGTCGAAAAGGTTGCTTTACCCAGCCACTGTAATACATCAAATAAAAAGGTCTAACGAATTTGGTATAAGTGTCGATATTAACAAAATAGATTTTTCTTATATCATGAAACAGATGAGGCACCATGTTAAAAAACAGAGTGACAGTATCAAGGAAGCTTTAATAGGGTCTAATCACATAGACTTCTATCCATATCAGGGTAGATTCATAGATGACTATACTTTGCAAGTTAAAGATAAAAGATTAAGGGGGGAAAACATACTTATCTGTTCTGGGTCACGACCATCTATACCACCTATAAAAGGTATTAAAGACATAGATTACTTAACAAGTAAAACATTTCTTAATCTAAAAGATGCTCCTGAAAGTATGGCAATAATAGGTGGAGGATATATTGCTGCAGAGTATGGTTTCTTCTTGTCTATGATGGGAGTTGAAGTTACAATAATAGGCAGAAATCCACAGTTTGTACCCTCAGAGGAACCAGAGATATCAAAAGTCTTAAAAGATAAACTATCTAAACATATGAGTATCGTTACTGGTTATGAAGTGAAAGAGGTATATGGGTCTGATAAGAGTAAAACAATTTTCGCTAAAGATAAAAAAGGGGATAAAAAAGAGATAAAGGCAGCTGAGTTACTTGTTGTGACCGGTAGAGAATCTAACTCAGATATACTTAAACCAGAAAGAAGTGGTGTAGAGACTGATGAAAATGGTTGGATCAAGGTAAATCCTTATCTAGAGACTACTAAAGAGAATATATGGGCTATGGGGGATGCAGTAGGTGAACCTATGTTTAAACATGTAGCGAACATGGAATCGGAGGTAGTTTATAGAAATGCCTTTGAAGCAAATAAGATCAAAATGGATTACCATGCAGTACCTCATGCAATATTTACAGAACCGGAGGTGGCTTCGGTTGGGTTAAAGGAGGATGAGGCAAGGAAGATGACAGATATCTTAATCGGGCATCAGCGTTACCAAGATACTGCAAAAGGAGATGCTATGGGAATTACAGACTGTTTTGTTAAAGTAATAGTTGAAAAAGATAGTTATCGTATTTTAGGTGCACATATTGTAGGGCCTAATGCTTCTATACTTATACAGGAAATTGTAAACTTGATGTATACTGAAAAAGAAAATATTTTACCTATATACCGTGGGATGCATATACATCCTGCATTGAGTGAGGTTGTGGAGAGAGCATTTTATGGTCTACATTCACATGATCACCATACTGAAAACCTTTAAGTATGTTTAATTATTTGCTGGGTATGTATGCATTTAAAAAAGACCATTAAGAAGAATCAAATGACTCTAGGTTCGATCGGACTTATTTTAGGGATTATACTTCTGACTCTTGGCTTATTTGACGTCGTACTTTATGATCTATCTCCACAGGTGATCACTGATTTAAACGAAGCAGTAGGTAATTGGACCTACTGGTTTCTTGTCTTAGGTGGTCTGATGATTTTAGCTTTAGGATGGTTCGTTTACGATCAAAATAAAAAAAGAAAGGAATTCAACGAGCTTATAGAATCATCAAGCAAAAGTAAATTCGTAAAAAATATTGCACGGCTTGAGACTCTAGCTGTAGAACTAGGTCCTGATTTTGAGGAAAGGGTATTGGAGAAGGAAAAAGAATATAATATAAAGCGGTAGCCCCGGACAGTTTCCACATGAAATATAGGGGTCCCCCTCTTCCAAGCGGCTGTGGTCCAGCCTGGTTAGGACTCAAGCTTCCCAAGCTTGATGCCCGGGTTCGAATCCCGGCAGCCGCACCATCAAATATATCATGTTTTACTCAGTCTTTGTGCAGCTTCAAAATCAGGTTCCAATTCTAATGATTTCTTTATATATTCTTTCCACCCATCCTTCTTAAGTCGCTTCATTGCAATTCCTAAGTTATACCATGCAACAGGATCATTTTCATCTACTTTAGTAGCCATCTTAAAACTATTTTCGGCAGCTTCGACTAAATTACGTTGAAGTTGACAGAAACCAAGGTTTGTCAAGTAAACGGAATTATTTTCAATCTCACTCGCCTTTTCAAGTTCTGTAAGGGCTTCACCATATCTACCCAAATGATATGCAGAACATCCTCGATTGTTATGAAAAACACCTTTAGTCGGTATTTCTGTTATCTCCCTAAATATTTCGAAAGAACGTTTATAATCATTTTTCATGAACATATAGGATGCTAACAAATTTTTTAACTCTGGTATTCCATCCTCTTCAATTTCCATACTAATCCTTACTATTTCCTCCTCAATACTAGAAGTTTCTACCTTACTCTTAGACTCAGCGAGGTACAGATCTGGCATATGTGTACTCGATATCTCCTTTGCTTTTAAGTAACACAACTGTGCCTCATCATGCTTTTTTATCTTTCGCATTGTTTCCCCTTTACGTTCCCAAAATATCAAACAGTCTTTCAAATCCTCCATAAGTAACTCAGAGATATCAACAGCTTTATCATATCTTCCAGAAGAATAGTATATCTCCTCAAGATTCAGTTTCGCCTCTATGGTATCTGCGGATAAAAAAATATCTTCAGCTTCATCGATCATCCCAAGTTCGTATAAACAACACCCTTCTATATTTAGAAGTTCAGGGGATTGGACCTTATCAAGCCATGACAGTGCACTCTTGTATTCTCCTATCTGAAACCTAACTAATGCTTCCCTTTTCAGTTCCTTGTCACTCTCTTCTTTAGCCCTTATTTCCCCTATCTTTTCATGTGCTTCTTCTTTCTCCTTCTTTTTCTTTTTCTCTTCCCTTTTTAAACGTGCAAGGTCATCCAAAAGTTGGTCCTTTGTCTCTTTCAAATCTTTTATGATCCCCTCTTTTTCTTCCAACTCTTTCATAGCCTGCTCTTTTTCTTTAAGTAATCTATTTACATTATCTTCATCTCCCTTTAGGGAATGCAACTCCTTTATCTCCTCTTCTAATCCATCTCTTTTTTCTCTCAATTGGTCGATATCATCCTTGACTTTCTTCTTGATCTGGTTCAATTCATCTTTTTCTTTTTTGATCTGATCTATTTCTTTCAAATCCAATTCATCTTCCATCCTTTCTTCTACTTTTGATTTCAATTTCAGTAGTTCTTTCATCTTATTCTCTTTTCTTTCTAAATCCTTTTTCAATTCATCTCTTTCTTTTATGACTTTATTCAACTTCTCCGATCCCTCTCCCTCTTCCAACTCTTTTTTCTTCTTTACAGATGGGACCTTCTGATCTATTTTTTTAAGAGTGCTTATCTCATTCTCAAGTTTCATGATCTTTTTAGATAGGTACTCTTCATCCTCCTCCCTCTCTGTATCAGGTACTTTTTCTTTTTCAACGACCTTTTTTCTATCTATACGTTTTTCTAGTCGTGTTTTAAGTTTCTTGGCTCTATCATATTCCGGATTTAATTTCACAGATTTATCAGCACTTTTATACGCTAATTCTATTTCACCTAGGGCCTCGAGGTATGCCGATTTGATATAGTGAAAATTAGCGTTTTCAGGCTGCATGTTGACCAATTTTTCCGCAACTCTCAGTGCTGGGGCGATCTTGTTTTGATTTTCCAATAAAAGCGCTTTATTTATCAGTGCTTCTAAGTAATCTGGATGTAGTTGTAAAGCATTGTTTATGCAATTCAAAGCCTCTTTTAACTCTCCCTTCTTAAAAAGACAGAGTCCTTTGTTATTCCATGCTCCTTCATCCTTCGGCCTCACTTCTAAGACTCTATCGAAGCAGAGTTCCGCTTCATCATAAAGTTCTTGTTCGTAAAGTGTAGCACCTTTGTTTTTCCAAGCATCAACAAAATCTTCATCTATGTCAAGGGCACTATCGTATGCTTCTATCTCATCTTCATACAGTCCTAGTTCGTGGAGTGCTTCTCCTAAAGCCACCCATATATCTGGATCTGTAGAGTCCTTTTTGATAGCCTCTCTCAATACGGCTTCAGCCTCATGTGGCTCCCCCATTGATATAAGTGCTTTTGCTTTCCACAGTCTGGGAGTGGTGGCTTCGGGTTTTTTGGTGATGGCTTTATCGAAGTACTCAACTGCTTTAGGATAGTTTTTTTTCCTGAAAAAATCACGTCCCCATTTCATAATCCTAGCGGTTTCAGAAGCACTTGGAAGTGCTCTACTCTCCTCTTTATGGATAGTTAGACCCTCTAAAATATCATACTCTTTTAGCATATTGTAAAAATCTTGGTTTCCCACTGCCTCTATATTGGGAGGAGCTTCCTTTGTTATCTCTCTTGTTGATATATAGAGGCCTTTCATACCTGGTGCTAAAAGTTGTTCTAGCCCTTTGATCTCCTTTTCAGGATCACCACCAGATCTCGTTATTCGTATAATATAATCCAATATTTTTCCTTCTCTCGGGAGCTCTGCTTCCGCTTCAAAATCACCGCCGAAGCTACGGATAGACCTGACCTCGAATCCGATACTTTCGACTAATTTTCTTGCTATTTTTTGAAATCGTTCACGACTCATCTTTTCGAGTTCATCAAGAACTTCTTCTTCATCTATCAAGGACAACACCGGATGGTTTAATAGAATATATCGATAGCCTTATTAATCAGTTGTGGGCGGTTTTAGTCTTATCGTCAATTTCTCCCAGTCAACATGCGACTCTTGAGGTCCTGCCTGTTCTAGGGTGAAACTGGCTCTAGCTGAACCCAATTCACAGCATCTTTCAAGAGATAAACCTCGTGAAAATCCCGCATAAAACCCCGCCCTATAAGCATCTCCTGCACCAGTTGGCTCGACAATTTTTTTTGGAACATAGGAAGGTATATGAACGACTCCCTCATCCGTAATTAATGTGCTTCCATCTTTTCCTTTAGTGATCACTATAATGCCTACATAGGAATGTAAATCCTCCAACTTGGAACCTCCAATGTATTCTAGTGCCAAACTGTATTCAGAGGAGTTGCAGAAGAATATATCGCTCATAGAGAGCATTTTTTTGAATTTTGAGGGGTCGTACACGTATCTTAGTTCCTGTCCGGGATCAAAAGCTATTTTTTTTCCTTTTTTAGCCCCCAAATCCATAACTCGGCTATAATAGCTTGGCTTACCCGTTCCTATATGTATGATTTCTGGAAGGGTTATTGAATCCGTTGGCACCTCATAATCATCGATGTTTTCCATAGCACCCTGATCTATGAATGCCATCTGCTCTCCTCCCGGTAGTGATACTATCCAGCATGTAGGCGTATCTTTTCCTTTAACCCTCTGAAGATCAGAAGTGTCCACCCCTGCCTTTTTCAAAGATTTCATATATCCCTCATCAAAATCTTCACCTACAAAGGAAACGAGCCTGACATTTACATCCATTTCGGAGCTCATCATAGCAATGTTTGCTGCAGTACCTCCTCTCCGTTTTACTCGGGATAAAACCTTGGTTGACGAATTGAGCTTTGGTTTTTCAGCCACCTGCAGGATGATATCATAAGCAGTATGGCCAAATACACTCAGGAATACTTCATCCATGTAAAAGATTAAAATAAGAAAGGATAAAAAGGTTTTGAAAACAGTTTAAAGAGAGAATCTTTACAGTTCTATTTCCTCTACTGCATCTTCTTCCTCATCTTCCTCAACGACGTCTTCCTCTACATCTGTAGATTTGCCGTCCTCAACGACCTCTCCAAAAGCCAACGTCCTGAGAACTTTCGTGATCTCTATGGTAACTTCATCTCCGACCTTTGTGTCGGGCACAAAGACCACAAAATTTTCTATCTTGGCGACACCGTCGCCTTCCTTACCTATATCCTGTATAGTTACTTCGTGCTTCTCCCCTTCATTGATCGGGGGTGAAACACCTACTCCAAATCCCATTGTTTAACACCTCTATTGTTTTACTTTATCGCATCTTTTAAGATGCGAGGGAACATTTAAACCCCCTCTATATAAATCCTTGGTTGTAGCTAATAATTTAAAAATTCATAAATTTTGTCTGCTTAGTGCCCTTAATACTCCTTCTTCTTCCTTAACCGTTGATACATTATATTTTATTTTCATTCCATTCAATATGCTTGAGGCATAACCATCTGTGTAATCTCGGGCATGGATATCATCCCCATCCATCAAAACTACCTGTTTGACCTCATCGACCATCTCCTCGACCATCTTTATATTGTCTACGTTACCTTTGCCTATGGGGAAAGGAGTGACGACTACGGCTTCAGCACTTTTCATAAGTTCCATATTCTCTTTCTTCGCTTCTTTTGAGATGCTACTAAAAGGTGCTTCAACCACTGGCCGGACATTCAGGAAATCTACTGACTCCATGTCGGAATCCATAGCATTCAAAACGCCAGCAGTTACCTCGTACCCCTCCTCAACCAATTTTTTCATCACTTTACCACCTGTCCCACCACCACACACTACATGGACATGTGTATCTTTCGTGGTCTTAATTTCCTTTCTAGTTATCGGTACTACGTAGAGAGAATCATCCCTTGGATTTCTGTGCACCTCTGCTTCAACCCCGTAAACCGCCCTCAAATGATTAGGAGTGAGCACGTCCGATGGCTTACCTTTTGCATGTAGACCACCATCGTCCATCAAAAGGATATTTCCACAATAACGTGCGGCTAAATCAAGATCGTGATGGATAGTTAGTATCGAGAGCCCTTCTTTAGAATTGAGCCTTTTCATCAACTCCATCACCTCTATTCTGTGACCTATGTCAAGGTGTGATGTGGCTTCATCTAAAAGCATCAGCTCTGGTTCCTGAGCTAAGGCCCTGGCAACGAGCATACGCTGATATTCACCTCCTGATAGCCCCCTCACAGACCTATCTCCTAGCTCTTCGATGCCTACTTTACTCAAAGCGTCTTCAACGATCGAATCATGGGATCCTCCCATCCCTTCGAACCTTCCAAGGAATGGATTCCGCCCCATCTCGACTATTTCTCGTACAGTGAAGGGAAATGACACATGAGCTCTCTGTGGAACCACCGCTACTTTACAAGCTAATTCTTTACGATTCATATCGGAGATTTTTTTGCCATCCAACCACACCTCTCCTTTCCAGATCGGGATGACTCCCGTTATTGCCCTAACGAGTGTACTTTTCCCACATCCATTTGGACCGATAACACCGGTGAAATCTTCGGGCCTGAGATCGAAGTTAACTCCTTTTAGAACTTTATTCTCACCATAACCTGTCTCTAGATCACTAACCTTCAATCTCACCATCCCGTTTCCCCCCTGCTTTTTATCAGTAAGTATAGGAAGAAGGGTGCCCCGAACAACCCTGTGATGATACCGACAGGTATGTTGCCCGATAATCTGACTATCGTATCACAACTTACGAGGAAGATACCACCCATCAAAGCAGAAGAGGGAACCAGCCACCGGTGATCGGGACCAATCAATATGCGAGCTATGTGGGGCATAATCAAGCCAACGAATCCGATGATGCCTGTGAAGGCTACAACAGCTGCTGCAAGGAGGCTTGAGAGTGTTAATAAAACAAATTTCGTTCTTTCAACATCCACACCTAAATATGCAGCTGACTCTTCTCCGGCTTGTATTACGTTAAGCTCCCGTGTAAAAAGCGATGTCATTATAGTTCCGAATAAAATGATCGGTAATACTATGTATATGTGCTGCCAGATTGTTCCGTGCAGGCTGCCCATAGTCCAGAACACGATTTCCTGTAGGGTGTCACGGCCGACGAATTTCAAATAAGATGTGATCGCGCCTAGAAAAGAGCCTATTGCTATACCTGCAAGAAGTAATGTAGGCAAGTCGGTCTTTCCATTTACTCGACCTAGTAAGAAAACAGTTACGGCAGTGATGATAGCTAATGTAAAAGCCAGGCCGGGGATATAGTAAAGACCTAGGCCTAAAAGTATGCCTATAGAAGCTCCAAGAGCACCCCCGGAGGATACTCCTAAAATATAGGGCGAAGCCATTGGGTTTCTGAAGATACCCTGCATGGTCACACCCGAAACTGCCAACGCCCATCCAGATAATATACCAAAGATCACCCGGGGCAATCTGATCTGCATTATTATCACCGAATCAGTTCCCGAGTAGGTGGGGAATACCCTATCCAACAAGGGGATGTTGGACATGATTATAGCAGATATTTTGGAGTAAGGTATTTGCACCCCCCTTGACCCAACACTCAGTGATACCAAAGTTACGAATGTTAGGATAGACAAAAGAAGCAGCAAAAAGCCCTTTTTGTGTTCACGGAAAGGTGCTTTCATCAATCCTTCTTCCTTTTATTGTATATTAAAGCTGCGACCACAGCTGTTACTAAAAGTCCTGAGGTAGCGTATCCAGGTATTTCTTCATCCTCGGTTTGTTCTCCAACTATTATCCCCTGGGCGATGTCAACCAGTATTTCTTGTCCGTCTATCACCCTCGGTCCAGGCCTTGATAATAGGTCGGCGTCCACGTAATACACGTTTTCTTCCTCAACTGCAGTTATGTGTTGCCAAGAATCTTTGTTAATAAACTCCTCGAGCGATGGCTTCGTCTCTTCTGATGCGATGATAACTTCAGGATTCTTTGTTACTACCTCTTCTTCATTAAGAGTGAGCCACCCCTTTTCTTCCTCTGCCACGTTATACAACCCTGCGTTTTCAAGGAGGGAATGTATGAAAGTCCCGCTTCCGACAGTGTTTATGCCTTGATATGTTCCGGTGATATAAAGACTCGAAGGCCTTTCTTCTTCAGGAACATCTCGGGTCTCCTCAGTAAGTTCACCCATATCATCTTTAAGCTCTTGGGCTAAGGAATTTGCTTCTTCAGAAACACCACATATTTCTCCAAGAATACGCATATCGTTGTAGACATCCTCCAAGGTGGTGGAACTTGTTGAGAAAACAGTGATTTCGTGACCTTCAAGATCATTTATGAGACCGGTGTTGTACTCTGCAGTGACAACCAGGTCAGGTTCTAGAGATATGATCAACTCTATATCGGGCTCAAATGCATCGCCAACCGACGGGAGTTCCTCTACCTCCGAAGGATAATCACTATAATCGTCCACCCCAACTACCCTATCACCTACACCTATATGAAATAGCAATTCAGTGTTAGATGCCATGTAAGAAACTATCTGCTCTGGTGGCGATTCCAACTTGATCTCTTCTCCTCTTGCATCGGTTACGATGATACTATCTTCCCCCTCAGCACCTGGGAAGAAAGCTATAATCCCTACCAGCAATATGATCATCATCAATATCGTATATTTTTTCATCTTATCTCTCCATTTTACTTTAAAAAAATCAAACAAACTTTACTTACTTATATCTTTCTATCCCGTCTAGGGGTGATCTATCTTCATCAGTATCTATACCGGATTCACCAGAACGGACCGATGCCAAACCCACTCTGTTGTGCACACGCAAAATTTATATTCTCTACAATCGTTATAAGTTTATAACTCTTCCGGAGGAACATCATAACCATGGACGATGAGCCGGCTAAAGAAAAAAGATATTGGGAGCGTTCGACTAGTAAGAAATCTTCTAGACTGATGATATCTTTTATAGTCTCACTGATAGTGATGCTGGTGGTCGTGTCCGTTGTAGCCGGATACGGTTACATCAGATATCGGGAATTATCTGAACGTCCCGAGATCTACGTTGAGAGAGGTCTTTTTGAATTTCATAGAGAAGGAGGGGATGATACGGTTAACATCACCGCCTATGTGACCATGGTGAACAGTGGTGACAAAGACAGCGGGCCGCTGGAGCTTGAATACATGGTCATGCCCGCCGACCGAGCGTCAGAAAATATCTTCATACACCAAGACCGTTTTCCCGTTGATCCTATAGCAGTGGATGAAAGCGTCCAGGTATCTTTCAACTTGACCTTATCTGTGGGAAATTATAGGATGGCGTATCGCAGCTACGAGGACGATTTCTTCAGTTACGAAGCTAGGCAAGGTCTTAGGGTGAAAGAAGACGATATCCCCGAGGACGATATAGAGGACGAGTATGCCATGGATGAAGAGACGCCCTTCGTTTCTGCTGCGACCATGATATTGATCATTATCATCACAGCGGTCATATGGGGGAAAAAGTATGATAAAAGATGATCGAGGACTCAGCGGCCCCGAGATGTTCTTTTTGTTCTTCATCATACTACTTTTATTGTCCACAGTGGCCATGGCTGTGCTGATTGACCGGATGGGTCCGGAAGATGAACCCAACTTCGACATCCAAGAGGTATATCACCGCGAGAACGAAGATGGGTTCACATCCTATGTTTACTTGACCAATCTTGGTGAACCTGAAGGGAATGCCGTGATCGAGTGGACGGTGATCAGAGACGGTGATCGTATGGTGGATTCAGGTGACCTCGAGGTGAACGTACCCGGGAGGACCACTGAACGCATCTCCTTCGACATAAAGTTCGATCAGGGTTATGTAAATAACATCGAGATCGAGGTCAAGCACGGTGGTGAAGTGGTCAGTACTTATTCCGGTAGTATCACTCCACAAAACACCGATTAGTGACGAATATACTTATCGACTTTAGCCGTAAAATTTTGGTATCCTGGGACGAACATCTTCAAATAAAATAAACAATCGTCTTGTATAAAAATGACAAACAGGGTTATTCGACCAAAAAATACCTATATGAGAGAACTATGCTAAAATGTTCACATATATAGAATAAGGTGTTAAGATGTCCGAAAAAGAAAGTCATATAGAATCGAGGTTGGAGGAAGGTAAAATATATCCTCCTCCCAAAGAATTCAAGAAGAACGCAAATATCGATGATCCAGGGATATACGAGTATGCAGAGAAGAACTACGAGAAATTCTGGGAAGAATTTGCAGAGAGACTTGATTGGTATGAAAAGTGGGATGAGGTACTAGAATGGAATCCTCCCTATGCCAAATGGTTCCTAAATGGTAAAATAAACGCTTCCTATAATTGTGTCGATAGACATGTTGAGAATGGAAAGGGAGACAAAACCGCAATAATATGGGAAGGAGAACCAACAGATGAAACCAAGGAGTATACCTTTACAGAGCTTAAAGATGAAGTATGCAAGTTCGCTAATGCTCTTAAAGAACTGGGTGTAGAAAAAGGAGACATAGTAACCTTCTATCTACCAATGATACCCGAGCTTGCTATCGGTTTGTTGGCATGTTCGAGGATAGGTGCCCCTCACAGCGTTGTCTTCGGAGGTTTCTCTCCAACAGCTTTACATGAACGTCTCGAAGATTCTCAATCCAAGGTACTCGTGACCGCAGATGGCTATTATCGTAGAGGAAAAGAATTGAAAATGTGGGAGAACGCCCTAGAGGCACTGGAAAATGCAACATCTGTAGATAAGGTGATCGCAGTAGATAGGCTCGGTAGAGATGATATCACACTTGATGAGGAACGGGATGTATATTATCATGAGATAACTGAGAACCAGGCCACCGAGTGCGAGCCAGAAAAAATGGATTCGGAAGACATGTTGTTCCTTATGTATACAAGTGGTACAACAGGCAAGCCCAAAGGGGTGGTCCATACTACAGGTGGGTACCTAACGGGCACCTCCGCCACACATAAATGGGTATTCGATATCAAGGATGATGATATATACTGGTGCACTGCAGATATAGGATGGATCACTGGTCACAGTTATATCGTCTACGGGCCTTTGGCAAACGGAACAACCACTATAATGTACGAAGGGTCTCCCGATTATCCCGACAAAGATAGGTTCTGGGAGATAGTTGAGAAATATGACGTAACGGTTCTATATACTGCTCCAACAGCTATCAGGCTATTCATGAAATGGGGTAGGAAATATCCCGATAAACACGATATGTCCACCCTGCGGCTGCTGGGAAGTGTCGGTGAACCCATTAACCCCAAGGCCTGGGAGTGGTATCATGAAGTGATCGGAGGAGGTAATTGCCCGATCGTTGATACCTGGTGGCAAACGGAGACGGGGATGATACTGATCACACCTTTACCAGGGATAACTGATCTAAAACCTGGCAGTGCGACGAAGCCTTTCCCCGGTCTCAAAGCGGATATATACGACGCAGAAGGCAATAGTCTACCCCCCAACCAGGGCGGTTACCTTGTCATAAAACGCCCGTGGCCCTCCATGTTAAGAACCCTTTATGAGGACCCTGAAAGGTACGAAGACACATATTGGTCAGAATACAGTTCAGACATATATTTTGCAGGTGATGGTGCAAGAGTTGACGAAGATGGATACTTCTGGGTCGTTGGCCGTATTGATGATGTGCTGAATGTGGCAGGTCATAGATTGAGCACTATGGAGATGGAGAGTGCACTGGTCGATCACCCTGCTGTAGCTGAAGCGGCTGTTGTTGGCCGTCCGGACGAAGTCAAAGGACATGTCCCTGTAGCTTACGTTATACTTGAAGGTGAACGAGAGGGTTCTGAAGAACTGGTCCAGGAACTAAGAAGTCACGTGGGTAAGATAATCGGGCCGATAGGCAAACCAGCCGCCGTGCGATTCAGTTCAGACCTACCAAAGACCCGTTCTGGTAAGATAATGAGAAGGATCTTGAAAAAATTAGAAGCGGGAGAAGATTACGGAGACACATCGACCCTCAGAAATCCGAACATAGTCGAGCAATTAAAGAAAATGGTCGAGTAAAACAAAACAAAAACCCCTTCTTTTTTCATCTTTTTTCACATACGAGTAGATAAACCATACCTAAAAGATTCCGCTCAATTTCGTTAACCGAGAACTTATTTTCTAAAATGCCCTGTATATTCCGATCCATGTGTGTTCTCCCAAAAACTTTTGCTGAATATTTCATCGGTTGAAAAAGTGTCTTCGCAAGAAGTCCATCTGGGTTTCCCGTATCTAAAACGACTAGCTTGCCTCCTGGTTTTAATATGCGTCTACATTCCTCAGCAGCGCTATTTGGATCCGGGATCGTGGTGAAGGTGAAGGTTGCAAGGATCCTGTCGAACTCCTCGTCCTGAAAAGAGCTGTTTTCGATATCGTCTATTACCGCATAGGCATTTTCTTCACATCCCTGATCGTTGATCCTTTCCCTAGCCACTTTAACCATGTTCTTACTGATATCCGTACCTAAAACCTCTCCATCTGACAATCTTTCAGCGATCTTTGGAAGTATATGACCACTGCCCGTACCAACATCCAAAACCTTTTCCTTCCCTTTCAAACCAAGTGCTTCAATTGCTTCGCCTTTCCATCGTCTTTGTGGGCGGGAAATCAGTGGGAAATTGTCAACTATATCGTAGCAAAAACTCCATCTATCGTATCTTGAAGAAACCTTGTCCTTGCAGGACATTGCCCGGTAAATGAACTATTATGTATATAACGCTTGAGCTTCTTTATCATCTTAAATAAGTTTTTTACCAAGGCAGAGTCATCCCAAGTCCAAAGTTTTGATATATGAACAGATATGTAACTATATAACCTAGTATCGCCCCTCCGTTTAATAGAGGGAGTCCAGCCTGAGGATTTCCTTTAAGTACATATTTCATCAATACAATCAGACCCAATACTGCACCGATTATTGTTCCAAGAGCAACGAGGAGCGGGGCGTAGACACCTGCAAATGTAATAGAGGGTAGATACAGGCTCGCAGAAACGGGCAGGATTCCCGGGATTATAAGGTCACCGAGGCCGATGAACATAGCATCTCTCTTTTTTTCCTTATCTACGTTCTGGATCAGACCACTCTTATTTTTGAAGGAGTAGTCAAGTTTGTTGGGCACCACCAACATCACCGGCATCTTCAATTTCATTACTCCAGATGCGAGGGAGATCATGTGTTTAGTTTTGTAAACTGAAATGGCATCATATACGGCCAAAACGATCAAGAGTATGAACACTGGGAGGATACCTAAACTAAAGCCAAAAATTGCTGCGATGCCTCCAGCCATGATCAAACCTATCCCGTCGACCACATACCATTCAGGGAATTTATAAAGTAAGATTGTTAATAAAACTGCCCCTATTACCGAGAAAGTTAAAGGTATATCGATACCGACCCCAGCCACTATAAAGGCATAGGGTACAAGATAAAATAATACAGGATAGAATACGTAAAAAAGTGTCAGTAAAACTACAGCCAAAATCATGTAATGTAAGAAATTTCCTTTTGTGTATTTGAGTAGCAATAACAGAACTGCAGTGAATATCAAAATGAACCCGATATATATGAGAGGGTTCAATGGATCGTCGACATCATCACCAAATGCCCGATACTCCTGGGGATATATGTTCACCACTACCAATGCGATCATATGTGTTAGAATTAGCATACAGACTATGGCCACAACAGGGATATGTCGTCTTTCTAGTATTTTAAATGGTTTCAATTCGACCCCTTACCAACCATCGTGCCAAAGGCAAGTGTACCTGTTACGTGGTTGATCCTCACTTTAATTCTTTCCCCCTTTGCGGTTCCGGGCACGTATATGGTATACTTCCCTTTCTTTGCCATCCCATCACCTTCTTTACCTATGTCTTGAATAAGCAGATCATAAGTTTCCCCTTCTTTGATCTCTTCGGATTCCACGGTCCGGACCTTTCTCTTTTTTCCAGTTACGGGCCGATGTCCACCGCATGCATCACATCTCAATATAGTGATCCGGTCCTCTTTTACCAATCTGGTATCTGGCCTTCCACACTCTGAACAGAGGACGTATTTTTCAACAAAATTGTTTACCTTTTCCCCGATTTTTCTGGAGCCTATCTTTCCCTTGAACACAGCTCTGCCGCTTTCTAATTCGCCAGCTGTACCAAGCTCTCTAAGAAGGTATTTCAATAATTTCTCTGGTTCTCTATTTATAGTGCTCGCAACGTCG
Organism: Thermoplasmata archaeon; assembly: GCA_003552585.1. GTDB lineage: Archaea > Thermoplasmatota > Thermoplasmata > Halarchaeoplasmatales > Halarchaeoplasmataceae > PUNK01. The sequence continues at coordinate 65,970 of PUNK01000004.1, read as the reverse complement.
CTAAAGTTTCTCAAAATCGTAGTATTTCCTTCAACGAAAGAATCGATTTCTGGCACCTTAAATCTATCGTGATCTGCTATCTCATCTGGAAGATTATCTCTAGCTCGGTTGAGTAGAGCATCGTAATCATATTGTTCTTTACTTCCTTCTGTCATATGTGAACAAAGAGAATCTTATGTTTAAATATGTTTGGTTTTGAGTCGTGATGTTTTTATACCGTCCTTGATTACCTTTGAACATGTATCATAAGGTGATCGTTCCTACGGATGGTTCAGATTGTGCTGCAGAAGGTGTAGAAGAAGGTCTAAAGATGGCCCAGATTATGGATATACCTGCAGTTGCGGTTTTTGTCGTGGATGAATCACAGTTTGAAGCTTTGCATTACGAGAGTATAAAAAAGTCCGCGGCAAGGGGCTTTAAGGAGAGGGGAAAGAAAACTTTAAAAGAGCTCCATAAAAAAGCCTTAGATATGGATGTGAAACTTGAAAAGAAAATATTGGTTGGAAAACCATATCAAAAGATCTGTGATGAGGCAGGGGAGGCTGATATTATATATATAAGCAGTCACGGTTCTTCAGGTTTCACTAGACTGTTTATGGGAAGTACTACCGAGAAGGTATTAAAACACTCAAAATCAACCGTTGCTGTTGTCAAGGGTTCTCATTTTAGCCTTGAATGAGATCAAGCTTGCTTTACTTTTTGTCTGCAGGGTGTGGGAAGTTTCATAGATGCCTTTCTTAGAGCATCTTTTCCAATTTCAAAATTCCTTTCATCCACCCATACTCGTATGACGGGCTGATTAGATTTTACCCTTGCTGCATTGCCGACCTTTTTTCCAAAGGACCTTCTCATTCCCTCCGACAATCTGTCAGCTCCTGCACCCGTGGCCTGTTTGTTTTCTCTCAGAACGTGATGAGGGTAAATAAGGATATGTGCTTTAAAATTTTTATCACCTAGTTTTCGAACTAGGTTCCTAGTCAAGACCACACGGGCGGCCTCAAGTGCGTTATCTTTTATTTGGCATTTTTCTTCAGCAATAAGTTCTAACTCAAGATCAAAATCAGCAGTTCTGTTACCCATCATAAATTGACCCACTCTAACGTGGGGTACACCACCTATGTATTCTTTTCGGGTGTAAGGCTGTCCTTTGTATTCTCTGTACATTCTTCCGGGTTTTCGGGCCATGTGAATCTATTCCATGATGGACCGGTATTTATATGTTTTTCTTGCAACACCTTTCTTCGAGCAATTTTTTAAAAGGACCTTTCTAGAGCACATCATCTCATTTATTTTAAGATAATATCAGTGAGTGTGCGGCATGAACAATTCGACCGACAATATTGCAAGAATCCCGAGGACGAACATCGATAATATTACCATACTTTTTTTAAGATTCTCTTCACCATGTACCTCGGGTATCAGATCCGATGCCCCGATATAGATGAAGTTACCAGCAGCAAAAGGTATCAAGTAGATGGGATTGATTAAATGAGCGCTGAAGTATGCTATTAATCCTCCTGGTACTATCATCAAAGAGGCTATCAGGTTAACAAATAAAGCCTTCATCTTTTTCCATCCACCGTAAACCAGGATCCCAAAGTTTCCAAATTCTTGAGGTAATTCGTGAGCAGCCACAGCGATAGAAGTAGATATTCCTAGAGTGATATCTATCAAAAATGCAGCTCCCACTATGATACCATCGATAAAGTTGTGGATTCCATTTGATATAAGTATTAGGTAACTGAAAGACATCTTTGTGTGTTCACATGGAGCTTCATGGCAGTGATGCCATCGCAAAAATTGTTCCAGCCCGAAGAAAAATATAAATCCAAGTAATATCAGTATCGGTGCAGTCATATGCCCATGACCGACTCCGAATTCATGGAATGATTCGGGGATCAATTCGAAAAAAGCTGCTCCTATAAGAGCGCCTGCTGCGAATGATACAAAATAGATCAGAATCTTCTCAAAGACGTTTTCCTTTAAACTGAATGTTATGATCCCTATCAGTGCGAGCACTGCGATCAATAGCGTGACTCCCAATATCCATAATAGTTCACTCATCCGCATTCCTCCCTCTTACATTCAATAACATCGAAACTTAGTCTGTTCTTCCTAATATTCTTCATGATAGCTACCTCTTAAGGCAAAGTAAATTTTTTCCGGTACCAGTGACAGTTGTAGAGGTCTTCTGGGTCATAATAAGGCTCAATACAACATCCACACTGACATTCCAAATCATCTCCCAGCTTCTTATCCAACTGTTTTATGAATTTCTCACTAATGTGCGGGTCTAAAGCAGACGACTCATCACATGCCTCATCGGAGTTCATGTCTAACGTATCTTCCAAAAACTTCTCTACCATGTGATGTCTTTTCACATCCTTCTGGACTAGAGCTAACGCCTTTTCATTCAGTCGGAGCCCTTTTTTTGGGATGTATTTCCCGTATCCCAAAAATTCCAATTTCCTCATTTTCTGAAGTGCTCCAACTCTACTCACATCTATGCATCTTGCAAGTTCAGTTGGTCCTACCGGTTCTTCATGTGCTTTAAGTACGAACAACGCACGGAGATATTCTTTATCTCTCGTTGTGGTATTTTCGTTCCCCATGCTGTTAAGTGATGCTTAACAAATATATAAATCTTTCTCACGCTGTGTGAGAAAATATTAATATAAATTTAAAAATTATAATTACACACTCCCTCAATTTTTATATGATTTACAATTTTATACGAAACAAATATTCGATAAATTTATATGTTATCCTGCAGTTATATTTTGTATGAAATTATACATTGAGTTGTACTTCGATAGTAATGGTGCCGATCCTCTGGTCACCATAAAGAAGATGAAGGAGTTAGGTTTTGATCCGGTTGTTGGCGAATATGATTTTGCAAAGGATTATGAAACACCCGAAGAGTATGGAAAGATAGTTGAAGACCTTTCCCATGCTCTCAAAGGAACTAGTGTAAGTTACAGATTAATCACTCGAAGAAAGTAAACCATCCTGGATTATTTTTTTGTGATCAAAAGACAACTCGGGCAAATCCTCCATTGGGAAAAAATCGGCTGAAAGAGCATCGCTGCTGCTTTCCAATTTCCCTTTTTTGATTTTCAGATCAAATACCACAGAAACCGTATGCCCCCTCGGATCCCGATCGGGATCCGAATAAACACCTATCAAATTATTTATTTCTGTTGATAGACCGGTCTCTTCCTTTATCTCTCTTAATACCGCATCTTCAACAGTTTCGCCATATTCTACAAACCCTCCGGGGAGTGCATATCGTCCTTTGAAAGGATCGTTTTTCCTTCTGATTAAGAGGATTTTATCCTCTTTACTTATGATCCCATCGACTGTTAATGAGGGTTTTTTGAATACCTTCTCCTTATGCTGTTTCTTTAATTCCTCGTAATCCTCTAGAAGTTTTTTACCGGTTTCGGTGAGCTCTGATCCCCCCTTATCCTTACCACCTCTGTGTGTTATAATCACCTTTTCCCCAAGTGATTCTTCGATCCTCTTTACCCTTCCCCAGGCATGTCTGTAGGACATCCCCTTCTCTTTTGCAGCTTCACTCATAGAGCCAGTTCTCTCGATTGTTTTAAGCAAGTCAGCTCTCCCTTTACCCAGAATAAACCTACCATCTTTTTTCAGCATACATTTGCATTCTAGATAGTACATGAAATCAATAACGAATTATTCTTTAATAGATTAACCCAATTCTTTGCCGATATTCTCAGAATCAGAACTACAAAACATATAAATAAATCTACGATTCATAAGTTACGTAATAAAAAAACGTTTATTAGGAGGAATTAAAATGCAAAAAAAGATATTATGGATAAATCCGGTCGGAGGGACGGATTATAATGAACCGATCAGGGAAGTTTTAGAAGAATGTAAACAAGAAGACACACAGATAGAAGTGACCTCGATCGCAGATAAGACAGGCCCAAGACATGTGGAGTACCACTTTTATGAGGACCTAACACTTATACCCACTCTTAAAAAAATTAGGGATGCCGAAAAAAACGGTTTTGATGCAGCCGTAATAGGATGTTTCTATGATCCAGGACTACATACCGCTAGAGAGGTAACCGACGATCTTGTGGTCGCTGCTCCTGCAGAATCAGGGATGAATATCGCAGTGACATTGGGACACAAGTTCTCCATAATCGTCGGAAGGAAAAAGTGGATACCACAGATGGAGAACAACGTTATAACATACGGTTATAAAGATAGATTAGCGTCTTTCAGGAGTGTTGGCCTAGGTGTTCTGGAATTCCATGAGGACGAGGATAAAACGGCAAAGATGATAACCGATGAAGCACGTAAAGCCATAGAAGAGGATAATGCTGAAGTAATTATATTGGGTTGTACCATCCAGTTTGGATTTTATAAGGAATTGCAAAAGGAACTAGGAGTTCCGGTAATAGACTCGGTGGTTGCTCCTTTCAAATATGCCGAATTCCTTGCTGAACTGAAGAGCAGGTTCGGCTGGAAACAGAGCAAGATAGGCGGATATGAATCGCCACCACGAAAAGAGATGGATACTTGGAAACTTGAAGAGGAGTATTTATAAACCCTGGTGTCTAAAGGTGGGAGGGTACCGCCATCGGAAATCCTCTTAAGTTTTTTATTTTTAGACATTCCATATGCTCAACAAGTTGAATGCAGCAGGGCAAAAGAGCTGAATAATATGAACAAAAAAATACTTTGGATAGTCCCTCATCCACCTGCCGATGAAGAATCAGATAGGCAGTTATTAAATATCTTGAACGGTTGTAAGCATGCTGATACACAGTTCGATATGGCCTATGTAGGGGATGATAAAAAGGGTCCCCAACACTTAGAATATCACTTCTACGAGGATCTCGTCCTTCCTGCTATGTTAAATAAGATCAAGGATGCGGATAAAGAAGGGTACAATGCATCCATAATAGGCTGTTTTTACGATTTAGGCCTGAAGTCAGCCCGTGATGTATCTGAAGACATGGTGGTGATTGGTCCTGCTGAATCAAGCATGAATATAGCATGCACCTATGGACATAGATTTTCAATATTAGTCGGGAGAAAGAAATGGATACCACAGATGGAGAACAACGTTGTCAAATACGGCTATAAAGAACGCTTAGCATCTTTTAGAAAAGTCGACCTAGGGGTCTTAGATTTTCATCAGGATGAGGAGAGAACTGCGGAGATTATAACCAACGAAGCTAGAAGTGCAGTGGATTATGACAGTGCCGAGGTCATCATACTTGGCTGTACAAGGCAGTTCGGTTTTTACAGGACACTGCAAGAAGAGCTTGGAGTGCCTGTAATAGATACTGTTATCGCTCCTTTCAAATACGCAGAATTCCTTGCCGAACTGAAGAACAGATTCGGCTGGAAGCACAGCGAAGTCAATGGCTATGGCTCACCTCCTCGGGAAGAGATCTTTAAATGGGACTTAGAAAAAGAATATTTTTAGACCATCGACACTTTCGACTTTAGATATAGATCATTTATACAGACTAAACCCAGTCAAAGGGTCCTCAGGATCTAAGATAAAAGTGTTCTTTCCGGTTATATATGCAGAACCAGATATCTCTGGTTTGATCACGATAACTCCCTCTTTTTCCTCCGCACTGAGTATCCTTCCGCTGAACTCGGTTCCAAGGACACTCTGATATCTGTATTCTTCGTTAACGGCTAGTTCCCCCTTATCGTGCAGAAAAGTCATTTTTGCACAAGTTCCAGTTCCGCAGGGAGATCTATCGATAGAGCCATCAGCAAAAACGACGATATTTCTATCAACATCCTCTCTAGATTCGTAAAATTCGATAAGATCCACCCTTTTCTCATAATTCTCAATAGGATGTAAAAATTTATTTTCGTCGTTCAATCTGTTCATCAATTCTGTACCGAGCTGTTTTAAAATACCTAGTTCCTCCTTTTTAATCGAATGACCCACCGATTTCACATCCACTAAACCTACTAAATTACCGGAATATGCAATGTCTACGAATATATTCTTTTTTAATTTTTCTAACCTCACTCTTTTTCTGCCTAATATGAAGGAATCAACATTTTTCATGCTCACCTTTTCAACTTTATCCCCCTTCATTTTCGGCAAGGTCTCAACCAGACCAGCAGGCGTCTCAATGATGATCTTATCCTTTACCTGAAGAACACCAGTTTCAAGAAGGGCGGTGACAACACCTATAGTCCCATGACCGCACATGTCCAAATATCCTGTCGTGTGCATGAATATTACGCCTATATCTGCTTCTTCTTTCATTGGTTTTACGGGCACGGCACCAAACATATCATCATGACCTCTGGGCTCTTTCATCAAAAGCACCCTGATATCGTCATATCTCTCCGAAAATATATCTCTCTGTTCGCCAATACTTCTGCCAAAAAAAGAATAAAGATCTAACCCGCCGATCACAATCCTCGTAGGTTCCCCTGCAGTATGGGTATCGATCGTGTCTATTAGGTATTTGGATTTCATTTTATTTCACCAGGCCATAATTAATTATTCTAAAAGACATAGTTTAGAAAATATTTTAAATTTGTGCCGAAATACCTAAACTGGATGTATGCAGGATGTATAAATTATGGCTTAGACCTCTTTTAAAATAACAAAATCAAATTTAACAAGTTGATGGAAAATTTTAATGCATAAGTCTTTTATAGTGAACAATAATTACACTATTAACTGTTTAAAGAACAAAACGGAGGTATAATTACATGGCCTTTAGGATAGGAATAGACATCGGTGGAGCTTTCACTGATTTGTATGTGGTTGAATCGGAAACTGAAGAGACTGCTTGGATCAAAGTTGAATCTACTCCACCGGAGTTCGAAAAAGGTGTAATAGAAGGCATAAAGAAATTGGAAGATCAAGAGAGCATATCCTTGGAGGACGCTAACCAGATAATACACGGGCAGACAGTCGTTATCAATACCATCATCACCAGAAGTGGTTCTAATGTTGGCTTTATAACCACTGATGGATACGACATAATGGATATACAAAGGGCCAATAGAAGGGATATCTTCAATTTTAAATTTAAAAAACCTGAACAATTTGTGGATAGATACATGACTGAGTGGGTTAAAGAAAGAATAGATGAAGACGGCAGTATCCATAATCCACTGGATGAGGTAGCGGTAAAAGAAGCTGCAAAATCTTTGATTGAAAAGGGTGCAGAATCTATCAGTATAGGATTCATAAACAGCTATATAAACACCGAACACGAAAGAAGAGCGAAAGAAATAGTGGAGGAAGTCTGTAAGGACCATGGGATCGAAGATCCATTGATCACTATATCTAGTGATTTGACTCAAGAGTGGAGAGAATACGAGCGGTTCAACACAGCCATATTAAACTCTTATGTACAACCAACCTTTGTTAAGTATATAAATAAACTTGAAAAGGCTCTAAAAGAAGAAGGGTTCGATGGGACATTTTACCTTACATTGGCTTCCGGAGGTATGGCGACAGCAAAGTATGCAAAAAAATTCCCTATAACCACTGTAGAAGGAGGGCCTATATCCGGAATTATAGGTGGCACATCGATAGGCGAACTTCTTGATAAAAGAGATATTATCGTAATCGATGGCGGTAGCACGACTACCAAAGCCGGGCTAGCGGAGAACCTCACTCCAAAGACAAAAACAGAGTACTGGATAGAACAGAGTAAATACAATCCAGGATATCCTACAAAAGTACCGGTTGTAGATATTCAAGAGATAGGTAACGGAGGTACCAGCATAGTATGGGCTGATGAGGCAGGAAATTTACAAGTCGGACCTAAGGCGGCTGGTGCTAGACCTGGACCGGCCTGTTATGGCATGGGCGGTGAGGAGCCAACATTGACGGATGCCTACGTAGTGACCGGACATCTAAATCCCAAATATCTTTTGGGCGGGGATCTTAAGATGGATAGGGACCTTGCTGTAAAATCCTTGAAAAAGGTTTCAGAGAAGCTGGACTTGGACCCAATCGAGGCTGCTTATGGCGCTATAAGGGTCGCCAATGACAACTCCTCAAGGCTGATCCGGCTTATATCGATCAGAAAGGGTTTAGACCCAAGGGATTTCACCCTCATCGCGCATGGTGGCTCGGGGCCAATGTTTGCTCCGTTCATAGCTGAAGAACTAGAGATCCCCGAGATAATAGTTCCAGCTATCCCCAGCGGAGTATTCAATCCATGGGGTATGATCGGTCTTGATATTAGACACGAGCTCGTACGGACTAGAGACATGATCATGGGCGAGGATAAAGAATCTATAGAAGATGTCAATTCAACTTTTGAAATTCTGGAGAAAGAAATAGAGGAAGATTTCAAAGTCGAGGGTATAGGTCCTTCTGAAACCGTAATCAATCGTAGAGCTGACATGAAGTATGAAGGTCAGGCACACACTTTGAAGATACCATGTCCAAACGGTACTTTAGATGTAAAGCATATTAAAGGTTTGAAGAAAAAGTTCCACGAAGCTCATGATAGAGAGTACGGGTTTAAACTTGAAGATAGCGAAATAAAGATCGTTAACTTCCATACGATCGGTCTTGTAAAGATTGAACCACCGAGCATAGAGGAAGATAAAAACGAATATACACTTTCTGATGCTTTCATGGGCTACAGAAATATCTTCGATGGGGAGAAAAAAGTCGAAACCCCTATCTATAGAAAAGAAAATTTCCCAACTGGTGTTGAAACAGAGGGACCATGCATAATCGAAGGAGGCACAGCTACGACCATTGTGCCCGAAGGTTTCAAAATCAAGCATGATATATACGGAAATCTGAGGATGACGTATTAAAAGGAGATGATACATTATGGGATCAAAGATAATATCGATCGAGGAAAAATGGAGCGAAGCCCTGAACGAAGCTTTATCCCTTATAAAGATCCAAGAAGAGGTACAGATGGGCATATTGGAACTCGAACCAAAAGTAAGGTTACCAGAAGATGGATTCAGCATCCATGAACGATCCCACGAATTCTCTTACGTGATCGAAGGTGAGATAGTGGTAGTTACCGAGGAAGGTGAAATTAGGGTCAAAAAAGGATCTCTCCTTTATAACGAGCCCGGCACTTCACACTATACCTATAATCCCTCTTCAACACCGGCTAAAGCACTTTGGATCTTAGCACCACCGATGAACCAGGACTAAAACCCTATCCCTTTTCCTCATCCCTATATTTATTAAATTTTTCCTCGTAATACTTCTCAGTGATGCTATTCCAAGCTTTAGGAGATGATACAGCAGGGTAAATCTCGTAGTCTTGTACTAATCTGTTGCCTAACAAAAATTCGTTTATGTGTTTGCTAACCCTTTCCATATTTTTTTCATAAAATCTGAAAAGCAAAGCTCTTTTACCGATATACTGGGTAACTTCATATATCCTTGGATTTGCTACAGCTTCTGCTATGAATTTGTTTAGTTCTTGTAAGGAAGCCTTGGGGTTGATTTTCACGATTGTATCTGCGTATGCTACACCTACTGCTTGTAGAACCAGCAAAGCCATAAGATAGATATACCCCTCTTCTTCCAGTTTGGTTCTTCTACGCCTTGCTGTGGTTATAGACATATCTAACTTTTCCGCGATCTCTGTATCTGTCATCCTTCCATTATTTCTAAGAAGTTGGTAGATTTTTATGTCCTTATCATCCCAATCATCTTCGAGTATCGATTGCAACAATTTACGTTCTTCTTCCTCATCAATTGTCCTCTTCAAATTGAACACCTCATCATATTATCTTTAAATCCCTATCGGCTTTGGTCAAACTTTTTCCCTTTTTATCTACCATGATATCATCTTCTATCCTCACGCCAAATTCATCTTTGAGGTATATTCCGGGTTCGATAGTAAATGTCATCCTATTTTTAATCTTTTTTGTTGTTGTGGAGGTTAGATAGGGCTCTTCATGTGCCGCCAAACCCAATCCATGACCTACTCTGTGTATGAAGTTCTCCCCATAACCACCTCTTTTGATCACATCTCTAGCGGCTATATCGATTTCTTTGAGTTCTATACCCACTTCGACAGCATCACTTGCAGTTTTTAAAGCTTTTCTTACTAAGTCGTATACCTCTTTTTTCTTGGGAGATACATCCCCTATCGCGATAGTTCTAGATATATCTGAACAATATCCTTTGTACACCGCACCGTAATCTATTATAACAAGATCACCCTCTTCTAATTCCCTTTCAGAAGGATAATGATGCGGGTTCGCTCCGTTAGGTCCTGAGGCAACGATAGTCTGGAAGGCTGTTTTTTCACCACCCAAATCTATTATGTAATAATCGATCAAGGAAACAACTTCTTTTTCAGTCATCCCTTTAAGGTCCTCTTGGAGGATCCTGTAAAAAGTTTCATCAGCTATCTCAGCGGCCTTTTGCATAAGGTCAATTTCTTTTTTAGATTTTTTGATCCGAAAATGAGCAGTTTGATCATTGAGCAATTCTAAATCATATTCTTTCAGATGGTCCTGTAACTTAGTGTAAATAAAGGCAGGCATCTTATCTTCTATAAGTATTCTTTCGTGCTCGTTTTTCATATCATGAAGAAATGATCTAAGTATTTCGTAAGGATTTTCAGTATCTTTCCACAAGCACACCTCTTTTATGAAGGTGTCACTCACATCTTTTTCATACATCTTTGGTGCTATAAGGACCGACTCTTTATGAGAGTACATGATCAACAGGAAAGGTCTCTCTAGTACACTTTTAGGATCCAGTCCTGTGAGGTAATAGAGGTTTGCACCCGGATATAATAAAGCACCGTCGTAATCTTCATCGATCACATTTTTGAATCTCTTGTAGTTTTTTTGGTGATTCAATGTATTCACCTATGCGACCTCCTTCACTTTTGGGATAGTCTTAGCCGGTCCTCTCTCGTTCCTTATCTGTTTTCTAAGAGATTTAGTCCCTTCTATATCAATGATCAGCTCATCTTGGTCGATCAAAACACCGTACTTCCTTTCTGCAGTTTCTAGATCGACTAATCCTCTTTTAAAGTCGTTCAAAACTAGCTCAGGGTCCCGTTCAAGGGGATCTCCCCAACCCCCTCCACCACCACTTCTTATACTAATGACATCTCCTTTCTGGAGAGGAAAATTCAACTTTCTACCTCCATCCCAGATCTCTTCACCATCTCTTAGGATAACCATATGGTTGCATGAGCCGTATTCTCCTCCATCTATACCCCAAGGGGGATACTTTATTCTATTTATAGAGGTCGTGAAGCTCCCTTCTTCTGCCAATATCCTGTAATCCTTCCACATACCGAATCCCCCTCGGTATTTTCCATGTCCAACTCCGTCCTCATAGTTTAACCGCATGGATTCAACTCTTATGGGATACTCTCTCTCAAGGACTTCAACAGGGTGTGCATAAGTTTCCCCATCTCCTGCAGATACAAGACATGATTCTCCGTCTTTGTCTATACCTGCACCCCAACCACCTGGGTTTGGCTCGACTAATATCTTGTATTTGCTATCTCGAGGATCGATCATGCCTATATTCTCGGCAACTACTGACACGAAGTGACCTGCAGTCAGTTTATCTGGGAGCTCTGAAGCCAAAGCCATCCATATCAGATCAAAACCATATATCATGGTCTCCCAGTAACAGCTGATGGGAGCAGGAGGTAAAGCATTCCATATCGATCCTTCGGGAGCGATGATCTCTATTGGTTCAAGGTAACCCTGGTTCAAATTGATGTGTGGGTCTGTACAAGCGGTAAAGATGGTGGCTATAGCTGCATATGTTCCCGGGAAAGAAGTATTGATGGGAGCTTTAACCTGGTCTGGATTATCTGTGAGATCGACCTTGAATTTATCGTCCGTTATCTCAAGGTCGGCTTTCAATGTGATATCTTCTTCCATATTTTTATACTTCAATATCTTCTGCTCAGAATGGAATTTTCCTTTAGGCAGGTCTTTCATTCTTTCTTTAGCCATTATCCTTCCATCATCTATCCTGTCTTTCATGGCATTTTTTACACTTTCGACTCCATACTTATCACAAAGCTCGTTTATCCTGTTGTAAGCATATCTTAGAGCTGCAGCCAACGCTTCAAGATCTCCATACACATAATCTGGAACCCTTGAGTTGTGCTTTATTATATTTGCCACTTCCTTGTTAAGCTTCTCTCCCCTGTAGAAGTGAGAGGTTGGAATCATCACACCCTCTTGGAACACCTCTTCAGCATCTGGCCCCCAACTTCCAGGATTCATACCGCCAATATCATTAACATGAGCTTTGATAGAGGCGATCGATACGATCTCGTCCCCTATGAAAATGGGCATAGACAAAGCTATATCGTTCATGTGGGTTCCGACTTTATATGGATCATTAGACACGAATATATCTCTAGGCTTTAATTCCAGTTCAAACTCATCTATGTCCGCCATCATATTCTTAGCTACATAGGGCATAACTCCAAGAAAAGCTGGTACACCAAGGCCTATGGAAATCAAATCGCCCTTTCTATCGGTCAGGGCAGGAGCGAAATCATATGTTTCATATAAAATACTGCTTTTCGCTGTTCTTATAGCCGTCCAAAACATCTCTTCTGATATGTAATCCAATGCATTTTTCACAATTCTCAGGGTAACAGGATCTTGAGTCAAGTTTACACCTCTTTTTACATATAGTAAAAAAATAAACATATATATGCTTTTCGTGTGGAATTTTACGGCATCACTATCGTATATTTGCAGAATATCTCCTTCCTTAGACAATATTAAATGTATTTATTAAATCAAATTGTTTTAATCATGATATATTTGCTTGATGTCATTTAATACTATTTTCGTGTATCCTTTGATTTTAACCGAAGAGTTGAAATAATCTAAAAAATCTCTATCATATAAACTTAAAGATGAGTGATAAGATGACCGGGAATGAAATAAGAAAACTAGAACCAGTGCCTTTGTGGGATTATTTTAAAGATATAACCGAGATACCAAGGTGTTCTGGCAACGAGGGTAAAATCAGAGAGTACATCCGATCGAAAGTAGAAGATGAAGGATGTGAGACAAAGGTCGACAAAGCTGGGAATCTAATAGTGAAAAAAAAGGCCAAGACGGGTTCGGAAGCATACCCCATCATATTTCAGTCCCACATGGACATGGTATGTGAGAAAAGGGGTGATGTTGAACATGACTTTTCTAAAGACCCTTTAAGAATCAGAAAAGAGAAGGGTTGGATAACAGCTGAAGGCACCACCTTGGGTGCAGACAATGGAATAGGGATCGCGCTCTCTCTAGCTTTGATATCCGATAAAGACATAGATCATGGCGATCTAGAATTCCTTTTCACAGTTAGTGAGGAAACGGGATTAGATGGTGCACTTGCACTCGATCCTTCACACGTGGAAGGGAGAACTCTGATCAATCTAGACAGTGAAGAGTTTGGCACATTTATAATCGGGTGTGCAGGTTCTGGCGATAGTGAGATAAAGCTTCCATTGGAATTCACTGATGATGTCGAAGGTAAGTCGATAGAGATATATGTAAAAGGGTTGAAAGGTGGTCACTCGGGTGTCGACATACACAAGGGCAGAGCTAATGCGATCAAAGTTCTGGGTAGACTTATATGGACCTTAAAGACCAAAGGTAACGGGAAGATTTATCTGCAGGATATAAAAGGTGGGAATAGACGGAATGCAATACCAAGTGAGTCCAAAGCCATGCTCCAGACCTCTTTGTCACTAAAAAAAGTAAGCGAGATATTGAAAGATTGCTTTAATGATATACTTGATGAATACAGCTCTACGGAAGAGGGCATGGAATGTGAAGTGAAAGAGATAGATGAAGAAGATAAAAAGCTGTTAACTGAGGAAAGCACAAATCATATAATAGATCTTATCCACTCACTTCCTGACGGTGTGCTGGTAATGAGTCCAGATGTTCCTGGTCTGGTTAGGACATCGACAAATCTGGCAACGGTTTCTATAGATCAAGAGCATCTTGACATGGCCCTGAAGACCAGAAGCAGTTTGCAATCGGAGTTGCAACTTATAAGGGATCGGATCAGAGTGATATCTGAAAATTTTAATGCTATGGTGGAAGAAGACGAAGCTTATCCTGGTTGGGAACCGGATACAGATTCTGAAGTTCTAAAACTTTGTACGAGAGTATATAAAAAACTCTATGATAAGGAACCAAAAGTAGAAGCCCTACATGCCGGATTAGAAACAGGCATTATAGGCAAAAAATTCGAGGACATGGATATGATATCTCTCGGTGCTGACTTGAAAAATCCTCATTCGACAAGTGAAAGGGTACACATTGATTCCGTAAATAAACTATATGATTTTATCGTTAAACTTTTAGAAACCGTAGCATCTGGATGATACCCTGCTAATATTTGTGTGTTTAGATAAACCTTGATAAGCTATATATAATACATCCATCCTCTTTCCCAAAAATGAGGTAGATATGATGGAATACGACTTCGAGCTAGGAAAATCGGCAAAGACCTTGGTGGAGGATATTTTAGAAGTAAAAGAAGGTGATAACGTAGTTATCACTGCAGATACGAAATCAAATGAAGCCGTTGTTAAAGCAACGGCTGCAGAGGTTTTCAGTGCTGGCGGGAAACCTATGGTTGTTTGGAACGCTACTCCCTTAGGCGTGGGTAAAGCTGCCGACGACATGCTTCCACTGAAAACTCTAACCGGTGCGTTGAAAGATGCCGATGTATGGATTGAATATAATGAGCAGTGGCTTTTGTATTCTACCGTTTACGATAGAGTTATCGAATCGAGCGATGATATCAGGTATATCTGTCTCGTCGAGATGAATCCTGATATGATGGTAAGGACTATAGGAAGGGTAGATATGCCTAAACTGGCAAAGTTTCTGAAGATTATGGCAGAAGAAACGGGGGATGCAAAGAAGGTAAAAGTGACGACTCCTGCAGGAACAGATCTTGAATTTGAAAACCATCCTGAAAGGCATATGATCGTACATTCGGGGGATATAATGAGAGGAAAAGCCTCCATGCTGCCGGGACAGATCAGCTGGAGTCCTAAATTCGAATCCATAAACGGGACTTTGGTGTTCGATGGTTCTTTAGTACCTCCTATAGGTCTGCTAGACAACCCGATCAAACTCACGGTTGAGAAGGGTAAAGTGATTAAGATAGAAGGCGGTCGAGAGGCTCAGCAATTCGAGAAGTGGTTAGCTAGCTTCGATGACGAAAGGATGTACTATTTGGCCCATATCAGTTATGGCTTTAACCCTGGTGCTAAATTGACTGGTAACATCGTAGAAGACGAAAGGATATGGGGTGGTACAGAGTGGGGTCTAGGTAACGTGGGTTCCAAGCTCGTACCGGAACAGGAAGGCGGTATCGAAGCGGCATCACACTGCGATGGTATATGCTCCAACTCCTCAGTTTGGCTTGATGGTAAACAGATTATGGATAAAGGCAAAATAGTTAATCACGAGGAGTTAGAAAAGCTAGAAAAAGAGCTAATATAGCTCTAACACCTTTCTTCTCTTCTTTTTTAGAAATCTATTAAACAAGCGTAGTTATTATCATAACTAATGAAGGGATGATATCATCATGACTGAAAAAAAGGAACATTTAAAGATTTGTGCAATTCAGACTGAAATTGAAAAAGATCCTCGAAGGAATAAAGATAAGATTAAAAAATATGTTTCAGAGGCGACGAGCGAGGATGTGGATTTAGTATGTTTACCAGAACTCCCGATCTATGGATTTGATTACGAACTGATCTCTGAACTATCCTCAGAAGATATACTTGAACAAAATAAATTTTTTAGTGAACTTGCAGCGGCCAATCGAGTTTATTTGATTGCGGGCGTGGTTGAAAAAGAAAAAGGAGATTATTTCGATTCCGCAGCACTTTTTGATAAAGAAGGGAGGAAAGCATTCAGCTATCAAAAGACACATCTATGGGCAAAGGAAAGAGATTTTTTCACACCAGGCACATCTTTGGAAGTGGTGGATATAGAAGGTTGGTCTGTGGGCTTGGCCATATGTGCGGACCTTGGTTTTCCAGAAGTCAGTAGAAAACACGTTCTTAAAGGTGCAGAACTTTTAATATATACCAGTGCCTGGATGGAACCATATGATGAATTATGGCGTCTATTATTGAAGTCGAGAGCAGCTGAGAATTTAGTTTATGTTTTGGGATGCAATGCAATGGGAACCAAAGACGATTTTTGCGGGGATTCTATGATCGTTGATCCTACTGGTAGATATATCAAAAGATTGGGAAAAGAAGAAGGGCTTTTAACTGCCGATATCTATATAGAGATGGTAAATTCGAGACGGAATGAGATCCCATGGTTGTCTTACAGAATACCCTCGCTTTATCAGTTATAGAACATATTGGCGTGATCCTATCAGTCTGAGTTATTGAAACGACGAACATTGTCTCTAGCTTTAATAGCAATATATTTTTAATAAAACTAAACACATTTCTCGAATCACAATTATGTAGGAATTATTATTTTTCAAATCCTGATTAAATGCATTTTTATTGATTTTGTGACACTTCTTTCGGGGGCCATTTAATAGAAGATAAACAAATTATTCATGAAAATGAACGATATAGGTAGATTAGCCAATTAAATACAGATATATTTCACACTGTAAAAAAATTTAAAAGATATTTAAAAAAGAGGATCCATATCGATAATAAAGTTTTGACAAAACAACTTACTTGGTGCCATATTGGTTTTTTTAAATTAAAGCATCAATGATTACTTATTATTAATAAGTTATCCACTAATTTATGCGGAGAGTGTTTAAATAAGTTCGCATAAGGCATCGCCCATTTAGCATAGGACTAGCGCAGGGTCTTAAGATGGTTGAAAAATTGATTACTTCTATGATTTTTATGTCTCTGTAAATTTGTCACTAGCTCCATTAAAATCGTTCACCAGTCTGCACAAATATTAAATAGAATAAGATTCCTATGTACAAATCACAAAGTGATAAAATGAGAAAAGTAATGAAAATCCTATCTATATTTTTACTTGGTCTGCTAGTGATGGGTTCTATGGCACTGACCGGGTGCCTTGACGATCCCGAGGAAACGGAGGATACATTGCTAAGAATGGGTTTTGCTTGGCCAACCGAAATAGACCCAGCAACAGGGACTGATAAGTCGAGTACAACGGCCTTTACGAACTTATATGACCCTCTAGTGTTCCCGACACAAGAAGGTGTAAAACCATGGATAGCGGAGGATTGGGATATATCTGAAGACGGAACTGTATACACATTCAACATAAGGGAGGATGTGACCTTCCACAGTGGTCGAGATTTGACTGCAGAGGATGTTTACTTCTCTATGGAAAGGTTAGTTACCATGGGGGAAGGGTTTGCTCATCTCTTTGCTGATTACATAGATCTGGACGCATCCCAGGTGGTGGATGATCATACCGTTGAATTCGTTATACACGAACCAAGAGGTGTGTTTTTACCCTCTTTGGTGAGACTTTATATTGTCGACAAAGAAGAGATACTAGAGAATGCAGTTGAAGGAGGAACCTTTGAATACGAACCATGGGGGAACGACCTAGGAAGAGATTACCTCATAACCAATGACGCAGGTTCAGGACCATACCAAGCATACGAAGTGGTTGTAGAAGACCACGTTTACATGCGAAGGTTCGACGATTATTGGGGCGAGATGCATGAAAATGCACCTGATGAATTCAGGATGTTGGCTCTTGGTGAAGCTGCAACCGAAAGGACGATGTTCCGTAGGGGAGAGTTAGAGATAACTTCCGAGTGGCTTCCTTACGAACAGGTAGAACTAATAGCTGAGCAGGAAGGCGGTGTAAAAGGGGCTTATCCTGAAGGAGGAGCTTTCTTTGGGATGATGCACACTAGGAAACCTCCTCTGGATTGTGTGCATGTGAGGAGAGCTCTAGCCTATGCATACGACTATGATTCACAGATAGACGACATATTCCCTGAAAGTGAATTGATGCAGGGTATCGTACCTGTTCAATTAGGTGGTGCATTAGATCTAGAGATGCCACGGATGGACCGGGAAGCAGCGATGGCAGAACTCGAGCAGTCTCAATACTATCCGGAAATAATCGATAACCCTGATGATTACGAGATCGAGGCTAGCTGGACTGGAGAGGTAGCTGCAACCGAGAGGGCCGCTAGCTTGCTTGGAGAAGCTGGTGATGCTTTAGGACTTAACGTGAGGATCGCAAGATATGCATGGGGTTCTTTGATAGATGCCATGTATGATGAGGATGAATCCCCACATGTTGCTATGGTATGGGTTACAGCCCACTATCCCGAGGCTGGTTCACTACTAGAAGCAAGATATCACTCAAGGAATGCACGATCTTGGGAACAGAACGAATGGTTGCAGGACGATGAAATAGATAGTCTGATAGACGAGGCATTGTCTGAACCTGACTTAGAGACGAGATACCAACTCTATGCAGATATACAAGAAAAATTGTTTGAACTGATGCCAAGCTTGTTCTTACATACCCAGTACTCTATGCACGTTATGCAGCCGTACATAGAATGGCCTCACGTTGAAAATCCTGAGGAAGAGGCGTTAGCAGGCATAGGATTCAATATAGATTTGAGACGTATCGGCGTCACTCCTCCTGGAGAACGCTGATTATAAAACCAAAAGAGACCTTTGGGCAAATAACCCTTTGGTCTTCGTTCTTTATTTTTTTATATAGAAAGGAAAAAGGAGCCAAAAAATCATGGACATGAAGAGGTATATCGGCAAGAGAATGTTTTGGGCGATAATATCGCTTTTTGGACTATCTATTTTCATTTTTTATTTCGGACGAATAATACCTGGAGATCCTATCCGAATGATGGTTGATCCTCGCACACCAGAATCAGTGGTGGAAGAGTTGAGAAGAAGTTTAGCCTTGGATAGACCATTATATACCCAGTACTTTATATGGCTGAGCAATGTTTTCCGAGGAGAATTGGGCTTCTCTATACACAGTAGGAGAAGCTTAACCTTAGATGTGAGAGAGTATCTGCCAAGGTCTTTAGAACTGATTTTTTATGCTGGTTCTGTACAAATCGTTGGATCATTTCTATTAGGTGTTGCTGCTGGCTCAAACATAAATAAATGGCAGGATCATGTAACAAGGATATTCTCTTATATCGGTGTTTCAATCCCTGCTTTTGTTTTTGCAATAATCTTCCAACTGGTTTTTGCATATCAATTGGG
The DNA here is from genome assembly GCA_003552585.1 of Thermoplasmata archaeon. Lineage (GTDB taxonomy): Archaea > Thermoplasmatota > Thermoplasmata > Halarchaeoplasmatales > Halarchaeoplasmataceae > PUNK01. Next base: position 46,750 of record PUNK01000004.1, on the reverse strand, counting down.
TGTATTTCCTACAGGTGGAGCATTGAGCGAAGGTTTTTCTGCACCTGGTGGACCCACCGGTTTCATAGCACTTGATTCGATTATCCACGGTAGATTTGGAACACTACTGAATTTCATACAACATGCGACACTTCCAGCTATAGCCTTAGCGATACCAGGTATGGCACAGGTCACAAGGATGATACGTTCGGGCATGATCACCATAAATCAAAAAGAATATATAGCTATGTCAAGGGGTTTTGGTCTTCCTGAAAAAGATGTCAGATTCAAATACCTATTAAGACCTTCAATAATACCTGCAGTTACCGTTTTAGGCATGCAGATAGCAATGATGCTAGGCAATGCATTTCTAGTGGAGATCGTATTCAGATGGCCGGGATTTTCGAGATTCGCTGTGAATGCGATGTTGAGGAGCGATCTCAATACCATAGTGGCGACCGTACTGATAATCGGTCTGATGTTTGCTGTGATAAACATTGTAATCGATGTATTGGTGGCCTACATAGATCCAAGGATAAGATTCTCTAGGAGGTGAAGATTATGGCAGAACATGATACTGAAGGAGAAATTAGTGAGGAAAAAATTGAGAAATTAATCGGGGAAGAAAAGGAACAGTCTCCGTGGAAGGATTCTCTTAAGAGGAGATGGTATAGATTTTCCCGAAACCCTCTTTCACTAGTTGGCTTAGGTATAGCCATAATCACGATATTTTTGGCCATTTTTGGTTGGTTAGTCGTCCCTTATCCGGAGCATGGGGGATACTTTAGCAATTATCCTGACGCTTTCATCGAACCTTTTAGAGATGCTTCTTATATCTTTGGAACCGACGAATACGGTAGAGATGTACTGACAAGGACCATATTGGGATTTAGATATGCGATGACAATGGTCGTTGTTGTTTTAACTTTAGTAGTACCATCTGGCGTGGTTGTCGGCCTCGTTGCAGGTTACCATAAAGATACATGGGTAGATACACTTTTGATGAGGTTCTCTGATATATTTATCGCAGTACCTCCATTGGTTCTTGCTTTAAGCATCACAGCTATGTTAGAACCTGATCCTCTCTATGCTATGTTGGCTATATCTTTGATGTGGTGGCCTTGGTATGCTAGGATTGCTTACAACAATGTATCATCATTGATAAATGAAGAGTTCGTCCGTAGTGCAGAGATAATGGGAGACAGTAAACTGCACATCATGTTCTCTGAAATTCTTCCAAACTGTACGGGTGCCATACTTACTAAAGCAACTTTAGATGTAGGATGGGTTATAATCATAGGTGCATCCTTGAGTTTCCTTGGATTGGGTGCCCAGGCACCAACACCAGATCTAGGCACGATGGTAGCAGATGGTGCAGCTTGGTTGCCCGATTACTGGTGGCCTTCAATTTTCCCAGCCATAGCAATCTCTTTCATAATCCTGGGTTTCAATCTCCTGGGCGATGGTATACAAGATGCATTTGAGGAGGGCTCACAATGAAATCATCTGAACCGGTTCTAGAGATAGAAAATTTGAACGTTGGCTATGAAACGTACAGGGGATTTTCGCACGTTTTGAAAGACCTGAACTTGACACTTGAAAAAGGCGAGAAAATCGGTGTTATAGGTGAATCAGGTTGTGGAAAAACAACAACCATGAAGTCGATTCATCAGATATTGGCGAGCAATGCAGTCATGAAAAGTGGCAGCATATATTTTAAAGGAAGACACCTTTTTGAATTGGACCCCTTCTACAAAAGGTACTTGAAAAAAGGGCCAGTGGCTTCTAAATTAAAGGCTACTTTTGAGGAAAAAGGTAATTTGCTGCCGGATAATGCTACAATGTCAAAAATAGGCAAGAGATGGGTAATTAAAGCAAATGGTAGTGAACAATATAACATAGACCAAACCAGTAATGGCCTTAATATTCATACTGGAACAAATGTTCTGACCATGAATAAAAAGGAACTTTTAAATCTTAGAAGGAAACATGTAAGCATGATCCCACAGGATCCCACCGCCTCTTTGAACCCTCTATTCAAAATCAAGACCCAGATGAAAGATATTCTTAAGTATTCTGGAGGGGGCGGTGGCAAAATGTATCTGTTCTCTATAAAACAAGAGTATGCTAAATCCTTCAAAACTGGCTATCCTCATGAGAAGTTGAGTGAAGTTTTTGAAAAAAAGGATTACCCGCTCCCTACTAATGCAAGGATAGAAACAAAGGAGAAACGAGCGATAATCAAAGTTAAAAATAAAAATAAGTATGTTATAGAATCTGGTGACTCTGGATTGGATGTGTATGGGGACATTGAGGGATATAAAAAGAGAGCTATAGAACTTTTCAACGAAGTATCCTTATCCGATCCCGAAAGAGTTCTTGACAGCTATCCCTTCCAGTTAAGTGGAGGGATGAGACAGAGGGTTTGTATAGCGATGAGCCTTGCTACGCCCAAAGATCTACTTATTGCAGATGAACCGACTACAAACCTTGATGTTACCATACAAGCTCAGGTCCTACGTTTGATTGGAGATATCCTCGCTGAGAGAGATTTTTCAGCGATCTTCGTTTCTCAAGCTTTAGGTGCACTCAAGAAATTTGTTGATAGAATATACGTTATGTATGGTGGAACTGTGGTCGAAGTGGCGAATGCTGATGACATATTCAAGAAACCTGAGCATCCTTACACGATCGGTCTGATAGAATCGACACCCAAACTTACTGGTGGCGGCTTCTCGGTGGGTATCGCTGGACAGACACCCGACTATGTCGATCCACCTTCAGGATGTAGGTTTCATCCCCGCTGTGAAGAGGCATCTACCATGTGTAAACAGGAAGAACCGATGCTTGTGAAGATTGGGAAAGATCATTATGTGGCTTGTTGGAGAGACTAATATGACAAAAAATTTGATCGAAGTTAAAAACCTAAAAAAATATTTCGATACGTCCACAGGAACTGTTAAGGCGATTGATGATATCACTTTTAATATAAAGTCTAAAGAGGTCTTTGGCCTGGTAGGTGAATCAGGATCCGGTAAAAGTACCACCGGTAAAACTCTGATAGGTATTCATAATCCCACTGAAGGTGATGTATATTTTAAGGGAAGAGATATCGCTTTACCCTCATCAAAAAGATCTATGGCTATAAAGAAACAGATGAACATGGTTTTTCAGGACCCGGGCGGGTCTTTAAATCCCACGAAAACAGTTTTTGACATCGTAAGCCTACCATTACACATACATGACATGGTCGATGGTAAAAAGGATGCTGTTGGAAAGGTATACGAGCTTTTAAACACAGTCGATCTTGAACCAGAAAGATTCATGTACAGAAGGCCAGCTGATCTGGGACAAGGAGAAAAACAAGCAGTAGCTATTGCGAGAGCTATAGCCAGTGATCCCTCCTTTGTTGTTTTGGATGAGCCCACTTCTGCGCTCGATGTTTCTATACAAGCAAAGATAATGAACATCTTGATCGATTTACAGGAACAGTATGATATGACCTACCTCTTTATAACCCACGATCTTGGTCTTATGAGGAACATAGCCACAAGAGTTGCGATAATGTACCTAGGAAAATTCTTCGAGGTGGCAAAATCATTTAGGTTCTTTGAGGAGCCTCTTCATCCGTATACTAAAGTGCTGCTAGCCTCCTTCCCAACAACAACTGAGGAAGAGGAAAAATTAAAACCCAAAATCAAGGCAAAGGGAGAGATACCTAGCGCGATCAATCCCCCTTCAGGCTGCAGATTCCATACCAGGTGTCCATTTAAGGAAGAGATATGTGTCGAAGAAGAACCAGTTTTGAGAGAGGTCAGAAAGAACCACTATGTAGCCTGTCACTTCGTTGAATAGAGACTAAGATTCACTTTCTTTAGAAGCCAGCATAACAACGACATCGTCTAAAAGTTCGATGAATTCATCCTCATCCGACATAAGAACATATTTGTTTTCGTGTATCTTATCTTTTAATTTAAGATAGAATTCATCGGTTCTACCTTCGTCTTCCAGTATACCGATCATCCTTTCAATCGATTCTATCAATCTAAGTGGACCATACATTTTTGGCTCATCCACTAGTCCCCTTGCTGAGGCTGCCATGTAGCAAAACAGATCAAAGAATGCATCCATCTCGTCACTCATTATCCCACCCAACCCATTCTACTATCTCTTTAAAGTCCTTTTTTGAAGGTGGCTTTGGCTCGTGTTTTGGTACCCCTACTGTTAACATCAACTCGGGGACGATGTGTTCTGGGATATTCAATAACTTGCGAACGGCATCTTTGTTGAAAGAACCGATATAACAAGTTCCCAATTCCATGTCCGTAGCTTGTATACAGATATTTTGTGAAGCTATTGCGATGTCCATCACACTTAAGACATCTCTCCCCAATTTTCCACCTTTATTTTCTGCCTCCTTTTTATCCGCACACATCACGAGGATAACTGGGGGTTTTGATAGTAGCCCTGGTGAGAACTTTTTTATGGCATTCAACTTCTCTCCTTTCACAACCTTTATCCGCCAGGGTTGTATGTTACTTCCGCTAGGCGCCCATCTTGCAGCTTCGATCAACTTTTCAATTTTTTCTTTGGGAACCTCTTGTTCTTTATAATCCCTTATACTTCTTCTTTTTTTGATAGCATCTGTAACTTCCATGTGATATCAACTCCAATGTATTATATCAACCTTCTATCCATCTCTGTGAGTACTTCGTGACCCTTTTTTGTCACTAGCACCATATCTTCTACTCTAGCACCGCCTATACCTTCTTTGTATATGCCTGGCTCAATAGTTACAACCATCCCCGGTAGTAGTTTAATATCTCCCCCTTCATATATTATTGGGGCTTCATGTATATCACAGCCGACTCCGTGTCCTGTCAAGTGCGGAAAATGTTCTGCATACCCATACTCTTCAAAGACCTCTATTGCCCGTTCATGAATCTTTTCTGCTTTGATCCCTGGTTTAACCATCTCTTTTGCAGCTATATGGGCTTCGAGCGCTGCTTCAAAGAAATCTTTTTGTTCAGTTCCAAGTGAAGAATCTACAGAAAAAGTCCTTGTCATATCTGTAGAATAGCCATGCCATATTAAACCCATATCTACGACGATCAATTCTTTTTTTCTGAGTTTCTTATCAGTCGAGGTTCTATGTGGTAGCCACGAGTTTTCACCTGACATGGCAAACGGTTCAAATGAATAAGTTTCACCACCGTAGAAATCCATAAGATGTTTAGCTCTGGCAGTGAGTTCTTTTTCTGTTTTCGCTTCGTGAACTTCTTCAAAAACCTTTTGCATAACCTTAGACAATATGTTTCCACCATCTTTCAGTATTTTTTGTTCCTCCGGAGTCTTTATCACCCTCAAATCATTCATAGTTGGTTGTATGTCCGAAATGCCTTTTCCAAGGTGCTGTTTTATTCTCTTTACCCTTGAATGCAGAATGGTTTCCGACTCCACACCAACCCTTTCGATCTTAGAATCTTTGTTTAGTTCCCTGAATTTTTTTACTGGATCCTCTGGTATCTCATAGATATTTTCGTAGTCTATCCAACATTCTTTTTTGGCAGCTTTAAGATCAAGGTCAGGTACCATGTATGTTATATCATCTCGTGTTATAAAGAGTATTGAATAACTGGTGGTATTTTGTCGCCATCCTGTTAGATATCTGACGTTTCCTCTATTGTAAAGTATAACAAGATCTAAACCGTCCTTCTCCATATGCTTTTTAAGCCTGGCTAAGCGCTCATCAAATCGAAGATCGTACTCTAACATCACAATTTCTCCAAGAAGCTAAAGTCTATCTGAGGATTGAGCATATAAATTTTTGTAGGTACGCGAGATTCCATAGATGAAGCTGAAGAGGTGGTCATCCTGATTATTACTTTCTTTTCTACGAGATCTTCCAAAGTATCATTCATGACACTTCGAGATAAACCGACATCCTTTTTGATATCATCTTCGTTGATCCTCGGTTTCTCCTTTATCGTTTTTATAATATCGATTGCCTCTTCACCCATCTCTTTAATTTCTTCTTCATTCATCCATATCGACCTCGATTAGATTTTCTATCGGAGTGTAATCCACATCGAATCCAAAATATCTTGGGCCGAAGGTTTTTATCCCTTCTGGTGTCCTCATGTTTTTATGGGCTGGCATTGCGATCAACTTACCTCTGTAACCATAGCGTATAAGGTCAGTTCTTATCGGCTCTCCGGTCTCGGGATCTAGGAGAGCAACCATATCCGGTGGGAGGCACTTGATATTTCCATCGACCTTTGCTACCAACCATTCGTTCTGGAATTCTAGGCTAGCTTCTTTCCCCTCGTACTTTTCTATCCCTTCGAGGATTACCTTTCCCATTGAGAATCCATGCGTTGTTTCCGAACCAAACTGTCTATCGATATCAACGACCTTCCCGGTGAATAGGTGGGTGCCAGGTATCCCTCTGTCCTTTTTCAAGAATTCTAGTATTTCTTTTATAGGATCTGCATGCTTTCTTCTAGCTTCTCTGACAGTTTTGCCCAGTTCCCATGCTAGGCTTTGAGATCTTAGAACACCTGTTTCTTTTAATTGCTTTCCATTCATAGGGTAACAGCCGATCCAAGATATTCCGCCATATTTCATGGCGATATTTCTCACTATGTCCTCAGCGACTTTATTTTTTTTGCCCATGTCTACAATACAGCAATGCCCGTGGTCATCTACGGTCACAACAGGAGTGGCTGGTATTCCTTGGGTTGCGAAGGTTGTCATCTGTAACTCAGGAAAAGCTCTATTCATACCATCAACGTCAACTACAGGAAGGCCTAGCTCTCCACCAACTGCATATCCAATAGGAGAATTAACACCACCGCATTCGATGGGATATGTTGCTTCTATAGGTCTTTTCAAATACTCTTCTAGCTTCTCGAATATCAACCTTGTGTTCCCTTTAGCAGGAGGTTTTTCAGTTAGAACAAGGGGTGCACCTAAAGTGGCCGCCGCGGCTAGCTGTATATCGTCCGGGATTGCTTCCGGTTGAACCATAACTATTTCATTGCCTTCTTCTAGAACATTTTTAGCCCACTTCAAACCGATTTCAGGATCCCCTCCTCCTCCAGTAGCTAGTATATTTGCACCTAAAGTGATCTCTTCGATCGCCTTTTCATCAATTTTCTGATAATCTGATTCCGAAACTCCCCACTCATCTATAAACTTGTATGGGTCTTTTTTAACCTTCTTATCTGTCATCTATATCCACCTCTAAATTCCTTTAAATTTCGATTTGACTTTAACTCGTATTTTTTCTCTCTCACCGGGCATGTAAGAAAACGGGACTTCCTGGATATCTAGTACATTTGCAGAGTCTCCATCACCACCATTTCTTACAACATTGTCGATCGCCATCTGAACGGTTTCGTCTATAGCTTCTTGCCTGTCACGGACCTCTAAGTCAACAACGTTTTCGGCATAAGCTGCTACCTCTGCCAGCGTTGCCCCAAGGGCACCTGCTACTTCTGAATGTTCGGATTCATACGTTTTAGTTGCACCAGCAAATTCGGTAGGTACTACCATCGAACCCCCGCCGACAAGTATGACGGGTATATCTTCTGGATCCGTTTTTATCTCGTCTATGGTTTTTTCCACCCGTTTTTTGACCATATCCCACGCTTTATCTATTATTTCTGGATCTAGTTCTTTTGCATTCTCTGGGTGGGTAGCATGCGGGGTTTTGAAAATGGCCAGATCTTCTGTCAGCCTTCCTTTTGCCACAGCTATATCATGAACTGTGGTCATGGGTCCGCCATATGAAAGGGCTAATGTCTGGAGATCCAAAGCAACACTTTCCGGCCCGAGTCTTTTAACGGAATTTCCCTCAATTTCTACTATGGTTCCTCCGCCTAAAGGAACAGATGTGAGGTCAGGAGCTCTTATATTGGTCTTCACCCCTCCTATCTCTACAGTCATCATGGATTCTCTAGGAAAGCCATCCACCATGTAACCAACATCGGTAGAGGTACCACCCACATCCACTAGAGCACCATTTTTAATGTTGGTTAGGAACACAGCACCTCTAATACTGGCTGCTGGACCGCTTGCTAGAGGAAAAATAGGATAATCCGTTGCATACTCTGCTTGAATTACGCTACCATCGTTCTGCATGATGAAGAGTTCTGCCTTGATATCCCTACTAGCCATTGCATCTTTAATGGCATCGATAGCCCTGTTCATAACGGATATGACAGAAGCATTCAATATTGCTGAATTTTCACGTTCCAGCAAGGATATCGTTGATATCTCACAGGATAGTGTTACAGGAACATCATCTCCTAGTTCTTCTTTGATTATCCTTTCAACAGTTTCTTCTTGATCCGACCTGATAGGTGAAAATACGCCCGTGACTGCGAAAGTGTCGACATTAACAGCCATCTCTCTGACCTTTTCTCTTACAAGTTCTTCGTCTATATCCGCGATCGGCTCCCCGTCGTAATTATAGCCCCCTGGAATCATAGCCACATTTTCTGAACCACCAAGAGCTTCTTTAAGATCGGAGGGCCAGCCAGTCAAAGGGGGTATTGCTGAACCCGTGGGCAAAGCTAATCTGATTATGCCTACTCTGTCTAATCCCTTTCTCTCTATTATTGCGTTCGTTGTATGAGTCGTACTCAAAGTGATGAGTCCAATCGAGTTTGGATCGATACCACTTTTTGATAAGAGTGTATCTATCGTCTTAATAGTGCCAGTTGTCACATCACTGGTTGTTTTTTCCTTAGTTTTAGCGATAACTTCATCATCTATCACCAAAACACCGTCGGTGAAGGTTCCACCGACATCGATCCCAATTCTATATTTTTTTCCAGTAGTCATCTTTATACTCTCCTTTTTTACGGAGTTTACATAAACTTTGAGGGTGTTCGATATCACACCTTTCTTGCACCAGTCATGTATATGCGAATGAAGGTATTTAAATGTTCTGTCGTAAAAAAACAATGAATTGGCCAACATAATAATAATAATAATCGTGTCTATGGCAATATAACAAAAAATTTTTTCAAATAATTGAACACAAGCTCATAAGTTCTTTACGATGAAACTGATGCATTTTAACACTCCCTTTGGAAACAAGACAAAATATATAACCCTCTAATTTATTCCTTTAAATGACCAACCCGGAGGTCGAAAATATGGAAGTGACGGATATAGAGGATTTAATACCTGAGGAAATAGGAGGGTTATGCGGTATGATCACCCCCATAGTCGGCTATCTTTTAATAGGCATTTCAATAATAGCTAACCGGGAGTGGTTCACATGGGCTGATCATGCATTAAGTGATCTTGGAGGCCCTGCAGCATCCTATCCAAATATATTCAATGTGGGTTTAATTGTTACCGGGGTATTAGGACTGATATTTGCTTTATCTATCTACAGGATGGTGGAAGAAAACATAGGCTTTTTAGGAGTATCCCTTTTTTCAGCTAGCACAGTTTTTCTCATCTTAACTGGATTATTTCCAACGGGAAGGGCTCCACATTTTTTCGTATCGGTCGCTTTTTTTGCCTTAGCTGCTGCAGGGATGTGGGTAATCGGCCTGGACCAGTTGATGGATGTCGCTGAACCGGTATGGGGTATTTTCCTCATCTCGTCAGTTTTACTGACCATTGCAGCTATTTGGCTTGTATTTTCTATCCCTTATGATCTGGGCTATGCCATCCCTGAATTCATTGCCACGACCCCGATAATGTTATTTTCACTTGTATGGGGTGCTCGCCTCTACTTTGTTTAGATAGGGATAGATCGATGAATCGACACATCTTAGAGCAGTTTGAGGGTTTCTCTCATGAAGACAGGCAAATCCGCAGGTGTCCTTGAAGTCACCATTTTATCATCAACAACAACCATTTTGTCCTTGAAATCGGGGCCAGCATTCTTCAAATCCATCGAAATAAATCTATAAGAGGTGACTTTCCTTCCATTAACGACTCCCGCTTCTATGAGAACCTGTGCAGATCATGGCAGATCGCTGATACGATCAGACCACTTTTAACAGCCTGCTCAACCGATGTTACTATCTCTTGGTTCAACCTCATTTTGTCAGGAGCAGTTCCTCCTGGAATGATTAGAGCTTTATAGTCTGAGACCTCGACATCTTCAGCAGATATGTTTGCTCATATTTTTAATCCATAGCCACTGGAGTAGGTCTTGGCTTTCTTTGCCCCCAATAGATCTACTTCGAAACCATCCTCCTTTAGTTGATTGTATGGGTAAATGAATTCTGTATCCTGAAAATCGTTTTCTATGAGTAACATAACCTTTCCTTTAATATTGATCAACATTTCAATGTTTTCTTAAAATTAAGTTTTCCCCTTTTTTAACGATAATAAGAAATACCTCGAAAGTATAAGGATAAATGTGAACACATTGAAAGGATCTTTACATTTAGACAAAACTATATTAGTAAGGATAAACTCCAAGGCACTTTTATGCCTAGTGGATGGGGAACACTATCCTCCGGTTACTAAATGGACAGTTAATTTGTTAGAACAATTTTCTCAAGGGATAACATCACTTGTTTTTATGGGGGGTACCGAAAAAGTTAGCGATGCCGTGGAACAATTGCAGCCTGAGAGTGGGAGCTATAAGATATATACCCCTAAAGATAAGTCACTAATATCCACACTGATGAAAGCTATTGACGAAACCTCCCCTGATATGGTGGTAGATCTGTCGGATGAACCTATAGTAGATTATGAGAAGCGTTTCAGATTGGCATCAAATATAATGTCAAAGGGATTATCATATATCGGTGCGGACTTTTATTTTACCCCTCCGCAAGAGAAGATGATCCTAAAAAAGCCAAGCATCGCTATCATAGGTACCGGTAAGAGAATTGGAAAGACTGCAGTTGGTGTGCATATCTCACGACTTCTTAAAAGTGAAGATTTCGATCCGGTGGTAGTATGCATGGGACGCGGCGGACCACCTGAACCAGATTTTATCGATCCATCTGTCTTAGACATGAGCCCTGAAACACTTCTTGAAGTAGCGGATGCTGGTGGTCATGCAGCTTCGGATTACTGGGAAGACGCTCTTTTAGGGGGTGTGGTGACTGTTGGCTGTAGAAGGTGTGGTGGTGGTTTCTCTGGAAACCCCTTTGCCTCAAACGTGATCGCAGGTGCTGAACTCACAAATGAGCTTTCACAAGATTTAGTCATCATGGAGGGCTCGGGGGCCACATTTCCACCTATTCACACTGACAAAAAGGTCCTACTTACTAGTGCAGGACAACCTATACAGCATATCCTCGATTTCATGGGTGAGTACAGGCTACTTATATCGAACCTAGTGATTGTAACTATGTGCGAGGAGCCGATGAGCAATTCAAGAAAAATCCAAAGAATATACGAGGGTATTTTAGAAAGGAAAGATGATGCTAAAATCGCATTGACCGTTTTTAGACCAGAACCCCTGGGTGACATCAAAGGTAAGAAAGTCTTCTTGACAACCACTGCACCGAAAGAGGTAAGATCACAGACAGTAAAATATTTGGAAAAGGAGCATGATTGTGAAGTGGTCGGGTATTCACCTCACTTATCTGATAGAAAAAGATTGAAGGAAGACTTATCAAAAGGTCTAACCAATTGTGACATTTTACTCACCGAAATTAAAGCTGCATCTATAGATGTGGCCGCATCCACTGCCAAAAACCAGGGCTGCGACATAGTGTTTCTTCATAACCGGCTAGAAACTGTCGGTGGGAACGTTGAAAATATAGATAGATATATCATTGATTTGTGTAAAGATATGAAAAAAAGGTGATGATATGATACATGTAACGAAGGGAAACAAACATTTTCCTTTTTCAAAAGGGATAATGGCCCGATCAATATTTAGTTCGGGTTTATCAGTAGAGGAAGCATATGAGATCGTCCAGAATATCATGGATAGACTAGAAGAAGGGGTTATAAAGGAGATCCCTTCGAGTGAACTTAAAAGGATGATATCAGAAGTGCTTTTAAATAGAGGGCATAAAACCGTTGAACGCCATTACCGTGTCAGGAGTGAAATAAAATATTTTGAAACCCCTATATTCATACTCATCGGTGGGGGTCCAGGCGTAGGAAAATCGACTCTCTCTTCCGAAGTGGGCCACAGACTAGGGATAAACAGAGTAATTGGTTCTGATACCATCAGAGAGATAATACGAAGCATAATATCACAGGAATTGATACCTACTCTCCACACTTCAACATTTATGGCATGCGATAAACTTAAAACTCCTTTCGTAAACAACAAGTTGATTTATGCATTTGAACAGCAAGTAAATCTTGTGAGTGGAGGTATTAATTCAGTTATGAAACGAGGTATGAAAGAAGGTCTGAACATGGTGATAAATGGTGTACACATAGTACCTGGATTCATTGATATCGATGAGAACGAATGTCACCATCTGTATCAATATGTACTAGATGTTCCAGATATGGAACAACATATCAGCCATTTTTATTCAAGGGAGGAAGGAAGTATGAGAAGTCCTCACAGATACATAAACAATATCGACCGTATACGAGGATTACAAGATTATATATTGGATATGGCGGACAAAAACGACGTTAAGATATTAGAAAATGTATCTTTCGAGAAAACTCTTGATACAATTTTAGATGATGTAATCACTGGGATAGAGGAGGAAACAAGATGTTGAACGGGGAGCTCCCTAAAATGTACGACCTCGACCAACCTATAAGAAATTTTGTGAGCAAACGTTTGATAGAGATAGAATCTTATAGGACTGTGCAGGAGGCAGCAAAGAAGATGGTAGAGTTCAATATTAGTTCTCTTGCAGTTGTTGAAGAAGGAAGTATCATCGGGTTTATAACCGATGGTGATATAAAGCGTAAGGTGGTTGCAGAAGGCTTGGACCCTGGAATTAGTGTGGAGGAAATAATGATTGAGGAATTGATAACTGAGGATATCGATATTACTGTACAAGAGGCTTTAGACACGATGACCAAGAAAAATATAAAACATCTCCTTGTAACAGAGGGAACGGATGTTGTTGGTATAGTTACCCTGACTGATCTTTTGGATATAAAGAGACATTCACTCGACACCTACATTTCGAGGGAGTGAAATGAAAATATGTCAAATTTCGGACACCCACTTCGGAAGTGAGAGCGATTTCAATAGAAAGCTCCTGTATTCTTTACTAGACAGGATAAATAATAGTGGGTTTTCCCTTCTTATACATAGTGGAGATGTAACACAATCAGGAAGGAAGGATGAATATATAGAGGCTAGGAGGTTCTTTAAGAAAATCAAGATCCCCCATATCGTCATACCTGGCAACCATGATGCACGAAATGGAGGCTTAAAATTATTTGAAGATCATATAGGGCCGGTAAATGGTTATAAAGAGATAGACGATGGAATAATTATCTATGTGAACAGTGCGATAGCTGATAGTGATGAGGGCCGAGTAGGTATGGTAAAATTTGATCTAATCAAAGATATTCTTCAAAAGTACACCGATGCTGGTTTGAAAGTTGTTTTAATTCATCATCATATCATACCAATACCTATGGCAGGAAGAGAGCGTAATGTATTATCAAATGCTGGAGATATCCTGGACCTATTAATTAAAGGAGATGTGGACCTTGTTTTATCTGGACACAGACATTATCCTAATGTACATAAAGTAGAGAATACTTTGTTTGTCAATGCTGGAACAACTTCTTCTGTAAAAACTCGCTATGGAGATGTTAACTCCTATAACGTTATTGAGATTGGAGATAGAGAACAGAGCTTCACAACTGTAAGAGTCGATGGTAGAAAATCAGAAAGAAAATATTCGAGAAAAAGAAATCGAGTTTTCTATGATTTTGGGTCGAAAATTTTTAGAGTTGCTCATTTATCAAACACTTTCATTTCTAATGACCGATCATTCTTGAGAAAGCATTTTAAAAATGCTATTATGACTATAAACAGATTAGAACCAGACCTGATAGTGCACTGTGGCGGGATAGTAAGAGAGGGGATCACTCAAGATTATGAGCTGGCGGTCCGTTTGTTTTCTACAGTTGATGGTCCTATCTTATTTACTCCTGCGGGCAGAGACTTAAATTATCTCGGTTACCATCTTTTTCCTAAATATATGGACTCGTTTGATCAAAAATATAAGACCGAGGATGTTGTATTTCAGGGGGTATCCTCATCTCAATACGACTCACCTGTTGGGATTGTAGGCGATACACAGAGGAAAGCATTATTCAAAAAGCTTCATGAGAGCTCAGAAGGCATCAAAGCTATCTTTTTACATCATAATCTTATACCGATACCCCACAGCAGGGAGAAAGGGCTTCTAGAAGACAGCGGCGATTTGCTCAGGGAAGTTGTTGATGCTGAGATAGATCTTGTTTTAACTGGAACATCTTCTCATCCGTATGCTGCAAAGGTAGGTAAAACGGTTATTGTCAATGCCAATTCTACCAGCAGTGTATATCAGAGAAGTGTAATGGGGAATTCTTTTAACTTAATCGATATCTATGAGGATGCATTAGCTGTTTACGAGGTAAATAGCTTATGGGGATCTAGAAGGTTGTTGGGTATTTGGAATCGCAATGGATGATATCACCAATTAGATCAAAGAGTATTCTAATAGATTAGGTCCTAGGTTTTTTATATAAAAACATATTTTCAACACGTATATGAGGCCATAATATGCAATTTGAACACAAAATCGCAATGCTTTTTACCGTTCTTGTACTTTTGATATCCCTCTTGTTCATACCTACTGACACAATGGTAAAGGGTCGGTTAGAACATGATATGGAAGATACAATTGTCAAACTCAGATTAGATGATGTTGACGAAGATGTAGAAGACTTAAAAAATCGAAATTATGAGATCGTGGACCAATATGGCAATTACGCTCTTTTGAGTACAACAGAGGACCAAGTTGAAGAGTTAGAACAACTTGATTACAATTTTTGTACAATGGATTACAGAAACAAACTGCATATTAAAGGGAGAACAATTGATCTGGAGACGACAGCATTATCTGACCTTAATTCAAATCTTAGTTTACAAAAATACGAACCAGGTGATGAAGGCCTATACATATTACAGATGATCGGACCTGTAAGCTCTCAATGGAAGCTTGAACTCAACGAGATGGGTGTGGACGTGATTAACTATGTACCTAACTACGCTTATGAGGTTGTGATGACTCCCGAAAAAGCTGAGAGGGTGGAGGATCTTCATTATGTGGATTGGGTTGAGATGTATCATCCTGACTTCAAGATTCTCGAGGATACCACACCAGGTCAAGTTGAGATCAAATTGCTTACTGACTTAGACGGTTCTTTACTTCAAAAGTTAGAATCATTGGCATCTATTGAACGTATTGTAACTACTCCCTCTGGCACGAGGATACAAGCTAATGTCCAAGATACCGATTCTTTGAGATCAATAGCACATATGGAACTTGTTTATCATATTTCCCCTCAACCCAAATTAGAACTTAGGGATGAGGTTGCAACACAAATCATAGGTGGTGGTACATGGGTCTGGGACCCTGATGAAGATCCATATAACCCCTACCGCGGTGAAGGTGATTTTGGAGCTTACGCAAATCAACTAGGATACACTGGTAAGGATGTAGTAGTTGCAGTTGCAGACACAGGTATAGGGGATGGTAGTGTTGGAAACGCCGGTCATCCTGATTTCACCGACAGAGTCATCAGTGGAAAGTACTGGGAAGATTTGCATTCTTGGGAGGATGAACATGGACACGGTACCCATTGTGCTGGTTCTATTGCAGGTGATACACACCAAGGAAGGGCATTCACACTGGAGGATTCAACATCCACTGATGAAATGGGTCCATACTATGCTGGCCAGGGTCTTGCACCTGGTGCAGAACTTCATGCTCAAAAGATCTTTGAGCTCGGCTGGCCAGCTGCGGAATATGCTGGTCCGGCCGATGTTTTCGAATTGATGGAAGAAGCCAAACAGAATGCCGATGCATACGTCCATTCGAATTCCTGGGGTGATACAGCCAATCTTAACGAATATACCTCTCTTTCAGCTTCTTTCGATGAAGCAGTTAGAGATTCAGATAGGGATACAGGTCATAATCGACCCATGATTATTACTGTAGCTGCAGGTAATTCAGGCATGGATGGAGAGAATACCATTGGCCCTCCGGCCACGGGAAAGAATGTGATTTCTGTTGGGGCTACCGAGAACTTTATACCTGATTTAGAGAGCGAATTTGGGGAAGTAGATGCTGAAAATCCCGAAAACGTAGCGTTCTTTAGCTCCCAAGGATGGACTGAAGACAACCGTGTAAAACCTGATGTTGTCGCACCAGGTTCAGGCGTAATATCGACCACCCCTGAAGGTGGTTACGTAGATATGTCCGGTACATCTATGTCTACCCCCGCAGTTTCAGGAGCTGCAGCAGTCGTCGTTGAATGGTATGAAGGAAATTATGGTTATAAACCTAGTCCTGCAATGGTAAAAGCTCTTCTTATCAATACAGCATATGATCTTTGTGACAGCGAAGGTAATACCGGTTCAATCCCCAACCAGAAAGAGGGCTGGGGAATGGTAAATCTTGTTCCTATGATCGATCCACCGCATAACTTTTTATTATATGATCAACGATCATCCCTTAATACAGGAGAAAAGGACACCTATACGATCGAAGCAGAAGATCCCTCTGAACCTCTCAAGATAACTCTGGCATGGACTGACGAAAGTGCAGAGGTTTGGGATTCACCAGCTCTTAAAAATAATTTAGATATAGAAATCATTTCTCCTGATGGCAGATCCTATATCGGTAATGCATTCGATTCTACAGGTGATGGTGTTAGCGATACTGGTTTCACATTCTCTGATACGGACACGATGGCATCTTTTGATATTAACGGGAACGGTTTCGATGACGTAAACAACGTTCAGAATATTTATATCGAGGACCCTGTTTCAGGAAAATATGAAGTAAGGGTATTTGGAAGAAATGTCCCTGCTGATGCGAACAACGATGGTGAAGCAAGCCAGGATTACTCAATAGTTATGCAAAATGCAGTATATAGTGATGAGACATACATTAGTCTTGACAGATATGAGTACGGTGAAAAGGATGAAATGGAAATAACCGTTCAAGATTTGAACCGGGCAGGTGATGATTCACTTAGTATAGATATCGAGAGTGAATCAGACTGTGAGGAATTAACCTTACAAGAGATGAAAGAGGGTGTATTCAAAGGGGAAATATTATTATCTCCGGAAATGAATGATAATTCTTTAAAAGTATCATTAGGTGAGAAAATAACTGCATTATATCGTGATCAGTATGAGGATGAAAACTGGACCGTTGAGGCCTATGTAACACAAACCATCCCTGGGAAAGTAATCCCTTCAAACGTCGACTCTGGAGATGGTTATGTCGAGTTAATCTGGGAAGAACCAGAAGATGGAAAATCATCCATAGAATGTTATAATATTTATAGAGATGGCGAAGTTATCACCAGTACTGAGGAGCGATGGTTTGAGGACACCGATGTCGATAATGGGGTAGGATACTGGTATAAAATATCTGCAGTCAATAGGATCGGGGAAGGGGAACCTTCCGTTGATTTATTTGCTTTACCTCAAGGCGCTCCCGACCAAGTTACAGAATTAAAAGCTAATGCATATGATTCTAGCGTTGAGTTAAATTGGGACACACCCTCTGATGGAGGATTTCCTATAGAAGGCTATTATATTTATCGCCAGGGGGTTAAAATATCAGAAACAGAGAACACAACTTTTAATGATATAGATGTAAAAAATGGAGTGAAATATACCTATCAGGTCCGAGCTTTTAATCAAGAAGGCGATGGCAAATTATCTGAGGTGGTTATTGCAAAACCCATAGGAACACCCAGGATAATAGAGTGGGTTGAAACTAAGTCTTACGATGGTTCAATTGAACTGCTCTGGACAGTACCGGATGATGGCGGATCTGATATAACATATTATAATGTCTATCGTAATGACACCTTGATAGATAACACATCTTTCCCTGTTTTTATAGACGAAGGATTGAAAAATAATGTGAGCTATAATTATACCATATCTGCTGTTAATAATGCTGGTGAAGGAAACAAATCAGAGGAAGTTAATGAAACTCCCGTCGGCCCCCCAAGGAGGATCAGGGCGATAAAAGTAATCAGTAATATAGATTCGGTAGAACTTGAGTGGGAAGCACCTGATGATCAAGGTTCTCCTATCCAACGTTATCATGTGTACAGAGATGATTATCTTATAGGTATATCAACATCTACCTCATTCTTAGATGAGAACGTTGAAGAAGGAACTACTTACAAATATTATATAGTTTCTGTGAATGAAATAGGCGAAAGTGAAGCATCTCAAGAAAAATTGACTACAATTGATGAAGACTCGGAAATTTTTCATCATTGGTGGCTTATGATTGGAGGCATTGGAGTATTTGCTTTAATAATTGCAGTTGCGATCAAAGTCAAGATTTTGGACTGAGATGGAAATTATCCTCTGCAGATCTCCCTTTCTAACTCCTTCCTTATGAGTTCTAACTCTTTTATATCAGGTTTATCTTTCAATTTCCACAATCTCTTAAAATACGGCATCAACTCTTCTTCACTGATCTTTTCTCTCTTCACCGCATTTTCCATAGCATATACCAGGTTACCTATATTATCTTGGAATCTATTTAAAGGTGTTATCAATATTTCTTTAACCAGTTCTTCCTCTTCATTGGCCAATCTCCTTTCTTCTTTTTCAAAAAATTTTTCTAATTCTTCGAGTTCTGAATTAGGGATCTTCCAACCTGATGATTCCAGATTCTCTTCAAGGTGTGTTATAGAAGACGGACCTGTTAATGCAGAAGTCACTTCTTGATGGGAGAGCACCCAAGATATTCCCACTTGGATCGGAGTTTTAGCATATCGGTCTCCGATATCTTTTAATTTCTTTGTGGTTCTCAAAGCTGATTGGAATTTGGCGTGCTTGAATAAAGGGTCGAAATTACGTATATCCCCCTCCTCAAATTTTGTTTCTTGGTCGTATTTCCCTGTAAGTATCCCACGCCCGGTCACGCTGAAAGCTAGGATACCTGCCCCATGTTTTTTGCAGAGAGGAAAAAGAGTCTCTTTTGCCTCTCTTGCCACTGCGCTGAACTCCATCATTACAACGGAAACATTCCCTTTTTCTAGGTATTCTTCGATCCGTTTTTCAGGAAGATGCGATACTCCATAGTATCTTATCTTTCCTTCACATTTCAAATCTTCAAGAGCCGTGATTGTTTCTTGAACAGGTGTATAGGGATCATCGAAATGTATGAGATAAAGATCTAGATAATCTAACTCCATGCGTTTTAGACTGGATTCGCAAGCTGATTTTACTCCCTCATAAGAAAGATCAGGTTGTTTATTTCCCCTCACCCCCACTTTAGTCGATATAAAAACATCGTTCCTCATAGGAGCTAGAGCCATGCCCAAAGCTCTCTCAGCTTCATCTCCATAGGTATCAGCAGTATCAAAAATGGTCACCCCTAATTCATGAGCTCTTTGGATAACTTTCATGTAATCTTTAACGGACACATAACCGTATGCTCCACTCAGTGCATAACAACCCATCCCTATTTCAGAAACAGAGTCCTCTCCAATTTTTCTATATTCCATAAGATCACCACTTTAACAAGGAGGCCGTTCTTATTTATACTTCCGCAAATAAATATCATATGGTTTAATATTTATAGCCACTCATCTCTTTTGACGAGTAAGATACACCCAGTCCAAGTGCTATCCTGTTGACGAAATTGTAATAACAGGCAGTAAGGTTGATGTTTAGGATATCTTCATCGGTATAACCTGCTTCCCTGACGGATACAATATCTCCTTTTTCTATCTTCGACGGCTCTTCGGTCAGTTTGATGCAGTAATCGATCAAAGCCCTTTGTTTATCGCCGAAGCTTACTTTACGAGGCACGGTTATCAATTTCTCTATTTTATCATCATTTCTCCAGTAATGATTTAAGGCAATAGCGTGATGGTTCACACAATAGTCACAGTTATTAGTTCTAGATACAACAACTCCTATCAGTTCAGATTCTTCTCTAGTTAGAGAAGTAGAGTTATACATCAACGTCATGTAAAGATCAAGGTGCCCTTCCATAGCTTCTGGGTTCAAACTATGAACTTTCATTATGTTAGACAATTTTCCTCTTTTACTACCTATAGCCTCGTATAGTTCTTTTAATTTTCCCTCAGCATTTTCCTCGTTAATCTCTTTTATCCAAGACATGATTATAAGGATAAAGCTTACTCAAATTTAAATACTTTGAATTATTAACGAATCCGATGACCTCAGGAGATCTTTTGGGCCTATTTGTAGTATATATATATGTATTCCTGGTATTATTAGCATCCGAGAATATTTTTAAAAACAACAGTTTACACGGTCGAAAATTTCTTCATATCATGGTTGGAAACATAATTTTCATCCTACCGCTATTTGAAACTCGGATGGTGATCGTATTCTTAGCCGCAGCCCCTTTTATTGTTTTAACCTTCCTCATTTCTCCTTACTCTCCCATAGATTTAATGAGCAAAACTTCTGCTAAAGGTCATAGTCTTGGTTTGGTTTATTACTCTATCTCTTGGACGGTTTTGGCCTTTGTATTTTTTAATAACCTTGAAGTAATCGCTATAGGTATCGTAGCCATGTCTTATGGAGATGGTTTTGCATCCCTTATAGGCAAAAAATTTGGAAAAACCTGTTTTGTTATATGGGGTGATACTAAAAGTATCGAAGGTTCTCTCAGCATGTTTTTAGCTACATTTCTAATGATGATTGTAGCTTTAATTTTTTTCAACAGAATCCCTAACAACTTAATTATAATACCTCTCGTAGCTCTTATCGCCACCGTGGCTGAAGCATTTGTTCCTAAAGGTTTAGACAATTTATCCTGTTCTTTAATAGCCGCAATCTTTTATTACATCTTTGTGTATGGAGTTTAGTTATAATGAGATTCATCGTGCTGGATGGTTTGGATGCCGCAGGTAAAGACACCCACGCACGGATGATAAAGGAGAGGTACGAATCCATTGGTGAAAGGGTCATAATTCGTTCACATCCCACGACGGATTGCATTTTTGGGCGGAAGGCAAAGCTTGCTCTTTTAGGCCAGGGCAAAAAGGACCGGACAAAAGCATCATTTCACTATGCTATGGATGTTATGAATTCAATAAGAAAGTATTATGACCAAACGGATACCTTGATTTTCGTGAGATATATATGTGGCGCAGCATACTTACCCTATCCTATGGCCAAAAGCCTTTATTCTTTTTTCCACAGCATACTTCCAGATACTGAATACAAGTTTTTTTTGGATGTCAGACCAGAGGAATCGATAAAACGAATACAAAAGAGGAAAGAAGTTGAGATGTTTGAGAATATTTCTTCGCTTAGAAGAGTAAGAGAAAAGGCCCTACGCCTTTTAGACGATTGGTATATAATCAATACTAATCAACCTATAGAAAAAGCTCAACGAGACATTCATTCAGTTTTAAATGCTCTTGATAAGAAGGATCAAAATGAAACTGATTCTCCATTATTTCTTACCAAGGTAAACAAATTTTTTGGTGAAGGTCCTTGAGATAGTAGTTACTCTTTAAGGTTATTCCACCAGATAAGATCCTTTCTCCATAATTTTCTTATAATCAAACCAAATGTCTGGCTTTTGGACTATCATATCTAAATGTTCTGGACAACTCCATCCTGCAAATGTCATATCCCCTTCAGGGTCTCCACAGGCTATATGCAGTGCAGGGTATTTTTCATCTTGGACTATCTTTCCGGACAACGCCTCGATAAATATGTTTGTTCCCAATCCTATTTCACCTATATACGATGAGCATTTATGCTGCCCGATATACTTTTTTAAGTCCTCTTCCAATTCCTTGTTTTCACAGGAGACTTTGACAGCCTCTGGTTTTGGGTTATCTTTGATCTTAATCTCTATCGGAGCTTCTTCAATATCTGAGAGGTTGTATTTTCTTTCAAAATGTTCTCCCAAGGTTCCGTCGATAACTACTGTTCCTTTCATAGATGAAGGGGTGGTGTATATCATGCCTGCAGGAATATTGTACCAACTTCCCACTCCTCTGATGATCCCAGTTGAAGCAACCCATTTATAAACTCCTACTTCTGCTTCAAAGTCAGTACCTTTTTCAGTTTTCACTTTGAATGTATCACATCTCTTGGCCATGCCTAGAATTTTTTTTGTAAATTTTTCGACACTGTTGTAATCCACAGCCACTGCACTTTCCATGGACTCCTTGGTAATTCCAACCATGTGGGCTAATCTTCCATTCATCAGAGCAGCTTTGATAAATGGCCTTCTTACGGTTTCTAGCTCACCTTTGATCACTCCTGCGGTCCATATGGATGCAGTTGCCTTTTCAGTTGATTTTTTGATCGGTTCGGGGAGTTTAGAAACTGGTCTATTTTCGTATAATTCAAGTTTATAATACCTTGTTTGAGGTGTGATTTCAAGAGAAGCTTTTCGGAGTGCTAGACCTATGTCCTCACTTTGTTCGTCTGCTACAATAACTACTCTATCGTCTTCAGTGAGTCCAAGGCATGTTTCAATAGTTGTTTTGCACCCCTCTTTCAATGTCATGTTAAAAACACATGATATGGAATACAATATATTTTACGCATTCATATCAACCATTTCTTATGATATATAAAAAAATAAAACTTTATTTTTGAAATATCAGGGCCTTTTTATTTTTAGTCGATTCAAGGCTTTGTTTCTGCACAATTTTTTTAATTTTCTCAGAACCGGTCTTTATGCTCAAATAATCTTTTTTTTCTCTTATAATTCGTTCAAGACCATGATCTATCAAATTTTTTACCATCCATTTCCTCCCTGCTATAAAAGGTATGTTTAGCAGATTGTAAGGCTCATAATCATAGAAAAAAACAACGCTTTCCAATCTTTCGCCTCCTATACCAATACAATTCCCATCCTTCACCTCCTTTTTTAGCAGGTCTTTTGTGATCTTGTAGGCGGTCCAATTCTTTATAAAAAGTCCTCTATTATCGTGGTATTCTTTGGAATTCTTTATAAGACTAAATACATCGGTAACAGATTGTTGTGTGTGAATATTGCTTTGAAACGTGGCTTCAGGTTTCCTTTTCAACTCGTTTCTAGAGATTATCAACGAGTAAAGTTCAAGGTGTTTTTCAAACCCAAAATCTTCTGCCATCTTGATAGTTTTTTCATTTCCACTAGATGTCATAAATCGCAGGTTTGTATAATATTCATTGTCCTCTATCAGTTGAAGAAATTTTTCCACCATCTCCTTGCCGTAGCCCTGTCCTTGATATTCTGGATGCACCCTGAGTCCCTCCAACCATATAACATTATCTTCGATTTTAGTATACTTATCGAGGGCTATGATCTTATCATTAAGCATACCTTTGTAGAACCCACCGTCGTTTACCCATGCATCGAATACCTTTGACAGATAATCGTTTCCATCCCATATACCCTCACATAATTTTTCGACCTCTCTCTTATCTGACCTTTTCACTTTTTCCAGTCTTAGAGACATGACTTCTCTCTTTGTTTTTCTCTATAATAAATTTTATCCATAATAAATGCGAAAAACTTATCCAAAGTGATCATTTAACTTGAAACTATGGACCCACCTTTCAGGGGTGTTGTGTTGGTCACCGTTGATTCTTTAAGGGCGGACCATACGCACTTTATGGGTTATAATAGAGATACAACTCACTTCATAGACGAATTTTCAAAAAAGAGCACTGTTTATGTCAACGCTGTGTCATCTGGACCCACTACTGCCACAACCTTTCCCCCCTTATTATCTTCAACTTATCTTTCAAGACATCCATTTGCTAGAACTCGGGAATCGCGTTTACATGAAAATAGAAAATTGTTAACTGAGAATTTTAAAGGTAACGTAAAATCCGCAGCATTCCACTCCAATCCTTATATTTCTAGCTACTTTGGATATCATAGGGGGTTCGACGAATTTGAAGATTTTTTTATCACTGACTCGACCATAAATTCTACGATTGTGAGAAAGATCAAACGTATTATTGACATATTGTATGGAAATCCTCCATTTACCCCTGGTGAACACATAAATAAGCGGTCGTTTAGGTGGATTGAAGAAACAAAAGGGCCTTTTTTCCTATGGAACCATTACATGGAACCACATATGCCTTACTTACCACCAAATAGATTTTTCAAAATATTGTCCGTTCCTAGAGTTAATCATTTTAAAAAGCTGCTACTAAACAAACATTTGGACAGAGGTGAACACGAAAAACTCACTGATGATGATGTCAGAACCTTGGAAATACTTTATGACTGCTGTATAAGACACTTTGATTGCATTTTCCAGGAATTTATATCGTCTCTTCCAGAAGATGTGGCTGTCATATTGACCTCTGATCATGGAGAAGGCTTTAGGGAACACGGTTTTTTAGGACATAAGGGGTACCTTTATGAAGAGAGTATACACATCCCTTTACTGGTTTACCCCGGTGGAGGGATTGAAAGAAACCCTGTGTCCCACCTAGATATAGTCCCTACCGTGTATGAACTACTTGGACTTGATATTCCCGATTTTTATCAGGGGAAGAGTTTTCTCTCCTCCTTTGAAAGAGATGCAGTCATCAGTGAATCACCGGGTACTGGTAATAAGTGGGTGACTTCCTTGAGATATGAAGATAAAAAGTATATCCTTGACGAGAAACGAGGGCGAGAAGAGTTTTATGACCTCAAAAAGGACCCTTTTGAGCAGAAAAACCTTTGTGAAGATATGGATATCTCCGAACACAGAGAAAGAATCGAGGAGCACAAAAAAAAGCAACATTTATTAAAGAAGTATGATGAAAAGAAAAGAATCTCGACCACCCTTTCAAAAATAGAGATCTAAAATTTTATATCGCCAGATTCCAGTTGCTTCATCAATTGTTTTTTTATGCGCCGGTTGCCACTGAACCCTTTTATCGCCTTTTTCGCTTTTTTATAGTGAGCCATCAGGTCTCTAACTTCTTTCGTAGTGTTTCCACTTCCCTTCGCTATTCTTTTAATTCTACTCTTTTTGATCAAGTTCGGATTTTCCATCTCCTCTTCAGTCATACTATCCATGATTATCCTGAACATTTTTAACTTATGCTGAGTATCCAACATGTCTTCGTCAGATAGTTTTCCAGCTCCTATGGGTAACATCTCCATTATTTTTTGAAGGGGCCCTACACCTGCTAACATCTCCATCTGTTCGTACATGTCCTTGAGGTTGAATTCACCGGATAGCATTCTCTTGGCAGTTCTTTCAGCCTTTTCTTCGTCCATAACCTCTTCCGCCTTCTCCAGGAGCCCCTCTATATCACCCATGCCTAACAGTTTTGATATGAACCTTTTAGGATCGAATTTGTCCATATCCCTTATCCGTTCTCCGGTTCCAATGAATACAACAGGTGCATCGGTTGCAGCGACTGCACTAAGAGCTCCGCCACCTTTTGCGCTCCCATCCAGTTTAGTTATGATAGTTTTTGTAACTCCTACAGCATCGTGGAAAGCCTTGGCTTGAGGGCCTGCTTGCTGCCCTACAGATGCATCGATAGTGAGGATCACTTCATCTGGGTTAGCGATGTTCTTTATCCTTTTGATCTCCTCTATCAATTCTTTTTCGAGTGAATGTCTACCTGCTGTATCTATAATGACAATGTCATACTCTTCGAACTTTTTCAGTCCTTCACGTACTACTTTTGGAGCTTTAGTCTCATCAGGAGAGCCGTAAACCGGAACACCTGCATCTTCAGCCACCTGCTCCAGCTGTTGATAGGCTGCGGGCCTGTGTGTATCTCCCGCGATCAATGCTGTGCTTAATCCTCTTTTCTGGAAATAGGCTGCGAGCTTACCACAGGTGGTAGTCTTTCCCATCCCATAAAGTCCCACCATCATGATTCTCTGTGGTACCAGAGGTATATCAACACCATCTCCCAGTATATTAACGAACTCTTCATAGATTATCCTGATCACATGCTCTTTAGAAGTCATGCCTGCAGGTGGTTTCTCCGTTAAGGCTCGCTCTTCGAGTTTTTTACTCAACTCTAGAGCTAGTTCGATCTGGATATCGGATTCTATCATGGCCCTTTGAACATCTTTAACTACCTCTTTGATCAATCCTTTATCCACATGACTAGCATTTGCAACTCTTTTAAGAGCGTTCTGTAATCCATCTTTTAGCTTATCAAGAGCCATCGTTAATCGATTACTACCACTCCGTTATTAATGTTTTTATTGGCTGGTCTTTCGATTAAATATGTTCAATCAAATCGTCTTAAGCATAAGCAACAATTCTGGTAAGTAATACTGAAGAATCCCATAAACGATCATCTCAAAATGGAGTTTAAAGTTTATTTAGGTTGTTCCCTATACAACTTACTACGATAACATGAAATTAGCGCTGGATTCGTTACTACTTGGCATAATGATGGTTATGGCAGTTACCGGTCTGCTTCTTTCGTTCCTGGCCTTCCTCAATTCCCGGTCAAAAAGATTGATCATTCTTTTAAGTGTCTTTTCATTATTTCTTATCAAAGGCTTTCTCTTTGCCATATCGAACTGGAGCGAAATACTGATGTTTACGAATCCGCCTTATTCTATTCTTGTCATCGATATTCTTCTGATCGGAATACTGATAATTTCTGGATTTTTGGAGTGATACCTCTTGTCTTCGGATAGAATTGAGCTGGAACCAAGAAAAAAGGTATTTGAAGCGATAAAAGCCAATCCCGGTTCTCACCTGAGGGAATTGGATCGTATACTTGACATCCCCTTTGGGACTATCCGATACCATGTTAAGGTTTTGATTAAACGCTCTCTTATCGTGGCCAAGAAAGAAGGAAAGTACAAACGCTTTTATGTCAAGGGTAAGATTAATCGGGAAGATAAAAAACGTCTTGCGGTCCTTCGGAAAGAATTACCTAGAACGATCATACTGTTACTTCTAGAATTTCCCGACTCTACTCATAAGGAGATATCTGAGATGATGGATGTTGCTCCCTCCACTCTCTCATATCACCTAAAGAAGATGCTTGATAAAGGGATATTAGTTTGCAATGATAAAAAATATAATGTGAGGGACAAAGGATCTATGGCAGATCTCCTTATTCAATACAGGTCCACTTACTTAGATGATTTAGTCGACCGTTTTGCAAGATTTTGGACTACCTCGGGAGAGGAAAAAAAATAAAGTATACTTGTATGCATATATCTTAGTGTGACAAGTAATAATATGGAATCCAAAGAAGGTAGGATATTCTTTTCACGTTTCAAAGGGATCGATGTGATAGATGCAGAAGGGAACAGATTCGGCCATGTAGATGATATCGAGATGAACAAGACTACTTTAACCCCTACTCACCTGTTGATTCATAAGGGGTTTTTTGGGGAACACTTTAGGATAAACATGAAGTACATAGACCGTGTGGTATCTGATAAGATTATTTTATGGATAAGCCCCATCAAGACCCTAATGGGGACTATAGTAACAGACTCTAAAGGGAATGATATTGGGACCGTTAAACATGCTGTAAAAAATCAAGAGGGGAAGCTCGAGTACCTGATAGTCGAAGCACGAATTATACGTAAGCGCAAAGAAGATAGGGAAGTGGACAGATTCATCGTTCCAATGATGCCCTTTGAGGATATAAGTTTGACTCTGCCTTCAGCCATGGGGGACAGTAGTATTTCCCTTTATTACGATTTACGAACTGGTGAGATAACCGTGATGCCCGATGATATCGAAAGTGTTCATAAAGATAGGATCGTTTTAGCTCGAAGCAAAGAAGAATATCTCCAAGAGTTAAGGGAGGATACCAAATAAACCTTATATTCCCCCTCTCGATACACTACCCGATATCATGAAAGTACTCGTTGTAGGCGGAGGCGCGAGAGAACATGCCATAGTAAAAGCCCTTGTAAAGAGCGATGCGGAAATTTATTCGTCCATGGGAAACAGGAACCCAGGGATTGCAGATCTTGCAGAGAAATATATAATATGTAAAGATACAGATGTAGGCACGATCGTAGATTTTGCTCAGAAAGAGAGTATTGAACTGGCTGTTATCGGCCCTGAAGCCCCTCTGGGGGAAGGGATCGTCGACGAACTTGAGAAAGCAGGAATTCTTTGTGCTAGTCCAGATGAAGATGCTGCACAGGTAGAGATCTCTAAGGAATTTATGCGCAACCTGATGAAGAAAAATGATTTGCCTGGTAGAGTGGATTATCAGGTTTTCGACGATATAGTTAATGTTGAAGATTTCCTTTCACATTATAATGGAGAACTAGCAGTCAAACCAGTTGGTTTAACTGGAGGAAAAGGTGTCAAGGTGATGGGAGAGCATCTTGATGACAAAAAAGAGGTGATCAATTACTGTAAGAAGGTTCTGAAAGAGGAAATAGGGGGCAAATCCAAGGTGATACTCGAAGAGAAATTGATCGGCGAGGAATACACACTCCAAGTTTTCACTGATGGAGAAAATGTAATACCTACCCCTCTTGTCCAAGACCACAAAAGGCTGTTTGAAGGTGATAAAGGACCCAATACAGGAGGCATGGGCTCGTATTCTCAAGCTGATGGTTTGCTACCCTTCGTGAACGAAGCTGTTTACAAAGAGAGTATAGAGATAATCAAGGAAACTCTGTTGGCCATGAAAAAGATTGGCAGACCATACAAAGGTGTTCTATATGGTCAGTTCATGCTCACACCTAAAGGTCCTCGAGTGGTAGAGTTCAACTGTAGATGGGGCGACCCAGAAGCGATGAACATTCTTCCACTATTGAAGTCAGACTACTTAGCTCTATGTGAGGCCATGGCTATGGGCGACATATCAGACATGGAGGCAAAATTTGACACGAAAGCCAGTGTGTGTAAATATGTAGTTCCCGAAGGATATGGGATCGATCCAGTTCCGGGAAATGAGATCAAAGTCGATGAAATAAAGATTGAAAAAGCTGGAGCTGAGCTTTTCTATGCTTCTGTTGATAAGAAGAACGATAAGATATTCACCACCACTTCCCGGTCCTTGGCTGTAGTGGGGTTCGCCAAAACAATGGAAGATGCCGAACAAGCAAGTGAGAGAGCTTTATCTCATATACGAGGTAAGAACATCCACATGCGACATGATATTGGAAAACCGGAGAGCATCCGTAAAAAGGTTGAACGGATGCAGGAAATTAGGGGTGAAAATTGATGTCCGATATGGATTCTTTGGTTGATATAGTTAACGATATCGAATCAAAACTTGATGATAAAGACACAGTAAGGGAGCTTGCATTGAAATCTTCTCGGGCTATAGAAAGGTTGTCCCGTCAGATGATACAGCAAATACACAATGACCGAGATCCTATAGAGACCTTTAGCGAAGCCCTCCAGGAGATATCAAAAGTTAAAAGTATAGTGGAAGACTATCCCGAGTTATATAATTCGGGATTTTTGAGGAACGGTTTTCAGGAATTGGCTGAGGCACATATCCTCTGGGCTTTAAAAAAAGGGGAGGAACCAAAGTCGCCGAACGATTTGGATATAACTTCCAGCTCCTATCTTATCGGGTTAGGGGATGTTGTCGGTGAGATTAGAAGGATGATTCTTGATGCACTGATGGATGGAGAATTTGATCATGCCAAAACTCTATTATCGAAGATGGAGATGATCAAGAACCTGTTGATGCGCTTCGATTATCCGAAGGCAATCGTACCTATAAAACACAAACAAGATGTTGCTAGAGATCTGGTTGAAAAAACCCGAGGAGATATTGCTAATTACATAGCCAATGCTAAAACCCAGGAAAAGATCGATGAATTGATGAACAAGTTATGATCTTTTACGAGATAATATTGCTTTCCCTTCATAGATTATTTTAAAGACCCGATGATACGGTATTTTGCCATGCTCGAGAGTGATGAATGATCGACCTAGGTCTATGATTTCGAACCCTCTGATTATTTTATAGTCACCGGGCGCGCCTCTGTGAACATAATATATCTCAGCTTCGTCTAGATATCTGTCATCTCTCCACTTTAATTCGTTGAGGACCTCCTTTGCAGTTTGCATGATCAATATATCAATTGACTTAACTTATAAAATATATACGATTCCTTCCACAATTTTTAAATAACTTGAGGTGGGATAGCAACATCTATGGCACAAAAACAAAAAGGAGGCGGCTTCCACTCATCCGCGGGATTGATGCGTTATTTTGACGAGGAAGAATCGAAAGGACCTAAACTAGATCATCGTCTTGTCATCGGATTAGGTATCGCAGCAATGGTCATAATAGAGCTAGCTAAGTGGCGATGGCCAGTATCATGAAAGTCTGCTTTTACATACCCTGATTTTTTGCTTTGCCCTTTCTAGGTCAGGTACTATTTTAATAGACATTTCGTAGGCTTCCATAGCCTCTTCAAAAAGTTCCTTCTCATTTAGTATATCACCTCTCAATACCCATGCACTTTCGTTCTGCGGGTCAAAAGAAAGGACTTTTTGTAAACATTGTAATGCTCCTCCCCACTTGTTCATTCCATGTAACGCTTTTGCCTTCAAAAACCAGGCCTTTGAGTTTTCCACGTCTTTTTCAATGCCCTTATCGAAAGTCTCATTCGCTTCCCTGTACATCTCATTGCCTAGTAAAATTTCTCCCTTCATCAGGATAGCATCTACAAAATTTTCGTCTCTTGCTAAAGCTTGTTCACAAAATTGAATTGCTCCTCCCCAACGCCCACCTTTTCTGAGTTCATATGCTTTAAGATACCATATCCTAGGATCATCGGGATTATTTTCTAGCATGTTATTAAGCAATTTTTCTGCACTTTCAAGCTCATCGAGCTCCACATATGCTCTGACAGCTCCTATCCGGCTTTCGAGATCATCTTCATCAAGTCTTAATGCCTTTTCGAATGACTCCACTGCCTTTTTTAACTTCCTTATCTCTAAATAATTTATACCCATATTTCTAAAGGTTATATGGTTATTATTCTCTTTAGATGATGCTTTTTTATAATATATCTCAGATTCCCGTCTGAGCTCATCTACGATTTTTTTTCTAAATTCTGGACTGAATATACAGCTATCGGCTTTCGATGATAGGTAATAAAATAGGTTTCCAATGACTATGTACAGTTCTGGGGGCCCAGAATCCTCTCCAGTTTTATTACGCACCTCCTCCACCATATAGAATATTTCTGAGAGAACCTTTGTGACTTGAGGGGATAGGAACAAATTGTACTCGTCTATCTCAAGAGTTATACCCAGTTCAGTCAATATTTGTGTCAGTCTAACCAGTATCTCATGATAGTCTCCTTCTCCTTCATCGATCATGTTGTAATAATCAAGTATTTCTTGTAATACCTTTTTTCCTTCTTTATGGATTACTTTACCATCAGGACTCTCTCCTATCCTTAATGTTGTTTTAGAATCCTCTTTACACCTGTTTATAACAGGTTCTCCTATTATCGCTGAAGTTCCTATCCAAAATATATTTTCTGAACATAGTTCTGATGCACACCCATCACACAGAAGATGTATGTCCGAAATCTCTTTGTCGCAACTGACGCACTCTCGTTTCATCCGCTATGCAGATAGGTTTAGTTGATAATAAATTTAATTGTATCTGGAGATAAAGTCTTTTTTGTATTCAAAAAATTCGTTGTTTCTTATAGCTTCTCTCGATCTTTGGATCATCTCGGAGATGAAATAAAGATTATGGCATGTTGTAAGTCTCATCCAGGATATTTCGTTTGCCTTGTAAAGATGGTTTATATATGCTCGCGAATAGCTTTCACAAGTGGGACAGGTACATGTGGGATCAAGAGCCCTATGATCGTTTCGATACCGTCCCTTTTCAATGCTAATGATCCCCTTAGTTGTGAAGATCATCTTGTGTCTAGCTCCTCTTGTAGGATAAGCACTATCGAAGATATCGATCCCCTTCCCTATGCACTCTAACATCTCTACAGGGGAACCTAATCCCATAAGGTAACGAGGTGACTTCTTCGGATATACCTCATCAGCGATCTCCACCATTGCATACATATCCTCTTTTGGTTCCCCTATAGACAGTCCTCCTAAAGCGTATCCGTCGAAACCTATGTTGACTAACTGATAGCAACTAAGTTTTCTTTTTTTCGGATCGATCCCTCCTTGAGATATGGCAAAAGTATTATGCCCTACCTTTCGGCATTCCTTAGCATATCTATTAGTAAGTTTGATAGAAAGCTCTAACTCTTCTTCTGAGGGAGGATAAGGAGGGCAATAATCGAGACACATCGAAACGTCACTGCCCAGTTTTTTTTGAATTTGAATATTTTCTATTGGTGTTATGCGGTATCTTTTCCCATCTATCTCCGATTTGAACGTGACACCCTCATCATCTGCGTTTTGACTAAATCCACTCCTTATCATCTGAAATCCCCCACTATCTGTAAAGATAATACCATCCCAATTCATAAACTCGTGCAACCCACCAGCAGATTCAATGATCTCGACACCAGGTCTCATCATCAGATGATATGCGTTACATATCAGGGCATCAAATCCTAATGATTTAATATCTTCACTTTGAAGAGTTCTCACACTAGCCGAAGTGGCCACGGGCATGAATAATGGGGTCAGAGCCTCACGGCCATTGACATTTATTTTTCCTAAACGAGCATTCTTGTTTTCTTTCAACAGTTCAAAATCGAATGTCATTTTTTATCCACCAACATACAGTCACCGAAAGAGTAGAAACGGTATCTTTTTTCCATCGCAACTTCATAAGCGTTTAGGATCCTTTTTTTTCCTGCAAAGGCACAAACCATCATCAGAGGAGTGGATTTGGGCAGATGGAAGTTTGTTAGAAAAAGGTCCGTTCCTGATTGGAATCTATATCCTGGGTATATGTATAGATCAGTCCATCCTCCGCCTGGTTTTATCCTCCCCTCATCAGATGCTGATTCTAATGTTCTGATAGTTGTGCTTCCAACTGCTATAACTCTTCTTCCTTCTTCGTTGGCTTTGGTAATACCTCTAGCAGTTTTTTCATCGATAAAGTAATGCTCTTCGTCCATGGTATGTTCTTCCACTGAGGAGGTTCTGATAGGGAGGAAAGTTCCTGGTCCTACGTGCAACGTAATTTCAAATATCTCGACACCCTTATCTTTTATATCTGATAGAACCGATTCGGTGAAATGTAAACCTGCTGTTGGTGCGGCGACAGAACCCTCTTCATCGGCATAAATCGTTTGGTACTCGTCTTTTTTCTTCAAGGGCTTTTTGATGTAAGGAGGGGTTGGCATAGTGCCATGTTTTTCCATCACTATTTTTGGTTCGTCACACTCGACCAAATATTTTCCCCCTGAAATATGCTTTTTTAGATGTATCCGAAAGTCATCTACGTTAATTCTGATACCCTCTCTGACGTTCCCCTTGACTAGACACTCCCAGTATCCATCTAATTCACGGTAGAAGAGTAATTCGACCTTTCCTCCTGTTTCTTTTTTCCCTTGAACTCTGGCGGGTATTACCTTTGACTTATTGATGACCAGAACATCTTCCTTTTTCAATAGAGACGGAATGTTTCTGAATCTAAGATGTTGATATCTATCGTTTGAAAGGTAAAAAAGTCTTGAATCATGCCTTGGTTCGGCTGGACTTTGGGCAATCAATCCATCGTCAAACTCGTAGTCGAAATCGGAGACGTCCATGGCTAATTCATAATACAGCTCATACAAAAGAATGCCGCTCACTTCTTTATAACATGTCTAACACCCAAGAAGAGGGCAGCGAAAGCCGGAGGGAACATCAAAGCAGTTAACGGATCTCTTAATGGACCCGTATTTCCCCCTGTAAAAAGGTATAGTATATACCATACTATCAAAGAAGTTATGGTTGCAAACAATGCTATAAGTATGACTTCGACCATCTTCATATTATTTCTAATGGTTTATGTGTAAACTCATATTTAAGTTTGGCTAAATGGATTTTTAAGCATTTTTTTAAAAAAAAGATTTTTCGAAGAAGAAAGACCAATAAGGTTTTAAATCACCTGTATTTATCGTTTCTTCAAAGTCTGAAAAGAAAGTCTCAGGCATTATGTATAACTAAACGTCTTTATAAAACCGTTCAAGCCCCGTGATGTTTCGGAATTTTTAGAAAATTCCAAATACTCGGGGAATTTGTCTAAAAACAAATTAGCCCCGTAGTGTAGTGGTCAATCATACGAGGTTCTGGTCCTTGTAACGGCGGTTCGAATCCGCCCGGGGCTATTATAGTTATCTAAAACTTTATACTAGTGGTGAAAATGGAAAGACCCTATGTTACACTTTATCTCTGTAAATGGAAGGATATCTTCAGGTCCGAAGAGAACTTTGTTCGTTATGTATGAGAGTGACACGGTATTGGAAACAAAAAAGGATTGAGATGAGTTTAGAAAAAAGATGCGACCTTTTTATGAACCTGGGGCTTGGACGGAAGCACATGTTGGTGAAAGAAGGTGCAATTGAAATCTTTTGAGGGCGAAAGATAAAATCTTTACAGAGATTTTTACTGGATGAAATTGTTTCACGTCCCTAACGTAAAGGAAGATCGGTTTAAAAATCAGTGGCCAATAAAATTAAAGTACGTAACAAATCATGTGAAATCGAACGGTCGTATATGGATCAGATACAAGGTTGAATATAGACATATTCGAGTTAACAGAAAAGGATAAATTAAATACAACTATAACTTTCAATTATCTAGGTTTGTTCAGGCTTCCTAGTAATTATAATTTCCTTCGGGCCCTTAGGGTAGTCTGGATATCCTTACGGCCTTCGGAGCCGTGGACGGGGGTTCGAATCCCCCAGGGTCCGCTTTTCATATACATTTCTGCAGAGCGTCCATGGTTTTTTCAACTTTTTCACTTCTAGCATTGTTACCCATATGGCCAATCCGCAGAATATCGTTTTCAAGGTCACCTAGACCGGTGGCTAAAACTATATCGTTTTCTAACATCATCTTTTTCTGAACTTCCTTAGCCCTCCCTTCTAATTTGAATGCAGTTACAGTTGGGGATGACAAGTTTACTTCAGAAGGATAAAGTTCCAACCCAATCTCTTGCCCCCGGCTTCTACACGATTCAGCACAATCTATATGTCTTTGAAAAACATTCTCCATACCTTCTTCGATCAAAAGTTCTAAAGCGGCATTCAAAGCATAAAGATTTGATACAAGATGTGTATATGGAAAGTATTTCTCTTCAAACCACATCTTTTTCCATGGGGCTAAATGAGTATAGAAAGAGCGCTGCTCTCCATCGAGGATGACCGACCATGCATCTTCACTTACTGAGACGGTTGTTAAACCAGGTGGAGAACTGAAGCACTTTTGACTTCCTCCGATACATATATCCATATCTTTCGTTGGAACCGGTACTCCTCCGAGAGATGAAACTGCATCCACAACCGTTATGATATTTCGTGATTTTAAAAGCTCCAATATCTCGTCGAGTTTGTTTAGCACTCCAGTCGGTGTTTCGCAGTGTATCATCGTCGCCATCTTAAAATCATCATTTTCCACTGCTTTTTCTATACCTTCCATGTCCAATACTTCGTCATAAGGTGCACTTAAAATGTGAGGTTCACCTCCATACATTTTAACAAAATCTGCAAAACCATCACCGAAAATGCCGTTGGATATACAAAGTACTTTGTCACCTTTCTCGATCATTGACGCAACGCTAGCTTCCAAACCAAGAATCCCTTCTCCCCCTAATATCAGCATATCTTTTCGTGTGCCATACACTTTTTTCAGCTTATCTTCCAACATCAGATAGAAATCGATAAATTCCTCTTCTATGTCCGGGTTCTGAATTTTTCTCCCCATCGCCTTCCTAACCTTTTTTGGTATCTCGGTGGGACCTGGTGTCATCAACATGATTAGGGGATATCGTTTTAACACAAATATTTTTTTCCTACCCCTTCCTTAGCCTTCTCAATGAAGGAAGAGGACATGTATAGTTTGGCTAAGGAGTTGATACAAACTGGACTTGATGCCGCAGATGCTGAAAAATTGACATCTCAATATGTGAAAGAAACATATATAGAAACACCTTCTGAGAAACAGTTTTTTTTTGAGGATTACGAGAGAGTGGTCCTTTTAGGTGCTGGAAAGGCAGCTCCCTTCATGGCCCAGCCCTTCAAGAAATGCCCAATAGATGATGGCTTGATAATAGCAGATTCTCGCTCAAAGATAGTTGAAAAAGAAATCCCTGTAAAGGTTATTAGAGGCAGTCATCCTTACCCTACTGAAGAGAACATACATGCTACACATACCTTGATCAGAAAGCTGGAAAAAAACGATGGCGATACCCTCTTTATCTTTTTGATTTCTGGGGGTGGTTCCTCTTTGTTGTGTTCCCCTGCGGGCAAGATCAGTATAGATGACTTAAATGAACTAAATAGGTTACTCGTATCATCTGGTATGGATATTCACCAAATCAACACTGTTAGAAAACACGTCTCGAAGGTTAAAGGAGGACGTTTGGTTGAGGGTCTAAAGGGAGATATTGTGACGTTCATTCTATCAGATGTGGTAAGGGACGATTTGAGTATGATTGCCTCAGGACCTACAGTCACAGATGATACTTCATTCAAAGCTGTCATAGATATTTTGAAGGAATTTAGTTTATGGGACAAAGTACCTAATTCCGTGAGCGATTATCTTTCTCATTGTTTGATTGATAAAATAGAAGATAAGCTAGATGACAATGGTTCTATGAATGTACTGATCGGAAATAATATGGTTGCACTCCAAGCGATGTACGAATACGCTTTAGACACTGAATTCAAGCCGATGATACTGACCTCTCGTAATAGGGGTGAGGCTAAGGAAGTTGCCAAGCTACTAGCAGGCATAGTTGAGGAGATTGTCGATACAAAAAATCCTCTTTCCTCCCCAGCGGCCCTGATCTTAGGGGGAGAGATGACGGTTTCGTTGGATAACGCACAAGGCAGCAGAGGAGGACCTAATCGCGAGTTCGTGCTTTCTGCGGCCCTAGAGCTGTTAAATTTGGATGATGTAGTTATCTGCAGCGTAGATTCCGATGGGATAGATGGAGTAGGAAGGGCAGGAGCTATAATATCCCCTTCTTCTTTACGTAATAAACAACCTGAAGCAAAAGAACATCTTAAGAAACACGACACAGAGACATTTTTTGACGAAATGGATGCGTCTATAACATTTGACGGGACCACCAATGTAAATGACATCTCCGTTATCCTCATTCGATAGTTTTACTTTCAAACCACCCCTCTGTTTAACTTAATATACCATATGATTGAATGCAACTCTATGGAAGGCGAGTGCCCTGAGTGTGGAAATTTAATTCATAGATCCGAAGGATGTTGGATATGTCCCAATTGCGGCATATCTGGATGTTGATGCTATCCTCTAGAAATTTTTCCATATTGGCCTATCTTTATCCTTGTCACAATGACGAGTCCAAAAATTATGGTATGACTCCTGATCAACTCTCCAAGGAAAGTATGTGAAAATATAGGGGGAGTTGCTCGAACGACAGGGCTCGATGATCCTGTCGATACAGACCTCATCAAATTCATACCTATATTTTGAACCGATAATGGCAGATAGACAAAATAAGCAGTACAAAATTTCTCAGAATCGCTGTTTGAGTTGCTTTTTCTTTACTCATCTAATTGAGAATGGACATCTCAAATATCTACATTTCTTTTTCATGACCCAGTTTTTCGAGAGCAATCTCAACATGTTTTCTCACCCACGGATCTTCATCCTCTTTTGCTTCTAATAAGTGTTTCATAGCTCTCTTGCCTCCTATCTTTCCCAATGCGGCAGCAATTTCTCCTCTTAGAGTTTGATCCTCGTGACTGAGCAATTTGACAAGGTCAGGTATAACTTCTTTGGTACCTATCTCTCCAAGAGCCCAAGCCGCACATCGTTTAGTTATTATATCTTTTTGGTAAAGGCAACGAACGAGATCGTGGATTCCCTTTTCTGAACCGATCATACCGAGTGCTTTGATAGCAGCATTTTTCACATTAGGGTTATCATCAGAAACCATCGGGATTATATATTTGGTTGCCAACTTATCCCCAATTTTACCTAAAGCTTCGGCTACAAATCTTCTCATATCGGGGTCCGGGTGATTCAATCCTCTTAAGAGTTCGAGTACAGCCCTCTTATCATTTAACTTTGCCAAAGCATTAGCAGCCACTATTCTCACACTAGGGTCTCGATCGTAAAAATTCTCTATCAATCCTTCAATAACACTCTTGTGTCCTATCTCGCCCAATGACCAAATTATAGTCTTTTTAATTAGAGGATTATTTTCGGTCATAAGTCTTCTGTCAAGTTCGTTTATAGCACTTTCATCCCCTATAGAACCAAGTGCCCATATTGACAAACCTCTTAACCTATCATTTTCTGAATTTAACATATTAAGTAAATGGGGGACGGCTCTTTCATCCCCTATCTCACCAAGAGATTCTACAGCTTTTTTAACAACATCTATGTTAGAGTCGTCCAACGCATCAATTAAATAGGGTACCGCTTTTCGTCTTTTTATTTTGCCTAAAGTTTCTGCAGCAACTTCCCTTACGATTTCATTCTAGTCTTCTCTTAGTAAGTCAGTCAACTGTTTTATACATTCCGCATTTTTGATCTCTCCTAAAGCCTCAGCGGCATGGATTCTGTAAAATGGGTTTCTACTGTTGAGCTTTTCTATAAAGTATTCTGAAATGTCGTCGTCTGCAAAACGAGATAAACAATATGCTGCGCAAATTCTTATTGACTTTGAGTCGTTTTTTAGAGCTATCTCCTTTAATATTGTGATGGTATCTTTTTTGTTTAAAATCCCTATAGACCTGACAGCACCTATTTTAATTAATTCACCTTGTTCTTCCGATTTTACAATTTTAAATAGCTCTTCTATTCCGTTCTTTCCTGATAATTCACTAATTGCCCAAAAGGCAAGGCCTCTGGTTAAGCTGTCCTTGACATTTTCATGAAGATCAAACAGATTATTTTTTGTTTCTTCATCTCCTATCTTAATCAAACATTCTACAGCGTGTTTTTTCATATCCAAATCGCCGTATTTTAGTAAATAAAGGTGTCTTTCTATTTCTTCCTTTTTATCTTTTTTATCTTTAATATTAACACCTGTTTTACTCATTATCTAAATATACATTTGTATAAAAAATGTACCGGTTAAATCTTTATAGCTTATTAACATGACATAATGGTGGTACCATGATATTGAGTGACGGTAAACTCAAACGTTTAATTGAACAGGGTTATCTGTCTATAGAAAATTTCGAAGAAGAAAACTTTACTCCAAATGGATATGATGTAACAGTGGCAGAAGTATCTGTTGAAGGAAGGAAACCGGAAAAAGAGGGCGTTGCAGTTATACCAGTGAGCACTTGGTTTGCAGTTTCTACGGATGAATATTTCAAATTTCCACCTGATATAGCCGGACAGATATGGATCCGTACTACATGGGCAAGAAGAGGAATAATCCCTTCGTTTGGCATGATAGATGCAGGATTCGAGGGAGATCTTACTTTGAGTGCTTTCAATACACACAAAGAAGTTGAGCTTCCCATTGGGGATACCTTTGCTCAGGTAGTTTTTCATCTTATGGATGAAGATGCTAAAAAGACGTATGATGTCCGTTCAGGTAATTACCAAGGACAGAGAGGTATAAACCTCGGTAAAGAATAATCGATAGACTTTTATGCAACCATTGATTCTCTTCCCACGGGATATAATGAGCAAAGTAACTGTGAGTATAATAAAGGCGGATGTAGGCGGATTCCCAGGACACTCCACGGTTCATCCTGAACTGATGAAAGTTGCTGAGGATAACTTGAAGGGAAAAGACATCCTTACGGATTACCATGTGACCCATTGTGGAGACGATCTTGAACTGATAATGACCCATGAAGAAGGTGAGGATTCAGAGGAGGTACACGCTTTAGCATGGGATACCTTTAAAGAAGCTACCGATAAAGCTGAGAAACTAGGCCTTTATGGGGCTGGTCAAGACCTTTTGTCAGATGCCTTCTCGGGTAACGTGAGGGGTATGGGTCCAGGCATAGCAGAAATGGAATTTACACCTAGAAAGGCCGAACCATTCGTTGCATTTCTGATGGACAAAACCGAACCTGGAGCATTCAACCTACCTATCTTCAAAATATTTGCAGACCCGTTCAATACTGCTGGTTTAGTTATCGACCCCTCAATCCATCAAGGATTTAGATTTGAGATATGGGATATCAAGGAATCCAAGAGAATATTCATGGACTCTCCTGAGGAGATGTATGATATCCTTGCACTGATAGGTGCTAAAAGTCGTTTTGTTATCAAAAGAGTTTATCCAAAGGAGGGCAAACTTCCTGGAGACGAACCAGTTGCAGCAGTGAGCACTGAGAAACTATACCAGATAGCAGGAGAATACGTAGGAAAAGATGATCCTGTAGCCATTGTCCGTTCACAATCTGGCTTACCTGCATTGGGAGAAGTCCTAGAACCATTTGCTCATCCTTTTTTGGTCTCAGGATGGATGAGAGGTAGTCACAATGGACCGATGATGCCAGTTTCGATAAAGAATTCAGTCTGCACGCGTTTCGATGGTCCTCCCAGGGTAAATGCACTAGGATTCCAATTGAAAAACGGTTCTCTTGGGGATGCAGCTGACTTATTTGATGATCCTGCCTTTGACCCTGTTAGGGAAGAATCTGCCAAGATAGCAGATTATATGAGGCGTCATGGCCCCTTCGAACCTCACAGGCTTCCTATGGAGGATATGGAATACACAACACTTCCAGGAGTCATGAAAGAGTTTGAAGACAGGTTCGAGTCTTTAAAATAGACTCACCCCAACCCTTTCCTTTTCTATAATACAGCTGTTGCCATCTTTTCAAATATCAGATCATAAGGTTTGTCAGTTGATTCAATCTCAACATCGGTGATCCCCATCTTTTTCAGTTTTTTTAAGGAAGGTTTTAGCACACGATCCTCTCTTTCCCAGTCCATGAAATTAAGAAAATCTTTAGGATCGCTGTCAAGGATAACTACAGCGTTCTTCGAATGATCTTTGATCCCCATCTTTTTGATCGCATTCTTTATCTGCCATTTACCCGAGGACCAAAGTAAAGTTTCGATTTCAAGAGATTTTGAACGGTTCACCCCTTCATTGAAGCAGTAAACCGCTTTATCATAAGCCCATTGCAGATGTTCTTTACCAACAATTTTTTCATGATCAAAAACCTGCACAAAGACATCTCTTTCTTTACGGTACTTATCTACTTCATCCAAAATCGAATCTGAGGAAAGTGGTTTTGGAATTTTAGCGCCTATAACCTCGACCATGATCAATCCTCCAACTTCATTAGGATATGCACATCTTTGGGATCGTCGACATCTTTGAGTGAATTTAGCATACCAGATATACCTCCCTTCAATATCCGAGACGGAAATCTACTGAGTTCGATTTTTTTTCCATCGATTTCAATAATCAAAGAGTCATCGGCACGTTCCACACACTCCTCTACCTTTTTTAATCCTTTTATTACATCTCTAGCGAATTCATCACAGGTTTCGTATCCGCATCTTCCACAGTTTTTGTTCGGAAGTTTGTTGAGTAATATTGAGAGCTCGATATCGTCTTGAACTTTTTCTAATATCTCATCCGAATCACTTTCCTCTATTTTGGAGGTGTCTAGTGACGGTAGATCTTCATCTTTCATCCCCTCGATGATCACGACGTCGTACTCACCCAGACGGTTGACCAATTCTAGTATACTAGATGCGTCGTGCCTTTTGTTTATTTTCAGCGTAGTTTCTATGGGGCTGGAGAAAACAACTAAACCCGCTCCAGACCGTCCATGCCTCCATGTGTCGGTATCGGAGCGGTCCATCGAATGATCTCCCCGGGTATGCTTCACGCTAGCCACTTTATATCCTTTCTCTACGAGCTCCTTTATAAGTCTCTCAACTACTGTGGTTTTTCCAGAATCTTTCTTTCCTGTTACTGCAAACGATGGGATTTTATTTTTCATCTCCTTCCCTCATCTTATAACTAGCTATCGGTTTCTTTGCCGCCCTAGTTTCATCGACCCTTCCAACAGCGGTGTTATGAGGTGCATTTTTCACCGTCTCCGGATTCTCATTCATTATTTTTTCGATTATAGCTGCGAATTCATCCAAAGTTTCTTTTCGTTCGGTTTCTGTGGGTTCAACCATAAGCGCTTCATCAACTATCAGTGGGAAGTAGATGGTGGGAGCATGGTACCCATAATCCAGCAAGCGTTTAGCGAGATCCATAGTTCTCAACCCCTCTTTTTTTAGCTTCTGTCCAGAAAGGACGAATTCGTGCTTTCTTAAAGGCTTATAAGGAAGTTCTAGGGTTCCCTCTAGCTTTTTTCTGAGGTAATTGGAGTTGAGAAC
Source organism: Thermoplasmata archaeon (assembly GCA_003552585.1). Taxonomy (GTDB): domain Archaea; phylum Thermoplasmatota; class Thermoplasmata; order Halarchaeoplasmatales; family Halarchaeoplasmataceae; genus PUNK01. Next base: position 4,207 of record PUNK01000004.1, on the reverse strand, counting down.
AGCCCTCTCGGAAACCTGTGTCAGTCCCTCTCTACCCCTTTCAAGGATATAGGCATAAGCTCTAAGAAGTACCATCCAATTTCCGTAGAATCCCTTGACTCTTCCTATGCTATTTTCCAACGAGTAATCAAGGATGAATTTATCCCCCTCCTTTTTTACAAGAGGGACGGGGAGATAGCTCTTCAAATCTTCCACAACACCAACTGGGCCTGATCCAGGTCCACCGCCCCCATGAGGGGTGCTGAAGGTTTTGTGAAGATTAAAGTGCATTATATCGAAATTCATCTTTCCCGGATCTGTTTTACCCATGATCGCGTTAAGATTAGCTCCATCATAATATAGCAATGCACCAGATCCATGTACTATATCTGCTATCTCTAGCACATCTTCCTCAAAAAGACCTAGGGTGTTGGGATTTGTGAGCATGAAGGCAGCAGTATTTTCTCCCACTGCCTCTCTGAGTGCTTTTAGGTCTACACACCCCTCTTTACTGGGTATCTCTATCGTTTTATATCCTAGCATCGCTGCACTAGCCGGGTTTGTTCCGTGGGACGTATCTGGTAAAACCACTTCATCTCTTTCCTCGTTATTATTTTTATAGTATCCATGTACTATGGCCAAGCCCGTGAACTCTCCTTGCGCACCGGCGGCTGGTTGAAGACTTACGGAGTCCATCCCCCCTATCTCTGCTAACATCTCCTGTAATTCATACATGATCCTTAGTGTACCCTGTACTGTATCCTCAGGTTGATAGGGGTGCAGATCTAAAGCATCCCTTTCCCTACACAAAGCTTCGCTGTACTTTGGATTGTACTTCATGGTACATGAACCGAGAGGATAGAATCCAGTATCAACACCGTAGTTCATCTGAGACAGGCGAAGATAATGCCGAACAACTTCATGTTCGGGAACATCAGGTATTCTGGGGGCCTCCTTTCTAGCAATAGATTCAGGAAGAGGATTGTCTTCTATCTCCCTATCCTTCGCATGCTCTTCGATCAAAAGATGGGTTTCATACAGCGCTTGTCTAAACTCAGGATTCATTCTTTCACCTCCTGAAGAGTATTCACTAGAACTTCCATATCCTCAGCATCGTTCATCTCGGTTACAGCTATCAAAAGACTTGGGGGCAATTCTTTGAACTTACTTTCAGTCCAACTACCTAAGGGTATACCTGGGAGTATATCGTTATTTTTACACCTCTCTTTGAATTCCTTAAGATCGATCATCTTTTGATTACCGATTAGGAATTCATTGAAAAATTCACTATCAAAAGAAGGTGACGAGTATCCATCTATATCCTCGATCAGAGAAGCTAATCGATGAGCATTATCGTAGTTTTTCTTAGCGATCTTTTCTAGTCCCTTTCCTCCTTTTACGAACATATGAACTGCTGAGGCTAGAGCCATAAGAGATTGGTTTGTACATATGTTCGATGTGGCTCTATCTCTCCTTATATGTTGTTCTCTAGTTTGGAGCAACATACAATAAGCTCTTTCATCGTCTTTATCAACGGTTTCTCCTATCATCCTTCCAGGCATCCTTCTAATGTATCTGCCTTTACATGCAAAAATTCCGACGGTAGGACCGCCAAATGATGGAGGTATGCCGAAGGGCTGGCTATCACCAACCACGATATCAGCACCCCATTCCGAAGGAGGCTGCAAAAGCGTTAGTGATAAGGGATCGCAACCTGCCACCATAACGGAACCCGTTTCATCTTTGATATCAGAATAGAATTTAGTATCTTCTTCCAAGACTCCAAAAACGTTCGGTGAGCTTACGAAGAAACCTAGCATATCGTCACCCGCCTTGCGTTTTAAATCCTCCTTGTCTATCTGTCCTGTTGTTTTATCGTACTTGACCCATTCTAGAATTATATCCGTCCCTCTGAGATAGTTTTTTAGAACTGGCTCGATCTCCCAGTGGATGTTTTCAGGTACCAAAAATCTATGTTTTTTTCTACGATTGATCCTATCAGACATGAGGATTGCTTCGGCCAAAGCTGTGGGATAATCATACATGCTCGTGTTAGCTGCTTCCATACCGGTCAATTCACAAATCAGACTCTGGTATTCAAAGAGAGCCTGCAGCATGCCCTGGCTTATCTCAGGCTGGTAAGGGGTATAGGATGAGTAAAATTCTGATCTGCTCACGACTTCATTGACCGCTGTCGGAACGTAGTGTCGATATATACCTCCGCCCATAAAATTTGAAAACTCGCTCAATGATCTATTTTCTTTCAAAATATCCTTTACCCTGTTCATCACTTCCATCTCTGTCAATCCCTCTTCGAGTTTTAATTCTGATCTGATTTTATCAGGTATATCTTTAAACAGTTCTTCCACTCCAGCTATCCCAAGATGATCGAGCATTTCTTTCGTTTCTTCCATTGACACACCAAAAGGGGATTTATATGGATGTAAAAAGGTTTTTGCAGGCAAAGGTTAGGATTATCTAGTAAAATAGGGAGAACAATGAAGTTTTTGTCCGATATTTTTTACCATATCCTTGCCGTCGTTCTTTCTGGTTTCAATAAGTGAAATCAAGTATACACCGTAGATTTATGGTATAGGGATATATCGGTCACGCAATGTTGATTCAATATAGGTTAGTGTATCCACCTCAATATCGAATATATTCCCTTCTATGCTCCCAAAGCCAACTAAATACCCGTCACTATAAACTATCATGTCTTCTTCAGATGAAATTTGGAGATATAAGTCATAGGTTGAAGAGGTTATCTCCCATGTTTTACCAAATCCTTGATAAGTAGAATTTACATTAATGGATACATCATCGATCGTTTTTATTTTTCCTTCCGAATCAACAAACATAATATAACCTAGGTTATCTTGTGAAGAATGTAAATCAACTATCTTTAATTCTATCTCACCTTCATTCCAAAAAGCAAACCAATCCCAATCCAAACCTATATCGAAACGTCCCCACTGGTGTTCCAACCAACCAACTCCTTCTACCTTTATTGAATTATCGCCTATTATCATATCCCCTTGTACTTCACAGTTTGTCAATGCAAATAATTGATAATAACGATTATTCAAAGAAACAGTTCCGTCATACATCGTGGATGGGGGCTTTGTTGAATTCAACGTCACGGATAGAGTAATCATATCTGAAGTTGAATCTCCTTCTTTATACGGGAGTCTGACTTCAAGCTCATATGAGAATGCTTTTCCTTCTATAACCCTGATTATATCATCTTCATAAATATCCTGATGACTGAAACGCATATCCATTTCGTCATCTGCTAGATTCATTTCTCCCCTTATGTTCTCTTCATATATTGGTTCTTGATAACCGAATATATATGTACTTTTGAAATCAGGGTGATAAAGTAGAACTATATAGAGAGGCTCTTTATCCTTTTCAGGAAATTCTAAGTTAAAAGCAAGGGATATCCATTTTTCTTCACCAGGATCTTCTGGACTTCCTTCCATATCAGGAAAGAGTAAATCACTTCCCGGGATGATATAAGGATAATTTTGCCAATTATTGTAATCGTTTTGTTGGCCTTCTTCAAGATGGCAAGCAGTAAAAAAGACTATCAATATTATGGTTATGATAAGAGTGAGCAAAACAAATAATCTTCTTTTTGATTTATTCGAGAAATATCTTTTGATCATGGCTTACTAGATTACAATCGTAGTGGTAATTAAATTTACCCTCCAAATTCCTTTTTAAAATGATCAAGATGAAATCAGCCAAAGCCTATCAAAGGAAAATAGAGTAGTAGTATGCGGAATATTTATAAGGGTGTATATTGTTATGTTAGTATTAATCTATACTTTGAGGAGGATAAATCATATGGAAAAAAACGAACAGATAGCGGCTGTAATGTTAACAGTCGTGTTGCTAATTTCTGTTTTTGCTGTAAGTGTTGTTATATCTGCAGCTGGAGCAGAAGAAGAAATAATTTTGGTAAGAATAGATAGTATCTCAGATATGCAAGAGATACAAAGACAAGATTTAGATATACTGCACAGGTATGAAACATCCGTTTTAGTACGAACTGGCGAGGTAACATCTAGACACCTCTCTGAAAGAGGGCTACAAGTAAATCCTCTTCCTGCTAGGACAGAGATATCCGTGAAAGGTCATCAATTCGATATAACAGAGGGATATCCCGAGTTCTCTGATGAACTTATGATAGATGGATATGAAGAAGGTGAGGAAGGTATATACC
>PUNK01000010.1 GCA_003552585.1 Thermoplasmata archaeon | reverse complement strand
GATGATCGATATCTCTCGAGATCTTCTGGATGAATTGAATAGATTGAAAACCGATTTTCAAAAGAAAGGTAATGAGTTCTCAGATATCGCTAAATCAGGTAGGACACATCTGATGGATGCCGCTCCGGTGACATTGGGTGATGAATTTTTTGCATACGCTAGAACTATCGAGAGGTCTTATGTGAATTTAGAAACTTCTTTGAAAAGTCTGTACGAACTCCCTATCGGCGGTACTGCAACAGGTACCGGTGTCAATACACCTGAAGGATTTAGAGATAAGGTCGTTATGAAATTGTCATCGGAATTTGATATAGAATTTGTGAGAGCTGAAAACAGTTTTGAAAACTTACAGAGTCGGATGCCCCTGGGTGATCTTATGGGAGCTCTGAAGAATTTAGCACTGGAACTGATAAGGATAGCTAACGATCTACGGTTACTTTCCAGTGGACCGAAGACCGGGCTGTCAGAGATAGAACTACCGGCGGTTCAACCGGGTTCTTCCATAATGCCTGGAAAGGTCAATCCAGTCATGGCTGAGTGCTTGAATATGATATCCTTCCAGATCGTTGGAAACGCTACTACCGTGGATATGGCTGTTCAAGCAGGTCAGATGGAGTTGAACGTCATGACACCGGTTATAACTTACAATATCATGGACTCCATATCTATGTTGAATAATTTCCTCCCTGCTTTTAGAGAGAAATGCGTCCAAGGGATATCTGCTAACAGATCCAAATGTAGGGCGCATTTTGAATCCAGTGCTAGCCTAGCTACGCTATTGAGTCCGAAGATCGGATACATGAAAGCTGCTGAATTGGCTAAAGAATCAAATGAAAAAGATATACCAGTACCGAAATTAGCTGTTGAAAAAGGTATATTAACAGAAAAAGAGGCCGAAGAACTCTTCTCGACTGAGAACGCTGCTAAGAGTAAATATCATAAAAGTCTTGATGAAGAGTAGCTTTTCATCCTAAGGATATCTTTCCGTAACTTATTAATTGGATCTACCAGTGGATAAAACGATATCATGAAAGCTCTCACAAATGGAAAGGTCATCCCTATCACGAGTGATGAATTCGAAGGGACCGTATTGGTCGAGAACGGTAAGATAATCGATTTTGGTCCAGATATAGATATACCAGATAAGGCTGAGATCATAGATGTTGACGGCAAAACGATAATACCCGGTTTTATCGATGCACACTGTCATGTGGGTATCTGCGAGGAAGGAGAAGGGTGGGAAGGGGACGATACAAACGAGATATACGATCCTATCACGCCTCATTTACGGGCATTGGACGGTATAAATCCCTATGATATCGCCCTCAAGGAGGCAGTTGAAGCAGGAGTCACCACCATCAACGTCGGACCGGGGTCGGCGAACCCCATCGGCGGTATGTTTGCGGTCATCAAAACCGCAGGTTCGCCCGTGGTCGACGATCTGATAGTTAAAGAACCCGCAGGTCTGAAGATGGCCACGGGTGAGAACCCGAAAAGGCTGTACAAAGAACAGAAAAAAGTTCCCTCTACCAGGATGAGCACTGCTGGTCTGATAAGGAAAACTTTGTTCGAAACTCAGGAATATATGAAGGACGACGAAAAGAAGGATTTCAAATTTGAAGCTATTAAGCCCTTGTTGAAACAAGAACTGCCTGGTAGGATCCATGCACATAGAGCCGATGACATCGTCTCCGCGATCAGGATCTCCGAAGAATTCGGATTCGATCTGGTGCTTGAGCACTGTACGGACGGCCACAAGGTGGCAGATTATATCACTGATAGAAACATATCCGTCGTGTACGGTCCTGGGATGGCTTCCAAATCGAAAAGAGAGAACAGTGAAAGGAGTTTCAAGACTCCAGGTATATTATCTAAGAAAGGTGTTAAGGTGGCTCTGATGACGGATTCTCCCGTTGTACCTATAAAATATCTAGCTCTTATGGCGGCCTTTGCCGTTAGAGAGGGGATGGAGAAAGAAGAAGCGTTGAAAGCTGTCACCATAAACGCCGCGGAGATCTGCGGTATCGATGATAGGGTAGGTTCAATAGAAAAAGGGAAGGACGCCGACCTCTTAGTCGTCGATGGTGACCCGCTGGAGCTCAAATCTACGATCGACAAGGTATTCATTGATGGGGAAGAGATCGAAACTTCCTGACAGAATGGAAAAGAACATCGATATTACGGTCATGAAGGAGTATCGAAGATAGGGCAGGGAGTATTTCCTTAGAGAACGTCTATAGGAAGCACACTTTAAGAGTACAACTAGTTCCGTTAAATCATTTTGTAGGGAAAAACCTCTCTCTCGGTCCGTGATCTTCATTTTCACTTATTCAAATCGATCACTTGGTTTCTCCACGGATGGTCACAGTTACATCTTTCACAGGGATATCCTTACCGGAAGCATCCAACGCACGTTTCACTATCTGTACCAGACCGAAGCAGCAAGGTACCTCCATGTGGGCGATGGTGATGTTTTTTATGTCATTGCTTTTGAATATCTCGGTGAGCTTCTCCACGTACTTCTGTGCATCGTCCAGCTTCGGACAGCCTATTATCAATCCTTTTCCTTTCAAAAAGTCGGTGTGGAAGTTCGGATATGCGAAGGGCACGCAGTCCGCTACGATGACCAGCTCGGCGTCCTTGAAGTAAGGAGCTTCGATGGGGACGAGATGCAGTTGTACGGGCCACTGCCTCAACTGAGAGGGGATCTTACCTATCTCTCCCTCCTGGGACTTCATCTCCCACTGGGATGGTTCCGAGGACGGACAACCGCATGCGGTGGTGGGTTCATCTGATGATAGTGGTGACTCCACTTCGAGCTCCTCCAGATGTTGAAGTGCCTCCTTCAACAACTGGTTTTGGCCGTGCTCTTTGAGATGCTCCAGGTGTGCTTTGAGGACGTTTTCTCCCTGCTCCACCATGCGCTCCACCACCGCCTTTTCGTCGTAAGGCTCAGCCTCCCGCTCCTCGATGGTTATGGCGTCTAGAGGGCAGTCCCCGATACAAGCACCTAGACCGTCGCAGAAAGCTTCGTTCACCAGTCTTGCTTTGCCGTCGATCACCTGAAGTGCGCCTTCGGGACAGCCCTTTACGCATTCTCCACATCCGTTGCATAATTCTTCATCTATCTTGATTATCTCTCGCTTCATCATCTCTCACCCACTTTTTGTATACATATCTTGTCACCCTGGGCAGCGGATCTGATCTGTTCTAGTTCGATATCACCCAATGCATTCTTCACCACTTCGCAGTGTATGTTACACAACCACGAAGCATATCTTTCAGATAGATCGGAAAAAGCACAGTTCTCATAACGAAGATAATGCTCTCCATCATCAAATTCGTGTGAGGCATAGAAGCCCATATCGTCAAACATTCTAGCTATAGCCTCCACCTTATTATGGAACTTGTTACTGTCATCTAGATCAGACAACATGGATGTGATCCGGTCGATAAGACAATCTTCGATCTTGTCAAGGGATTTTTCTCCATAAGTATCTACCATCGCGTCCAATACTGATTCTAGAAGGAAATCGCTCCTGCTGGGAAACAGTCCTTCGCCCCCCTTCGTTATTCTATAGTATTTTTTGGGACGGCCACGGATGGCCTTCTCAAAGTAGTGTTCGATCAGTCCTTTCTTTTCCAGTATATCTAGGTGTCTTCGAACGGCGCTCTCATTTATACCTAGTTCTCTAGATAATTCGACCGCTGTCAGGTCTTTACTGAGTAGATACTTAAGTATATCCGTGCGAGTGTCTTCAGACGGGATGCCAATTCTTTCGCTCATCATGTATTGAAGAGTAGAGGAGGTTTATATATTTTACTCACTACTATGTGTTTAAATCTTCATAAAAACGATCATTAGGGCTAGATATGTTAGAGGCATTTTCATACCTTTAGTGATCCCATTTTAATATCACAGGATAAAGTTGATAAGTGATATATCCTCTGGCTATATCATGAAGAAAGGGATAGATACGTCTGAAGAACATGCTTTAAAATTGGACGAGAAAGACCCTTTGTCAAATTTCAGAGATGATTTTTATATCCCTGAAGATACAGTTTATTTGAATGGCAATTCTCTTGGCTTGCTATCCAAAAGGGCTGAAAGTTCGGTTTTGAAGGTCATTGATGAATGGAAAGAATTGGGTATAACCGGATGGACCGAGGGAGAAACTCCTTGGTTCTTCATGGCTGAGATTTTGGGTGAGATGATATCGGATATGGTGGGGGCAAAGCCAGAGGAGGTGGTATCGACAGGTACAACAACGGTTAACATCCATGCACTGGTTTCAACTTTGTACCGACCACACAAAGGGAGAGACAAGATACTGGCTGACGAACTTAATTTTCCCTCGGACAAGTACGCTCTTGAAGGTCTTCTGGAATTGAAGGGATTCGATACTGATGAGAAATTGAAGATGGTACCTAGTTCTGACGGTTATCTGCTGGATGAAGATAAGATCGTCGAGATGATGACGGAAGACGTGGTGCTGGTACATCTACCGTCGGTGCTATACCGCAGCGGACAACTGCTGGACATGAAGTACCTCACAGAGGAGGCGCACAAAAGGGACATCATCATCGGTTTCGACTGCAGTCATTCTGCTGGTGTCATACCCCATGAGCTCCACGGATGGGACGTGGACTATGCGATGTGGTGCGGTTACAAGTACCTTAACGGAGGACCAGGAAGCACAGCCTTTCTGTATCTACACGAGAGGCATTTTGAAAAGGAACCCAAACTTAAGGGTTGGTTTGGCTATGAGAAGGAGAGGCAGTTCGAGCTTTCCCTTGATTTCGTCCACGATAAAAGTGCCGGCGGATGGCAGATATCTTCGTCCTCGGTGTTGGGCAGTGCACCATTACTCGGTTCACTGGAGATCATCGAGGAAGCGGGATTAGAAAACATTCGTAAAAAATCGAGGAAAATCAACGAGTACTTTATTGGGCTGGTGAGTGAACTGCTTGATGATGTTGAGATCCTTTCACCTGAAAGGGCGGAAGACAGGAGCAGTCATGTGGCGATAAAACACGAGAGTGCTGATGCCATCAGCAGTCTGATGAGAGAAAAAGGTTTTATCACCGACTATAGGCCTCCCAATGTTATACGTTTGGCTTTCTCACCTTTGTACAACACCTACCGAGAGGCATGGCTTACGGTAATGTGCATAAGGGATTTGATCGATAAATGATCAGGGAAACAACGTGACATCCTCCCACACGGCAGAGCCTGGGTGTTCTCTACCTGAGAATACTATACACTACAGATCAAACCTATTTCCAGAAATAAAACTAAGAAAGGATCTACCTTTCACTTTGATGAAGTAGAGGAAAGCGGAAAAGGTCAAAACCCTGAATACGCAGTAAATACACATGTGGCATCGTCTCTTTAATGATTACTTCAACCAAACTTTTCCATTAAATATCTTCCGTTGAAGTTTCCATCTTTCCAAAAAGGGATAACTTGTTCAATCCAAATCCCTCTCCAATGCACTCCTCACAACCGGGTTTTACAGTATTTTCCAAGATCGTCCCGGGTATGTGAGAGTGGAACTAGATCCCCAGTTCCTTTCTCTTCCGGTTGATATGTTTCTCTATCCCTTCTGCTATCTGGACCGGGTCATCACCGACTGCCAATTTACCTCCGGTCAAACCTCCCAGGTCTTCAGTGAGCAGTTTGACCACGTTCTCGCTCCCTGTAACAGGAGGTGTTGGAGATACGTGGGTATAAAGACCGTAAGCGACCGCTGCAACCGCTGCGATGGTGGCTTTCTGTTCCATGTATTCAGGAGCGGTAACAGCCACTGGCAACATGGTCGGGTCCACTCCTAGGGCATCTGCCACAGTGGTCACCAGATTGATCAACCTGCCGGTATCCGTGCAGGTGCCGAAGCTCAACACTGGCGGTATACCCAGTGATCTGCAAACGGCTCTTAACCCATCTCCAGCCTTATCCTGGGCATCCAATGATGTCAGTCCCCCAACCTGAAGCGCAGCATTCCCGCAGCCGGCACTCAGCACGAGGATATCTCTCTTAATCAACTCCTCCGCTACTCTGATCGTAGTTTCATCCTGGGCTCCGTTCTTCAAAGTGGTACAGCTGACCAATGCCACTATGCCTTTGATGCTTCCCTCCTTGATGGCATCTAAGAGTGGATCTAAAGAACCGCCCAGTGCATTCAAAACTGCCTCAGGTGAAAAACCTGTCATTATCTTACGTTTGTAATCGGGTACGTTCGTGGGCTTCCCCTTCCTGCTCTCGAAGTTGTCGAGGGCCTTTTCGATGATCTGCATGGCCTGCTCATCCACCTTCACTGGATCGTAATTTATGTCATGTTCAACTCCAGGTATGTTTACTAATTTCGTTACAGGTATGATGGTGGAGTTGTACTTCTCAGCATATATCCCCGCGGTAGGTACGGTACAGTTCATATCTGCCACGAAAGCATCAACTGCGCCGGTAGCGAGTACATACTCCTCGTTCAGCCAATTTCCCGTCAATCCTATGAAAACATCATCGCATTTGAACCTCTGCATCAGCTCCTGCCCGGTCTCGATGGAACCGATTATCCGGATCCCTTTTGCACCCTTTTCTCTGGCCATCTCCTGTACTTTGTCTTGTCTAGCCAGCATGATCAAGGCAGCGCCCATGAAGGGCTCGTGTCCATTGGGCAGTATATTCACATATTCCGGATCGATGACGCCCATATCCACTTCAGCTTCGTGGGGCTCGGCTGTACCGAAGAGTATATCCTGTATCTCTTCTAACAAGGTAAGTGATCCGTATGCAGTGGCCAATCCCATCCTAAGTGTTTTCAATCCCATGCTCACGTAATCGCTGTCCACGTTGGTCATGACGCTTGTGTTGACATCCATGGTCTCGTGGAGAGGACCTCCCGGCAGAATTCCCAGCTCTTCCCACTTCTCTTTCCTACTATTGGGTGCAAATGCCATGAGTACCTTAGAAGGTTCGTCACTGTCACGGTTGATCTCCTCTATCAAGAAGTCTGCTAAATCCTCGGCCAGCTCTTCCTTACTTTTGTTTGCATCTAAACCGAGTTTCTCAGACACTCTTTTTAACTTCTCTATATCGTTTATTTCAAAAATCGTTTTTCCCTGGGCCGTTGCTTTTAGTGTCTTTGCAGCTGTATTGGCATGATAAGTGTAAGCGGTAGTACCCATGGTATTTATCCTCAGCAGGTTCCTCATCACCATCCCGTCCACGTCTATCCCACAGACGCCTCGGTCCACTTTGCCGGGTATTATTCGGCATGGACCCTGGCTGCATATGTTACACCTTACTCCCTTGGCACAGAAATTGCATCTGATCTTTTCCATTGCATCGAACCTGTCGTGAACGTTAGTCAACCCTCTCTCTTTCACCTTTGAATACATCTCTTCTACAGACCTATGTGCACTTCTTTTATCCATATTAACACCTGTTTAATCTTCAACATTTACTAACTTTAAAAATGTTTCGGGTAATAACGAACGTTCGTACAAGGACAAATTATTTATCCTTCTATGAACAATAAACATGCAGGTCGCAGACATGTCAGATGATATCAAGATATATTCAACTCCGAAAGGGACTGTGATACTGGAAGCGCCTACAAAAAATGCAATAATAGAGCTGTTGAACGAGAAAGAGATGACCTCATCAGAGCTTCAGGCAGAGCTCGGTTTGGCAAAATCTACGATTTCAGTCCATCTATCAGATCTGAAGGACATGGGCATTTTGAAGGAGAGAAAACATCCAGCTGACAAACGGAAGAAGATATTCGTACTGAGTTCAAAACTTTTAGGTCAACCAGAATCTCCTTTCAAGGAGGAGTACCTCAAAATGCTTCAAAATTTAAAGAATTCATCCGGAGACGAATACCTTTTCTTAAAAAATCTCTTTCATCTGATTCGTTACGGCCTACAATCCTTTGGCCTAGATATACATCCAGCACTTAAAGAGATCGGTAGGGATGTGGGAAGAGTGCTGGCAGAGGATATGGATGCGTCCTCTTATGATGAGGTTATGGCACAGCTATCCGATTTCTGGGAAAAGAACGGTCTTGGAAGGATCGAATGGAAAGGATACGATGGAGTTAAGGTTCTAGACTGCTTCGACTGCAGTAAAACGGTCGAGACTGGACAAAGTTTGTGCTCTCTCGATGAAGGACTTTTGGAAGGTGTGCTGAAATCAAAATTGGGGGTTGAATACAGTGTTCAAGAGCAAGAATGTTATGGAACGGGACACGAGCACTGTCTCTTCAAGATAAAGAAGGTGAAATAAATGAAGGTCATTTTATTTGGAGCTGGAAATGTAGGCAAGGCAATAGTTAAAGATCTAGCTGAAGAAGTTGAGATGCACATAGCAGATGTCGACGAAGTCAAACTCTCATATTTAGAGGGTCATGGGGATACACATCTGATCGATGTCTCCCAGAAAGATAAGGTCCGTGAGTTCATCAGTGATTTTGACCTTGTTATAAGTTCTGTTCCTGGCAAGTTCGGGTACGAACTTTTAGAACAGTCTGTAGAGGCGGGTGTAGATGCAGTCGATGTTTCTTTCATGCCGGAGGATCCCTTTTCTCTGGACAATGGTGCTCGAAAGAAGGGTGTTAGCCTTGTTGTAGACGCGGGATTTGGACCGGGGATCAGCAATGTGTTTGTTGGACGTTTATCTGAGTTGATGGATATGGAGGAGTGCTTTATCCGCATATGTGGCCTTCCCGAGAACCCGGAACCTCCTCTTTACTACACGTCAACCTGGTCCCCAGTTGATCTCATAGAGGAGTATACGAGACCGGCCAGGCAGGTCCATAATGGACAAATCGTAGAACTAGACCCTCTTGAAGAAATAAACAAAGTCAACATATGTGGTCTAGAGTTAGAGGAGTTCTACAGCGATGGACTCAGAACACTGCTAAAAACAATAGAAGTAGATAGGTTAGAAGAGACCACACTTCGATGGCCTGGGCACCTCGATAAAATGAAGGTTCTTAGAGACCTTGGATTTTTCGATGAAGAGCATTTACAAAGCACTTTAGAAGTGCTCCTTCCACTCATGCATATTCCAGGCAAAGATTTTTCTTTACTTAAAGTCGAAGCTATCGGAACGACAGGTGAAAAGATGGAGTATACACTTTGGGATACCGCTAAAGACGGGTTATCTTCTATGGCAAGGACAACCGGTTTCACAACTGCCTTGATAGCGAGGTACGTCTTGGAAGGAAGATTTGAGCCAGGTGTGGTCCCTCCTGAACTTGTCGGTCGAAAACCGGAGCTCTACGACCGCTTCATCGATGGTTTAATGTCAAGGGGCATCGAGATAAAGGAATGCACAAAATAAATATAGTCTTGCGGTGAGTGATTAGAAACGATGCGAAGACTCATCCTGGTGGCGGTCATACTGCTTTTGCTCTCCCTTGTACCTCCTACTAACGTATCCGAAGAGGATCGACGATGGACAGTGATGATATACATGGGCGGAGGTGGCGAACCGGATGATATCAGCGATCAGGTTGACCGAGACCTCGAAGAACTTATGGAAGTAGACCCGGGTCCACAGGTGGAGATAATCGTACTGGCCGATCAGAAGGAAGAGGGCGATAGTAGGCTGATCAGGGTTGCAGATGGTATACTCCATAATATGTCGCTATCACTTGTGAACAACACGTGGGATGACGAAGTCGATATGAGCAGCCCGTACACGCTTAGGGATTTTGCTTCCTGGTCCCTCTCTGAATATCCCTCTGAATACACTCTATTGGATCTCTGGGGACATGGGAGCACCTGGAAAGGAATGCCATTAGAAGGCTTTGATAAACTCACCATCCAAGAGATGGAATATGCTCTGGACGGACACAGGTTCGACATCATAGGTTTCGACTCCTGCACGATGGGTCTTTTTGAAGTGTATCTTGAGCTTAAAGACAACGCGGATTACATCGTAGCGGCTCCACAGGAAGTACCTTTAGCCGGATGGCCTTACGATAGGATCACAAAAGCTCTCTATCAAGAACCTTCCATTCCCCCTGAAAATCTAGCAAGTACTATCGTAGAGGAATATCATGATTGGGTAAAGTACAACTTTCAACTGCCTTCGGGTATGACCGCTGTACGGACCGACGAACTTCCTATCGAATCCCTTTCTCTGTATACCTCGGAATTGAAAATGTCCGTTCCCCACTTTTACCAAGAACTGACCGCTGCAAAATCGGATACCCAAAGATTCTCTCCACCGCCCTATCCGAGGGATCTTTATCATTTTACTATGAAGGTCGATAGTCATGTTAACACTGGTCGCCTAAGAAGGAGAGGTACAGAACTTAGGGAAGGCTTGAACAGATCGGTGGTCAAGCACTCGAGCACCGCAGAGAACTCTTATGGCCCCTTGATCCACCTCACTCGAGACGGAACCACATATGGATACGATCCCCTTCAGATCAAAGAAACCGGTTGGGGTGAGTGGTTGGATGTGTTGGAAAATCCACCACCATCTTTTGGAGATGGCTCTTTTTATGTAGATGTCGAAGAAGATAACGGAACCCTCAACATGGAAGTAAATCATCTGCTTCAAAATGCGGTAGTCGAGGTGGACATTTACCAAGGTTTGGATATGGTATATTCAGAGGAGATTTTGGAAAAAGAAGAGATTATCGAGTTTTCTTTAGGCGCTGGACATTACGAGGTAGAAGCTTATTTAACACTGGATGGAACCTTACAGAATTACATATACGAGAAAGTGCTGGCCAGTGGTGATTTAAAGCTTACTGGATATTCGTCCTCTTCTTATGACATAGTGATCGAAAATCTAAGGACCGGAAGTACGTTGGAAAAAAACGTTTCGGAAGGGCCTTTCAGCATAAATCTTCAAAGACCTGATTTTTGCGAACCGGGTGACGAGCTCTTGATAATTTATGGGGATAATGAGAAGTACATCACCGTTCCTTATGCTACGGAACTGGATGTTGATCTCTCCGCAGTGGAAAGGGCTTTATCACCCAACGTATGGTTCGTGGTAACCATGTCATATGCCGGGATGACCGTGGGTGCTATGGTCATAAAGAGAAGATTGAGGATAAAAATTTGAATATCATTCGCCCTTGATCAATGATTTAGCAGCATCTTCCTGTGTAGACTCGTTTTCTTTTGCCCTCCGCCTCACCTTGTTTATCAGGTCTATATAAGTCCGGTATCCTTCTTTATTCTCCAATTCATCGCTTACCTCTCTTGCAAGTGCTGCATTAAATTTCTCATGGGGTCTTTGGCTTTTCAACGCCCTTCGTAGGTATTCCTTGTCTCTAGAATTCATCTACCTCTTTCACACGATCCCAAGATATAAAGTTTGTTTGAATTATCACACCCTAAAAGCAAATAACTAAATAGTTTTGATTGTTTACAACTTTCCTGAAAAATGGAGGTAATTAGATGAGCGGAGAGATACGAGACGTAGATGACGAAACCTTCGATGAATTTTTAGAAGAAAACGAACAGGCAGTGGTTGATTTTTGGGCAACATGGTGCGGACCCTGTAAAATGGTCGAACCAACGATCAAAGAACTTGCCGAGGACTATCGTGGAAAGATCAGCTTTGCCAAAGTAAATGTGGAAAAAAACAGTAACATCGCCAACAGGTATGGCATACAGTCCATACCAGCTTTCTTGTTCATAAAAAATGGTGAAATAGTAGATCAGGCAAAAGGAGCTCTTCCCCGTGATGAATTCGAAGATAAGTTTAAAGATGTATTCGAGATATAATCAATCCATATTATCGATCGCATCTTTCATATTCTCATACCATTCATTTAGGCAATCCTTTGCCTCCTCCTGCACATGCTCCATTGGGCGTGCGGAATAAACGTAATAGTATCCTCCGTTACGGATGGTCCTTTTTTCTTTGTAGACTATCCCGCATCCCACCAGTTTCTCCAAAGCCCGGTAGGCTGTGCTTTGATCCTTATCGATCTCTTCCGCCACATCACGTGTTCTAAGTTCTTCATCCTCTCCTAGGATTGACAGTACCTTTTTTTCGACCTTTGAAAGGTCGTATAAACAGTCGAGTACCGTTTCACAGTCCACATCTTCAACAGAGAACTTTGGGCTCATGCTGATTTTACTTATGCATTGATACTACTTAATCATTTAGGAAGTACGTTTTTTGAAAAATACATTCTCCAAAAATCTTATTGATATTCTGTGTTATAGACTTCCAAATGGCGGAAGATGAATTACGAGAAGAGATAAGATCTCTTAAAGGTCAGGTCAAAAATCTTGAGCGAATGCTCGAGAATCTCATGAATCTTCACAGTAACGTATTGGATAAGCTATCGACCAACTCTGAGATCGAAAGGAAGTACATACAGATGCTCTCACTCTATAAGAGGCATGGAAAGGTATCTCCTTCCTTACTTCCTGAAATAGATGATCCTATCATGGAGGGGATAGTCGAGTTGATGTTATCGTCTGGAGGTACGTTGAACATTACTCAAATCACCGAACGTTTGAGGCATAAGAGGGGATCTGCGTCCCGACATACCGTGAGGGATAGGTTAAAAAAATTGGAAAAGAGAAAAGTGGTGAGAGAGATGGAGGAGTCCCATGGAAAGGGCTACGTTCTTACAGAATACATTCTCGATAAGTGGGCAAAACTGCTCGGTATAAAGATATAGGTTGCACGCCCTATATCAGAACAGGTGAAAAAAATGGATATGGAAGATATGGACGACATAAAAGAACTAAAAGAGGTCATGAAGACCTTGAATGAGACCGTTCCTCCTCTTATATCGGGGATAATAGAGGCAGTCTATAATGCTGAAGACAGTGAAAAACTTGCCAAAAGTACTGCCAAATTTTACAAGGAGCTAGTCGATGCAGGCATGGAGAAAGAACACGCCTATCAGCTTACCAGGGACTTCATGAAGGG
This sequence comes from Thermoplasmata archaeon, assembly GCA_003552585.1. GTDB lineage: Archaea > Thermoplasmatota > Thermoplasmata > Halarchaeoplasmatales > Halarchaeoplasmataceae > PUNK01. The sequence goes on along the minus strand of PUNK01000010.1, from coordinate 101,548 downwards.
ACGCGACGTGAGCAGTCTCATAAGAGAAGCCCTCAGCAGTACAGGAGCATTGGGACACGAAGGCTTTAGTAGCGATGAGATCAAGAAGAACGTCAAAAATAAAATAGAAGACAAGATGAAAGAGGAATGGGATTAGATGAGGCGAGAAGAGGGGGATCGAGCACCGCTAGTCTTTGTTAAAGCATTAGTCCACGTGCTCCCCCTCCTCTTTAAACTCCCTTTATTATATCTTCGTTTGAAGAGGAAACAGAATAAAAGACGAAAGATATTCAAAAAAAATCTGAGGGCTTCAGGGATGGACTCTGAGATAGTCAAGAAACTGATCGGTGAACTGAACGACATCTCTCTAAGAGATATACTTTCCAAAGCGGGGATGGGCAAACTGGACTTTTTCTAAGCCATCTCCTCAGCATATTTAACGTAAATATCCACTACTTCTATGAGTGAACTCAACTTTATATGCTCGTCAGGTTGATGTGCTGTCTCAACACCTCCTGGTCCGAATATGAATGTGTTGGGATTTTCCTTCACAAACATCACCATCTCGGTTCCGTAGGGTACCGACCAAGTTTCGGTGTCTGCCAGCTCGAGCATCTTTTTTATCATGGGATTATCATCTTCCACTTTTACAGAGGGTAGGTACTGTATCGTTTTCAACTCAAACTCACCTGATACATCTCCAAAAAGGTAATCCTTCAAACTATCAAAGTTGTATGTGGATGGAAAACGCACATCTACCTCAGCACGACAGGAGTCAGGTATCACGTTAGTTGCCTTTCCACCCTTGACCACGTCCACACAGCAGGTGAGTATTTCTGGTCCTGAATCCAACTCTCCCTTTTTATCTAGGTCGATGAGTATAGGCAGCATTTTCGATATGGCATTTTCTCCGATCTGAGGCATACTTGCATGGGCATTTTCTCCTTTCGTTTTAATCTCGAACTGATAAACACCCTTCTCCTGATTCACGACCAAAAAGTTTGTCGGTTCACAAACTACTACTGCAGGGGCTTCTCTAACCTCCTTCCTTGATGCCACAGCCTTTGCCCCAGCCATGGAAACCTCTTCATCCGTCGTAAATATCAGGGTGAAGGGTATATCCTCCTCTTTCATCTTCCAAGCAGCAGTCAGCATGGAGATACAAGGCCCCTTCATATCGAGAGCTCCCCTTCCATAGATCTTTCCATCTATGATTTCACCCTGTTCCTTCGTCCATCCTTCGCCCAGAGGGACTGTATCCAGGTGCCCGGAAAAACAAACCCCTCCTTCTCCATGTGTCGCGATGACTACTGGTGAATGATCATCCCCCTCGAATACAGTAGGTTCAAGTCCGATGTCACTTAGCTTTTCTTTAACGAATTCAACGATCTCATTCATCGGACCGTTGCTCTCGCTTTTTATCTTGATTATTTCAGCCACATTTTTCTTTATGTACTCTTTCATATTTTCTCACATCCTTTTATCCTGAATAAATTAGATACAGGTACAATACGAACATGAGTGCAGCCAGTGCAAGGGCGACATAGAGCATGAGTCGCGTCACCCTTCTTTCGCTACCAAATACTATGGGGATAGGACCTATGAAGACAACCCCTCCGAAACTGCCCTTTGTCTTTCTTATATGGTGTTCCTTCGGCTTTTCTACATTTTGCATCCAAGTGATAGGTAAGACTATGAAGGATAGGAATATCAGGAGTATCCCACCAAAGAGCAGTACGCCTCCTCCGTATATAACGGGAAAAACAAGAAAAAGAGCAAAATCAGCTTCTCCTCTCACTACCGAAAGGATGACAAGGACAAGACCGAAGACGAACAGCAGGGGTGAAAGGAAGTTCAATCTCATGTCAAAGTAATCCCTTTGGAAGGTTATAATTATTTTTGTTTCCTAGCTGATTTGATATAGTTACAAAAGATAAATAACAAAGTATCAACTTAATCGGCTCTATGAGGTATGATCCTACTGTTTATCCCTCCCCATCTCAAAGGATGGTGACCTTTGCATGTAACGGGATGGTGGCTACTTCTCATCCTCTTGCAGTACAGGGTGGACTTGATATAATGAAGAAAGGTGGTAATGCCGTTGATGCGGCAGTGGCAGTCGCCGCCTGCCTTACCGTAGTTGAACCCACGTCTAACGGTCTTGGTGGAGATGGTTTTGCCATGGTATGGAGTGGAGGAAAGTTGTATGGTTTGAACTCCAGCGGCCCTTCACCTAAGTGCATAACTCTTGAAGATGTCCCTGGTAAAAGCATGCCTAAATATGGATGGCCAACGGTTACCGTTCCCGGTGTAACAGCTGGGTGGGTGGAGTTATGGGAGAGATTTGGTGAACTGTCTTTCGAAGAAGTTATGGCCCCGTCGATAAAGTATGCCGAGGAAGGGTTCCCTATCTCACCAGTCGTGGGTAAAAATTGGAGAGCCGCCTGCAAGATTTATGAAAAACTCACTGGAGATGAATTCAAGTACTGGTTCGACACCTTTGCACCCGATGGCACTGCACCTAGAATCGGAACCGTTTGGAGACCAAAGGATCATGCTGACACACTAAGAAAAATAGCGGAGACCAAAGCGGAGACCTTTTACAGGGGTAAACTGGCAATGAGGATAGAGGAATTCTCAGAGGAATACGGAGGGTTCATAAGGAGATCAGATTTAGCATCTTTCTCTCCGGAGTGGGTCGATCCCCTTAGAGTGAATTATAGGGGCTATGATGTGTGGGAACTACCTCCCAATGGCCAGGGATTAGTTGCACTTTTAGCACTTAATATGATGAAGGAATTCGAGTTTGAAAAGAAGGATACGGCTGACACTTTTCACAAGCAGATAGAGGCCATAAAGATCGCTTTCAAAGATGGAAAAAAACACATAACAGATCCAGCTTATATGCAGATCCCACCTGAAGAATTGCTCTCCAAAAATTACAAAGATCAGATAGCCGAAAATGCTTCGGATCCGGATATATGCAAATCTAGGGATTCAGGAACGGTTTATCTTGCTACTGGAGACGATCAAGGGAACATGGTCTCTTACATACAGAGCAACTACAACGGTTTTGGGTCTGGTCTGGTGGTACCGGGTACTGGTATCGCCCTCCAGAACCGAGGTTCTTCTTTTTCCTTGGATCCTGGACACCCTAATTCTCTAGAACCAGGTAAAAGACCATATCATACTATCATCCCAGGATTCCTTTCAAAGGATGGTGGACCTGTAGGTCCTTTTGGAGTCATGGGTGGTTTCATGCAGCCCCAAGGCCACCTTCAGGTGATCATGAACTCTCTTGATTTTGAGCACAACCCTCAGGCGGCTTTAGACGCTCCTCGATGGAGATGGATCAGGGGGAGAAAGGTAATAGTCGAACGTGGCTTTCCAACCAACTTGGTCAAAGAGCTCACCAAGAAGGAACATGAGATAGAATATTCCGATAAATCTGGTCGATTTGGGAGAGGCCAGATTATTTGGAAGAATGGCAATGTTTTAGCAGGTGGCAGTGATCCTCGTGCCGATGGAACAGCCCAAGGGTATTGAAAATATGAAAGGTGTCTACTGTTTGGTCATCTATCTAGAAAAGGATAGAGAATTGGAGATCGGCGCACTTGGCACGATCAAATTTATGTCAGGATATTACCTTTATGTGGGATCTGCACAGAGCGGTTTGGAGGCTAGGATCAATCGTCATATGAGAGAACAAAAGAGGGTGCACTGGCATATAGACTATCTACTTAGATACTCGAAGATAATAGATGTATGGATAAAAGAAGGCGATAAGGACGAGGAGTGCTCATGTGCTCACCAGCTGGAAGAGTATTTCGACCAAGTTAAAAATTTTGGATGCAGCGATTGCAACTGCAGTTCTCATCTGTTCTATCATCCTGTTAACAAAACGAACTTGCATGAAGTACTTAAAAATATATTCGAACATTCAGTGATGTGAGTAATCTTTTTATTAACAGCCTTTCTCATGTGAACAATAATTTGGGCCCGTGGGGTAGCTTGGTCCATCCTTCGGCGTTCGGGACGCCGGTACCCGAATTCAAATTTCGGCGGGCCCATCATCTCTATCAAAACCTAGATGAAACACTCAGCGACCCATTTTTCACCATATTTACTTGTCACCAACACCCATTCTAGAAGACCAAACACCGTCAGGGATATCATCATATACACTTTTCTCTTCTGATTTATCCTCCCTTTCAGGAGTTTCCTCTTCTAAAAGTTTTAAAATTTTATCTTTTTTGAATAACCAGTAATGAATACGCCATTCCCTTCCATCGTAAAGGGTGGTTTCCTCCCTCTCTGTAGTCAACAATCCTGCATCCTCTAACATGTAGAATACGTCTCTATCTTCCTGCTCCAATATATTATCAATTATCCTATCTCGGTATCCAAAAAAGTTCAACACATGCTCTGCCATGTTTCTTGCAGCAGCTCTCTGCATGCCATGACCATCAACACAGTTTTTTATCGCGAGTGTTAGATTTTCGACTGTAAGTGTATCACAATCACTTAAATCATTAACCTCTGGCATATTGAATCCTTCGTCTTTAATCTACTATTAATACTTTGTTTTCGTACTATAAAAAGATTTTGTCTCAAACCATAGCCTCACGCAGTTCTTTCCAATAACTACTTATCTTTTCCACGTCAACCTCGTCGTAATTGTTGACCTCCCTAAAGAAATGGTTATCGTATCCGCTGCACAGCAACTGCCAATTTTCCCAATGTCCCATGTTCTTCCACTGCCATCCCGAATCAAGCTCAAAATAATGCATGCGTCCATGCTCTTTCCAAGAAATCTCTATCACGCCGAATTCTACAGCTATCTCATACAGTATTCTCGCAAGCAGGACCGTTTCTTCTCCGAGTTGGTATAGATCGTACCCAGTACGCAACATCTTTGGATGATTTACCCTTATAGAGTTAAGTCCTTCAGCTCTTCCCAACGATGCATTCGTCTTGTCCATAGTCAGGAAATAAACTCCTTTTCTCATGTCTAGTTCTCTTATAAAGTTCCTGAACTGGTCCCTAATCAGCGAATCGGCGTTTTCAATCTTGGAACTGTCCTCATCAGAATATCTCAGTTGCTGGGGATTTGTTGATCCGACTACAAGTACTGCTGAACCTGAACTCCCTCTGTTTTCCTGCAAAACCATAATCTCTTGGAGAGCCCTGAACCCCAGTCTCCCTATGTGTGTGAGTCTCCCTTTCTTCTTGTGGTTTGCTGCATTCTCGATCTCTTTCATAACCACCCCTGGAACCGCTAAAAGGAGCCAGTTAGGCATTTTAGAGTAAGAGAAAGGGTTTGCTTTTTCAAATCCAGAGAGTAAATGTTCCGAAACGATGCAGTTGTATATCAGATTTGTATCCAATCCCAAAACGAGGTCTTCAGATTCTATCATCGAATGGGTTACCTTTTCAAGGTCGTATGGTTTAACCAATCCGCTTCTACACATCGCCGATGTTAAGTTATTAAGATGATCGCTCCGATCGGAGATGATCTTTATGTGGTAGTTGGCCGGGCTGCTACCTATCGATATCAACTTATCCACTGGCCCCTCAGAACCATCGTCTGGCTTGGCCTTTACTATAAGGTGCCCTTGATTATTTTTTATAGAGGTTATCAACAGTTGAAGAACTGGAAAGTCCAAGATCCTTCCTTTACTAACGTGTTTCTTCCAATTCAACCTATTCAACTCCCAAATAATCTCTCAGTCATCCACTCCGAATCGAATCTTTGAAGGTTCTCGTACGACTCACCAGTACCAACAAATAAGATGGGCTTGCCGACCGTGTGGCCGATAGAAAGAGCGCTACCCCCTTTAGCATCAGCATCTATTTTGGTAAGTATCACACCGTCTATTCCCACACTCTCGTCGAATTTTTTTGCCTGTTCTATAGCATCACTACCTGCCAAGGCATCTCCGACGAATATTATCAAATCCGGACCGACCACCCTTTTGATCTTTTCCATCTCATCCATCAAGTTCTTGTTTGTCTGCATCCTTCCAGCAGTATCTATCAAAACAACATCTTTGTGTCTAGCTTGGGCGTGCTCCACGGCATCATATCCTACTGCTGCTGGATCACTTCCTTTGGAATGTTTAATCACTTTAACACCTAATCTATTTCCGTGTTCCTGAATTTGTTCAAGAGCTCCAGCACGAAATGTGTCGGATGCTGATAAAACACAACTGTATCCATTTTTGATGAGCCTATGGGCTATCTTAGCGATCGTGGTGGTTTTTCCCGTACCATTCACTCCAACGAACATTATCGAAACGGGCTTATCAGAGGTTTTTATGAATCTATCTAAGTCCATGCCATCTACATCAAGGGCCGCTCTAACCGCATCTTTCAGGACGCTTTCTATCACCTCTTCTATATCGTAACCTCTCCCCACTTTTTTACCCATAAGATTTTCCTTAACCTCTTCCTGTATCTCATCCACTACTGGTAGTGCTACATCAGCTTCCAAGAGTGCGATCTTGAGTTCCCATAGTATGGGATCGAGTTTTCCTTCTTTTATCTTGGATCCCCATCCCTCGACAAAAGCTTCTTCTGGAGAATCCTCTATCTCTTTTTTAGAAGACTTTGTAATATTGGATATCTTCTCCTTCAACTTCTCGAACATGGTTTTAACCTACTGGTATGATCCCATCACTTATTTTGTTGGGCTTCGAGCTGCATCTGTTGATATTCCTGCTGAACCGTCTGCTGGAGTTTTCTGAACTCTCCTTCTAGCCGGTTGATACCGTTTTCTATCTCTGTTCTTGTTTGGGTCAACTCTTTCTTCCTTGTATCCACGATGTTCACCGCCTTTTCCGGTTCGGTAAGTGCGGATACATCCGATCCGAGTCCGATCAACACTTTTCTCTCCCCACTCACCTTGCACGGTATATGGGCATTACCACCGACTGATACAAGAAGCTCTTTTCCCTCTTCTTCTTTGCTGTAATTTGTTATGGCTTTGCTCGCTTTTTCATGCTCTTCGACCATGCTCTGAACCATCTCTTTCTGGCTGCTGAGAGCCTCGATCTGATTTTTGATCTCTTCAAGTTTCATCATCTTTTTCTGTAGTTCCTGTTCATTTACCATTTTATACGTCCTCCAGAAGGTCCCTTACTACGATATCTTCAACCTCATCCGGCGATATCTCCTTTACCTCATTGATCTTGATATTGGTCCTCTTGACCCTGTGCTTACTGCCCATGATCGATAATGCCTTTTCATGGGCTCCGTCTTCACTTTCCTCTACAACTTCTTTTGTGAAGGTCTGCCATTCCTTCCCCATGCGAAATCTCCCTTTCACTCTGAATGCTTTCATACGTTACACCTTCTGATTTATTGCTTTATAGGCTTAAACCATGAGTAGGGGGTATTAAAATTTAACCCAAACAAAAGCCAAATTGTTATTTACGACTTTGATAACATCCTGTAGAATGCTACCAGCCCAACAAAGGCGATTACAGATATAATTAGTATCCCCATCTTATAAGAACCGCTGACAGCCACAACCACACCGACACTTACCGGACCAAGCACTCCTGCAGTGTTCGCTATACCGTTCATCAAACCAGTGGCGGAGCCCAACTCTTCTCCCATGATGGTGTTCTGTAATTTTGTGAAAAATAGTGGCGGGGAAAGCTGACCGAAGAAGAACACGAGGCTCAGCAAGAATACTGCCATCTTCATCCCAGGTATAGGTGAAAGAGTTAGAACACCTACCATCACACCAGTCATAAATAATGAAAACATGATGATATGGTTAGGATTTCCTTTCAGGTCGCTGATCCAGGCACCGGTGAGCAATCCAAATATAGAACCTATGTAAGGTATTGATGCAGCGTAGGCCATCTCGCCCAGACTTATTCCCGTGGTCTGCTCTAGGTAAGTAGGGACCCAAAGTGATGTTCCCCACCACATGGTGTTTACCGTGGTGAATCCAATAACTATCAATCTGAAATCGTTATCAGCTAACAGCCTCTTGAAAGCCTCCTTCATATCTATATCTCTATTCGTCTTTACAGGGCTGTTTTTTTCAGAGGGGGAATCTTCTATGAATAATAATATGGGTACTACCATGACGAATCCGATAAATGCTATTAGATAGAACGAGAGTTGCCAATCGAACGAGTAAATGATTGGCCCCATTATCACTGGTGCAGCAGCTACTCCTATAGGTGCTCCGATCATGAATATGGAGTTCGCCCTTCCTCTTGTATCTTTAGAGTACCATCCCGCTATGACTTTAGTGGCCACGGGAAACATAACTCCTTGAGCCAGGCCAAGTAATAGCCTCGAGGCCAAGAAAATTGAATAGACATGTCCGAAAAAGGCACCGAGAAAAACTGCAAAGGAACATCCAGCCATGGATAGGGTAAGCACAACTTTAGAACCATATTTATCTATATTCGGACTGAAAAACACGTTGGACAGTCCGTAACTAACCAGGAATATACCCATCAACAAACCTCCCAAAAAACCTGTCTGGGCCCGCGACCAAACTAGGTCCTCTCCTATAGCCTCCAGGGCGACAGAAGTGCTCAACCTACCTATGAAGGCTACGAGTATGGTGAGAAATAATAATAATAGTATCAACCAGCGATGATTTGAAGTCAAACCAATCGAAAATTTTCGGGACGTGAACTTTCGTTTCATATTGTAGTGTAGGGAAAAACGGCCGGCGTTTAAGTTTTTGGTATAAATCTAAAAGAATCGATTTTTCATTCTTTAACGATCAGCCCCATCTCACCAAATCTATATTTTTTTATTCCTTCGTTAGGATTGAAGTCTTCAAATGCCCTGCTGAAGTCTATGTTGTCGGCTAAAAGGTATCCCCCATCACGCAGGTGCTCCCACGCGATCGAGAACTCGAACATCATGGTTTGGTACGAGTGACCACTATCATGAAGAAAAACATCTATTTCCCCAATCTCCTTGAGTAAGGCTGGAGTTCTGTAATATGTATTGCCGATAGTTAAATACCAGTTCTTTCTAAGCTCCAGGGGAACGGCCCACCCAGATTCCTTACCAGGGGGTATCACAGCTCCGGTCCTTTCTTCAGGTATCTCTTCACCTACAATAGCTGGAAGGTCAACAGAATATAGTTTTCCACTATCTTCCAATGCTTTCAAAATGATCGCAGATGAAAATCCGTTACAAACACCCGTTTCTATCACTACCTTTGGCTTCAATCGTTTAAGCAGGCAGTACAATTTTTGTCCGTTTTCCCTACCAAGATGAGCAGGATAGTACTTTTCGTCTATGTCTGAAAAAGCCTCTTCGATTTTTTGTATCAACTCATTTAGAAAAGGAAAACTTTCATCATCGCAGTTTATCTCATATTCTTCCAAACTATTATAGAAGTCATCCATCGTGAACACCGACTTTCTGTAATAGTCCGTGAATCAGTAATAAAGCTTATCCCGGGGAAAAGAGATATATACCCCATAACTGTAAGCATGCTGCAGTGGCGGGTACTAGACCCGCAGGAGATGTGCCCTTTAGGGGTGAATCCAAAAACAAGGAAGTGTAAACATGGTCGACGAATTCGTAGACGAGGAAGATGAAAAAGTTTCTGGAAACAAGGGTAGTATGTACAAGTATATCGAGGATTCTTGGAAGAGTCCTAGAGAAGGCTACCTGGAGGATCTCAGGAGAGAGAGATTGAAAAGATGGAGGCGGGACGAGAACTTCAAGAGGATAGAGAATCCAACCCGTCTCGATAAGGCGAGAAAGTTGGGCTACAAAGCAAAACAGGGATATGTTCTTGCCAGGACAAAGATCCGCCGAGGAGGACGTAGAAGTTCTCGGCCAACAGGTGGTAGAGGTCCCAAAAGGATGGGTTTCAAAAAATTAACCCCTCGAAAAAATATTCAAAGGATCGCAGAAGAGCGAACACAAAGACGCTATCCTAACTTACATATACTCAACTCCTATTGGGTGGGAGAAGATGGTAGGTATAAGTATTTTGAAGTGATCATGGTCGATCCCGATCATCCCGTGATCAAAAGTGATCCCAAGATAAATTGGATATGCGAACCAGATAAAAAGGGAAGAGTTTTTCGCGGATTGACCTCAGCGGGTAAAAAATCCAGAGGACTCAGGAAAAAAGGTAAGGGAACTGAACGCTCGAGACCATCCAAGAGGAAAACAGAACGCTGAACCATGCATTACCATTCGCTACAGATATATGGATTTCTTCTGCTCTTAGGGGCTCTAACGGCCAAGGCATTATTCGATATCAAGAACTGGTCCTCTCGTACCAACTTGTTCGAACTTTGGATCATCTTTCCCGCTGTATTTTTATTGAATGATATCATTTTTACCCCATATCCTCTTCTATCTTCTTTAGCCAAGTGGATAGGTATAGCTCTGTTCTTTGCGTATATTCATTTTTACACAATTGAGCCTGTACCTATAGATGACGCTTTCGCCCTGGCTGCACTGCTATCCATATCATCTCCAATCATCGCAGGGTTTTCTATAGCTCTTTATGTTGTATCAGTATACCTATTCAAGAATAGATTGAGATACAAATTCACTCCGTCCAAAACTATACCGACCACCCCTTTTCTGGTGGTCCTAACCACGATCGCTTTGCTTTTAACCGTAATTTAATTTTTGGCAACCCATGGGAGAAGAAAATGCCTTAGGGCCCAAAGATGGTACCTTCTGCTTCCTCTAACGATGATTTCCATCCCTGGTATCTCGAATTCCAATCCAGGTCTGTTACCATCTAATCTATGAATATCTTTTATCCTTTCAATAGGTACATGATACCATCGCCCGTTGTCAGAAACCAGTACTCCATATTCAGAAAGGTACAATTTTCCTTTTCCCGAGCGTACCTTCATCCCTTTGGTATCTTTATCGGCTTTGAAGAGGAATTGGACGTGATCAATCAACTTGGCAAACATCTATCCTTTGTTCTCTGTAGAAGTATTTAATTTTTTTGCCTAAAATCTCCTTTAAAATATCTAGATTTTCCTCTTCCAAAGCGGACACATACAAACCCTCTTTATTCTCCTCATCGATAAGATCTAATTTATTATAGACAACCAACATCTCGATGTTTTCGAAGCCATCTCTTATATCTCGATAGAGTGCTTCCTGAGCATCTATAGGATAGCCGCAGGTTCCTGTTGGGTCAAAAACAAAGATTATCAAGTCAGCAAGTTTTTCTATCGCCTTCATAGCCTGCATCTCGATTTGGTTTCTTTCCTCCATCGGTCTGTCCAAGATGCCCGGTGTATCTATCACCTGACCCACGTACCCATCTACGTCTAGATGGCCTATACCCACTTCTTGCGTGGTGAAAGGATAGGTTGCAACCTTTGGTTTTCCACTCGATAGGCGGGACATGAGCAAGGACTTACCAACGTTCGGGGAGCCAGCCACAACGATCGTAGGTCTATCCATCCTGATGTCTGGAAGCGAGTTCAACTTTTTCCTAGCTCTTTCTAAATATTCCAATTCAGAGTCGATCTGCCTTAAGAAAGAAGAAACACGTCCGTAGGTTTTTTTCCTAAGAACTTCCATCTCATCTATGCCCTCACACGAACCAAGATCTCGAACGTTTTCCATTGCAGTTCTTTTTATTTTTCTCCTTGCCCAATTCACGGTAGCGATACTTTTTTTCAGCCGGTCGGTGTCCAAAGTGATATGGATGATATCCTGATAAAATGGAGGCAACATATCAAAAGACGGAAAACTTTTTTCGTATCTTTTAAGTGTTTTCTCGAGTGTGTTTGAAACAACTTTCAGTTTGGACAAGGTCGTTCTTCTGAACCCGTCCTCCCGATTTTTCCCCATCTTCTGTACTTTCGACGCTTTACTGTATGCCTTGTCCATCAATCTCTCGGCGTTGAGTATCGGCGGTATACGGAATTCCATATCTCTTATACTGATAGGTGTGGGATAAATTTACCGGAAACTCACGTTTCTTCCTCAGCATTGACTGTAACCACAGTTTGGACAGGTTCTGCACCCTTCACTCAGGGTGAGCATTGAACCACAGTCAGGGCAGGCTGGATTAAGTCCTTGTTTGACAATCCTCTGCACATCGTTCGTCCTTTCCTTTTCCTCACTAGTAGGTAAACGTGCCTGTTCACCCCTTGGCTTACCCTCTAGATGCCATCTTAGTGCCTTCGCCAAGGCATCGGGTATGGAGAATATCTTCTCACCGTATGCGAATATAGTGTCAGGAGACCTGATACCCTCAAGTTGGCTGATTATCTCCTCGACCGGTATTCCCGAGCGTAAACATAAAGAAACTAAGCGTGCTAGGGATTCTGTGAAGGACTGAGTGTAACCTCCTGATCGCCCTATCTGAGCGAAGATCTCGAACAGACCGTGTTCATCTTCGTTGATGGTAACGTACAATCCACCATAACCAGTTGGTATTTTTCGAGTTGTACCGGTCACCACCTGCGGTCTCTTCCTAGGACGTCTTTCAAACTCTTCTTCTTCCTCCTTCTCTACCTCCATGACCTGTTCGCTGCGTGAGCCGTCCCTGTAAACCGTTACACCCTTACATTTGAGATCGTAAGCTAGATCGTAAACCCTTCTTATATCTTCTTCAGTTGCATCGTTCGGGAAATTGACGGTTTTTGAGATGGCGTTATCCACGTTTTTTTGGAATATTCCTTGAGTCCTTATATGCCATTCGGGTTTGATCTCCAAGGCAGTTTTGAAAAGAGGCTTCAAATCATCCGGTACATCATTTATGTTTTGAACGGATCCCTCCTCGGCCACCTTTTTTGCCAGTTCCTTTGAATAGAATCCTCCTTCCTTAGCTATCTCACCGAAGACAGGATCAGGCATTACCATCTTCTCTCCGTCGAGAACGGTTTTTATGTAGGATACGGCAAAAATAGGCTCGATACCGCTACTGGTATTCGCGATCATGCTGGTAGTGCCCGTAGGAGCGATGGTAGTAGTAGTAGCATTGCGCATGGGTTCATCGTATTTCGATTTATCCCAATTTGGAAATGAACCACGGTCTTCAGCCAAAAGTTTGCTGACTTCTTTACTTTTACTCTGGATAAAACCCATCACCTCTTCAGCTAGTTGAAGAGCTTCTCTGCTAGCGTAAGCCATTCCAAGTTTCATCAGCATGTGGTGCCACCCCATCACACCCAGACCGATCTTTCTATTCTTGTGTACCTTCTTAGTTATGGCATCCCCCTCTCCCTCATATCCTACAACATCTGGATAGCTGCTTGCATCTATGACGTTATCGAGAAACCTTACTCCTAGATCGACCATATCTTCCAATTTTCCCCAATCTAATTCCCCATCGATAACACAGTTACTGAGGTTTATATGGCCAAGGTTACAGGCCTCAAAATCCTCTAATGGCTGTTCACCACAGTTGTGGACAACGAAACCGTTAGCTATGAAAGAATGTGTATCAGGTTCGGTTAAATCGAATACATCTTCGTGACCATCTAATTCAATAGATTCTACAGAGGCTTTGAAATTCTCTGAATATGAGCCTTTGGAATCATCGTCTAATAATTCTTCCAATTTTTGATTCTCATCCTCTCTGACGAATCCTAACTCATCTTTGAACTTCTCAAGATTCTCTTCACTTATCACTAGTTCATGCTGTGCCTTAACTTGATATTTTTTAACTCTGTCATTACCATCTTTCCTTCGTTCTTGATATATTTTACTGAAAATTCCAAAGCCTAAAAGCAGTCTTTGTACATCCTTCAGTAAAGTCAGTTCAGAACTAGACAGCCTAACTGACACTCCTTTTTCAACATTACCTTGTACACTTCCATCAGCTGTAAATAGTCCTTTTAAGAATCCTCTCGCCAACTCTTTGCTTGATCTAAAAATAGCATCTGGGACTTTTAGTTTGTTTTCATTCAAACCATATCTTTCAGTGATTTCGTAAAGCCTTGCCGAGCCTACCCTCTGTTCTTTAACAGGATCATCACCTCTCTCGATATCCTGTACCCCAACTTTATAATCACCATCACCTATCGATTTGCGTATTATTTTGTTAACAAACTCAGCATAGCGCTCGGATATTGTCGTATCTTTATCATAAAAATGTAGAACCACTCTCTTCTCAGATCTTTTTATCCGTCCATCACCGACGATCCAACCTAAAACTAAACCTTCTTCGAGATCTCCTTTATCACCAAACTCTACACCTCTGTTCCCGATGTGTACCATTTCACCATTTTCTATATCCCCTACTTCTTTCCAACCATGGTCAGTCATTACTTGATGGTTTTCAGTTAATCTAATCTCAAAGCCTTCCTTTGTTATTAATTTATACACCTCTTTTTTTCCTGTTCTGAAAACATTCGAAGCTTTTTTGATCCTGTCATCACTTAATCTACCATCCACCACGATATCTAGATCATCTCCGTCCTTACATAATTCTTCAGCACTTAATAACCCATCCTTTGTACTGATCAAGGTGTCACCTGTAACACACGGATTCGTGGCATCCATAATATGGTCGGGATACTTTCCTACATCGAACGGGTTTGCTTCGTTGATCCGGTCCAAAAATATTATCCCAGGTTCACCGTTCTTCCAAGCCTGATGGATTATTTTATTGTAAATTCTTTCCGCATCTACTTTTTCCATCACTTCATCACTGTGGGGATTGATGAGTTCGTACTCTTCACCATATTTCACCGCCTCCATAAATTCCTCTGTTAGACCTACGGATATGTTAAAATTATTAAGGGCCTCTTCGGAATCCTTCGCACTTATGAAATGTTCTATATCGGGGTGCTGTACTGAGAGGATGCCCATCTGTGCCCCTCTTCTTTTACCTCCTTGCTTTATGGTGTTGCACATCTGATCGTAAACCTTCATGAAAGATACTGGACCACTTGCAACTCCCCCTGTCGATTTTACCGTATCCCCCTGAGGTCTTAGTCGCGAAAAAGTATATCCAACACCGCCACCAGATTGGAATATTTTGGCAGCATTCTTCACCTGTTGAAATATGCTATCCATGTCGTCATTTGGTGAGAGTACAAAACAGGCGGCAAGCTGTCCAAGTTCCAGACCTGCGTTCATTAGGGTTGGGGAATTCGGTATAAAATCGAGACTGACAAGGGCTTTGTAGAACTCCTCACCCTCAGATTCAGATGTTCTATCATCATCATAGTCATCATTCACAGCGGCGACAGCTGTTGCCACCCTCATGAACATCTCATCGGGGGTTTCCACTATATTCCCATCTTCATCCCTTTTAAGGTATCTTTCTTCAAGTATTTTTATCGCATTATCTGTAAGTGTTTCGACGGTCATTTTGTCCACTTCTGATTGTTTTCTATAGGGGTTCTCCACATAGGTTAAAGGGGTTAATAATTTTGCTATTTTTGTTGAACATATATTAATGCTATAATCAAAATCCCTATATCAAAAATGTATTACATTTTACCTTCCCTGAATCACAAACGATAAGTATCTCGTGTACGATTTACAAGTGATAAGATGACAGAAGCTGTCCTTGTTATAGATATGATAAATGATTTTGTCTATGGTAAACTGGGGAGTGAAGGGGCTCGAGGTATCGTGGATGTCCTGGAGGATTTTTTGGCAAATACTGAAAGCTATGGTATCCCTATAGTTTTCTGTCAGGACTCGCACAGCAAGTCCGATCCTGAGATGGATGTCTTCGGCGAGCATGCAATGAAAGGTGAAGAGGGTGCACAAACTATACCGGAGCTTTCCATCTATCAAGGGATAAACATACCGAAGAGTTTCTACGACTCTTTTCACTTGACCGACCTTCACCCTATCCTTCGAGAACTATCGGTTGATACAGTTATTCTTACAGGTGTTGTTACGGATATATGTATTCAACACACTGCAGCTGGAGCTTTCTTCAGAGGATTCGATATAATCGTTGTTAACGATTGCACCGCTGCTGTTGAGGAATCAAAACACAAAAGTTCCTTGGAATATATGGAGAACGTTTACGGCGCAAAATTAATGTCTTCTGAAGAAATAATCAAAAAATGGAAAAAAGGGAAAGGGGTTAAAGGTTTATAGTTTACCATTCTCTGTCTTCCGTCTCTATCTGATCTTCTTCGGGTTCGATCTGAGGTTCCTCCTGCCACTGATCTTCAGGTTCTGGTTCACCTTCTTCTACGTAGAATTCACTGGTTTCTTCTTCATCAGTATCTGTTTCCTCGAATTGTTCAGGTTCTTCCGTTCCTGTAGAAGGTTCAGGTTTCTTTGGCTGGCCTTGTTTTGCGGTATGCAGTCCCATCCCTCCTATGATCAGGGCGATGACTATCAACAAGGTCATGATGAGTTCTTGGTAACCGAAGCTACCTGCGATCCGTCCATAGCCCCAAGAGGGATCACTTTCCACATCGATTATCTCGATACTTTCATGTTCACCAACCATTACAAACAGTGGATAACCTCCATCTTTAACAGTCTCTGGAACCGTGAATGTAAATGTCCCCTCGGTTTCATTGGTTCTGAAAGAGCCCATTGATTCTGGATACCCTCCTATTCCATAGACTACCCTTACAGTTTCCGGTAGTGGACTTCCATCCCTGGAAACAAGTTCATAGCTTATGGTTATCTCCTGCCCCGGTTCATAGACTTCGCTTGTATAGTCCGATTCGGTAAGGATCTCCATCCTTAGGTAGAAACCAGAAACAAGACTAATCGTTTCATCCGTGCTAATCCTTGCTCCTCCATGTGTCACCGCTTCGAGGTGTATATCATAACTATCTGCAGGAATTTCAGGGATCGTGAATTCAAAGTATCCTTCTTCAGGAGTGCCATATTCTATGACCTCGTAATCCCAGAACGTGATCTGTTCTTCTATCCTGTATTCTAGTGAATCTACTTCCGTCTGGTCTATACCGACAAATTCGTATTCGAAAGAGATGTTCTCATTAGCTTGGTATTCCCATTGACTCGGGTTCAACATTATATCGCCATTACTGATGCGTATTCGGATAGTGTTTGAACCCATAGTTTCCAGATCGAGAACTGCCTCGACATCCATCTCAAGATCCCCTTCTGAGTCTGGGTTATAGTCACTGGGCACTTGGAATGATATGTTGCCGTCATAGGCGAATCCTTTATCCAATACTCGATGATCTGAATAAAGCCTGTATCTCACATTTGCATCGTGGATGGTCCTTCCTCTTAATGTTACCCTGTACGAAACAGTACCTTGATCACCTGGATAATACGGATTTACTCCTCTGTCGGTTTCCAGATGGACGGATAGTCTTTTGATTTCATCTATCAGTTCGAATCCGTCTTCATCAGTATCCCACAGTTCGTTCCACGTGGCGTTTCCTCTGACCACGTAAGCACCGGGGTCCAAACCCGAAGAATCTATCGTGAGTGTATAATGGCCACTACCATCGGTCACGATACTCATTTCGTCAACAATGTCTCCTTCGTGCTCGACTTCGATATCGACATCGATGTTAGGTACCGAGGTTTCAAGGGTCACATAAAGTGTCTGACCTATCAAGTATTCATCCTGATCTACCGTAAGGTCCAGATTTAAATCACCGACAAAAAGCCAGATTAATTCATGGTCCTCATATCTCTCCTGGGTATCATTGGCCCAGACCTGCAGTTGTGAGTCTACATTGATCTCTGCATCTTCAGGCATCACAAATTCAAATCTTCCATCGACACCTTCACCTTCTAGTGATTTAGTTTCTCCTTCATCGCCCTCATATTCGAACCTCCACTCCACATCAACATCTGTATATTCTGAGCCATCGAGAAGGTTAGTGACTGTGTAAAATGCCTTTACTTCTTCACCTGGGAGGTATACATCTTTCTCAGTTTCCACGTCCAACACAAATTTTCTAACGTCAAATTCATACCATCCGAGTATCTCATCATCTTCTGAGCGGTTCACAACCACATAATAGGTGCCATCTTCTTCATCCAAGGGTATTTGATATTCACGCATCCAATAGTCGTTTTCTAGCTCCTGGTTTGTCCAATGTGCTCCTTCCATCCGGCGATATGGGGCCTCAGTACTGTTGGTTATGGCGACGTCAATAGGATCGTGGAAGTTACTGTCTATATGTATCTCTATTTCCTGGTTTTGCGTGTAAACATCCACATCTGGTGATAAAGAGATATCCATCGTGATAAGGGTGAATGTAGTTCTGGCGTATTCCTCCTCTTCAGCTGCATCCATGACTCTGAGTGTATAGTTTCCATATTCACCGTCGATATTAAAAATTGCTCCCCAGAAATCACCATCTTCATAGCTTGTCCAATGACCGAAGTTTATATCCTCACCTTCTTTTTCCAAGAGTAAACTGATCGGGGGTTGTGTTTCTGGAATATGGTCGTACTGATCTCTTATCATCGCTCTGAAATACACGGGCTCCCCTTCAAAGAAATAATTCTTTTCGGTTTCGTAATCGTCCTCCGTCGTAATAACATTCGAGTTCTCAGTGAAGTCCTGTTCCTCATAAACGATTATGTCACGAGTGTCGACAGGTTCTCCATCTACAGCAAGCTGAAGATGATATTCTCCAACACCGGGATTATCAAACCAGGTACCATCGTCATAAGAGGCGTAAAATCCATCCTCGTCTGTTGTTCTGTGCACCTGATCTATTATGTCATCGTCTTCATATAACCTGATCCTATACTCAGTATCAGAATCGCCCCAGATCTCAAAGTAGATGTTATGATCCATTAAGAACTCATTTCGAGTATTTCCATCTGCATCGGTGGAGATTATATCTCCACTTTGGGCAGCGACCTCTCCTGTGAACATGATGGTCAAGGTGGACGCCACCAATATCAATACCAATATCGCATTCAACATCTTTTTCGTTTTCATTTTTTTCGTCCTCCGAATATGTTATCCGTCTGACAAAGGCAATAGCTCCTTGATATAAATATATTTTCCTCATAGATTAACCCGTATGTCTGGTAATAAAAAATCATTGAACGTATTTTAAAATAAGCATCGGGACGTTATGTGAGGATCGAATTTCTAAGCGGTTCATGTGCTCTGACGGTAAAGATTTTTATGTCCCTCCTTACAGCACAGTTCCCTCCAAACGCTCATATACAAGGTTTAAATATGGTAAATTAAGAACCAATGTGATATCATGAAAGAAAAAAGGTATGAGATAATACTCGAAAAGGAGTTGCCAGAAGTAAATACTTTGGTGGCAGGTTTTCCAGGACCCGGCCTGGTAGGAGGGATAGCTTCAGAACAGATGATAAACACACTCGACCTTCACGAAGTTGGTCACGTCCATTGCAATGAGTTTCCACCTACCGCGGTCATATTCGATGGAGTACCGAGAAGACCTGTGAGATTTTTCGCTGGAGAAGGATTCTTATTGGTCAAATCAGATATGGTCATCTCCCCTGAGCTCGCCCCGACTTTGGCCGAATCAATAATAGATTGGTCCGTGGAAAAGGATGTAGAGGAATTCATCATCTTTGACGGCCTTCCTATCGAGGAGGGAGAAATCGAGGAAAGGAAGATATGGGCAGCGGTGAGCTCTCATCATGCTGAAAAACATGCAGAGCGGCTGAATGTTGATCTCATTCAAAGGGGAGCAATACACGGTATATCATGTTCACTGTTATTATATGCACACGAGCGGGATTTAGCCGCAGTAGCAATGTATGCTGAGACCCCAACTCAAATCCCGGATCCAAGGGGTTCAGCAATACTGCTAGACCACTTTTCGGATTATATGGAAATAGACGTAGATACCGAATCTTTGATAGAGAGTGCTCAGGAACTTGAAGAACAGTATACCAAGTTGGTAAATAATACCAAGGATGCCCACCGGAAGATAGAAGGCCGAACAGCACATCCTCCCCTTTACGGGTAATCACATGGACGAAAGATCCGCAGGAATAGTTTTGTTTCGCGAGGAAGGAGACGAACGCCATTATCTTCTTCTACATTATCCCGCTGGCCATTGGGATTATCCAAAAGGTCATGTAGAATCGGGTGAGAGCTTAAAGGATACAGCTCTCAGGGAATTGGAAGAGGAAACCAGAGTTGCAGAAGAGGACGTAGAACTTTTACCTGATTTTATGGATAGTATCGATTACATTTACCGTAAAGGTAAGGACCTATCCCACAAGGAAGTGATCTACTTACTTGGCAAAACTGAGAAAAAAGATGTATCCATATCAATAGAACATCAAGGATACGAATGGCTGTCTTATGAAGATGCTCTTGACAGGTTGACTTTCAGGAATGCTCGGCAAGTACTTCAAAAGGTTGAGAAATACCTTAAACTGCGGCAGAGTTAACAAGCATTACACAAATCTTAAATAATAATCGAAGTTTCCTCTGAAATCCATGGGTGTTTCCAAATGAAGAAATTGATACGCAAAGGCAAGGTAAAGGAAGTTTATGAGATAGGTGAAAACGCTCTTGAGTTCTTCTTCACAGATAATATTTCAGTGTTCGACAAAGTCATATCAAATGATATCCCAAGAAAGGGGGAGAGCTTGTGCAAAACTTCCACTTACTGGTTTGAAAGGATAGAGGACGACCTCAAGATCAAAACACATTTTTTTGAAAGGATCGATGACCAGAACATGAGAGTTAAACGAGTGGAAGTCATTCATGACTACAATAAGATAACATCAGATAGCACAAATTTTCTCATACCACTCGAATTTATTAGTAGGTACTATGTAGCAGGTTCCCTTCTAGATAGGATAAAAAGTGGCAAGATAGATCATAAAGAACTAGGTTTTTCTGAGATGCCTTCCTATGGAGACGAACTGCCCGAACCTTTCTTTGAGATGACAACAAAGTTAGAAGCTTATGACCGGCCGTTGACTCAAGAAGAGGCGTTAGATATATCGTCCCTGTCTGAGGATGAACTGCTTGAGATAAGGGATGCGGTCATGAAGATAGACAAGCTTATGGAGAGAAATGTTGAGAAAAATGGTTTAATCCATGTAGACGGGAAAAAGGAGTTCGCTATGGATGAAAACCGGGACATAATGCTCGTTGATACCTTCGGGACTGCAGATGAGGACCGCTTCTGGGAAATGGAAGACTATGAAGATGGACGATGCGTGGAGAAAAGCAAAGAATTCGTTCGTAAGTACTACCGTGATATAGGTTATCATAAGGAACTGATGGAGGCAAGGGAAAAAGGAGAAGATGAACCAGGAATACCTCCTCTTCCAGAGGATATGGTTGAAAAGACCAGTGAACTTTACGTTAATATGATGAAGAGACTGACGGATGGAAAATACGTGTGAGGTAAGATATCATGAAAAAGGATCTAATTTCTATATTGGATTTGCAGGGAAGGATCAAAGAACTGCTCAGGATAGCTGGAGAGATAAAAAAGAAATACAAAAATGGGGAACCCTATACGCCACTAAATGATAAAAGTCTAGCTATGATTTTCGAAAAGCCTAGCACTCGCACTAGGATCTCATTCGAGGTAGGTATGACACAGCTCGGAGGCCATTCTCTTTATCTAAGCCCGAAAGACCTCCAGATTGGAAGAGGAGAAACTATAGCAGACACTGCCAAAGTGCTGAGCAGATATGTGGATGGGATAATGTACAGGGCATTCGAGCATTCTGTTATGCTTGAGCTCGCTGAGAATTCAACAGTCCCTGTGATAAACGGACTAGATGATGTGGAGCATCCCTGTCAGGTAATGGCAGATTTTCTCACCATAAGGGAGAAAAAAGGAGATTTCAACAAACTTTTCGTTTATGTTGGTGATGGTAACAACGTATGCCATTCATTGCTACTTGGTAGTGCCGCCGTTGGCATGGACATGATAGCTTGTACACCTAGAGGTTACGAGCCTGACGAAGAGATAGTGGAAAAAGCTAAAGTGCTGGCCGAAGAGAACGAGTGCAGCATATCGCTCAGCAATGATCCACTCGGATCTGTTGAGGATGCAGATATTATTTACACCGATGTTTGGATATCCATGGGAGACGAGGAAGAAGAGCAGAAGTTAAAGGCCTTTGAGGAGTTTCAGGTGAATTCCACTTTAGTTTCCAAAGCAAAAGACGATGTAATAGTGATGCACTGTCTTCCAGCACACAGAGGAGTGGAGATCACAGACGAAGTCCTCGATGGTGAGCACTCGGTCGTTTTCGATCAGGCGGAAAACAGACTACATGCTCAAAAAGCAATACTAGCAGATATGTTGGGCTGATTATAACCCCATCATATCTCATCTAAACCTTTTCTCAACTCTTCTAGTGAACTTTTCTTCTCAGAGATCAAACTGTCCTTTTCCTCAAGCTGTTTCTCTCTTTCCTCAAGCTTCTCCTCCCACTTCTCCAATTTTTCCTCTTTTTCAGAGATATCTTCCTCTTTAGAATCCAACTCCTGTTCTCTTTGGTTAAGCTCGTCCAATATTTTTTCAACCCTCTCTTCGTTCTCACTCAACTCTTTTTCTCTTTCCTCAAGCACATCTTCTCTTTCTTCAAGTTCAGCCCTTTCTTCTACCACGTCAGAGAGCTTTTGTTTGAACTTGGACATGCGTTCCTCAAGCACCCCTTCTAATTCTTCTAATTCCTGTTCCTTATCATTGATCGACCTTTCCCTATCTTCTAATTCCTCCTCCATCTTCTCCCTATCTTGTTGGATGGATTCTCCCTCCTTCTTTAATTCAAGTTCCTTTTCTTTGATCTTTGCCTCTCTATCATCCAGTTCTTCTTTGTGATCATTCAGATCCTCTTCTCTTTCTTCAAGTTCTTTTTCCCTGTCTTCTAGTATGTTTTCCTTTCGCTGGAGAGCCCCTTTCTTTCCAGACAAACTCTTTTTCAAATCCTTGTTCTCTTCTATCTTCTTTTCAAGCTCTTTTTCTTTCTCCTCGATCTCCTTTTCCATTTTCTTCCTTTCATCTTTCAAAGCTTCCCTGCGTTTACTAAGCTGTTCCTCTTTACGGTCGAGTTCCTCTATTTTGTCTTCTAATTCTCTTTCACGGTCCTCTAGATCCTCCTGTGCAGTCATTATTCTGTCAGCCTTTTCGTCGAGTTCGTTGTCTTTTTTTGTCAGCTCTATTTCCTTCTCGTTCAACTCTATCCTCTTGTCGTCGAGTGTAGATTTTCTTTCTTCCAGTTCATCTTCCATATGGCTTAGATCTTCTTCCCTCTCTTCTAACTTATCTATTTTATTTTCCAATTCCCTCTCATTTTCCAACAGATTTTTCTTCATATTCCTCACGGATTCTCTATCTGACTTGAGACCGTCCTTCAATTCTTCTATCCTTTCTTTTTCCCTCTGAAGCTTTCTTTCCTTCTGCTCCAAGGACTCTTTTTCCACCGCCAGTTCTTCCTTTTCAAGCTTGAGTTCCCTTTCCCTATCTTCAACATCTTTCTTGACTTTTTCTTGATTTTTTTCTTTCTCTTTGAGTTCCTTCTTTCTTACTTCAAGTCTTTTTTTCTTCTCCTCTAGTTCCATCTCTTTATCAAAAAGCTCTTCTTCCTTGTCCTCTACTTCCAATTCCATCCCATCAAGCCTTTTTTCCTTCCTCTCTAGATCCCTCTCCCAGCTGCTGAGCTCCTCTTCCATCGATCCAAGCTTCGAGGACCTTTCTTTTATATCGTTTTCCCATTCCTCCATCTCTTCCTGGAAACGCCTTAATTCTCTTTCCTTCTCCAATAGTTCATCTTCCCTCTTCATCTGTTCTCCGAGCTTTTCCTCAAGCTCTTCTCTAGCTTTATTTACTTCCAGACTCTCTGCCCGAAGCTCGGACCACATCCTTCGTAAATCCTGCATCTCCTCTCTAACTTTGTCAGCTCTCTCTTTGACTTCCTGTTCCTTATCAGAAAGTTTTTCTTCCCACTCTTTGAGCTCCTTTTCCCTTTTCTTTATTTCCTCTTTCTTTTTTTCTAGCTCTTCTCTTAGTTCTTCCATCTCTTCTTTTTGTTTTCCTTCCCTCATCTTTTTGAATCTTTTTTCAGCTCTTTCTATAATATCTCCCTCATCTTGGAAAGATAGTATATCCTTCGGAACCTCTTCAAGATCGTCAAGTTCTATACCCTCTATTTCTGGTTCACGGCGTTTAATTTTTTTAACATTTTTTTCAGCCTTTATACTCCTTTTCTTTCCCATCCTTTGGACTCTTTCAATCTCTAGGGATATGTTAATATCTTTTTCTACTATCCAGTCGTCCTTACCTTTTAAAACATGTTGTAGTGATATAGAAGAGGATTTGTACGAATAGGAGTGAAGTTCTAAAAGACAGTCTTCGTCCAAGCTGTCTCTTGCTATTTCTCTAACCGCTTTTTTACCCATAACTGTCCTATCTTCATGATGTATAGATGCTACAATATCATCTTTATCCAAAAACAGATATCCCTCAGACCTTCCATCCTTTTTTGTAAGACTAGACTTTATATATCCTTTAATTTTTGAACTAGAGAATTCATTAACCATCTCTTCTAAAATACCTTTTCCTCCGAATTCTGTTCTTATTGTTTTACCTGCGGGTAGATGCATCTTAATCACTTTACGACATAAGATATGCAGGAATTATATTTTTGGGTTTCGGAGTCCTTCCAAAATTGATTTATTGTTGTCTTTTCATATCACTTTACCATCCGATGATGAAAAATTTACTATGAAGCTAAAAGCTGATGATTTGCTCTATGAGTTCTGAGGATGTCAAAATTAAATATTAGAAAGGTGTTTCGTTGGTACAGATATCAATGCCGCCAGATATCATCACTTGGTGGCGTTTTCGAAGTTGATCAGCTTCTGTACCAGCGGATCGCTTTTGGGATTTCTATACCTCGGTTTCATTTTTTTCACCTCCTATCTGATTTAGGGGTTCTTTTTATTGGATGGTGCCCTGATTTTGCATTACATCCATAATCCAGCGGTTGTTCTTAGGGTTCTGATCTCTTCTTTTCATACTTATGCCTCCGTTACGGTATTTAGATGACGTCACGTTACGATGCCATCTTAGTGTATACTATGCATGGGTAATATTTAAATATTTCGATGTGCCTTGTACGTTAAGATGATATCTTAAGGTGAACACATGCCTGATGAATTAAAACCGACCGTGAATCAGATAAAAATACTTTCAAACCCTTCACGTTTGCAGGTGATGGCCCTACTGTTGGAGGGAGAAAGGACAATTACAGATCTGGCTGAAGAGATGGGATTGACCCCTCAAACCGTATCACATCATGTGCACAAATTGTTAGATGCGGGTCTAATACACGTTTGCAGAGAGGAGATGTGTAGAAACCTTGTCAAGCGATACTATGCTGTTGATGAAAAATGGCTTGATTCGTCATCTGTTTGGGAGGATCTTACATTAGAGGAGAAAAAGAATTACAAACTAGCGTCCTTGGGAACGATAAAAGGTATGGTTAACAGGGGAATCAGGTATATTCAGAAAAAAAAGACTATAGATCGAGAAGTCGGATGGGTAAGTTATGAGAAAGTACCGATGACGGATGAGGCCATGGACCGATTGGAAGAGATATTCAGTCAAACTAGAAAAAAACTTGAAGAACTTAAGGATGAGGACTGTGACGAGGAGATCACAGTTCTGATGGCAACGCTCCCAGGATAGGCACAAATTTTATCAATTTGGAACGGATAGCTGGAACCATGTCAGTAAATCTTTTCCTCGTTGGAACAGCGGGTTCTGGTAAAACAACCCTTACAAAGGAGTTTAAAGAGTGGATGGAGGTGCAGGGTTATCGGCCTGTTACTATCAACTTGGACCCAGGTGCTGAGAATCTGCCTTACGAGCCAGATATAGACATCATGGACTGGGTTTCACTAAGAGAAGTAATGAAAGAGATGGGATTGGGCCCTAATGGTGCTCAGATAGCTTGTGCAGACATGGTCGCGATGAACGCTTCAGAAGTCCGTGACGTGATGGACACTTATGATTGCGATTATTTTTTGATCGACACTCCTGGTCAGATGGAACTTTTCAGCTTTAGACAGTCAAGTAGAGAATTAGTTCGTGCCCTAGGAAGAGAAATTTCAGCCTTCTCTTTTATCTTTGATCCTATCCTGTCTAAACAACCCTCTGGTTTTGTTTCTTTGATGCTTCTTTCGGCAACTATATACTTTAGATTTCACGTCCCCCATATTCCCTTATTAGGGAAGTCAGACCTTTTGTCTGACGAAGAGATAGATACGATTTGCGAGTGGTCTCAGGACTTCGAACTCCTTGAAACCGAGTTATTGGATACCGGATCTCTTAGAAATACCTTAAGCATTGAAATGGTCCGTGGCCTACAACAGATTGCGTTCAGCGAAAGACTGATACCCGTTTCTTCAGCAGAATGGTTTGGTATGGAAGATATCTATTCAGATGTCCAGACCATTTTTTTTGGAGGCGAGGATCTTGAAAAGAGTTGAGTTATTCAACCCCTCCGTACATATTAAGATGATGTAGAAAATCTTCTTCAGTCTGACAATTATCATCGCCGGCACAGTAGAATCTATTGTACTTTTTACAGTAGATGCCGCAGGTGGTGTTTGGACACTTCCCCTCCTCTTCTTCATTATCAATATTCGTCAAGGAGATATCATCGATTTCCATCTTCCCTTTCAACTCAGTTCTAAAACGACACCTCTCTTCTCCGACACACTCGATAGTCATGTTCTTTGGATGGGCACATTTTTTTTCTTTATACCTGTATCTGCACATCTATTTCTCTCCGCGGTACTTGTCTGACATATATTTATTGTATTGGTAAAACTTAAACTTTTTGATATCCTCGTCGGACATAGCTCATCTTTTTAGTTTTTTCATCTTTCTTTTGATGATCTTGCTTACTTTCTTTCCTGTCTTCGTGTAAGGCAATATCTTTACTATATCGTCTTCGTAGATGTCCAACCTCTCGATATCTTTTCTCCTGAGGCGAATGTATCCTTCTTTGATTAGGTCATCAGAATATCCTTCAACGACTATTCCTTTATCCTCAAATGCAACAGTCAAGGGATCTCCATCAGACAGTCCAAGTTCATCAAAAACTGAGGTGCGGACTCTAGCTCTTCCCCCGATACCAATCGAACTTTTTTCAACTTTTAATTCAAGATGTTCCTTGTTTCTCATATTCTCCTCTCATCGTTGGTTGAAACCATTACGTGGCGGGGCTTTGTTCGTCTTACCAAATTTATTCTCTTTTTGATATCTGCAATTTTCATGCTTACTTCGTCATCTTTCACAACTTCTTGCTTTCCTATTCTCCATGTTTTAAAAACTTGATAAATTAAAAGTACTGTTAGTACTATAAGGATTACCAGGACGACTATAAATATAAAAACATATTCCATATCGATTCCTCTCTATTACATATTCACGAACACTTTATCTGAAGATAATTTTTGGACTTCTACGGTCGGGATTCTCAATCGCTTTTTTCGGGGTGAGAGACCTGCGGGATCCGCTAATATTTTCCATACTATCCACTGATCTTCGTTGACTTGTATGATCTCAAAGTCATAAACTCTTCCGTATTCTTCTTCCTCATTATCGACCACCTTGCTCTTGATCAATTTTGATAGAAAAATATTTTCTTTTTTTGCAGGTCTTTCCCTTCCTGATACATGGGTATTTAGGGCCAAGGTCCCTTCCTCCTTTAATTCCTCCAGATCGGTCATCATATAGAAATCTGCCTTTTTATCTATAAGTCCGGATTCTATCATTATCTCTTCTATGGGCCAGTACTTTTTTCCCCTTCTAGCAACAATCTCTACAAGTTTTCCTTTAGTCCTTTCATGGGGTATGTTAACGGTGCGTCTTATCAATTCCGAGTAAAGTATCGTTTTCATTTTTACACCTTCATAGTGTTAATTCTAAACTGCCACAATACGGGCATTCCTTTTCATAATCTTTATACATGCTGCACCCCTCACAAAAAGCAGAACCGTATCTATTGAATTTTGGTGTTCCTTCTTTTGTGAAAAGCTTTGCTTCAATCTTATCCAATTTTTCTTTATGGTGGCGGGAGTTTTTCATCTTTTTTATTCGATCACGGAGATCCTTTATACTCACATTAGCTATTTTTTTTGCTTTGAGATATCTTTGTAGAAGTTTCAAACGTTTGTAGGGTTGGTCTCCTTGGGCAAGGAGGTAACTGTTTAGGATCCTTTTTAAAGATTTTTTTCTAACTGCCAACTTTGCACCCCTTCTATATCTCTGATTCAAGACGGTCTAGCCTTCTCTTTAATGCAGCCAATTTCGCACTGGCGTCAGCCTGGAATTCTTTTATCTCTTTAACAGTATCAACCAATTTATCGAAATTTTCTTCATATATTACAATATCTAGTTCTCTGATCAAGCCATATTCGTTAATGTATTCGTCGAAATGTTTGTCAAGATATTTTTCTATCCGTCTATCTAAAAGTCCTCTTTCGTATCCCGTCCCCTCTATATCTATCTCTCCTGGGAATATGACATCCTGAACCCGGTCTAAGATGTCTTCACGACTTCCGAATCTTTCTTCAAAATTTTCATACATATTTAACCACCTTCCTTTCCAAATAACTCTCTTTCAACTTCTTTAATATCCTTCAAAGTTTGCAGTAATTTAGCATTATCCGTTCCTCTCTCTAATCTCTGCATTCTCTGTTCCACCTCGTTCATCAGAGCAAGGCTCCTTCTCGAAAGTATAGCTTTATCCCTTTCAATCTCGTCTATCTTCGTTTTTTCATCATCCTTTAACACCATGGTCGCATCTTTGAGATTTTTTATATAACGTTCTTTCTTCAGCATTTTCATCTTTTCGGACTTTAATCTCAGTTCGGCATATTTGTTCCGTGCCCTATTCCTTTCTCTTGTATTCACTACTTTTGCAATTATAAGAAGAACGATGATGACCACAACAGAGTAAAATATGATCATAAAATTATCGGATATAACTTCAGCGATAGACAATTTATCCTTCCTCCTTATGCCATTCACTTTCAAGTTTCTCGATACGATTTTCTATCTTGGAGTATTCGTTATCGATGCCCTTCCTTCTCTCTTTGAGCATGTTTATCTCTTTAGATAAACCATCTAACTTGCCTTTCATCTTTACACTCCAATCGTTAGCCCGTTTCTTATCAACGAGGTCCCAATTTTCTATGATATCGTCGAAATACTCCTCAAAATATAGTTCGACATGACTAGGTACATGCCCGTATCTCCTCTTTAAGGCCTGTTTTTTTGCTCTTTGTCTGAAAAACAGGTATGCGATGATCAAAATTATAAGTATTACTAATAAAGTCACTGCTAACGCTTCAGACATTCTTATCCTCTCCTATACCATAGAATTTTTCAAGCCGACTCACCTTTTTCTCTGCCTTTTCTATCTTATTTTTAGTTTCTTCCCTCCATCTATCCAGTTCACTTACTTCGTTTAATGCTTCTTCTATTCGCCTATCGATTCCTCCCAGATCATTTCTAGTGGCTAGCTTGTACTCCCCTATCAGTTCCGGTAATCGTCCTGTTATATACCTGTCCACTTTGTCAGAAGGTCTTATAGCTTTATTCCTAAAATAACCTTTGAATCTCTCAGCGAGTCCTACTTTTGGTTCATCTCCCATGTATCTACACCTTTAAAAGACAATACATATATCTATATATAACATTAATGGAACTCTATTAAAGCTATGAGCACAGAAAATATTAAAAACCACCTTTTTTTATTCAGGATATGGTTAGTAAGGAATACATCACCCGGGTATTGGAGGATTACGATAAAGACGATATAACTATAGCCACTGTTTGTTCCCATTCTAGCATGCAAATTTTTGACGGTGCTAGAAGAGAAGACTTCAACACCCTTGGAATAAGTTTTGGTGAGAAGCCGAGGTTTTATGATGCTTACCCCAAAGCTAAGCCTGATGAATTCATGGTCCTTGACGAATACGAAGATATAATGGAACAGACGGAAGAATTGATAGAGAAGAACACTATAGTCGTTCCCCATGGCTCTTTTGTAGAGTATCTAGGATCAGAACGGTTCAGGGATATGGAGATTCCGACTTTTGGGAACCGGAGGGTGCTAAACTGGGAATCGGATAGAAATAAGGAAAGAGAATGGCTAACTAGTGCTGGTATCGAGATGCCTAGGATCATAGAGAATCCAGAGGATATAGATGAACCTGTTCTTGTTAAATATCATGGTGCGAAGGGTGGAAGAGGATTCTTCATAGCAAAAAATTATACCGATTTCAAACTGGGTATAGATTACGACCAGGAATATCATATACAAGAATACATCATGGGGACCCGGTACTACCTGCATTACTTCTTTTCTCCGGTGCGCGAGGAGGGCTACAAAACCGATCATGGTGTGCTAGAGATGCTCTCGATCGATAGAAGGGATGAAGCGAATATAGACGAGATGTATAAACTAGGCTCCCAGGAGGAACTCCGGAAGATGTTGATTTTCCCTTCATTTGTTGTCACGGGAAATGTTCCGGTAGTGATAAGAGAAAGCCTTCTTCCCAAAGTGTTTGATATGGGTGAAAAGGTGGTGAACAGGTCTTACGAACTTTTCGATGGGCTTTACGGCTCTTTCTGCTTGGAGACCATAGTTACCGAGGAGCTGGACTTCAAGGTTTTCGAGATATCCTCTAGGATAGTAGCTGGTACAAACCCCTTTATATCAGGTTCTCCATACTCGGACCTGATAGAGCCCAATCTGTCCACGGGAAGAAGGATAGCTCAGGAGATCAAGCTTGCCGTGGAGAAAGAAGAGATGGATAAGATAATCACGTGATATCCATGTTGACGATCGTGTTGGCTGATTGTACAGCCAGGTTCGATAAAAAAGCCCAGTCCGAGGAGTATTCTCTAGAGATAGTACACAACGTTCTTTTATTCGCTCACTATACAAACCTAGCCCATGAGCGGGAATTGAGAACTATAATACATACGAAAAGTGACGACGTATTTCTTTTTGAGCCTGATGTCAAGATTCCGGAACATCTTGAAGATTTTTTTGAAATGATGAAACGATGCGTAGAAGGGGAATGCCCTACAGG
Organism: Thermoplasmata archaeon; assembly: GCA_003552585.1. GTDB lineage: Archaea > Thermoplasmatota > Thermoplasmata > Halarchaeoplasmatales > Halarchaeoplasmataceae > PUNK01. The sequence continues at coordinate 70,572 of PUNK01000010.1, read as the reverse complement.
TCTGGTCTACACAAAACAGGATCTGATATCCCTACTGAATGATGAACTGGGTGAAAAGATAATCATGTCTCCAAAAGGGACACACAAAGAGCCAATGGATTGTATGACAAGGTCAAAGGATTATGTGGTGGTTATCGGTGGGTTCAAAAAAGGAGATTTCATCAGTCCTGTTTACAAGAATTTTAAACAGGTCATCTCGATTTCAGATCAATTGATGAAACCCTGGACTGTAGCTGCTGAAGTTGTTGTGGCTTATCAATACAGTTCATTCGAATAGCTTGGCGACGTTTATCTCTTCCGGCACACCCATGGATTCAGCCACCGGATTACATTTCGTCCGGGTGATGAAGGCCATAGGGCTGAAATTTGTCTCAGATAGGGCCTCCCAGTTAGCCATACCCTTCGCTATTATAAGATCAGCATCTTCTAATTTATCTCTCAGCGTCTCTGATATTTGTACCATGCTAACACCAACTGCAAAACCTCCCGTGGTCTCTATCTGATCTGCGATGTCGACAATGTTGTATCTCTCCGCATCCTCCATCGTAGCATCTGTGAGTACCGGTTCTCCTTTAACCACTACAGTAAGGTGAACATCGTATTCTTTTATTTTTTTTAGCAGAGGGATATCTAGTACTATCTCACCAGTGTTATCTGTGAAAAATATTACATTATTTGCCTTTTTTAAGATATTCTCTATCTCTTCGGTATCATCATAACCAAAACCTTCTTTTACCAATTCATCAAACATCCTTGTAAGAAAATCAGGTGAATCATAGTCGTCTCTGTATCCGAAATCTAGTACGTTACCAACAACTGACGCCAAAGCGGCACCTTTGAAACCCTGTTCTAAAGCTAGTTTTTCGGCTTTCGGTAAGAGTTTCTCTGCAGTTTCATTGCTTGCCCTTTTCATTTCGGCATAGGGATCTTCAGTTTCAAGGATCTCGTATACCTTTTTATGAACTTTAGTTGCAACCTCTGCAGATACTGCCCCCTCTTCAAAATGATCATTTACCAATTTAAGGGCTTCCTCTATAACATCTCTCTCTTTTTCTGGATCAACGAGACGTGCTTCATACAGACAACGCTTTAAGAGACATGGCACGCACTCTGGTGCCATCTTCAAGTCATTCACCTGTGTTTGAAAGTTGTTTGTTTATATCCTCTTCGTTGATATGCCCTTTAATGACTATATCCACTTTATCTTCCTCCACACCTTCTATTCCCAGGATCGCCTTTTTTATCATAAATGCCAGTTGGACCCCAAGAGGACAGAATGGGCTGGTTGGGGTAAAGGTCAGAGAGATAGAATCGTCCTTTACTTCGAGGTCGGAAATCAGACCCATGGAATGAACGTCCATACCGGTGTGAGGGTCTACTACATCCTTGAGCTTTTCCTCAACATCTTCTTTTGAAGGCATTTTCTCACTATGAGGACTAGTATAAAGTTGTATATAAATGAAAGGGTTAGATGTTGTTAGATTTTTAAGGATGGATATAGCAATGAAAACACTTGAGAATTTTTGACCCCGAAAGTGTTTAATACACCAATAAAGTAGTAATTTGGTTCTTATGACCGAAAGAGACGATGTACAGAACCAGCGTGCCGAACAGCGATTCAAGCTGACTCGGGTTGGTGTGACTGGAGTAAAAAAGCCCGTGGTGGTCGAACGGCCGTGGGGGAGTGTCACTCTGAACGCTACGATAGACGTTTATGTAGATCTCCCCTCGGATCAAAAGGGATCACACATGTCTCGAAACGTCGAGGTTACCGGAGAGATCGTAGACAGAAGTGTTAGAGAACCTGTGAGGGGTTTGGAGGATCTCACTTCTCAGATGTGTGAAACACTCCTTCAAAGGCACGAGTACGCATCCTATTCCGAAGTAGAAGCATCGGCAGATTACTTTTTAGAAAAGAAATCTCCCTTGGGCAGACCGAGTCTGGAGAACTACCACATAATTGGTAGGACCGAAGCGTATAGGGATGGAAGGAGAAGGAAGTACATCGGTGTTGAGGTAGTTGGATTGAACGCCTGCCCCTGTGCCATGGAAACAGTTAGAACGAAACTGATGGAGAAGTATCCTGAGCAAAAATCGTTGTTGAAAAATATTCCCGTCATCACTCATAATCAACGGAATGTGATATCTCTCATGATCGAGGTCCCAAATGACAAAGAGATCGAGGTAAACACCCTCATAAAATTGCTGGAAAATTCGCTTTCATCACCCACCCACGAGATATTGAAAAGGGATGATGAAGCCGCCGTTGTGATGCACGCTCATGAGAATCCAAAGTTTGTAGAGGACGTGGTGAGGGATGTGCTCCAGGGTGTTTTAGAGATGTACAATGATTTCCCCGACAGCACTAAGATCGAAGTCATGAGCAGGAGCGAGGAATCGATACACAAACACAACGCCCTCGCGGAGAGGATAACTACCTTTGGAGAACTTAGAAAATAGATATCAGTATTTTGCCCTCAATTCGTATATGGATCCAGAGCGGAGTTCTCTTTTACTCGTTTTTCCCATGATCTTATGCAGTCTCCTTTTAAATGCCTTCTTCATCAATTCATCATCGAAACCCTCTATGTCTTCGAGGAGGTTTTCTTTGTGCTCTTCAAGCAACTCCTGCGGCCAAACAACTCTATCCACCAAAGTGGAGATGTCAACCTTGGTAAAACCTATGGCTTCTAACTCTTTCTTTAGAGAGTTAGGCGAGAATTCCAGAAGATGTCCCTCGCCTCTAAGTTCAGCCACGGCGTTCTCAAGCCGCCAAAGAGCCATGTGCAGTTCATCGATAGGGGAGGGGCAGGATCCTTCTTCAAAAGGATAGTAGTCGATGACTATGAGCATCCCCCCTTTTTTTAAAACTCGGTAAAATTCCCTCAATGCTGGAGAGATAAGAGTCCCTTTCTTTTGAGTAAGTGCGCTTATCACGAAGTTACACACGATATAATCGAAAACATCGTCTTTAAGAAAAGGCATATCGATGAGATCTGCAGTGACGAACTGAGTTTTGACAGTTTTCTCTCTACACTGTTCCTGCCAATCATCTCTTAAATCGACAGAGATCACTTCCGCCCCCCATTTTTCCAAGTAGGTTGTCATGTTACATCCCCCAGTCCCTGCATCTAGAACTCTTTTTCCTTCTAGATCCAACCCTTTTAGCTTGTCCATGTTGAATGAATGGGAAAAGTCCGTAATAAATCCAACGGCGGTGTCATCGAAAAACGGAACTGTCCAAACGTGAACTTAACTTCTCCTTGGTATCGATAACTTTCTCTCCTTTATCATCTCTCAACCACCCTCCAGAACTTAATTCATCAGTGATCACGAGTACGGATGCGAAATCGATCTTCCGGAACGATGAGATGGCCATCAGGGCTGTACACTCCATCTCCACCGCTTTTACTCCTTTAGCTGCATAAAGACGTACTTTATCTGGTGTCTCTCTCAGACTGGCATCGATGGTCCAAACACCTCCCTCTATGATCTGCATGTCTTTAAGTTTGCTTCTAAGCGTTTTTAAAAATCTTTCTGAAGGTTTTACTGGAACATCGGGCGGAAGGTAATGGTAAGAGGTTCCCTCTTCTCTTATACCCCATGTCGGTATCACTACATCCCCTACTTTACAATCGGTGGAGATCGAACCCGCTTCACCCACCATTAGTACCTTCTTTACGCCCGATGCGATCAGGGTTTCTAATAGTAAACCCGCAGCTGGTGCTCCGAAATAGGAAAAAAACACACCGATCTGGTCGGCTACTTTAGCTCTATGAGTAGCGGAAAAACCTTTAATTTCGATCTGCTCTTCAAATACTCTTGAGTTTAGAAAGGTTTCGTATGACACATCATCGAAACATATGTAGGCATAATTTGCTCCTAAAGGCGCAGAAAATTCATTAGCCTTAGTGACGCTTTCCCGTTCAGACAACCACTTAGGGAAGCTGAAACAATCATCTCGTGTCACGGGGGAAAAAGGAACACCATAATATTTAAATCTATATACGAGATAACCTTATTTCCACAGGGGACTAATATGTTACATGCTGAAGTAAAATCGGAAACCCTAAAAAAACTGGTAGACATAGTTGGTACTATCGTAGACGAAGTCAAATTGAATATAGGTTCTGATGGTATCAATCTAAAAGCTGTAGATCCTGCCCATGTTGCGATGGTGCATCTTGAACTGACTAAAAACGCTTTTGATTCTTACGAAGCCCAAGAAACCGAACTAGGTCTCAACCTTAGCAAGTTAGAACAATTTTTAAAGCTTTCTTCGTCTGATGAGATGGTTAAGATAGACCATATAGAGGATGAAAACAGGTTGGTCCTTGAGGTAGATAAGATCACCCAAAAGATGCCTCTATTGGATACCGCTGGGATGACTGATCCAAATGTTCCCCAGCTCGATCTCCCGATTCACCTTGTTATAGAAGGGAAGCATCTTTTGAAGGGCGTTAAAGCTTCACAAAATATATCGGACCACATCGCTCTTACTGCAGGGCCAGATGGCTTTGACATGTTTTCAGAAGAGGACGAGGATCTTGTACGCTTATCACTTTCAAAAGACGATATCAAAGAATTGGATGCGCCGGAGGAAGTTAGATCGTTATTCGCTCTCGATTACTTCTCCAGCATGATTAAATCTGTTTCCGGTGATACGTTGATCCAGCTAGAACTAGGGCGAGATTATCCTGTCAAACTTGAGTTTGATTTTGCAGAAGGAAACGGTCATGTCAGGTTCTTATTAGCACCTAGAATCGAAACCTCCTAACCAAAACTATCAGACCTCCGAAAGTATATTATCAAATGACTTCTATAATCTATTTTATATGACCGGTAGGATACCAGCAGCTCTTCCTCTATTGACTGAGGAGGAAAAAGAGGCAGTTAAAAAGGTACTCGATTCCGGCCAGATAACCTCAGGGCCAAAAGTGAAAGAATTTGAACAGCTTTTTGCTGAATTTGTGGGAGTAAAAGAAGCCGTTGCAGTTAGCTCGGGCACTGCTGCAATACACACCGCTTTGATGTCTTTAGGTATAGGACCCGGCGACAAGGTGATAGTCACTCCTTACAGTTTTATTGCTAGTGTTTCACCTGTTCTATTTGTGGGTGCCACACCTGTTTTTGCAGATATTGATATGGAATCTTTCAACATCACTCCTGAGACCATAATGCAGGTCTTGGATGATGATTTTACTGCCGTACTACCGGTACATCTTTATGGCCAAATGGCAGATATGGATGGGATAATGGAGGTGGCTAGGGATAATGATCTTCTAGTAATAGAGGACGCATGTCAAGCCCACGGAGCTGAATTCAAAGGAAAGCAGGCTGGTAGCATAGGAGATGTAGGATGTTTTTCGTTTTATGCTACAAAGAACATGGTGACCGGGGAGGGAGGTATTATCACTACCGATGATAGTTCTATTGCGAAGAGAGCTCGCTCGCTCCGAGAGCATGGTGCTGTGAAAAAGAATCGCTATGATACCATCGGTTACAACTTCCTCATGACTGATATTGAGGCAGCTATAGGTATAGTCCAGCTGAACAAATTGGACGAAATGAACGAGAGACGTAGAGATAACGCTTCTACACTCAACGAAGATCTAGAATTTTTGGAAGAAAAAGGATTAGTAAAGCTCCCTCGTGAAATCAAGCAGAGGAAACATGTCTATAATCAGTACGCACTTCGCATATTGTCAGAAAAAAAGAAGAAGGTAGTCGATGGAATGCAGAAGGCTGGAATAGGGGTGAGACATGGTTACGATCTACCCATCTACTCTCAAAAGGCTGTGGATATGGCTGCCCACTGTCCGAATGCTGAAATAGCATGTGAACAGGTTATATGGGTCCCAGTACATCCCATCCTGGGAAATATACCGATGCATAGAATTTCCTGGGGCTTAAAACAGTTTTTGCTTTGAAGACCAAGTGGATGAGTGATAAAAAGGATTAAGTATGTTATTCGATATTCAATACAACGATGCCTTCAGAAACGGTCACGGAGGAAGTAGAATGGCCGCATTATAAGATCGCCAGCTTCCCATTTGTTTCTGCAGCTAAAAGGTATATTGAGGAACAGGGGATTGGAATCAAGGAGCTGCTTGAAGGCATGCATTTTGCTTCAGCACGGCAGAGGGGGATGGAGAGAGTTAAAGAAGCCCTTGAGAATAAGAAGATATTGGCAAGGGCCTCATCCGAAGACAGTACGGAGATGGAAAGTTTTATCGAAATACTTTCCTATCCCGTTGCTCGGATGCTCGTGTCCGTTTTTGACGAGAATTTTTTAACCTCGAGATACGCGCTTGGCGAGGCTGAGAACCTTAAAGATATGCTTGGTTACGAAGATGCAGCTATGATCATAGCTATTGCAGATGAATTGGGTATAAAGGTTGACCTTCATAAGGAAGATGATAGGGGTATATTGTGGAGGGTTCATTTTTTAGATTATCTGAAGGATATAGGTCATCTAACATCCCCCAGCTGGAAGCTAGTAAATCAGGAGATAAGGAATGGAAAGGTGCTTTTAGAGAAAAACAAAGTAATAAGGATGCTTAAAGAGAAACTTTTTAATAGGATATCGGAAGAGTTACCTTTACCGGTCACCCCTGAGATAGGGAAAGCGTTAGGATCTCATGTGGAAAAGATCAGAGAAATTTTGGAAATAGAAAAAGAACGCATCGAGTCTTTTGATGAGCGTGAATTCGGGGCCATAGAAACAGAACTTTTCCCCCCTTGCATAAAAAAACTGATCAAGGATCAGCAGTCAGGAGTCAATCTCACTCACGAAGCTAGATTCGCAATCACGAGTTTTCTCCATGCCGCAGGAATGAATAAAGATGGCATATTAGCGTTTTTCAGCAAATCACCTGATTTCGACGTGGATCTAGCTAGGTATCAGATAGAACATATACTGGGAGAGATATCTGGGCAAGAATATTCACCTCCCGGGTGTGGGCACATGAAAACCCACAGGATATGTTTCAAGCCGGACAGTCTGTGTGAGATGGAATGGATGGAGCACCCAATAATCTATTATTCAGTTAAGAAAAAGGACCAGAACACCGATAACGAGTCATGAAAGTTTTTTCCAGGTCATCATTCCCCTATGCAATGCTGTCATATGTCCTGCGATCGCGAACCATATCATCAGGACCTCCATTATATTGAGGTTTAAGCCAAATATTATGAATTCACTTTTATTGACCCACATCGCTATGGCATGTAATAACGGTATGATTATTAGAAGGACCAGTCTATCAGCCCTTCCAGCCATCCCTCCGTAATCCCTCTCGACCCCCACCGCTTGGGCTTGGGTACCCATATAACTGGTCATCAGGATTCCAAGTATTGCTAAAAATCCTATCGATAATCGGCTGAGTGGTCCTAATGCAATACCGCCGATGATAAAGATATCCGCGTATCTGTCGAGAGAGTGGTCCAGGAAATCACCTCTAAGAGAATCCTTTCCCGTTAACTTAGCAACCTTGCCATCTAGAGCATCGAACAATGCGTTCATAAAAATCATCAAGACCGCCATCAGAACAATAGATGGTCTATCGCTGAAAAAAAATAATACGCCGGCTGATACTGCGGACGCAAAAGCCACCCACGATAGGGTGTCGGGAGAAACATTTTTCATCTTCCTGGCGATTGGCAGCAGTAGGATATCCCCTGTTTCTCTGTAATTGTTGAGTACCATCTGTACCCCTAACATATTCCCCTTATATCTGTTTTATCCGTCGATCTTAATCTAGATGATTTGTCCAATCTATGTTCCCCGGGCGATATTTCCAGAGCCTTTCTCTGTTCAAAACCCGTTTAACTTCTTCACAAACTTGTTGAGGTTTAAGATCAGTAGTGTCTATCTCGAACACGTCATCGCAATGGTTCAGAGCTTCGATGAGTATGACGTCAAGTATTTCAGATTGGATGTTCTCTTCCACCTTTTTTTCTTTCCATTTTTTTGATATCATCCTTTGACGGAGAATATCTGGTCTACATCTCAGAACTATGGCATTATCTAAGTCAAGGAGATAGGAAAAATGTCCTTCAATGATGTCATAATGAGAGGCTATTGATTTATATTCCTTGGAAAGCTTATTCACATCGACTTCGTAGGTATTTCTGTTGGAGTCTTTACTATCTCTCAGACCCTTTTCCGATATGAATTTGTTGAGGTCCAGTACTCGATAACCTTCCCTTTTTAGTAAATCACCCACGGTCGTTTTTCCCACACCAGGTGTACCTGTTAGGGCAGTCGTGCACGGCATGATGTATCATGAGTGTATAGTTGTATATCTCTTTTCATACTTTCGCAAGTTATTGCCCCCTCCTCACTGTATTCTTATATACCTCCCTTCTTATAACAAAATAGAGGATGAAGACGAAAGTGCTCGAGGAAAAACTTCAGGACCGGGACATATATACCGTTACCCAGGTAAACCAGTATGTGGACTCCCTGCTGAAAAAGGATCCCATTTTGAACGATATCTGGGTGCGTGGGGAGATAACAGGGTTCAGGCAGTACCAAAGCATGCACATGTACTTTTCTTTGAAAGACGAACACAGTGAACTATCCTGTGTGATGTTTCAGGGTGCGAACATGCACCTAGAATTTGAACCGGAGGAAGGGATGGAAGTGATGTGCAGGGGCAATATGGGCATCTATTCCTCAAGAGGGCAGTATCAACTTGTTGTACGAGAAATGATCCCAAAAGGCATCGGTAAACTATATCTTGCCTATGAACAGCTGAAAAAGAAACTAAAAGAAGAAGGTTTATTTTCTGACCAATACAAGAAACCGATACCACTGATCCCTAGAAAGGTCGGAGTTGCGACTTCTATAGATGGCGCTGCACTTAGGGACATACTCACCACTATCAAAAGCAGGTTTCCGAACATGGATGTGTTGATAGCCCCTACCTTGGTACAGGGCGAAGGAGCGGCAAAAGAGATAGTGCAGGCTATAAAAGTTCTCGACTGTTCAGATGCGGATGTGATCATAGTGAGTAGAGGCGGGGGATCCATCGAAGACCTTTGGAATTTTAACGAGGAAGAGGTCGCCCGGGCGATGTTCGAGGCTGAAACACCGATAGTCTCAGCGGTGGGACATGAGACAGATTTTCTCATATCGGATTTTGTGGCTGATATGCGAGCACCCACCCCAACGGCAGCCGGTGAGATGGTGGTGCCTGACAAATCGGAACTACTGGAACGGTTGAAAGTTGAAAAGAGGAGGGCCTTAAGTTCTCTTCAGAGGCTAGTGATAGAACTTCGCTCTCGATTAGAGAGGGTTGTAGAATGTCCTGCCTTTCGATGGCCAGAAATATTCCTCGAGGATCTGGTACAGCAGCTAGATTACGAACAATCACGGTTGCACAAAAATGTTAGGAGCTTGTTAGATGACTTTAACAACAGTTTTGAAAATCAAAAGAAGCGCTTACGGGCTCTTGGACCTGATTCGATAATGGAACGAGGTTATTCCATAGTGTTGGATAAAGACGACGGAGTTATCGTAAGTGTAGAAGACATCAAATCGGGAGATTTGGTTCGAGTCAGGATGAAGGATGGTGAGTTTAAAGCTAAAATAAAAGAGGTGAAATAATGGAAAAGAAAAGGATAGAAGAAATGACATTTGAGGAATCATTACAAGAATTAGAAGAGATTAACGATAAGTTGGAGAGGAACCGCGTTTCACTCGAAGAAACGATACAACTTTATGAAAGGGGGATGGAACTGATAGACTACTGTTCGAAAAAGCTCGAAGAAGCAGAGGGAGAAATAAAAAAGATAATGGAGAAGAACGGAGAAGAGATATTGGAAGTTTTTGAATAGTGAACGGCCATTGGCTTTATACTTCTAGTGAAAAAGAAAAATTCAAAAATATTAAGTAGTATGACTCGATACTACCTTTTACCACATTAATCCGTGAGAAGGACCAATCCCTAAAGGGATTGATCCGATAGATGGAGGTATTAGATGACTAAAAAAAGCATGAAAAAGATATTGAGTGTAACAGTGGCCTTTCTACTGGTAGTCTCGGTATTTGCTGCGGGGTTTTCTCTCGTTACGGCAGAGAGGACAGACACCCTAGGGAATATTGATGATGTAGAGGCCGAGAAAGAGATCGATTTTGACCCGACTGATCTGTTCGGTGAAAGGGAATATACCCCTGAGGATTTTCCTTACCTTTTCGATAGACCGGACGTGCTGGATCCTGAGTTGACACAGATACTGTCTGGCTCAGATTTAACGGGTGAAACACTATCGAGTTCGAATGAACTCATGACAGATCCACACACCATAGACCAGCACAGCGTCGAAGCGGTACACGACATGGGTATATTCGGTGATGACGTCGTTGTTTCTTTGATGGACACTGGGTTTGACATGGCCCACCCCGATCTTATAGGGACACATGCGGTGTTCGAGTACGATCCGGATACCATGGATCCAGAGATGGAGATGTACGATGGATATCCGATAGCCTTCGACCCGGTTTCCATGGTAGATTATGCATACGACGGTGAGATCAGTCAGGACTACGAACTGGTGCCTGGATTTGAAGATAATAGCTGGTATGTGAATACCAGTTACGAAACGACCACCTTCGAGGAAAACGATACTATATGGGCCAACTTCACCCTGAAAGAAGTTGATCGGACATATGAGATGCCCGATGGTGTTGAAGAAGGTGACGCAGTGAGATTCGGGCTTCACCCGGATGATAAACTCACTTGGTATTATGGTGAAAGACCAGCAGTTTTACTCACGCAGGACGATGAGGGTCATTGGGCACACGTATACGTCGACCTCACAAATGATAGAAGTTTTGCTGACGAGAAAGCGGCATATATTGATGGTGACGACCCTGAATCTGAGGTCATCACTAGAGACATTACGGGCGACGGTATAGCTGATATCTCGGGAGGTATGGTATACTTTGTAGCTAGAGAGTACGACGGAGAGCCTATGCCTATACCATATGCAGAACAACTTAGAGGAACTTTGAACACTCTAATTGATCTGTATCTCGGATATGAACCGGGGACCATCGAGGCGATGTTCGGCATGGATGGTTGGGAGTTGATAACAGGTCAGGATGAATTCTACACAACTCCAGAATCCGGTGACATGATCGCTCTCATGGGTGATTTCAATGACTTCGGGGCTTATGGTGCCCATGGAACATGGACTGCTTCTGCAGTTGTTGGACAGGCTGTTACAGGTGTACCACAAGATATGATAGTGGAAGAAAATGTGACCACCCCTTATCCACCAGATCCAGAAGGTGGGAGCGGTCTTCCAAGGGGATTGTCTCCGAATGCTACCATAATACCCATGGGTAGATTCTTTGATTATCTGCCTGCTGATAATCCTTTAGGTGTATTTGAATGGGCGGTTCCTGTCACTTATGCATCTATATTCTTTACTACTGAGGGTTATACTGGTGATGTAGATATAACTTCAGATACTGCTGCGATAGCATCAAGCAGTTTTGGAAGGACAATAGATGAAAACCACGGTGGTTTCAACTTCTATGAAAGGATGTTCGATTACGTTGGCACACAGCACACCCAGAATACACTATTCATAAATTCACAAGGCAATGAAGGAAGCGGATTCGGTACCGTGAGCGCACCTTCCGGAGCAGAAGGAGTTCTTTCGGTAGGCGCGTCCAGCAATCAAGTATATAGGATCGATCCGTGGAATATGTTTGATGGGGGTCCCAACGCCTGGTACGGTGAAGTAACTGGGATGACTAGCACTGGCCCACATTCTATAGGCTCCCATGGACCGGACATAATGACCAATGGTCAATTCGGATATGGCGCAGATCCTGTTAACCAAAAGGCAGAACAGGGCTACTTCCAGGGTAATAACTCATGGACTCTTTGGTCTGGAACGAGTTTGTCCGCACCGAACGCAGCAGGTATAGCTGCTCTTGTCTATCAAGCCTATGTAGAGGCGCACGGTGAAGCACCCACTGCAGAAACACTGAAGAATCTGATCATGCAGGGTGCCAATGACATGGAAAACACACCATTCCTACAGGGGCCAGGAGATGCAAATGCATTGAATTCGGTCCTATTGGCACAGGGAACCGGTCTTTATTCCGAGGAATTCCAATGGAGACCTGGCACGAATCCAGATATGGGAGAACATATAGAGCACCATGTGAATATCATGGAGCCTGGGGAATCATTCACCGATGAATTAACCTTACATAATTGGAACGATGAAGATGCAGTAGATTATGATATGACTGTATACAGAGAAGAACTCGTGGGTTCGACTCAAATTACACTCGATAGCGGTCCTTCTGGAAGGGTACCTTTACTAGCGATCAATGAAACAGGGGTTTATGAGTTGATATACAACGAAACAAATGATAACTGGGACTTGAGTGAAGAGCCGATAGCCGAGTTAGATGATCCACACGCGGATCTGTTCAGATTTGGAACTCACACGCCTTACGAGAATCAAGAGATGTATGATTACAGCTTGGCTGAATTTTACAATTGGAAAGATGTAAACGAGAACGGATCATTCGATGGTTTCGAAGAGAGGACAAGGATCGGTTTCACAGAAGCGAATGTAAGGATCTTAGAATTGTTCGACTTTGAAGTTCCCACAAGTGATTACTTTACTATCCATGATGCTTTGGAAAGAGCTGATGATGGTATAATAGTTCAGATGAATAACGATCTTTACGGAGTTGGAGATCCTTGGGTCACTCCATTTGAGTTCACACTAAACATAGAGCAATACAACATGGTTGAATGGGATTGGATTGACATTGATCAACCATCAGGAACAGTAGGTGCAGGAGAAACGTTAGAATACGAGATGACTGCAGAGGTGCCTGAAGATACACCAAAAGGAATCTATGGTGGCAAACTGATGATAGATGACTCAACCAATGATAGAACAATGCCTGTACCTATAACAATTACTGTAGGGGAATACACTGATCTATCGGAACCACTATATTTTGCATCTGGAGATGGAGATGCAGATGAAGACTTTGGCATATACAGGAACGATAGATTGTATGGCAGCTGGGGAGGCGGACTCACCGGTGACTGGAGATTCTATACGTTCCACTTAGAGCAGGATACAGAACACGAGGTCAAACTAACATTGGACTTTGATGACGAAAGAAGTGACATGTCTGCTTTCCTTTTAGGAGAAGCATATCATGATATGTTGGGACTAGGTATGCCCGAGGACCCATTCAGCATGATGATGCCTGGAAGGTACGGTGTCAACACATTAGAAACGATCGAATCCACCGATATAGATGAAGGTGACTATGTTGCCTTCGTTTCACAGGATGCATTGGAAGCAGGAACTTACATGATAGCTGTACAGAGTCACCGGATTTCAGGTCATGAGCCTTACCAAGAGTTCTCAGGTGAATTGAAAGTAGTGAATGTAAGAACAAATGATGCATTGGTAATTACCGAAGATAAAGCTACCTTGCATGGAGAGGTACTAGGTCTACCTAATGAAACCGTTGATGCATATTTCCGATATAGGATCGAAGGAGAAACAGAATGGGACGAAACTGAGCCACAACCGATGAATGAAACGGGATCATTTGAAGAGACACTCGATGATTTGGAACCAGATACACCGTACGAATTCAAAGCAGTGATCGAATGGGAAGGCGATTCAGAGGAAACCGGCGACATACTTACCTTTACGCCAAACATGATACCGCCTGCAGTGCATCTCTATCCGGATGAAGGAGATATCGTCCAAGGTGATTCTCTAGTGATATCTGCTGAGCTGGATGAGGACCATCCTGTGGACGAATTTGAATACGTTGAAATATCTATATTGGAAGACTGGTTCGATGTACAAGAGGCTGAGATAGATGGTGGATATGCATGGCTTGAGATACCTTTCGTACTTAGCGAAGGCATGCACAGCTACGAGGTCTATGTTGAGGACACCGAAGGAAACTACGACACCATAAACGTGAATTTCGAAGTGGACAACAGCCCACCATTGTTAGATATAACAACACCAACGAATGGTGTTGAAGAATTGACTTACGACGAAGATTTCACAATAGAAGGAACGACTGAGCCAGATGTGCAGGTATGGATCAATGAAGAAGAGGTAGAAGTTGACGAAGAAGGTCACTTCTCATATGAGACAATTTTACTCGATGGACTCAACACCTTCCGAATAGTTGCAGAGGACGAGGCTGGGAACAATGCAGAAACGACAGTATATGCTCTTTACCTACCTGAACTACAAGAACTGTGGGAACATGTGAATGATCTATGGTCGGAAATAGAAGATATCCACACTACAATTGGAGTGATTCAAGAAGACATCGATGCCCTAGATTCTGCGGTAGGTGATCTACAGGGTCAAGTCAACACTTTACAGTCCGACATTGCCGCCGTCGAAGATGATATCACTGAGATCCGGGACGAAATAGCCGATATGAACGAACTATTGGAAGATATGCAGGCAGACATAGAAGGTATAGAAATTGACCTAGAAGCTGCCGAGGAAGACATTTCCAATCTTGAGGCAGCAATGGCAGAAGCAGAGACAGATATAGCTACTCTACAATCCGATTTAGCAGCGTTACAGGCAGACTTAGACGAATTCATAGAAGAGCAAGAGGAGATAGATGCTGCACAGGACGATGATATCAGCATGGCTTGGAACATAGGCATCATAGCACTTATACTAGCTATATTAGCGATCATAATCGCCATATACGCTGTGAAAAGTAAAGCTGGAGAAGAGCGAATAGAAGAAGACTTCGGAGAAGACGAGTTCGAGGTTGAAGAGGACCCCTTCGAAGAAGAGGAAGACTTCTAAACACAGGGAAAACAAAACCCTTTCCCAATACCTTTTTATTTTTTTATTTTCCTTTACTATTGCGATAATCATGTCGAAGATTGTGAAAAGGATAGGGAAAGCACTTTTAGAAGTGACTCAGGGTGATATTGTAAATCAGGACACCGATGCAGTAGTAAATGCTGCAAACAAAAGGCTAGCACCAGGTGGAGGTGTGGCTGGAGCGATACACCGTGCAGCAGGTCCTGGTTTGTGGGAAGAGTGTAAAGAACTAGGTGGGTGTCAGACCGGTGAGGCAAAGATCACATCTGGACATCGGCTTCCGAATAAATATGTCGTACATACAGTTGGTCCGATATATGGTTCTACTCCTCAAGAAGAGAGGACGCTCAGACTTTGTTATAATAACAGCTTGAATTTGGCTGTTGAAAATGGAATAAGAAGCATAGCATTCCCCGCAATAAGCACAGGAGCTTTTGGGTATCCTGTGGAGGAGGCTGCAAAAGTGGCTCTTGATGAGGTGTCGAAGTATTTAGAAAAACACCAAGCGCCATCATTGGTTCGATTCGTACTTTACAGTAAAGAGGATTTCGAGATCCATAAAGATTGCTTAACGAAGTATTATGATGTCATAATATAATCCTATTATCTTTTACCATATTTTACTGTAAGAGGATTGATACCTTCCTTCATAATCTTGATATATGTGTCCAACCTGTTTTCCATGATCCATTTGAGTAGGAGATAGCTGTATTTCCTCACATTGCTTATGTTATTTATCTTCGCCATCTCTTTAATCAAATCCGGAGCCACATCCAAATCCTTTTCGATGCATTTAGCTAGTAACTGCCAGTGTTCCGCCAGCATATCTTCCATCGAAAAAAAGTCAGTGTTCCTTGAAACTCCTAGAGGCACATACATTAGAGGCACTACGAAAAATTTGTGATCCTCAAGCTCATCTAATAGTTCCATAGTTTTCATAACGTCATCTGCATCCTCTCCTGGTAATCCCATTATCAAGGTAGTACACGGGACCCAGTGGTTATCTTTCATTACGCCAAAAGCTTCTTTCACTATCGAAGGCCAATTATCAACATCGAAGGGCTTAGCCTTTCCTCTTAGGTGTTTTGAGGCTAATCTAGGAGAACCTGTTTCGATACCGATTTGGCAGGAGAACCAAGGCTTTTCTTTACTCCCTATATTTAGGAATTGGGTGATCTCTCTTATCATCTCTGGTTTTGATACAATAGAGGCTAGTGCTGCGTGGCTGAAGTCTATATTTTTAGTGTATCTTCCGATGGACTTCAACAATTTCATCAATTTCTCTGGTTTCGGTTCGATTTTCTTCGCACCATAGCGAAGGGCATCCTCTGCATGTAGTAATATACTCTGGTTCCCCCACTCCAGATTCAGTTTACCTTCCTCTAAAATGTCAGCGACAGGCCTATGCCTAAGTTTCTTTAATGTAGGTATACAAAAGTCACATCCTCTACCGCATCCCCTACTTATCTCTACAAGGCCATTGATGGTAGCTCCTTTAATTATAGGCATATCTTTGACATCCACAACACCACCATCTACTCTTTTGGGAAGTTCTTTTCCCTCTGCTATGTTCTCAAAAATCTCTGGAGCTACCTTCTCCCCTTCACCAATAACGATAGTATCAATATTGTATTTTTTCATAATTCGAGGATCATCGAGTTGCCAGGTCCCAGGGCCACCAACCACTGTTTTTACTCCATGTCTTCTTAGTAGAGGATTACAGGTCAATCTTTTGAAAAATACTGCACTATATGGCTCTCCACCTACAAGGGAACTAAAAGTGCTAGATGCGGGTCCGATGCCCAAGGGATCATGGGTTGTAATGCCAAGGACCTTTGTTTCTGGACCTATCATCCTACTGAGATGATCAGGATGTGCCACAATGACATCGTCTTTTGAAAAACCGTTCTCTAGAAGCGAAGCTTCTATCTTTCTCGTACCACAATGGGCGAATTTTAGGATTCCTTTATTATGAGATACTGAAGGTGAAAAGAGAGGTGTGTAAAGTGGTGTTGGAATTATTTTTGGGAAGGTCGATCCAAAACCAATAAATTCACTACCATTGTAATCTGAGGCCAATGTTCTATCTGTGGTTAGGATTATCGGGTAACCATCGGAATTATCCCTACTGAGTAACTCCTTAATTTTCATCGGGCCTACCTCCTAAATCAACCAAACCGATTACGAAATAAAGCCATACTCATATATAGTTTATGCTTTAAATTTTAATTGAAGGTATTTTAGAATTAAAAAATGAAAGAGTCAGGGCAGATTATCGAGTTGTTCTACACACTTTTCCACCCAAGAAACCTTGTTATGTTTTTTAAAAAGTGTCATTGCATCATTAAAACATTTATTTGCTTCTTTAGGATTGTTAATTTCTGACAAAAGAACTCCCTCTTCATACAAAACTTTTGACAATTCAACTTTATCGTTAATCTCCCTCAAAATAGATTTTGCCTTATCAAAATCTTTTTTTGCTTTCTTAAAATCACTTATCTCTCTATGTACTTTTCCGAGTATTCTATAAGATATACCCAATTCTCTTTTTGCCCCCATTTTCTCACTTATATCAGTTGCCCCCATGGCATATTCCAATGCTTTTTCAGTACTCCTTAACATTAAGCATGTATCGGCTAAACTGTTTTTGATATAAATCATAAGTCTTTTTTCTTCTACCTCTTTGGCCTTTTTGTAGCTTTCATTAAAATAGTCGAAGGCTTTATCGTAATCACCTTGGTCATGATAAATTGTCCCTATGTTATATAGACTTCCAGCTACATTTGTAGTAAGGCCCAGCTTTCTTCCTATCTCCATGCTCCTTTTATGGTGTTTTAGGGCTCTCTCGAGATCTCCCTTTTTGTGATAAATAGATCCTATGTTATTTAATACTGCTCCAATTCCTGCTTTGTCACCAATATCTTTTTCGATATCAAGGGCTTCGTTGAAATAGTTCAATGCTTCATCGTAATGTCCACTTATTTCGTAAATATTTCCTATATTTACATTGATCTTAGCCATACCAATGTTGTCCCCCAATTTTTTTCCGATGTCAAGGCTTTGTTGGTAGTACTCAATAGCTTTCTCAAAATTACCCAGGTTTTTATTTATGATGCCTATGTTATTTAATACTTTTATCATGCCCTGTTTATTATCGATTTTCTTTTCTATTTCTAATGTTTCATCGAAACATTCCAAAGCTTTTTCATAATCTCCAATCCTTTTGAAGATAATACCCATATTATTTAGAGTATCGCTTATCCCTTTATTATTGTCAATCCCCCTCCTAATCTTTAAAGACTTCTTAAGAAATTTTAGAGCTTCTTCATTTTCACCTTTATTGATTTTTAATGTGCCTATACCATGCAATGCTCTGCTGATTTCATTTTGATCATCGATCTTTTCTGCAATCTTTCTTTCTTCTTTAAAAAAATCTTCAGCTTTTTTATAATCTCCTATCTTCTTTTTAATTATTCCTTTAGAATGTAGCAACCTACATTTTAATGAATTATCTTCCTCAATAAGATCCATTCCCTTTTCCGAAATCTCCATGGCCTCTTTAAAATTACCTTGCTTTATATAAATGTCACTCATTTCTGCTATTACCTCTTGCTTTAATTTTTTAGTGCAATTTTTAGCATCCAAAATATTTTTGAAATATTTACTTGCTTGGTTAAAATCCCCTGAGATCATATATGCTTTACCTAATTTGTTATAGACATAGATCCTTTTAGTATTAGTAGCTAGGGTCAATGCCTTTTCGTATAAATTTACTGCATTCTCGTGTGCAAAACGTCTTTCAGCCTCTTCACCGGCTTTGATGTAATATTCAACAGCCTCTTTTGTTTTTTCACCTCTATCGTAATGATATGCAATATCCGAATAATACTCTTCAATATTGCTGGCATAGATCTCTTTTATCTGATCACCTACGATCCTATGCAGCTTTCTCTTTTTGAAATGCGGAATATCTTTATATATAATTTTAACCATCAATTTATGTTCAAAGATGAATTTATTATCTTTAGAATCCTCCTCCCATATTTCACTTTCAATTAGTTCATTGATGGCACTCAACACTTTCATTTCTTTCAACTCAGAGCATTTTAAAAGAAGCTCATACGGTACGATTTCACCAATTACACTACCTATTTCAGCCAAGTTTTTAGATTTTCTTGATAAATTTATATCTAGTTGTCTTTGCAAAGTATCATCGATAATACGGGGGATATCTAAATTTTCTTTATTTATCTCATGGTCTGCCCCCTGTATTGGTAATATCCCTTCTTCCAATAACAAATCTGTAAACTCCTTTATAAAAAGAGGATTCCCTTCCGTAATTGAATGTATCACATCTATCACCTCTGAGGAAATTTGTTGTGAATTCAGAATCGAGAGTACCATCTTTCTAGTGTCTTTCCAACCAAGAGGTTCAAGTTCAATTTCATCGTATTTTTTAATCCTGGACAATCTTTTTCTAATATCATTTAGGGGATGTTTTGAATCGATAGCCCCTGACCTATAAGCACCTATAAATAATACCGGATTCTCTTCAAGATTATCTACAAGGTAATAAAGTAATCTAAGGGTCGAAGAATCGGACCAATGCAGATCATCGAGGAATATTACAAGTGGTTGAATCTCCGAGAATTTTTTCAATTCGTCCATGAAGTCAAAGAACAAAAAATGATTGTTAAACTTCCTCTTTTTATGGCTTTTTTCACCTTCCATACTCTTATCAAATATGGAAAAAGTGATCCCTCCGTCATAATCATCACTATACTCCTCGAAGGCGGTTTTCAGAGGGGTGTAGGGATCAGTAGTCTCAAAGTAACCTTTACCATGAAGGAATTTGAAGTTATTTTCTTTCGAGTATTTTTTTAGTTCCATAGTAAGGGAGGTTTTACCTATTCCTGCTTTTCCTACCACAAATATAACAGAACATCCATTTTCTTTAACCTGATCTAATTTTTTTTGAAGTTTCTCAATCTCAGCTTGCCTATTGATAAAGTCAGGCTTAGCTGGACCTTCAAAGTTTCTTAGATCTATTTCGTCAAATTTATCGATATTTAGTATTGCAAAAAGTAGAATATCTTTTGCGTTCACATAATCATCTAGGTCGCATATCTGAATTTGTTTTACACCCTTTTTAGTACGAACTTTAACTTCTTCTGACAAAAGATGTTCCCGTAATTGCTTCTCCTTTTTTATACCCTCTTTTGTCAGGAAATATACCTTTCTTTTTCTTTTTTGATTTTCTTTTAGGTATTTTAATTTCTCTTTGACTAAACCTTTGTTCATCAATTGCCTTATCACTCTACTAACATAACTTCTACTTCTATTAATCGAATCTGCTATACCTTTCTGAGAGACCTCTCGTGGAACCATTTTCCTTATCGAGTGGTGGGAATAATTACTTAGATGGATTAGTATCCTATCTGCCACGGCCGATTTCATGAGGTTAATCAAAGGAACTTCAATGCCTTATATTTTACCCTTAAAAAAGCACACATGTGTACCTAATATATATATCGATAATCACTCAATCGTCGTATAGAGAAGAAAATGGATTTGCCTAAAACATCAAAAGATTTTTCGCCAATAGAACTAGAACTTCAAAGACTGTTTAGACCACTAATAACATCTAAATCCTTTAGCTGGAGTAAGGCAAATCCATATGTAAATTGTATATTAGGATATAAAAACACGTGCAAAGATGATGTGAAAATATGAAAGAAAAGAAAAGCAAATTAGAACGATTTTTAGTATTTTTCTGTGCACTGGTACTGGTGATGTCAGTATTCGCCGTAGCAGCAGGTGCTTTTTTACCTGATGATTTTGAAGGCGATATAGTACTAATCGAACGTGCTGATACAGAAGAAATACAATTGATGGAACAGATGGACCTGAAGGTACTCGATACTTACGGCAGCAATGTTCTAATAGAGGTGGAAGAAGAGACTATCCCTATACTGGAACAAAAAGGACTACGGGTCAATACCCTTCCTGGTCGAACAGAGATATCTGTAAAAGGACATCATATAGATATAACTGAAGGCGAACCGGAACTGGATCCTGATCTTCAGATAGAAGCTTATGGAGAAGGCGAAGAGGGTATTTACATAGTCCACATGCTGGGTCCGGTCAATCCCGAATGGAGAAGTAATTTAGAAGAGGCAGGAGTAGAGATAATCAACTACGTGCCGAACTATGCCTATGAAGTAGTGACGACTCCTGAGCTTGCCGATGAGGTAGAAGATTTCTTCTTCGTCGATTGGGTCGGGATATACCAGCCCGAATACAAGTTGCATTCCCGGTTGGACGAGGCCTTAGATATGGATATGCCCATCAATGTTAAACTGAGACCAGGGTTTGATATAGATAATATGGCCCTTATAGAGTCCGATTTTGATGTGGTAGCTGCTGAAGATCTTCGTGAAAACGGTATGAGGCTCGTACTAGACGTTGAGTCTGAGAGTGAGCTCGAGGACCTGGCGATGATGAACGATGTTTACTTCATTTCCCCGTATGTTGAACCGGAACTCCACGCTGAGATGGACATACAGTTGATAGGAGGTGGTCAATGGTTCATGGATGATGAATATGATACAAGGGACGATTTAACTCCTCCTCCCAGAGAAGGAGATCCTCAAGAACCTTACAGACTACACGGTGATTACGGTGCATATATAAACCAATTAGGGTACTCTGGAGATGGAGTAACAATAACCACTGCAGATACAGGAGTAGGCGATGGAACTGTCGGGGATGCAGGCGTTTCAGACTTCACAGGTAGAGTAATAGGAGGATACGGCTTCGGTGCCGATGAAACCAACTGGGCCGATGGTCACTATCACGGAACAGCGTGTACTGGTTTGATTGTCGGGGATACGCATGACGGCACTGGAGCTATATGGTCCGATTTCGAAGATGGAGACATGGACTATTATATGGGACAGGGATTAGCTTATGAATCAGAAATATTTGCTACCAAGATTTTCGATGATGCAGGAGGCTTCATGCCTACAGAATACTATCCGATAGTCGAGATACCTGCACAAGAATCTGATGCCTATATCCACAGTAACTCTTGGGGTGCAGGAACGATGGGGTCTTATAGTGACTCTGACGAAATTTTTGACCAGGCAGTTAGAGATGCAGATAGAGATACCGACGAGAATCGTCCGATGGTGATAACAACATCTGCAGGTAACGATGGTGGAAGAGGAGGTTATGAACAGGAGATAGGCAGTCCTGCTAACGCCAAGAACGTGATAACCATCGGTGGTAATCAACCATACAACCCTGGTTTGGGCTATGAAAATCCTGAAAACATGTTCGATGGGAGCTCTAGAGGTTGGACGGAAGACAATCGTATCAAGCCCGATGTGATCGCACCCTCCGAGAGTGTGATTTCACAGAATACACCTCTAGATGAACCTGATACATACATAGCGGCTAGTGGAACTTCATTCGGTAATCCTCTTGTAGCCGGTGCCGCAACGATAATTGTTGAATGGTACGAAGAGAGATACGACGAAAAACCTAGTCCTGCTATGGTAAAATCGATATTGGTAAACACTGCAAATGAATTGGATCCTGAAGTTGGAGACACTAGGGGTCATGTACCTAATCAGGATGAAGGTTGGGGTGTGCCCGATATATCTAAACTGGTGTATCCTCTTGATGAGCCAATGGGTTTCCAATTAGAGGATCAAGAAGTTTTGATTGAAACAGGTGACGTAGAAGAGTATGAAATTAGTCCTGTAAATGAGGATGAACCCTTGAAAATAACATTGTCTTATACAGATGAACATGCAATGGATGGTGATAGTACTGGTGGAACTCCGACACTGAAGAACAATCTTGACCTGGAAGTCGAAGCACCAAGCGGTGATATCTATCGCGGTAATGCTTTTGATAATAGCGGTGACGGGATGAGCGATAGTGGATTCAGTTATCCCAATACTGATGCAATGACCGATTTTGATTATAACGGAGATGGTTGGGACGATGTGAACAACCTCCAAAATGTCTTTATTCATCCTGATGACATTGAATCGGGAAATTACATTGTAAGGGTCATAGGTACAGATGTACCTGAAGATGCCAACAATGACGGTGATGCGAATCAGGATTATGCTCTTACAGCCTATAACGTTCCTGACGATATTATAGATATCGTTACACCAGACAAAGAAGGTGTTATAGAGATTGAAAGAGAAGAATACGCAGGAAACGACTTAGTGAATATCACATTGACAGATATAATCCTTGAAGGAGAAGGAACACATGAAATAAATGTTGCAAGCATGGATGCCGATGGTAACGAGCTTGAGAACATGACGGTTGAATTGATAGAAGATGAGGATAATCTAGGTTTCTTCTTTGGTACTGTTCAACTTACTGAAGATGAGAACGAAGATGAAGCTCTCTACGTAGAACATGATGGCGAGATAATTGCGTGGTACTGGGATGCAGATCCAGGACATCCTGATGATTTGGAGAACGATGAAGAGACAGACGCACGAACAGAAGAAGAATCTTTAGATAAAACTCGAGAGAATAACGATAGAATTTTACAAGATTTGGATAATGATGTAGGTGTTATAGAAATAATCTCTCCTGATGAGATGGTAAATACAGATATACAAAACGTTGAGATAACAGTATACAATTTCGGTGAAGAAGATCAAACTGACGTGCCGGTTGAAGCGACTATAGAAGAGATGGCCTTCTATGATGATGTGAGGATGGACAAAGGATATACTGACGATGTTTCTGAAGATTATGGTGTAGATTGGGCTATGAGATCACATGGTTCAACTATCGGAGAATATTCTTGGGACTTTGGAGACGGAGATTACGGCTCTGATCCATATATGAGCTGGTTGATTTCTCCTGAGATAGAATTAACCGACGATGATGATACGGATATCATTTTAACATTTGATCATTGGAGAGAATTTTATGATTGGGATGAGACTATAAGAGACGGTGGTAACCTAAGGATCTCTACCGAAGGAGATGATGGCCCATGGGATCTTATCCACCCTGAAGAAGGTTACGATGGTGTTATCTATGAGGATAACAACAACCCAATCGGTGGTGAAGAAGGCTGGGGTTATCAATTGAGAGAGTGGGAAACTGCCACTTTTGATTTGAACGATTATGCTGGAGAAACTATACACTTAAGGTGGACCGCTGGTATCGATGATTTTATAGGAAACAGAGAAGGCTGGAGAATTGATAATATTCAAATGACTGGTGGAGATGTTGTTTTCGAAGATGATACTGCCATCGATATTGCTTCTGGTGAAGAAATCACGGTCACTCTAGATGATTGGACTCCGGGAGAAGAAGGCGGTTACTTCATGAATGCTACAACCGATCTAGATGGAGATGAAGACCCGACCAACGATTACAAGCAAAGGACTATACTGGTAACTGACTTAATAGATGTTGGTGTAGACGAGATTGTTGAGCCACCAGAGATGGTAAACAGTGTCGATGCTCATCCTATTGAAAGTTTAGTTAAAAACTATGGAACATTAGACCAAACAGATGTGCCAGTCATAACAACTATCAATGAAGATGCCATTGCTTTGTATGAGGATTTCGAAGAGGAAATACCTGATGATTGGACCATAGACAATACAACTGAAGAACCTGCAACATGGCATCATTCTATCGATATGGCATATGTTGATGGTGTGGCTGGGATCGATCAGGACGAATGGCTCATTAGTCCGAGTTTAGACATGACCGATGCAGCCCATGCTTCATTACAGATTGATCATGATTTCTATACTAGTGGTTTCAGTGGTGACTCCTGGGGACGAGTCCATGTCAGTAATGACGGTGGAGACACTTGGGAATTATTAGATGAATGGATTCCTGAGGAATCGGCATCGGGTCTTTACGAATACGACATATCTGATTATGCAGATGGTGAAGAAGACGTACAAGTTGCTTTCCAATGGGATTCAACAGACGATCCTGATAATGGAGATTGGGATGACTGGGAAATATACGAGGTAACAATTGGTTACATGGAAGAAGTTTACTATGATGAAACAACTGTGGATGTAGATGCTCAGCAAAGCGTTTTAGTTGAGTTCGAAGACTGGGAACCTGATGAAACAGGCACATATTTCATGTATTCAACAACTGATCTTGAAGATGACGAAATTCCTGGCAACGATGCAGAATCACAATACATTATCGTCACTGATATTCATGATGTAGGAGTTTCAGAGATATTATCACCAGTAGGAAATGTTATGATAGATGAGACACACGATGTAGAGGCAGAAATAGAGAACTTTGGAACATTCGATGAGGAAGATGTCCCAGTATATGCAGAAATGCTTAAAATTCTCTATCTTATAGAGGAGGACTTCCATCACCAAATTCCTGATGAATGGACAATCGAAAGCAGTAGTGATGAAACCTGGAAACACGGTTGGGACGATTGGGCTGACGAAGGCATGGCTTTAGTCGAAGATGATGAGTATCTAGATCAGGAAGAATGGCTGATCAGTCCTGTGTTCAATGCATCGGATGCACTAGAAACAACCCTTTATCTAGATCAAGACTTTAACGATGGTTTTTATGGCGAACCGTATGGAGAAATTTTGATATCAACAGATAGCGGTGATACTTGGGACGAAATAGATAATTATACGGATGATGCAGGTGAAATGGAATACGACATATCTGATTATGCAGACGGTGAAGAAGAAGTACAGATTGCATTTGTTTTCGAAACTGAGTCACATGAATCGTTCTCTGCATCTGATTACTGGGAAATTTACGAAATTTCGGTCACTAGTGTAGATGAGGAATATGAAGACGAAATTACTATAGATGTTGATGCACAGCGAACGATTGAAGCAAGTTTCGAAAGCTGGGATCCAAGTGATGTAGGAGAATATGAATTAACAATCACAACTGATTTAGAAGGTGATGAGGATCCGGACAACGACTATCAAATCGAGACAATTTATGTAAGAGCTCCTGAGGCAAATATTGGAGTAGATGACATAATCTCACCGGAACACGAAGTCTGGGAAGAAACTCAGACGGTACAAGCAGAGATCACAAATTATGGTGATTTTGATGTTATGGATGTTCCCGTGGAAGCTACTGCAGAATATGTAGATGGATTTATTGAAGACTTCTCAGGGGATTTCCCACCGGAAGGTTGGGAAACTGATGATTGGACTCAATCAGATTCAAATGATGCTGGAGGAACTCCACCAGAGGCTTATTTGCATTGGTTCGATGTTACCGATGATTATTCCTATCTCAAGAGCCCAGCTGTTGATACCACAGAGGTGGAAGAACTTACCTTGGAATTCTATTCTTACTTAGACCATAATCAGGATGACCTTACAGCAATGGTTCAGGTAAGATCTGATCCGGATGAAAGTTGGATTGATGTAACTCCTTGGGATAATCCAGTTTCTTCAAGTTTACCTCCGAATCATTATGAGATAGACATAACTGACCATCTCGGACCAGGCACACAAGTGATATTCGAGTATTACGGTTCTACTTTGGAATTAAATGGATGGTATGTCAACGATGTGATCCTTGGTGAGAGACACGTAGATTACGTTGATGAAATAGAGGTGGATTTGGATCTCGATGAAACAAAAACAGTTTTCTTCGAGGATTGGACTCCATCTCAGGCAGGAGATTACGTATTCAATGTTACCGCACTCCATCCTGACGAGGATGACCCGGAAAGCGCTACGATGGAGAAATTCGTTGAAGTGGTTCCAATAATATATGACCTTGAGGCAACATCCATAGATGAACCAACAGAACCTATCTTCGACTTCGAAACTAGGGATGTAATCGGTACGGTAACCAATGTCGGTAATCAAAATATAACTGATGCACCTGTTGTGATGACTATAGAGCCAATAATTGAAGGTACTCCTATCGATGAAGACTTCTCAGAAGACCCATTAGAAGATGGTTGGCATGTTGAGGATAGAGATGGAAATGATAATACATGGGAGTGGAACGAAGATGAAGAGCTTATGGAGATTACTCCTATAGACGATCATGAGCATGATATTCTTTGGACAGAAATAGCTGATTGTACCGAAGGAGAGCACCGAGTTTTGCTAGAGTTCTACTCCTACTTAGGTGGAGGTTACGATCAGAACGAACGGACATTGTTAATTTCAACAGACCAAGGCGCTAGCTATCGTAGGATTTCAAGTAACATCACAGACGGTGAGATTACCTTCGATATAACACAGTGGGCATCCGAAGAAGAAGACGTAATGATCGGCTGGGAAATTTATTCTGAAGAGGTTGAGGAAGATGAGTACTGGGCGATCGACGACGTTAAAATAATAACAGAACATACTGAAGAAGAGTACGAATCTGAGTTGATAGTTGACGAACTCAACGTTTCTGAAGAGATCCAATTACAGTTCGACGAATGGGAACCACTACAGTATCCAATGGACTATCTTATAACTATGGAAACACAGCTTGATTTAGACGAAAACCTCGAAAACGTTGAAACCACGGAAAGAGTCTTTGTAGAAGAGCACTTTGATCCTGAAGCTGTAGATCCTAATCCATATGACGGAGAAGAAGATGTAACACATTCACCAGTATTGAACGTTACCGTTAATGATCCCAATGGATATGATATGAATGTGACCTTTTATCTTTTCGACGATGATGACAATGAGATAGGAAACAAAACTCATGAAGGTGTTCCTTCTGGTGAAATAGCATGGAGACAGTTCCTATTGATTGAAGTAGATTCTACCTTTAGTTGGTACGTAGAGGTTGATGACGGGGTTACAACGGTACAATCTGAAATATGGGAATTCCACACTTATGAACCCGAAGGGAGATATGTAACAGATTCCGCGGCGATCAATGCAGACCCACCCGGACAGGTAGATAATTTAGATTTAGATTGGGATGCAGACGTTTGGGATGTTACTGGAAACGAGTTGAACTGGGATGCTTCACCAGATGACGGTGCTGGCCATAATGACACAGAATATTACGTGATTTATAGAGCAGAAGAAGACACTGGTCCATGGGATGAAACAACGATGATAGATTACGTTGAAGCTGAAGGGTTAGAATCCTACACATACATAGACGAAGGAATGGCTGATGATGGAGAGCAATGGCATTATATTGTCAGAGCAGTTGACAGAGTTGGAAATATGGAGATGAATGAGGATGCGGTTTCTGAACTTCCTTTACCAATGGCTACAGACCCAGAACCTGAAGATGGTGAATGGCTTGAGGGACTTGAACAAGATCTATCGGCCTACATAACTAATCCAACTGACGAAATTATAGATGTAGAATTCTATGATGGATTAACTAGGGAACTTATAGATTCTTATCAGGTTACCGAAGACGGCCGAGTCGAAACTACATGGGAACTCGAAGAAGAAAACATGGCACAAGATAATTACTGGTTTGTAATTACTTCTTACGAAGACTACAACTTCGGGAGCATCAATCCTACAGAGTACACCCTTACAGTAGATATTTCAGGTCAAGGAACAGTAGAAGTTGATCCAGAAGAAGAATCTTACATCGAAGGAAGTGAAGTTGAACTGGAAGCGATTCCAGATGATCAATGGAATTTCGTTGAATGGACAGGAGACTATGAAGGTACCGATGAAGAGATAACCATAACTATGGAAAGTGACATGGAGATAACAGCAAACTTCGAGTACCTCGGAGAACTAGAAGGAGAATGGCGATGGCTCTATGATGCCGATCATAGACCGGATCAGGCTGATAATGCATTATCATCTGCAGAGCCACAAGTATGGTATGGTGGAATAATTCTAGATCTTTCTGATGATGTTGGTGGATATATCTCTGAAGTAGCATACTTCGATTATGATGAAACTGCCAACTATGTACAAGCACACGTAGCTGAAGAGGATAATGGCGCACCTGGAGATTGGTTAGCTTCTTCTGATGAGCACACACCTACAGGTGGTGAAACTTGGGTTGAATTAGAGCTTACAGAAGACGTAGCAATCGAAGATCCAGGAGAATATTGGATAGTTCTTGAAATCGACGATCCTTCAGAGGATAATTTGTTCCCATTCGGAACAATCAATCCAAATGTAGAAGATGGCCAATGGTCAAACTTTGGGGATCCTCATGATCCGGCAGATTGGACTGATTTGGTGGATTTAGGAATTTTCACTGCTTGGGGTCTTGAGGCATATGTTGAGGTACCAGTAAGTAGTGATCATATCACATCCGATCGTGAACTTATGGATCAAGATATCAATGTTGCAGTGGTTGACGAGGAAAATTGGCAGGAGAACGAAGTTGAATACAAACTAGAAGAATACTTACCCGATGGTTACAACGTAGATACACTAGAAGCCGATGAGCTACTTGACGAAATGCATGATTATGACACATTCGTAATACAGAGATTCGGAAGTGATGAGCTAGCAGAAGACTTCTTAGATGAGCTAGAAGGCCATCAGGGTGTTGTGTATCTAGACACACATCAAGGAGCGACAGCCGAGGCGTACTCTGATGGGGTTTATAGATTACACAATATCAGAAATGACCCTGAGTTCAGAGATTCCGAGAGTCTTGGAACAGAGTCTTACCAGACCATGGAGATACTCGAGAGTCATCCGATATTCGATGGCATCGGATCAGAGGGAGACATAGTACCTCTCTTCGACGGAACTACCAACTGGGGTTCATGGTTCGATGACTACAGTGGAGATATCCTTGCAGAGAAAGACTATGGTGCTGGTTATGGTGGTCCCGCGGTAGGTGTCTGTGACGACAACAACGAAGTTCTACTACCGGCTAAAGGTATAGGCTTCTTTGGAGAGGCTGACGACCCAGGCTGGACAGAAGAAGCTAATCAAATGTTCGCTAATGCTGTGGAATTCGTTGCTGGTGAAGTTGAGTTCGATCCAATCGGATGGCATTTCCATCTAATTGATGATGTTGAACCACATGCGGAATTCCATATTGAAGAGGATCCCGATTATTACCAGGGAGATGCTATAACGTTGAATGCTACTGCTTCATACAACCCACCATCTGACAATTCAGGTATAGAGAACTATACTTGGAATATAGTGGATCCGACCGGTGAAGAATATATATTCTATGGCCCTATAGTGGAAAAGACTCTTGAATATGCTCTATATTACGATATAACGTTGACAGTATACGATGCCTATGGTAATTATGCATCAACATGGGATGAAGTTTACAGCATAGACACAGAAGATCCAATAGCAGATGCAGGCACATCAGATCAGACACGGGTTGGAGAAGAGTACATATTAGATGGTTCAGACTCCACAGATAACGTTGAAGTTGTAAATTGGACTTGGTACATAGAAGGAGTGTCAGAAGAAGCAGAAGGATATGAAGAAACTTTGTACGGAGAAACAGTCGGATATCACTTCCCATATGTAGGAACATACGATATTCTCTTAGAAGTTAGCGATGCTGAAGGAAACAGCGATACCGACATGATTTCAATTATTGTAAACCCACCGGCAGAAACCTTTGAGATCATTTCCCCAGAAGATGGCGAAATATTCTATGAGGACCTAGTAATTGTAGAGTGGGAAGACTATGGATACATGCAGGACATGACTTACGAGATCAGGCTTAACTATGGAGATTGGGATTATGTCGGAACAGATACGGATTATACGTTCATCAATCTTGAAGACGGTACCTATGTGGCTCAAGTTAGGGCTACAGATAGTATGGGTAATACCTACACTAGAACTGTAACCTTCGAGGTTGATACAATTGATCCAGAGGTCCAGATAATCACACCTTCAAACGGGATTGAAGAACTTACGTTTGAAGAAGAGTTTGTGATTGAAGGGATGACAGATCCTGGAGTACAAGTATGGATTAATGGTGAAGAGGTCCCAGTCGGTGAGGACGGAAGTTTCACTTATGACACAACGCTCATTGATGGACTCAACATCTTCCGTGTGGTTTCCGAGGATGATCAAGAGAATACAGATGAAATGACAGTTTATGCACTGTATCTACCAGATATCCAAGATCTTTGGACCGAAGTTGATGCAATTGGTGACGACATTTACGATATACAAACAGCGATTGCAGGATTAGAAGATAACATTGATAGTCTTGAATCTTCATTAGATGATTTACAGGGACAAATAAACTCTATACAGTCCGATTTAGATGCCGCAAGAGATGATATCGAAGGATTACAAACAGAACTAGGAATTGTGCAGGATAACGTTGATGATCTTGAGTTAGATATGGATGAGGCTCAAGAGGACATAGACGAACTAGAGAATGCACTTGCAGAGGCTGAGGGCATTATAGCTACACTACAATCTGAGTTAACCGATCTAGAACTAGACTTAGAAGATTTTGAGCAAGAGCAAGAGGAGATCGATGCTGAACAAGACGATGATATATCTATGGCTTGGATTCTTGGTACAGTCGCACTTATACTAGCAATACTTGCTATAATTATCGCAATATTTACAGCGATGAAGAAAGGCGAGTCTGAAGAGTTCGATGATGAAGAAACCTTCGAGGAAGACCCCTTCGACGAGGAGGATCTATAAAACCAACCAAACCCCTTTCTTTTTATTTTAATATTCTAAAAAATCTATTTGGTAAATAATTTTGACATTTTTACTACTTTTATTCATTTTCCATAAACAGATAGATCACCTAGTTCTCGTTCTATCTCAAGTAGCCTGTTATATTTTGCAACTCTTTCTCCTCTACACGGTGCACCCGTTTTTATCTGCCCGCAGGAAAGCGCTACTGCCAAATCAGCGATTAATGGATCGCAGGTTTCGCCAGATCTGTGTGATACCATCACTTCGTATCCTCCTTTCATAGCTAGATCAGAAGCCTTCATAGCTTCGGTTAATGTCCCTATCTGATTCACTTTGAGAAGGACCGCATTGCACACCTCTTCCTTTATCCCTTTTTCGATTATCCTTGGGTTGCTTACGAATATATCGTCCCCAACCAGTTGTACTTTATTACCGATTTCCTCAGTCAATTTACGGAACCCATCCCAATCATCTTCGTCCAAAGGATCCTCTATAGATATTATAGGATACTTTTCGATCAAATCTTGATAGAACTCTATCATCTTATCCGTCCTTAAATTTTTACCGTTGAAAATGTAATCTCCGTTTTTACAGAATTCCGAGGCCGCTGAATCTACGGCCATAACAATTTCTCCAACATATCCACTTTCTTCGATAGCCTGGTTCATGAGTTCGAAAGGCTCGTAAGGATCGTTCATAGGAGGGGCATATCCACCTTCATCACCAACATTTGTTGCCTCTGCTCCATATCTGTTTTTCAAAATATCCCCAAGGGTGTGAAATACTTCCACACTTTTTCTTAGGGCTTCCGAATAAGATTCAGCCTCCACTGGAACTATCATGTGTTCTTGTATATCTAGGGTGTTTCCGGCATGTTCTCCTCCATTGATCACGTTCATATACGGTACAGGAAGAATATTAGTCATAGGGCTACCCAAATACCGGTAAAGCGCTCCACCCAATGCATCGGCAGCACACTTGGCAAGTGCCAGTGACACACCAAGTATAGCGTTCGCTCCCAATGAGCTTTTATCTTCGCTCCCATCCATCTCGATCATTATAGAATCGATTTCTGGTTGAGCACGGACATCCCTACCTACAATTTCAGGACGTATTTTTTTTAATATATTGTTAACGGCCTTTTGTACTCCCTTCCCCCTGTATCTCTCATCTCCATCTCTCAATTCAAGGGCCTCCTTTTCTCCGGTGGAGGCACCTGAAGGCACGTAAGCTATTCCCATTGCAGATTGAGTAATAACGGTAACCCTTACAGTCGGGTTCCCTCTAGAGTCAAGCACTTCCATCGCATCAACGGATTTGATCTCATACATTTCTTGCACCTTACCTTGATAATGGTTAAAGGGTATATGACACTAACGGAGGGTTCAAACGCTTTCCATCATGTATTCTTGAATATCTCTATCGATATTCAGGAACACTTTGTGTTCCTTCGATTTTCAATTTCCTCCATTTCGTTAGAGACATATGAAAATATGAGAGACTAACGTCCCCATTTACTTCGGAAGGCTACTGCCTTCTTGGATATGCGGGGGAAGGGAACATGATGCCAATTTGTATACGATCCCCCTGTTTTATTTCATCGTAAATAAAAGTATGCGAGGGAAGGGATTTGAACCCTCGGACCTCTATAGGACAGCGCCCTCAACGCTGCGCCGTTGGCCATGCTTGGCTACCCTCGCTTTTAGAAAGTAAAACCGATAAAGAATTCTTCTTAGATACCAACGATGTTTGTCTTATATCCGTGCTGTGTCAACCGTCAAAAATCACTCGATATCCTCGACCATTTCTATTACACTGTTGAATTTTTCCTGGAGTATCTCTAATCCCTTCTGCAATATCGTTTCAGCATCGAGTGTCCCGTCCGTTTCATATCTGAGAATCAACTTGTCTTCACGCCCTTTGACATCGATTGCGCCAACTGCACAGGTTTCAACACATGATTTGCATATCTTGCATTTTTCTATGTCAGAGACGATAATCTCCCCATCCTCAGATTCCTCGAGTATGTCTACTGGACATATGTCTATACAATCTTTGCAGTTATCGCACTTATCCGAATCGATGCTTATCTCAGGATAGTACTTGTATCCAACACCACTCGTGGATTGCCATTTGGCATGTTCCTTGGCTGTACCTAGTTCGGCGATAGCATAGATCAATATAGCCTGGTCGTCACTGAGTTTAACTATAGGAATGAGGTCGTCTACAACTCCTAAATCTGTTTCCCCTACAGGTATGAGGTCTCCCGAATATACCGTGCATGGGCCTTTTTTATTGAGGCTGTAAATGACTGTGCAATTTGGACAACCTTCACCACCACATTCTTCACATTCCTCTCGAAAATTAAATAGATCCAGATCTGTTGGTATTGGGATCATACCTAAGCGGTGAGCGATGATCTCGTCGAACAGAGGTGTTGAGCTTTGATATTCTTTTTCCTCAGCCTCGTCACCTATTGTACCGAGATGAAATTCAACGGTTTCTATAGCTAAAGATGGTATGTCTGCAATGAGCACTCTACGTAAAGCATTTGCTAAAGTTGGATTCGCATCGCTAAGGATCAATTTAGCTTTCCTTTCCTGCATCTCCCGTATCTCTATATTCATATGAACGGCACCTTTTTATTCTATACCCTGCGCCCCCTTCGTCCACCTTTTGGACGTGTGGTATCGTGTGGTATCGGTGTAACGTCTTCGATGGACCCTATCCTGATTCCGGCACGAGCGAAGGCACGTATAGCTGCCTGTGAGCCAGGACCCGGGGACTGAGATTTACTTCCACCCGGCGCTCTTATCTTGACGTGCAAGTTGGTGATCCCTTTTTCCTGCGCCTCTTCAACAGCCTTCCTTGCTGCTTCCATGGCGGCATATGGAGAGGCTTGATCTTTATCCTGTCGAACCACCATCCCACCGGTTGCTTTTGAAATCGTTTCTGAACCGGTAATATCTGTTATAGTTATTAAGACATTATTGTAAGATGCGTAAACGTGTGCTATACCCCATTTAGCCATGATCATCGCCTCCTATTTCTGAACTGTTTCTTTTCCTTCTCCTTTTTCATCTTTTGACTGATAGTAATAGGCGCACCTTCATCACTGGGTCTTTCTGGATGTAACTCGTCTGACAGTGGAGATGTGTGATGGTATTCGATGGTCTTTTCCTCATCCCTTCCTACGACATAACTAGGGATGTTTATCCTTCTTCCGTTTATCTGTATATGCCCATGGGTTATGAACTGCCTAGATTGTGAAGGCGATCTAGCCAAACCTTTATGGTACACAACACTCTGTAATCTGCGGTTGAGTATTTTTTCAACATCAAGATTAAGTACGTCATCCAAACCGACATCTTCCCCAACAAGGTATCCTTTCTTCCTGAGCATATCTATGAGCTCGTCCATCTCTTTGGTGGCCTGTTTATCTCCGTATCTAAGCCTTGCCTGGAGATGCCTTGCTTGTCCTCTGATCCTTTTAAGCACTGAACGAGCCTTCCAGAATTCCCTTTTATTCTTAAGTCCATAGTGACGGACATAGTCGTTCTCCATCTGGATCCGGTCAGCTTGCCAAGGATGAGGAGGGTTTTGATACTTTTTTCTGCTAAATTTAGGATCTCCCATTGTGTATCACTACCAGTTTATTTTTTAGCCTTCATCTGTTTTCTATGTACACCCACGGTCATGCCCTTTCTACCGTTGGACCTAGTTCTTTGTCCTCTAACTTTTCTTCCAAGTTCATGTCTTATACCTCTATAACAACTTATCTTCTTAAGACGGTTCAGATCCTCTCTGTGGGCGTTGTCCAGTTCACTTGAGAAAAGGTGTAGGTTTTTGCCTGAGTGTGGGTCCCTTTTTCTATTGAATAGCCAGGGTGGAGCGTTTTGAGTGAATTCGATCAAAGCATTTTTAATATTTTCTATTTCGTCGTCTTCCAAAGTACCTATTTTTTGTATTGGCGATAAATCTGCCGCGCGAACCACAGATTCGGCGACCCTAGTACCCACTCCTTTGATACTGCGCAGGGCGTAAAGCGTGGGTTGTTCTCCATCAAGGTCTGTATTCATCAGACGAACGATATATTTGAAATCTTCTTCGTGTTCTTCTTCAGCCAAGTTGAATTCCTCCTTGAGTTTAGGATTGGCTTATATGTTGGAATTTACGCTACAATGCCGGTAATATAAAAGCGTTGTCCTCTACATAGCTATAATTCATTGCTGAATGTTTTAAAAAACCGAACCCTTTTTATTGGATGATGGGGGCAATATATTTATTAGACCTCCTCTTCGGACCCAATCGGAGATATCTCCATGGAAAAAATAAAAAGGGAAGAAGCCTCATGGGATGGATATATTCCACTCCACCATGAGAGGGACTATTTTTTTATCACTATTGTAAAATATGAGGTGATATGATTGGGGAAAGAAAATGAAAAAGCTGAAAAGTGTTGGATAGTGAAAACTAAAAAAGGGAAGGGAAATCTTTGCGTGATAACCAAGAGGTGCAAAGGGTGTGGGTACTGCATAGAGTTCTGTCCTGTGAACGCATTGGAATTTTCTGAAAAAACCACGGATAAGGGTTATCATCCCCCCGAGATGGTGGGAGGATGTATACTCTGTGGGAGATGTGAAAAGATGTGCCCAGAATTTGCGATATATCTGAAAGAAAAGAAAAATGAGGAAGAGTGATAAGAATGTCTGTAATGAAAGAGGGAACGTATTTTATGGACGGGAATACCGCCTGTGCCGAGGGCGCCATCGCTGCTGGCTGTTCTTTTTTTGCTGGATATCCGATCACCCCTGCATCTGAAATATTAGAGCGCATCGCCCAGCGATTTCCTGAATTACACGGTAGTTATCTACAGATGGAAGATGAGCTTGCTAGCATTGCTGCAATATTGGGAGCCTCATGGGCTGGAAGGAAAGCCATGACGGCCACCTCTGGACCTGGCTTCAGCTTGATGATGGAAAACTATGGTCTAGGATTGATGACCGAGACCCCGTGCGTTATAGTTAATGTCATGAGAGGAGGCCCCTCAACAGGATTACCTACTAAAGTTGCCCAGGGAGATGTTAATCAGACAAGATGGGGAACACATGGAGATGTAGGTGTAGTAGTCTACGCTCCTTCGTCACCACAGGAAATGTTTGACATGACGATTCAGGCATTCAACACGGCTGAAAAATACAGATTACCTGTCATCTTACTTTCTGACGAGATGGTCGCCCACATGACTGAGAAGGTAGAGATACCTTCTAAAGAAGATATGGTCATAATGGATAGGAAGAAACCTAGAGTTCCACCCAGTGAATTTATGCCATACTGTCCCGACGAAGATCTAGTTCCTCCTATGGCCAATGCTGGAGAGGGTTATTCTGTTCACGTGACAGGACTGACCCATGATGAGCAGGGACATCCCTCAGTGGATGAGAGAACTCAAAACATGCTCGTCACTAGACTCATCGACAAGATCCGAAAAAATGCTGACGACATATTGGACTATGATGAATATAAGATTGAAGATGCCGATATGATAATCGTTGCCTACGGAAGTGTATACCGTTCTGCAGTCGAAGCTGTTGACATGGCCAGGGACAAGGGTTACAAAGTAGGTCTACTCCGACCCAAAACTATTTGGCCTTTCCCTGAGGATAGGATATATGACCTTGCCCGTAAAGGTACCGATGCATTTTTGGTGGCCGAGATAAATTTCGGGCAGATAGTATTTGAGGTAGAAAGGTGTACTGCCGGGGCTTGTCGAACATATTTGGCACCCAAGATGGGGGGGAGTATTCATACCCCTGAGGAGATTTTTGATAGAATAGTGGCGATCGACAAAGGCGAGATCCCGCCTTTTAAGGAGTGATATTTATGAGCATAAGAAAAAGTAGAGATTGGTTCTCACCGGACTACATGGCCCAGAAACCAGGGATAGAGGCCACCTATGGGCTTCATCCTCTAGACGAGTATTTAAGAAAAGATAGGATCCCACACATTTGGTGTCCCGGTTGTGGTCTAGGAGTCATACTTAATGCCTATCTAAGGGCTTTAAAGGATTCAGAAATTGCTCCGGAGGATACAGCAGTTGTTTCAGGTATAGGTTGCAGTGGCAGGGCTGCTGGTTACGTTGATGTAGATTCATTCCACGTTACTCATGGTAGGGCCATTCCATTTGCAACCGGGTTAAAAGTAGGCAACCGTGATCTTATAACGACAGTGTTCAGCGGTGACGGAGATCTATTTGCAATAGGAGGTAATCATTTTATACACGCGGCAAGGAGAAATGTTGACTTCAATGTGATATGTGTGAACAACTTTAATTATGGGATGACTGGAGGTCAAGCGGGTCCGACGACGCCTTCTGAAGCAAAAACGTCAACGACTCCATGGGGTGGGTTCGAACAGCCATTCAACTTGCCTGCTGTAGCTGCTGGCGCAGGGGCAGTCTACGTTGCCAGATGGACAACATATCACGTGGAACAGCTGATAAAATCTCTTACAGAGGCACTGAAAAAGAAGGGATTCTGTTTCATAGAGGTTCTATCTCCATGTCCGACCGGTTATGGGCGAAAAGTGGGGCTAAAAACAGGCAAAAAGACCATGCAGCACTACAAAGAAAACAGCGAAATAAAAAATGGTGCAGATCCCTCGGAAGTCGCTTTGGACCCTGATGACCCTGAAACCAGTATAATAGTTGGAAAATTTGTCGACAGGGAAGCACCCACCTTCCAGGATGTCCGAGGAAAGATATTCGGAGAGGCTAGAAAAGAACTGGAGGTGGAATAATGAAGAAAGAGATACGTTTCTCTGGATTTGGTGGCCAAGGGATCATACTGATGGGTCATATTCTGGGTAAAGCGGCAGTTTTAGACGATAAGGATGTTACATTGACCAAGAGTTACGGACCAGAGGCTAGAGGAGGTGCTTGCAGTACCGATATCATCGTGGCCGACAGCAGGATAAACTATCCTCAGGTTAGAAGACCCGATGTATTGGTCTCGATGTCTCAGTCCGCTTTAGATACTTACCTTCCTAAGTTGGATGATAAAGGTGTATTGATTATAGATACGGGTTTGGTCGATGAACCGGAGCGGGGTGCTATCGGTTTACCTGCTACTAAAATAGCTGTTGAAGAACTCGGATTAAAGATGGTGGCCAATATTGTTATGTTGGGCTATTTCGCAGCAAAGACCGGATATGTAAGCAGAGAAGCAATGAAAGAAGCCATAGCCGATCTAGTACCTAAGGGTACCGAAGAAAAGAACATCGAAGCCTTCGCAATCGGTTACTCAGAAGGGACTTCAAATAGTGAATGACCTGTCAAAAAAGATATATCTAAAGACTCGGTTAACGACTTAGATAATATGTTGGTTATAGGTCCCGCTTCCCCTGCGTTGGGTAGAAGGATAAAGAAAGAAACTGAGATTGACTCGGTAGAAGTAAAGAGCAAAATTTTCCCAGATGGAGAAATATATGTTAAACTGGATGGTGATGTTTCTGGAAAGCATTGTACCATTGTTCAGACGACTTACCCCAATCGACACCTCATCGAACTTTTTTTCATTCAAGATGCACTGATCGAAAACGGGGCTAGATCTATAAAAGTGATCGTTCCCTATTATTCATATTCTAGGCAGGACAAGCGTTTCGAGAAAGGGGAAGCGATAAGTGCGAGGGCTATAGCTGAGCACATATCATTACATTCTGATGCCTTCTACAGTGTAGACCTCCATGCAACAGGCATACTGGATTATTTCAAGATTCCCTCTCATAATCTTTCTTCCATGCCTTTGCTAGCGGAGCATTCCGAACTATATGATCCTGATCTGTTGCTATCACCTGATGAAGGAGGTAAGGACAGGATTAGGATGGCTGCAGAAGATATAGACAAACCATGGGATTATCTGGAGAAAACTCGGATAGACGGGAAAACAGTTGAAGTAAAACCCAAAAGGATGGATGTAGAAGGTATGACCGTAGTAATACTAGATGACATAATATCTACAGGGGGTACAATGATAGAGGCCGCCAGTAAATTGTATGAGATGGGTGCAGATGAGGTACATGCAGGGTGCACTCATGGTTTATTCGTTGGGGATTCTTTGGAACGACTAAAGAAAAGCTTTGATTCTTTTTTCTGTACTGACACCATCGAATGCGAACAAAGTGAAGTCAGTGTAGCCCCCCTTTTGAAGGAAAAAATCTTAGGTTAAGAGGGACGAATTCGAAGATTGTGCGAAATCTCTTTTATATAGGCAGTCTGCTTTTGATAATGTAACATAAGGTATGACGATAACCTCCTCAACCCCTTTTTTCTTATAAAGGGGTTCCTCAGAGTTGATGAATGATGAAAAAAACTTCAAAGGTCAGCACGGTGATCATCTCCGTACTTATTATAGCCTTAGCTTTTTTCCCAGTAGTAGGTGCTGATCATTCAGTTGATATTGATGACTTTATTGTTGATCTTTCCTTGGAAGACAATCCTAGGATATCCGTTGGTTCTGAGGAAGATAGATTATACTCCATAGAATATACTACATTTGAGTTTATCACTGAAGATGACATCTATAAGATATCATTGCAAAACGAACATTGGGACGTGAGCAGAGCTGAAACTGCACACGATAGATTTTATCAGATATCTTTTACTCTTGAAACAGATCTTGAAATAGATGGAAAGACCGTCACCGCCTCATTAGCTCTGAATGTTCTTTCCATGGAAAAAGCTTCAGAAGTGACATTCAATTTACAACTGCACGGTCTTAAAGGATTGCCCGAGGGCACCTTTTACATCCTTCAAGAGATAGATGTTAACGGGGAGATCATGCAAAGGCCTAGATATGAGTCTCGTGGTGAAGACCCCATAGACTTCTATGAGTTCTCACTCATCGATGGAAGTACTGGTTACTATACCTGGAGTACGGACTCGAAAGTTGATGGGGAGATCTCCGAAACTACCTCCTTTCCGATAGATGATTTTTCTTTCGCAATCGGAATAGATTACGAGAATCCTGAAGCCGATACCATCTCCATTTCTGAAGTTGAACTCAATAAAACTAGGATGGCAGTTGCACCTTTACCCGAAGTTTACAGCCGATTCCCCTCTTTCATTTTGGGTGTTATAATAGGGGGAGGTTTCGTACTCGGTCTCCTTATCCAGAAGAGAAAGCAATTTTACGAAAATCGAGATGTTGTTAGTACTGTAAGACTTGAAGATTCACCTTACTATAGGGGTAAACGGTAGGTCAAGGACTTCTGCAAGTTCGTTCAACCCTTTACCCCCTCTAGCATCAGTTTCTATCAAGATACCGTTTGGATTCACTTTTCTAAAGTCCTTTCGAATTATATCAAGATCCACATCCATAACATCTGCAAGGTCTATTTTGTTTACTACAGTAACTTCTGCTAGTGAAAAAATTAGAGGATGTTTTCTTATCATGTCATCTCCCTCGGTCACGGATATAACTACAACGTCTGATTCCGTACCCAGGGGGAAATCTGCGGGGCATATCAGGTTCCCTACATTCTCTATGAAGAGATAGTCTATATCATTCAAGGGGAATGACTCTAGGGCATGGCTTATGTAATGGGCATCTAGATGGCAGTCCTTACCCGTATTGATCGATACCGATGGCATACCCCTGTCCTGAAATCGTTTGTGGTCGTCCTCTCCTGTTAGATCTCCTGCGATGGCTCCTACTCTTTCCTCTCCCATCCCCTCATAAAGGCTTTCTATCAAAGTTGTTTTACCAGAACCTATCGCTCCCAGTACGTTGAATGCCCTTATACCATGTTTTTTAAAAATGGTCCTGTTATCTCCAGCTATCCTCTCATTGTGTTCGAGGATGTTCTTTTCCATATCAACGTCAGCGATCTTGTGCATGGTGGCTTCGACCGTTTTTGGATTTATAAACCTTTCTCCCTCGTCTCAAAGAACCCCTTAATATCATTCAATGGATATTGAGTCAGCTTCATGGAGGGTAGAAACTTCTTGAAGTGCACCGCTCTCTCGTCCATCAGCAGCACCGCTCCCAGATCTGTTTCGCTCCTTACCAGTCTTCCAGATGCTTGAAGGATCTTGCGAACAGCTGGTGCTTTGACCGTGTACTCCCATCCCTTACCAAATTTCATATCATAGTAGTGCTGGAGTCCCCTCTGCCTGGCAGTGGGCTTTGGGTAGGGTACACCCACGACTATGGCTACCTCGAGCTCATCTCCAGGAAAATCCATCCCCTCGCTCAATCGCCCTCCTATAACAGAGAATAGGACGCCTCCCTTTTTCTTGAATTCTTCTACCATCTGCATGAGTTCTCTTTGTGGCATCCTTTGGGCTTCAACGAATGTGTCAGTCGTAGATAAGGGAAAGACCAACTCCTCCATCATACGATAGCTTGGGAAAAATACTACAGTGTTTCTGTTCAAATTATCCAACACGTGCCAAAGTTGCTCGCTAATCTTATTGAGCATGGATTTATCCTGCTGAAGCACCTCGTACTTAGTGGTGACCTTTTTAGTGTAAAATACTGATATGTTATTTGAGGGAAAAGGAGAGGGATATTTTTTTGCCTCGGTGTCGAAAGGAAGTCCTACCGAGTCGCGGTACTCTTTTAGAGGTTCAAGGGTACCGGACATATGGATGCTAGAATGGCAGTGATTCAAAGCCTCTGTCACCAGGCTCGGGTCCAGACAGTATCCTTCGATAGAGGGATTGCTTCCTCCGTTGACCAGTTTTATGTATTGAGAGCGTTCCATCCCCATCCAAAACGTTAGGAAGTCGGCTATGGAATTCAGATATGATCTTGGCAGTTTCTTTTCGTCCCTTTTTCTTTCCTGCACAAGCTCACCCTGAAGCTTTAACTCCTTGACGATTCCTTTGACCTCGTTCGAGTTGATTCCTAGACGATACATCAATTCACTCCTGACTTCATTGGGCGGGATCAAACCATCGTCCTCTACTATGAACTCTGATGAAATATCGTATATTATACTGGTCAAAACCCTAACGAGCTCAGATACCGTAATATCCTTGCCTAGGGCAGGGTCTCCTAGCCGGCTACCTTCGCTTACAGCTCTTTCTAGACCTATGATGCTCAGCTCTCCCGAAGATAGTTCTCTGGCATAATCAGGTAGGTTGTGAGCCTCATCGACGATCACTATTAGTTCGTCCATCTCTACTCCCATCCACTCGAGGAGTCTTCTTCTTATAAAAGGCATAAAGAAGTAGATGTAAGGTGCTGTTACCAGGATGGCATCAGAGACTAAAACTTTTGAGGCCTCGTAGGGACATGTGGTCATCGCATGGCATCGTTCTCGGAATTCATCGATTGTAGGCACGTA
The DNA here is from genome assembly GCA_003552585.1 of Thermoplasmata archaeon. Taxonomy (GTDB): domain Archaea; phylum Thermoplasmatota; class Thermoplasmata; order Halarchaeoplasmatales; family Halarchaeoplasmataceae; genus PUNK01. The sequence goes on along the minus strand of PUNK01000010.1, from coordinate 27,718 downwards.
ATCCTTGATCCATGACCTTAACTCCTGCATGTCTGTGTTTAGGAGTCCAGCGTAGTATTTACAGGAAAAACTATCTTCATCTTCAGCTAGGGCTTTTCTCACCTCTTTTTTTCTGTCACTACAATATTTTGATAATTCGTCTGCATCTCCCTTTTTTAACTCCTCGTCATCTAAAGTCAGAAGACAGTTATTGTTCCTGCCTTGAAGCCCCATACCGATGTGTCCACCTATTTTTTTGAGTTCGAGAAGAACTTGCTTCTGTTGGCTGTTTGTTCGGGTTAGATACAATATTTTTTTTTCCTCTCTTTCCGCATACTCGAGAGATGGTGCCAGGACACAAATCGTCTTTCCCGAACCGGTCGATGCCTGAAATATAAAAGATGTCCCCTCTTCAAGACATGAACGGATATCGCTCATGATCTTATTCTGTCCCTTTCTCAGATTATAGGGGAAAAGAGGATGATAATCAGGTGGCATCGTTTTTAACATGTTAAAGTTTTTTAAATACCTTTTCCAGGGAGGTACCCGAAAGTGGCCTAAATGTTTTATACAATTGTTAACCTTCAAAAGAAAAGATGACCGTTAAGAAAGCAGAATCCGCTTTAGAACTTATAGGGGATACCCCTCTTGTGAAGATCAATCAAATCAATCCCCATGAAGGTGTTGAGATATACGCAAAGATAGAGAAAGTCAATCCCATGGGTTCTGTAAAGGACCGTATAGCATATTACATGATCAAAGAGGCTGAGAAGAAAGGCAAGATAGATCAAGATACAATAATAGTAGAAGCTACAAGCGGCAATACCGGTTTGGGATTGGCGATGGTTTGTGCGATCAAAGGGTACCACCTGCATCTTACCATGTCAAGGGGTGTGAGTATAGAGAGGGTGAGGATGCTCACCGCCCTGGGTGCAGAGATCGAGTTCACACCGGAGGAACTGGGCACGGATGGTGCTATAAAAAGAGCTGAAGAACTCGCTGAACAGGAAGGATACTGGCGTCCAAACCAGTTCGATAATGAAGTAAATGTTCTCACTCACTATGAGACCACAGGCAAGGAGATAATAGAGGCGACCAACGGTGAGCTCACCCATTTCATCGCGGGGATGGGAACAACTGGAACTTTGATGGGAGTGTCTAAAAGGTTGAAAGAACACGATCCATCTATCCGTGTGATCGGAGTTGAACCAAACCCCGATTACAAGATCCAGGGACTGAAAAATATGGATGAGAATATCGTACCTGGAATATATGATCCTAGAAGGCTTGATGAGATAAGGAAGATCGCAGACGAGGACGCCTTTGAAACTGCTAGAAAACTCGCTTTGAAAGAGGGTCTATTCGTGGGGATGAGTTCTGGAGCTGCAATGTATATTTCGCTGGAAGTGGCATCTGAGATAGACAGTGGCTTCATTGTGACCCTATTCCCCGATGGTGGTGAAAAATATTTCAGCACCACCCTCTTTGAGGTCACAGAGTGCCTCCGTTGCATGAGGGATCACGGTACGATGGATGCCCATCCGCCTGAAGATCTGATGGATTATATCGATGAATTGAACCAACTTTTAAATGGCTATTCTCTTTAAGGGGTGATAGATATGAGTGAAGATAAAGGATTCCATGTGAAAATAAAGCATATTGAAGATTATAGGTTCGAGATAGAATTTGATAAAGAATCTATGAACAATATGGTATCCGACGAAACCGAAGATATAGGAGGTTCTGAAACGGGTCCGAACCCCTCTAGGATGCTGGCTGCAGCTACTTTGAACTGTCTGATGGCAAGTTTGCTTTTCTGTCTCAGAAAAAAAAGGATCGAGCCAAAAAAATTGGAGGGTGAGGTGAAAGCAAATACCACTCGAGTGGATGGTAGGTTAAGGATCACTAAGCTGAGTGTGCAGATAAAACCGGAAGTAGATGAAAAGAGAAAACTGGAAAGTTGTATAGATATATTCGAGGACTACTGTGTTGTAACACAGAGCATAAGAAAAGGTATAGACGTTGATGTTGAGGTGGAAACATGAGCAGAAAAGATAGTTTGGCTCTGGTGACTGATGAGATACTTTCCTGTACCGATTGCAGACTTCACAAAAATAGAAAGAATGCAGTGCCTGGTGAGGGAGATCCCGACCCGTGTATCGTGTTCATTGGAGAGGCACCAGGAAGAGATGAAGATATAGAGGGACGCCCATTCGTGGGGAGGGCTGGAAAGTTGTTGGACCAATTACTTGAAGAAGTTGGTTTATCAAGACCTGAGGTCTACATCACAAATGTGGTTAAATGTAGGCCCCCCGATAATCGAGACCCTAGAGCTGACGAAAAGAGCATATGTAGAGGATATCTAGACAGGCAGATAGCCCTTCTTGGACCTGATATAATTTGCACTCTGGGTAACCATGCGACAACATCATTTACCGGAGAAAAGGGAATAAATAACCTTCATGGAAAGATCATGGAAGACGGGGATAGATTGATAATCCCTCTATACCACCCTGCAGCAGGTTTGTACAACCCAAACCTAGTGGTGAGGATGAAAGAGGATATGGAAAAGATCGTAGAGTTTCTCAACGAACTGAAGGAATAAGTAAATTTTATTTATGGCCTGTTCTTAGGCGGTACCACAGGGCCCATGGCTTAGGTTGGTTAGAGCGTCCGGCTGATAACCGGGAGGTCGAGAGTTCAAATCTCTCTGGGCCCACTTCCAATATTTTCTAGTCCTCATCTTCCGGAAGGTAGAGTTCACACTCTTCATACTGGAATCTACTTCCGCATCCTAAAATATGGACTCTTATCCCACTAACTGACATGTTGTCACCGAATTCTAGTTCTGGAACATTGCTTTTTGTCAGATGTCTACCTTGTATAGCAACGACATTCCCGCTTCCGATCACCTCGAATTCAATTTTATCAAAGTCCCAAACCGCACCAGTTCTCTCCCCCAATCCTATACCTAATATATCAGTGATCTCACTTACTACTTGTATCAACCGGGGAAACCGCCCCCTCTCTGCGAAGTGTGTATCTATTATCACATCTTCTATAAGTCCCAAACCTGGGATAAGATCGACTTCTCCTTTGTAAAAATGTCGTTTTATAGTTCCTTCGAAGATCATGGTCTTTGTAAGACATACCGCTCCTGCACTCGTTCCTCCTACTAGGGCACCATGATTAAACTTTTCCTTGATTTTTTCAACCATCTCTGTACTCTCCAGTAGGTCCGTTATCCTGAGCTGATTACCACCCGTGATGAAGAAAGAATGTGCTTTATCCAGATCTTCTAGGATCTTTTCAGAATTTGCTTCATCCCTATTTTTTGGATTTAGAACAACGGTGTTCGCTCCTATATCTTCGAAGAGACTAGAATAAATCTTTCCATTTTTATCCGGTTCACCGCTTGGCGTGGGTATCACACCGACGGTAGGCCGCCCATCAGATATGATCTGAGAGATGTTAAAAAACTCTTTAAAAAGAGGCTCGGTTGGGGACACCTTTACGTTGCCTCCCATCGTGATAATCTTTCCCTTATTCAATTCTGCCACCGAACTGAAATATTAATTAAACTATTTAATTCTATGCTATTTTTTTATTAATTGAACAAAAAATATTCTTCATATCTCTTACACTGTTTTCTCCTATGTTCCATCTCTTATTGAGATAGGTTTATTTAACGTGATCAGGTCATTTAAAAAAATCCGGCAGGACTTTTTACCCTTCTAACTCCCTTTCACACTCTTCTAGCCAAAGTTTCATCCCTACATCGTCAAACATTGAGCGTGCTTTTTTCATATTTTCTTTGAACTTTTCATCCTCTTCCATATCCTTCCAGAGTAGAGCATATTGATATAGTAATTTTCCGAGTTCGCTTTTATCTTTAGCACTGTATAATATTTCTTTACCGATCTCAAACTCCTTTTTAGCCCTTTTCCACTCTTTATTCTTCCTATAAGCCATACCTAGTGTTCTACGGCTGATTCCTTCACCAATTTTAAATGCGATAATATTAGAGATTTCCAATGCTTCGCTCACTTTTTCAATCGCTTTTTCTACTTCTTCTTTTTGAATATAGATCTCTCCCAATCCTAACAGATTTAATGTTTTTTGATATTTGTATCCAATCTGTTCACAAGTTTCTAAACTCCTTTCGAAGTAGTTCCTTGCCTCGTCCAATTCTCCTTTTAGTGAGTACATTTTTCCCATGTTGGTCGAACAGATGGCCGCTCTTTTTTTAGAGTTGATCTCATCGAATATCTTTATACCTTTATTGTGACATTCACGAGCTGAGCTCAGTTCACCTATTTTTAGATAGCATTCTCCTATGTTTTGTAGATAGATACCGATCCCTCGTTTATCACCTATCGCCTTCCATATCTTGTGACATTCTTCATAACAATCGATGGCTTTTTCTATTTCACCTCTTTTTGAATAAATTGTACCTATGTCATTTAGAGTAAAGGATATAGCTCTTTTATCACCGGTCTTTTTAATTATATCATATCCCTCTTTAAAATATTCCAAAGCATCATCTAGATCTCCTGTATTCAGGTAGATGTGACCTAGACTATCAAGGGTGGATGCCTTTCCTATTAGGTTCCCCATATCGCCATACGATTTTAAAGCACTTTCAAGATATTCTATGGATTTCTCGTGTTCACCTTTGTAAAGATAAACTATTCCAAGATTTTGGTGTACATCTGCACTGGTTTTTTCATCGTAAAAATCATCACAAAGGGCCAAAGCCTTTAGCAGATTGCTTTCGGCGTCGTCATATTGTCCCCTTCTCATCATAACGATCCCCTTCTTACATAACAATCTACAGCTTTCTATAGTAAATTGTTTATTTTCGGATAACCCCCTGCTTATGAATTCTAAAGATTTGTCGAAGTCTCCTACCCTCTCAAAAACGCTAGCTTTCTTCCTGTAGATTCTCTGTCGAGATCCTCCGTCTAGTTTTTCCAAAGGTATCTTTTTATAATGCTCAAGACTAGAGTCATACCTTCCCGTTACCGTATAAACATCTCCCAACCTTTCCATTATCTCCCATCTCTCTTTATCTAGGTTAGCTTTTCTAGCTTGTTCCAATGCTTCTTTATACATCTCAAGTGCATCCTCGTGGGCATATACCTGGTCAGCTCTCTCTCCAGCTTTCATTAAATATGACACTTCTTTTGAGAAATTCCCCCCTCTTCTATAGTGAAATGCAATATCAGAGTAGTAATATTCCAAATCATCTTGAAACAATTCTTTTAGTGAGTTCGCAATCTTAATGTGAAGACTTTTTTTAAGTGGTTCAGGGATCCCTTCGTAAACTGTAAGTTGTATCAATCCGTGAGCAAAGGTGAAATAGTCCTCTTGGGGTTCAGACTCCCATATGCTGGAACCTGTAAGTATGTCTATATGTTCTAATAGTTCAAAATCGTCCATTTTAGTTAAATCTTGTAAGACAGTAAATGGGACCCTTTCACCTATAATGCTTCCGACTCGAAGTATCTTCAGATTCTCTTTGTCTAATCTATTTATTCTTCGTTCGATTATGTCATTGACCATTTTTGGAAGCTCAAAGTCATCATTTTTTGAAGGATATCTGTTGTTATTTGGCTCTAAAATTCCTTCTTCTAACATCATTTTAACGAATTCCTTGGCAAACAATGGATTTCCTTCCGAGGTTTCATGTATCAATTTTACAAAATCTTCAGGTATGTCCATTTTTCCTATTAACCCCTGTACGATCTTCTGAGTATGTACAATTTTCAGTGGTTCAAGCTCTAACACTTCATAAAGCTGTTCTCTACCCATTCTCTGGAGCACTTCTTTTATGTGATGATCTCTTCTTATATCCTCTGGCCTATAAGCCCCTATCAATAGTATAGGGAGTCCTTTCAATTTCTTTGCAAGATAGTGAAAGAACGTTGATGAAGCTTTATCTACCCATTGGAAATCGTCTATGAAAATAACCATGGGTCTTTCTTCGGCCAACTTTCGAATATTTTTAGTAGACTTAGAAAAGACGAGATATCTTCTGCTCTTTATCCTGTACTCGTTTTTTATATCTTTCTCTCTTTCTAAATCTGTAGAAAATTTCAATAGCTTTGATTCTTTTCTATCGAATCTTTGAAATGCCTCTTTGAAAGGAAGATATGGTTCTGAGGTATCATAGTGGCCTTTGCCTGTCAGAAATCCAAAACCTTCCGAAATTGCCACCTGACGAAACTCATTGATCAATCTGGTTTTACCGACTCCTGCTCGGCCTTTTATTAAAACTGTATGGACTCCTTCGTTTTTTACTCGTCCGAGTATTTCAGAGAGATATTGTATCTCATCTTTTCTACCCGCAAATATGTCCTGGGTTTGTCTTTCAGGTTGAGTTATATCTATTATATCTTCTTCGTTAACTCTGTTTAATGCTACAAGGAGAGGGTCTTTAGAATCTATATAAGAATTTATTTCTTTTAACTTAATCTCATGCTCAGATGATTTTGTTTTCACAATAACATCTGTCCTTTCGAGTTTATCTTTAATATCTTTGGCATTTTTTATTCCTTCATTAGTTAGTGAATAAGTCTTTCTTCTACGTTTCAAACCAACGACACGCTTCGTAGCCTCTTTTACCCATCCTTTTTTTATCAACTCTCTAATTATTTTACTTGCTCTGCTTCGGGATAGATTGACAGCTTCTGCGATCCCATTTTGGCATAAACGATAGGGTACTTCGTAGTAATCCGTCACATCCTTTTGTCCTAGTAGATGTAACAAGATCCTGTATCTTGCGTTATTTAACCTCATCTCCATTAGTAATATAGTTGTACCGTTTATTTAGACATTTTCCTTTTGACTAATTAATATGTTTAAATAAATATATATAATCCCAGGAGTGAGATAACGTGTCGATAATCCAAACCCCATCTATAATGTATTTAAATTTATAGGGATGTCCTGCACATCCGCACATGTTCCCCTAATCTCAATATATTGACAAGTACATACCACTGTAGGAAATCAGTGATGTGGTGATAGACTAGCTTGAAGCAAACTGACTACAAAACGAGCATGAATGACTTACTTTCCACGGCAGTCAATAATTAGGAACTATGCCGTATCACTGGTTTTAAAATGTGAGTGAAAATATGAAAATAGAAAAAATAAGAAAATATGAGGCATTTTTATCTGCAGTCATACTTGTATTGTCTACATTGGTAGTTGCTGGTGGAGCTTTTGCACAAGAGGATGCAGGAAGAAGATTTGAAGTTACTTCTAGCCATGATATAGTGATGATTGAACGTGTGAACGTAAGAGATATCTCTATATTAAATCGAATGGGTGTAGAGATCATCGATAGATATGGTGAGAATGCGTTGGTAGCTTTGGACGGTGTATCGGTTTACCAATTAGAGCAGAAGGGGCTGAGAGTGAATACACTGCCGGGAAGGAACGAGATACACGTGAAAGGACATCTCATCGAGGTCGACAAGGGCGAACCGGAGCTAGATCCTTCTCTGAGGATCGATGGATACGAGTCAGGAGAAGAAGGACTTTACTTGATACACATGCTGGGGCCGGTAAATCCGTTATGGAGAGCGACCCTAGAGAGCGAAGGAGTTCAGATAGTAAACTACGTACCGAACTATGCTTACGAGGTAGTGATGACTCCTGAAATAGCTGCTGAAGTAGAGGACTTGTTCTTCGTTGATTGGGTAGGGATCTACCAACCTGAATACAAACTCCACAGTAGTCTTGAGGACGCTCTTGATATGGGTTTACCTGTAAACATCAGATTGAGACCAGGTTTCGACCGTTCTTCTTTGATTAGGATAGACACACGTTTCCCAATATTGGTCACAGAAGATTATGGAGATATGGGATATAGGATAGTAACTCTGTTGGAATCTATGGACCAGTTGAAGGACTTAGCCATGATTAACGATGTTTATTTCATTTCACCATACATAGAACCTGAACTCCACGCTGAGATGGATATACAGTTGATAGGCGGTGGACTATGGTTCATGGACGATGAATATCCGCTCAATGAGGATCTAGTACCACCTCCAAGAGAAGGAGATCCTGAGATACCGTATAGATTGCACGGCGATTTTGGTGCATATATAAATCAATTGGGATATAGTGGTGCTGGGATCACCATAACCACTGCTGATACAGGTATAGGTGATGGTACTGTCGGGGATGCAGGCGTTTCAGACTTCACTGGAAGAGTGATAGGTGGATATGGTTTTGGACCGGATCCTGATTATTGGGCCGACGGTCATTATCACGGAACGGCTTGTACTGGATTGATCGCAGGTGATACGTACGCAGGAACGGGAGCTACATGGGATGAATTCGTAGATGGTACGATGCCGTACTATATGGGACAAGGCCTGGCCTACGAGTCTGAAATGTTTGCGACCAAGATATTTGACGATGCTGGGGGATTCCTTGATCCACCGTATTATGAGATCGTGGAGGTACCGGCGCAGATGTCCGATGCTTATATTCACAGTAATTCATGGGGTGCAGGAACGATGGGGTCTTATAGTGACTCTGACGAAATTTTTGACCAGGCAGTTAGAGATGCAGATAGAGATACCGACGAGAATCGTCCAATGGTGATAACAACATCTGCAGGTAACGATGGTGGAAGAGGAGGTTATGAACAGGAGATAGGTAGTCCAGCCAACGCAAAGAACGTGATAACCATCGGTGGTAATCAACCTTTCAACCCTGACTTGGGTTATCCGAACCCCGAGAACATGTATGGTGCAAGTTCACGAGGCTGGACTGAAGACAATCGTATCAAACCCGATGTCATCGCACCGTCCGAGAGTGTGATATCACAGAATACGCCTATGGATGAACCCGATACTTATGTCGCGGCTAGTGGTACCTCTTTCGGTAATCCTTTGGTAGCTGGTGCGGCGACCATCATAGTGGAGTGGTACGAGGATAATTATGAGGTGAGACCCAGTCCGGCTATGGTCAAGGCCATATTGATAAACACGGCCAACGAACTCGACCCGGAGGTGGGCGATACCGTGGGTCACGTGCCCAATAGAGACGAAGGTTGGGGTGTACCGGACATATCAAAATTACATTATCCAACTGACGATCCAATCGGCTTCGAGTTCTATGATCAGGAATCACTTTTAACTACTGGTGATATAGATGTATTTGAGATAAATTACGAGGACGAAGACGAACCTCTCAAGATAACCCTGACATGGACCGATAAACACGCTATGGCAGGAGACAGTGAAGGAGGAACTCCGACCCTTAAGAACAATCTTGATCTGGAAGTTGAAGCTCCCGGTGGCGATATTTTCCGAGGTAATGCCTTCGATTATACCGGCGATGGTCTAAGTGATAGTGGTTTCAGCTATCCTAACACTGATGCCATGTCAGATTTCGATTTCAACGAAGATGGTTGGGATGATGTGAACAACGTACAGAACGTTTTCATACATCCAGACGATTTGGAAGAAGGGACTTACACCATAAGGGTCATGGGCACGAACGTTCCCGAAGACGCCAACAACGACGGAGAGGCTAACCAGGATTATGCACTATCGATTTACAATGTGCCCTATATTGACGTACCCCCTAAGGATGCTGAATTAACCCTTGATAGGAGCGAATATAGAGGTGAAGATACAGTAGAGATATCACTAGCAGATTACGATTTGATGGGAGAAGGCACTTACCTAATCAATATCACAAGTGTAGATGAACATGGGACTCAATTGGATGAAGAGTGGGTAACACTAGTTGAGGATGAAGATAATTTAGGCTTCTTTACGGGTCAAATTGACGTTACCGAGGATCCAGACGTAGATGGAGCACTTTACGTCGAACATGATGCAGTGATCACAGCTTGGTACCTGGATGAGGATCCGGGACCAGTAGTAGAAAGCCCTTCTTTACAATTCGAGAAGATTCTAGATGACCTTGTTGATGATGTTGGAGTTATAGATATACTATCTCCTGAGGAATATGTAAATGCTGAAGGACCTCATCCGGTGGAGGTATTAGTACATAACTTCGGTACAGCTGATCAACAGGATGTACCTGTGGAAACCACCATACATGAAATTATTACTATGTTTGAAGAAGATTTTTCGGGAATAAGCTCTGGAGATCTCCCTGATAACTGGACTAGGACACACACGAATTGGGGTGTATGGGATTCTAACAATGCAGGTGGTGAGGCACCTGAATTACGCTTTAATTGGTCTCCCTCTGCAACAGACACCTTTAGGTGCTATACTCCTCCTATCGATACATCGGATATCAGTGAGATCGACCTGTCGTTTAAACACTTTGTAAACGATTACGCTGGAGGTTATGATCTTAGAGTAGAAACATCTGCTGACGGTGAAACCTGGGACGAGGTATGGTCTATATCACCTGATGATGATGTTGGTCCAGAAACAATCACTCTTCAAATTACTGAAAATGTCGGTTCTGAAGATTTCCACATGTCTTGGACGTTCGATGGAAACTCATTCAACATCAATCAATGGTTTATCGATGACATTTCGTTAGGTTATCCAGAAGAGGAATATTTCGATGACGTTATGGTGGATGTGGATGCAGGGGATGATACTACAGCAGTATTCGACGATTGGATCCCGAGCGGCGAAGGAAGATTCTTAATGAATTCAACTACCTTATTGGATGGAGATGAAGATCCGACCAACGATTACTTGACACAGGAGATTATAGTGGAAGATTTACATGATGTCGGGGTATCTAATATTTTATCTCCTCCTGGAATGGTAAACACCATCGGTCCTCATCCGGTGGAAGTCGAAGTGACTAACTTTGGCACATATGATGAAATAGATGTGCCAGTGGAAGTAACTATAGAAGAGATAGTTAATTTGCTTTACGAAGACTTTACCGAAGAAATACCGGACGATTGGACGATAGAGAACACAACTGAAGAACCTAACACATGGCATCATCGTACTACCTTTGATGGACATGCACGATGTGAAGGAGAAGGTGATACATTCCAGGACGAGTGGCTTATAAGTCCGATGATCGATGCTTCGGATGCAACGGGAACCAGGCTACTTCTTGATCATCACCTTTTCAACAGTTCTTTCTCTGGAGCATCTGCGGGTATGGTCATGATCAGTTCCGATGGTGGAGATAGCTGGGAACTCTTAGAAGAGATACGTCCCGATGGTACGGACAACGATCCTCGGGATTATGATATATCTACTTATGCAGACGGTGAAGAGGAGGTTCAGATAGCATTCGTTTTCAATGCGACAGATTATGATACCGGTGGATCTGACTATTGGAGGCTCCATGAAGTTTCTGTGATGTATCTTGCTGAGGAGTACGAGGACGAAATCTTTTTGGACATTGAAGCGGGAGAGACCAAGACAGCAATATTCGACGATTGGATCCCCTCAGGAGAGGGAGAATTCTTCATGAATGCCACCACAGACTTGCCCGATGATGAAGACCCGACCAACGATTATGAGACACAAAACATAATTGTTTTAGATATCCACGACGTAGGAGTTACAGAGATATATTCACCGATAGGAACGATAATGGAAGATGATATACAAGATGTAGAAGCAGAGGTAGAAAATTTTGGAACCCTTGATGAGGTTGATGTGCCAGTAGAAGCTAGTATCTATCAGGTAAACGAACTTCTCTATGAAGACTTTACCGAAGAAATACCTGATGAGTGGACCATAGTTAACACGACTGAGTCACCTAACACATGGCATCATGCCGTACATATTGGTGACGGTACTGCCAGGTGTGAAGGAGAAGGTGATACATTCCAGGACGAGTGGCTTATAAGTCCGATGATCGATGCTACAGATGCTATTAACACACGTCTAGAATTGGAACACCACTTCTGGAACAGTACTGTTTCTGGTTCTTCACAGGGAAGAATCATGATCAGCTCAGACGGTGGAGTTACCTGGGATTTGATAGAACAAATACGTCCTGATGGTACGGACAACGATCCCCGTGATTATGATATATCAGCTTACGCAGACGGTGAAGAAGAGGTTCAGATAGCTATCGTATTCAATGCGACGGATTATGATACTGGTGGCTTTGATTACTGGAGAATTCACGAAGTATCTATCTATTATCTTTCCATAGAATACTTCGACGAGATCACGATAGATCTAGATTCTGGAGAAAATAAAACAGCTGTATTTGAGGAGTGGAATCCTTCAGAGGTTGGTGAATACATTGTAAATATTACTACAAATCTAGATGGAGATGAAGACCCGACCAACGATTATCAGGTTGAATATGTAACAGTTATAGATTATGTGCATGACTATGGTGTAGATGAAATAATCTATCCGGAATCCATTGTGTGGAATGAAACACAACCTGTGAGTGCGATCGTTTCAAATTACGGTGATTACGATGTGGAAGATCTTGAAGTTACAGCGATGGGAGATAGGATAGTCGGAGTGATAGAGGACTTCTCAGGTGAATTCCCACCACCAGGTTGGGAAACCGATGATTGGACCCAATCCAACACAGACAATGCAGGAGGAGAGCCACCGGAAGCACACCTGAGCTGGACCGCTGTAGAAGGAGATTATTCTTATCTTGAGACACTTGCAGTTGACACACAGGATGCCGAGGAGCTGACACTTGAATTCAGATCGTATATCAATCACTTTTCAGACACCTTCAATGCTAGGGTGCTAGCTAGGTCAACGCCTGGTGACGAGTGGGAGGATATAACGCCATGGGACAATCCTGTAACAGGAGATGTAGGCCCTGATCTATACGAGGTCGATATAACGGATCATATCGGTCCTGGTACACAGGTCATGTTCGAATTCGAAGGCGACTCTTGGAATCTAAACCACTGGTACATAGATGATGTAATGACCGGTTACCTTGAAACAGAATATTTTGATGAAACAACAGTGGACCTTGATGTGGGAGAAAATATAACGGTAAATTTTGAAGATTGGACCCCATCAGTTGCGGGTAGCTACCAATTCAACGTAACTGCTTACCACCCAGAAGATGTCAACCCCGATAATGCAACATTGATGAAGAATGTTTATGTTAAACCGATCATATATCACCTAGAAGCTACATCAATTGATTCACCAGTAGAACCGGTATATCAATATGAACAGGAGGTATTGGGCACAGTCACAAATCTAGGTAACCAGAACATAACTAATACTTCCGTGGGAATGACTATCGATCCGATACTTGATGAAATCGTCTTAGATGAAGACTTCACCGACGGACTACCACCTGGATGGACTGTTGAAGATCGTGATGATAACGATAATACTTGGTCTGACGAATATGGAGACTTCATGCAGATAATCCCAATAGATGATTTTGAAAATGACGTTTTATGGACCGAGGCATTCGATTGTTCGGAAGGAACTTATAGGGTGTTCTTAGATTTCTTATCCGAATACGAAGGTACTAATGATAGGGATCTATTACTCTCCTTAGATGGTGGTGATTCCTACCGCCGAATCGGAAGGAACATCGGTGATGGCGAGATTTCTTACGATATTACACGTTGGGCCTCTGGAGAAGAAGAAGTCATGATAGGTTGGGAATTCTATACTGAAGAAGCAGAAGTTGGTGAGTTCTGGAAGATAGACAATGTAACAGTTACAAACGAATATCTTGAGGAAGAATACAGTTCTCAAGTAATTGTAGATCATTTGAATGTTACAGAATCTATACAATTAGAATTCGATGAATGGACACCTGATGAAGATGTAATTCCAAGTGATTACCTAGTAACTTTGGAAACGTTCCATGAAGACGAAGAATATCCGAACGATGCCGTTATCATTAAGAGGATATTTGTAGACTACAATTATCCACCAGATCCTCCTTCAGATCCGATCCCTTATGACGGCCAAGAAGGTGTTACACATTCTCCTATGTTGAATGTTTCTGTCTCTGATCCAAATGAGGACGATATGGATGTAACATTCTATCTTTTAGATGAAGATAGTATTGAAATTAAAAATGTGACAGTAGAAGGTGTTGAATCAGATACAAGAGTAGAAGCAGAATTCCTGTTCTTAGACTCGAATTCGACCTACCAATGGTACGTTGAAGCTTTTGATGGATATGAAACAACAACGTCTGAAACCTGGACTTTCCATACTTACGTACCTGAACCCGTATGGAAGACAGCAAGTGCGACTATAAATGCTATTCCACCAGAACCTGTAGAGAATTTACATGTTGATTGGGACGATGATGTATGGAATGCTGATGCAAACGAGTTGACATGGTATGCTTCACCAGATGATGGAGCTGGAGAAAATGATACCACTCATTACGTGATTTACAGGTCTGATTCATCTGATGGTCCTTGGGATGAATCGACCATGATCGATACTATAATAGCAGATGGTTCTGAAAGTTACATATACTTAGACGAAGGCAAAGCGAATGATGGAGTACGATGGCATTATGTGGTAAGAGCAGTGGATAGAGTAGGCAACATGGAGATGAATGAAGACTATGTGGCAGAACAACCGATCCCTGTAGCAACCGATCCTGAACCTGAGCACGGTGTAGAGGTTGAAGGCTTAGAACAAACAGTATCAGTTCATGTTGATTCACCTACTGGAGAACCTTTGAACGTTGTATTTTATCATGGTGTGACCAGAGAAATATTGGCAGAACATTCCGGTGTTATCGAGGGTAGAGTAGAAGCAGATTACATATTAGATGAGGAGGACATGGGGCAGTACAATTACTGGTTTGTCCTCACATCATATGAAGACTATAACGTTGGCAGAATAAATCCAGCTTCATATTCTCTTACTGTAGATGTTGAGGGATTTGGAACAGTAGAAATCGATCCAGAGGAAGTTGAGTATGTTGAAGGTGATGAAGTAACATTAACTGCTATACCTGAAGAAGACTGGTATTTCGTAGAATGGACCGGAGATTACGAAGGTACCGAAGAAGAGATAACTATAATTATGGATAGTGACAAACAGGTAACCGCACACTTCGAGTTTGTTGGTGAGTTTGAGGAACAATGGCGATGGTTGTATGATCATGATCATCGCACCGATCCTGATAATGCAGTAGGAGCTACAGCACCAGGTGTATGGTACGGAGCTATGATATTAGACCTTTCTGATGCAGTTGATGGTTATGTGAGTGAAATTGCTTACTACGACTGGGAGCCAGCAGCAAATTATATCCGTGCCCATGTTGCTGAAGATGAAGATGGTGCTCCGGGAGACTGGTTAGCTTCATCCGATGATTATGTTCCAACAGGTGCGGGATGGGTCGAAATTGCATTAGAAGAATATGCATATATCGAATCACCTGGTCAATACTGGATAGTACTTGAAATAGACGATTTTGGCAGTGGCTATTTCCCATTTGGATGTATGATGCCATTCGTTGATGATGGACAATATGTCAACTTCGATGATCCTCATGACCCTGATGATTGGGAGGATCTCGACGAAGATTATGGCATAGGTGGTGCTTGGCATCTTGAAGCACTTGTACTTGTCCCTGTAGAAAACGACACCGACTCTATAGAAATACTATCAACTGGTAGTGGGGTCAACGTAGCAGTTTTAGATACTGGGCCAGAACCAGATCATGACGGTGAAGTGTTCGTGAGCATATTAGAAGAAGAATTAGGTGCTGAATATAACATTGTACTAAAGACGAGTCTTTATGACTTGATAGACAATATAGACAATTATCATACAATCGTAGTCCAAAGGATAAGTGGTACTGCTTTCGCACCGGACACCCAAAGAGCAATAGACTTCTTTGATGCTGTAACTCCTGAGCATGGTCTTGTGATAATGGATTCATGGGGTGGTGGATCAGGATATGCTGATGGACTCATCTGTAGAGAAGAGGCTTTAGGCGACCCAGTAAATCCTCATGGTGATATTGGATTAGGTGCTCCAGTCGACATGTTGATAACTGAAGATCACCCTATATTCCATGGCATTGGCAGTGAAGGAGATCTTATCAACCTTTACGATGCTGACAGAGGTTTCTGGTTCGACTATTTCATCGATGAAAATTTCGAGATAGTTGGAGATGTATCAGTAGATGGCACTGTTCGTGGTCATGGATTTGCTGTTAATGAAGTAGAGAATGAAGTAGTATTATCTACTATGGGACAGACCAGCTCATCATGGGCTACAAAGGATTATACTCCTGAAGCCAGAAAATTGCTGGCTAACTCGGTAGAGTTCGTATCTGTTGGAATAGAATATGATCCAATGGGATGGAGATTCCATTTGATCGACACCATACCGCCGGAGGCTTATGCTGGAGAAGATATAGAAGCCTGGCAGGGGGATACTATCAAACTCAATGGTACAGCTTCTACAGATAATGTAGGCATTGTTAATTATACGTGGACGATCGAAGATCCAATGGGTGACGAGACCATATTATATGGTGGAATAGTCAATTACACGCTGGAATATGCTCTGTACTACGATGTTACACTAACGGTATACGACGAGGCAGGGAATTACGACAGCGATACTTTGGAGATATACGCTATCGATACTGAAGACCCAGTTGCAGATGCAGGTAAATCGGGTAGTACTCGAGTTGGAGAAGAGTTCACATTAGATGGGTCAGGCTCCACAGATAACGTTGAAGTTGTTAATTGGACGTGGCATATAGAAGGAGTATCAGATGCGGCAGAGGGATATGAAGAAATTTTGTACGGGGAAACCTTAGGATATTACTTCCCATACCAGGGAATCTACGAGGTAACACTTCTGGTAAGCGATGCTGAAGGTAACTGGGATACAGAGATGATAACAATATTTGTTAGCCCACCTGCAGAAGCATTCGAGATTACTTCACCTCAGGACGGAGAAGTGTTCTACATAAATCAAGTTACGGTGGAATGGGAAGACTATGGATATTTAATGGATATGACCTATGAAATCAGGATTAACTATGGTGACTGGGATTATGTAGGGACCTCTAAAGATTATACCTTTATAGGTCTACAAGATGGGACACATGTAGTTCAGGTTAGAGGTACAGATGGTCATGGCAATATGTATACCAGAACTGTGGTGTTTGAAGTCGATACGATGGATCCCGAATTCTCTATAATCACACCTTCGAACGGAGTTGAAGAACTAACCTTTGACCATGACTTCACTATCGAAGGGTTGACCGACCCCGGTGTACAAATATGGATAAACAACGAAGAAGTCCCCGTTGGTGATGATGGCAGTTTTGTGTATCATACCACTCTCATCGATGGAATAAATATATTCAGGGTAGTTTCTGAAGATGAACAAGGAAATACAGCAGAAATGACTGTATATGCACTTTATCTGCCTGATATACAAGACCTCTGGACAGAATTAGATGAATTGGGCGAAGAGATAGATAATATCCATACTCTGATCAGTAATCTTCAAAATGACATCGATGCTTTAGATTCAGCGGTAAGTGATCTACAGGGTCAAGTAAGCACATTACAGTCCGACATAGCAGCTGTCGAAAACGATATATTTGCGCTCGAGTCAGAATTATCCGATATGCAACAATTATTGGATGAGATACAGGAAAGTATAGAAGATTTGGAAATGGATCTATCTACAGCTGAAGATGACATCGCAGGTCTTGAAGCAGCACTTGCAGAGGCAGATGCTAACATAGCAACTTTACAATCCGATTTAGCAGCGTTACAGGCAGACTTAGGCGAATTCATAGAAGAGCAAGAGGAGATAGACGATAGACAGGACGATGATATCAGCATGGCTTGGATCTTTGGTATAATAGCACTTGTACTGGCGATAATCGCTCTATTGATCGCAATCTTTTCGGTGATGAAGAAGAGCAAATCAGAAGAGTACGATCATGAAGAACCCATCGAGGAAGACACTTTCGAAGAAGAGGATCTAGATGCGGAAGATGACATATTTGGAGATGAACTATAACCACCCAAAACCCCTTTCTTTCTTTTTCTTTAATTATTACTTCATACCTGAAACCCCAATAATTTGCCAAAAATAGAATTCAATAAACTATCTTCATTTTGTTATCAGGGTGTTAAAAAGAAAAAAGAGGAGGAGAAATTATCGTGATATGTGATTTCGTAATCCTATTATATTCTACCCGTTAATGTGTATACGTTATATCTGATATATAAACCTTTTCCTTACTTCGATTTATAACGGATCTCTAGAAATCCCAATCGGTATGTGGTTCCGGAACGGAAATCGCCCTGTCTAGCTTTTCTAAAAGTAGTCTGGGACCTTCCATCTCGTCAGTCATGGCTAATGACGTAGCTGGAGCCACTCCAAGCCACATCCTGCTAAAAGAACCTACCGATGCAGTCAGTGTAGGCAAACTTTTTTTGTGGCCTTTTCGAGCTGACGATCGAGGACCAAGGGTTATTACATACTTTCCTCCTATACCTCTCCAATTTGAATCAGATGGTAGAATCTTATCTATGGGGTCATAAAGTTTTAGGTTGAATCGAACCTCCTCTCCTTGTAAAGAAGTTTTCTCAAGGCACCTATTCAGATCGAGAATTCTTACCTGCCAGTAAGCAGTAGCTATCATCTTATTTTCAAACTTGGATTTTTTTGTGATCTGTCTGTATCTAAACGGTCTTTGAAGAAAATCTTGCAGAATTATACCTGGAGGTTCCCTCATAACTATAATCTTGATCTGATCCTCTAAGCTCTTTAATATGCCCATTAGTTCCAAGAACTGTTCACGTGTTTTGAATGACATCCATTTGACAACGTAAGGCCCATCTTCGAAGTTTTCTACTCTAAGGACAACATGATGAGAGATCTTTTTTCCTTTAAAGTAGCCAAGCATCAATATATCATCTGACCATTTCAGCTCCGTGCGTGTATAATGAGGTGAGATTATGTTGCATCTTCCATGAACATTCTTTCTCTCAACTCTAGACTGGTGTATCTCTTTCCAATCCTTATCTTTAAGTCTCTCGGGGGTATCCGGTATAGGTACTTCCAAGCTAGCGGGATCAAAATAAAGCCAATGTTCATACGTTCCTGTTCCGAACCCTAAACGATTGTAGAAACCCTGGTCAAATATACCTAGAGCTGAAACCGCAGCCCCGTTCTCTGCATCTTCACTGATGCATTTTGCGGTCAATTTACCAGCGAGTCCTCTTTTTTTTGCCACCGTGCTTGTAAGAACACTGGCTATACATGACAAGGGTAGGTCGTTATCAAGATAAGCTATTTTCCCCTTCCAGGATAAAACCATAGATTCGGGATTGCCATCTAGTTCAGCTAACATTGCACGGTCGCTAGACTCTACGAAGTCATTGACTTTTTCTTCTTTACCTGGCTTCATCCATCCAACTTCTCTCCAGATTCTATGTACGGATTCTCTGTCCTTTTTACCCTTGTATTCCCTCAACATCATAATGACCGTTGTTTGGTTTGGGAGTATAAAAATGTTACTATAGTACACCCTCATCTTGAGTGGCCCCTTCTCTAGTTATGATTTCAATATCCTGGTGAGTTCTTGTCTCTTAATGCCAATAGGGTGACTACTGTTATAACAGCAATAATAGCCATAAAGGGAATCAGCCAAAAGTATCGAGAGCGAAAACGAGGGTCGATTTCATCCTCTTTGATCCACTCTTCCATGATTTGTATATCTGTCCAGGGGTACATATCTTGATTTGTTTTTCCAGATATATTATACGGTTCGTCCCCTATCCCATCCCCTCTATCTGCTCCCTGGTAATCTGACCAATAGTTCCCCCCTCTCCCATCTTCCTCAGGATCACCGGCGTCCCATTCGTTTTCCCCTCTGTCACGTGCTTGATTGGAGTTTTTCAAAAGCATATTGTGATATAGAAGATTGTGATCCCCTAGTATATCTATCCCCCACCATCTATTACTCGATATAACGTTATGTCTTACCAGATTGTGATTAGAATAAGAAAGAAAAAAACCAACATCGTTGTTTGAGGCGTTGTTGTATGTAATCGTGTTGTTGTGCGAATATCTGAGCATAATACCTAAAGCATCTATGAATGTTGCAAGATCACTTTTCGAGTCAACAGTGTTTTTTTCGATGATATTTTCACTAGATTCGATTATATATATACCGTTGTAGTTGTTCACGCAGATATTATTTCTAATGATACCGTTTCGAACATTTAAAAAATGTATCCCTGTCGAAGCGTCATATAAAAGATTATTTTTCAATCTGAAGTGTGAATTAATATTATTCAAAGATATACAATAACCATATCCTTTTCCATTAATTTCGTACCCTTCAATTATATAGGGGTCATCTTCACTTCCATCCCCTGGCCAATCATTATATTCAGCCTGAAAAGCGAGGTCTTCATTTCCATCTATCTTTATCGGCTCCCGAACTTCTCGCTCATTATTTATCGTTTTCTCATATGATAGTTCGAAATTTTGTTTGTGATTCGTTGCATCATGATATATCGCTGGCAAAGTCAAAATCGAAATTAGCATGATTGTGATGGCAAATATGGAAAGTCTATTTGACATATTATCAACCGTATGGTTCTACTATCGAATTTTAAAGGTTATAATATTTACCCTTAGTAAAGGTGTAGAAAATTTCAAACTTTTCAATATCTAATAAGTCACAAGCAGAGCAGATCATGGTTCTAAATTAAAGGAACATTTTTATTTTGATATATGCATGTCTTTTTATTATATTTATAGTACCTTCCTGCTCATGTTCAATCAAGATAGGATGTAAAATTAGTTTATATCTCATATCGAACCTCCTTTTCAGCTGATGAACATTATTTTTGTCCAATTTTGAAGTATATATTTTAATCTGCAATCAAATCGTATTTTGCACAAACACTTCATCCATTTGTGTTTAAATATTTAGCAATTAAGACATATTTTATTCAGAAATATTGAAATAAGATAAGGACTCTATTTAATTATTAACCAAGGATTGCTCGACATGGAGATATTATTTATAGATGATGATCCCTCAATTTCGAGGCAAGCAAAATCCCTTCTTGAAAGGATTGATGATGATTTTCAAGTGCACACTTCAACTTCTGCAGAAGAGGCCTTGCATCTACTAGATAGATTTGAATACGATGCTGTTGTATCTAGCAACCAGTTGAAAGGAATGGATGGGATAGATTTTTTAAGGGTTCTTAGGGAAGAAAGAAGGATGGACATACCTTTTATCATGATGACTAGAGAAGGAGAGGAGGATGTGATCATAGATGCATTGAACCTTGGAGCAAACAGGTATATCCAAAAAGAAATCTCTTCAGAAGTGGGATACAGTCTTCTTGCCAAGATCATAGTTCAAGCAGTAGAAAATTATCGCAATGTAGAATCATTAAGGAAGTCGGAGAGTGAGAAACGCAGGATCCTTGACAGCACAGTCGAGCATGTGATCTATCACGGAAGAGAATATGAAGTTTTATATGCCAATAAGGCAGCAGCAGATTCTGTTGGTAAGCACCCCGAAGATCTAGTTGGGGAAAAGTGCTACAAGGTATGGGGTGATGAAGAAGAGCCCTGCATTGACTGTCCTGTTGTTTTAGCATACAAAACAGGCGAGATTAAGTATGGCCAAGTACAATCACCAGATGGCAGATACTGGTTGATAACAGCTAATCCTGTAAAAGATGAAGATGGGCAGATCTACAGATTAGTAGAAGTCAGTTTGGACATAACAAAGAGGAAGCTTGCTGAAAAGGAACTGAGAAAGAGTGAAGAACTATATAAGAGTCTGTTTTATGAAACTCCTCTGGGAACATTTCACTATGATAACGAAGGAGTAATAACAGATTGTAATGAAAAATTTTTGGATATCATAGGTTCTTCTAGAGAGGCATTGATCGGTTTAGATATGATGAATGATTTAGAGGATCAAGAGATTGGTAGAGAAGTAAAATGGTCCTTAGAAAAGGGTGAGGGTTACTACGAAGGCGAATATAAATCAGTAACAGCTGGAAAAAAATCAATCATCAGGACCATTTTCAAGGGCATGAGGAACGAAGATGGTGAAATTTATGCAGGGATAGGCTTGGTGGAAGATATCACAGGGAGGAAAATAAAAGAAAAAGCCCTCAAAGAAATAAATCGTTCTCTTTCAACTTTGATAGAGAACATTCCTGGTACCACCTATCGCTGCAAGAACGACGAAGATTGGACTATGGAATTTCTTAGTAAGGATTTTGAAGAATTGACGGGTTATGTGATCGAAGATGTGTTGAACAAAGTAATAACCTACAATGAGTTGATTCATCCAGAAGACAGGGATTATGTACGAAGGGAAATTCAAAAAGCGGTCAAATATGGAGAGAGCTTCAAGATAGAATACAGGATAATAACTTCAAAAGATGAAGAAAAGTGGATTTGGGAAAGAGGAAGAGCAGTTGAATATCATGAAAAAGAACCTGAGATATTGGAAGGAATTTTGATAGATGTTACTGAGAAAAAGGAATATGAGAAAGAGCTAAAAAGGTACCAGAACCAGCTTGAAGAACTTGTGGAAAAAAGAACTTCGGAGCTGCAGGAAAAGAACGAAGAACTGAAGTCATTCACTTATACTGTTTCCCATGATCTGAGAGCACCTTTGAGAGCTATACAGGGCTTTGGCACTATATTGCTGGGTGAAAAGACAGAAGTACTAGATGAGGACAGCATAGACCTGATAAAAAGGATGACCAGGGCTGCAGAGTGGATGGACAAACTGATTCAGGATTTATTGAATTATTCGAAATTATCTACAGATGACGTGAAATTGAAGCCATGCGGAATACAAGAGACTGTGGATGTGGTTTTAAAGCAGATGGAGAAGAAGATAAAAGAACAGAACGCAATGATCAATGTTAAAATGCCATTACATGAGGTGATGGCCACGAACACGTTATTGGAACAGATCGTCTTCAATATTATATCAAATGCGATCAAGTTCGTTCCTCAAGGAAGAAATCCTAAGATAAATATTTGGTCCGAGTCTTCATGCGATAATGTTAAATTGTACATAGAAGATAACGGTATAGGCATAGAAGAAGAGGACAGGGTAAAGATATTCGAAATGTTCAACCGTCTACACGGTGTTGAAAGCTATCCTGGTACTGGTGTAGGCCTTGCTATAGTTAAGAAAGCGATAGAAAAGCTGGATGGTAAATATGGGTTCTCATCGACACCGGAAAGGGGTAGCACATTTTGGATTGAATTGAAAAAAGCTGCCGGAGGTTGATAGGATAAACGATAGGAAATCGATATTGTTGGTGGAGGATGACCCCAACGACGCACTACTGGTAAAGCATGCTTTCGATAAATTGGATGCGCCCGTTAACTTAAGTTCGGCAACCAATGGAGACGAAGCACTTTCTAGATTGGATGAAACCATTTCTGATGATGGCGATGGCCCCCCCTGACATATTGATCCTGGATCTAAAACTACCAGGGAAATCAGGTTTTGAAATTTTAGAATGGGTTAGAGGGCAGGACCAGCTCAGTCATATTCCCGTAATCATTTTGTCATCATCATCCCAGAATAAAGATATACTCAAAAGCTATAGGCTGGGTGCTAATTCATATTTGGTCAAGCCGGTAAATCACAGTGATCTCATCAACATGGTGAAATCCATCAAGGATTATTGGTTCGATATCAATGTACCTGCAGAAGTGATGGATTAGTGAATAGTTATAACATGAGTACTTCGTAGATGGGTCGAAAATATTTTGTATATATGATATATATGATTATTTTAGAATTTCTTAAATGCAATCTGAATGATCTCGTAGTTGTTCTTTTTACTTCTTATCGAAGACAACTCGTCAATGCTTCCAATATTCGGACAGGAAGTATCGATAACCGATGACGGAGGCGAACAGGGCTCCATATATATTATATATCATATCATAAACGGTATCGTGAAGACCGTACTGCATATTCGTTCCCAGCAACTGATCGGAGAAGAACTCGAAAACCTCCCATATCACACCGGTTGCTAGTATGAACACCAATATCATCACGGGTATGACCTTGGGTGGGATATATAATGATTTAGAGAGTCTGGTTATGGTAAGCAGCACAGTGAAACCAAGTATACTTATCAGGGCCGCGGAGATGGAATGGGTGAGATGATCCCACCACCAGACATCGTCATAGTATCCCATAACACCCCCCATCACATGCAAAAACAAGGCCCCGCATATCCAGAGGTTCAGTAGGGGAGGGATCACGATCTTAATGTTTCGAGTGACTACATTGGGTACCATGGTAACCCCTAGAGATAATATACTGGAAAAAAACCATCTAGCATTTCCCTTGTGGACTGAGTAAATAGCAAATATGATTATATATAGAGCATCGCTTTATTCGATATCTTAGCCGATGGTTCCAGGAGTTAGATGAAAGGTATCTATCTAAATACGCTAGCTATTTGATTACTTTGGATGATGATACTTAGCCCAAACCATCAGTGCAGCCGGAAGGATGAATACCGCGGCGATGAAGCTGTAAAGCATGGCTAGTGCAGTGATACCTCCGAACTGGGATATAGGCGGTATATCCGAGGTCCATATGACTCCAAAGGCAGCTATGGTTGTGGTGGCGGAACCGAATATGCCCGCCCCTGTGTTCTGCACCGTATTGTGCATGGCTTGGTATAGATCATTTTCCGATCTTGAACGTTCCTCAAGGAACCTATGCGATATGTGGATGCTATAATCGACGCCCATCCCAACGGTCAAAGCGGTGATGGTAACCGTCATGACGTTCAAAGGTATACCGAAGAGGTACATGGTTCCCAGGACCCATATGGTTATCATGGCCACGGGTAATGTGGTGATCACTCCGAGAACCAACGATCGGTCGTTCATGTAGAATACGATGGTGAGTGTTATTGCAACTATTATCATGGTGGCTATCAAAGACTGTCTTTGTGTTTGATTTAGTTCCGCTGTAGTTTCCTGTGCGATCATGGTCGAACTGGTTATCTTTGCAGTGAATCCTGCATCCCTCAGAGGTGCAACCGCTCCTTCCAGCTCTTCTTCAAGGACAGCGGCTTTATCTATATCCGCCGTAAGGGTTTCGGCATCCTCCAGCAGACGTATCAATCCTTTTTGATATGTGTACACTCCCGGAGCAACTTCTGTTCGGTTAAGTACACTCATGGCCGCATCTCTGCTCTCGTGGAATTCGAAAAGTAGGTCGTATAAAACGGTCACGTTTTGATTGGGGACACCATCATCGTTTGTATCACTCGCTGCGAAGATCTCAACGATGGTTTCGTTGTATTCATCCGTACCCCTGGCTGCCATACCATATGTTTGTACAACCGAAAGAGGTGAGTGTACACTTCCGTTATCCCTCCCCACCAATTCTAAACCACCAATGTTGATAGTGGTGTTTCTGACGGCGTAAAGGTATTCACTAGAATCGATATCTTGGTCTTCTGTTAATATATATGCATGTGATTCAGCCACATCGAAATTTCTCGAGACGAAGAGCAAGTTCTGACTCTGAGGCTGATCTTCCGGCAAGAAATCCTCTATATTGAATGTGGTATCTAGATTCAAAGCACCGATAGCGGCAGAACTGGTTATTATCACCACTACGATCAATACTATCCATGGATGTTTGTCAGAGGCATCGGTTGACTTACTCAATATGCTACTGACGATATCTGAACCATGTTTTTCTGCTATCCTAGTCAACTTTCTCTTCTTTTTCTTTTTGTTGTTCCTATCAGCGTTTCTATCATCGAGAACCTGGATGACTGCAGGTAGGAAAGTGGTCATCAATACAAAACTGGATATTATGCCAACAGCGGCTAAAGTTCCGAACTGCTGCATCGCTTCAAGATCGCTCAATCGGTTGGAGATGAAACCGACTGCGGTGGTGAAACTTGTAAGGAAAAGAGCAGCACCCACGGTCATTATAGTAGTTTTACTTGATACACTAGGTGTATTTCCTTTTCCCTTTTCCTCCCTATATCTCATAACCATGTGTATCCCGTAATCGATGACCAGACCTGTGATCAGGATGGGGACCGCTACTATCATAGGATTGAACGTGTATCCCAACATCACACCGAAGCCGAAGGCCCAAATGATGGCTATTGCAAGGGTTCCAAGGCTAAGAACGGTTTCCACCAATGAGCGGAAGATGATGAATAGGATGATCACAACGAGTATGAAAGCTATGGGTAATAGCTGATTCAAACTCCTATCGGCACTTTCATTTATCTCGTCTAACATGAGCTGTATGCCGAAAACCCTGACCTTCGAATGATCCGATATATCCTCCGCTATATCGATGAGTCTTCTTTGGGCTTCTAATCTTTCATCCCTATCGATCTCGGGATCCATGAACACTATGGCGATAGAGCTTTCAGCAACGATTGATGCAGGGTCATCCGTTGGTGAGAAGTCCTTGCTGACGGTTCGATTGATCGCTCCTTCCATACCACCTAATATCTGACCGAATCTCTCGGATTCTTGGATCATGATCTTCATCTGAAGGTATCCTTCGCTAGAATCCTCAACCATGGTTTTATTCTCTGACACCACCTGGCGAGCGTTACTGATCTTCCTGATGGTCCAATCGTTTCCTAACTGTTCGTTCAACTCTATGGCGATTTCGAGGGTATGATTCAAGCTCGATAGATGATCTATGCCGCTTTCTGTTTCTTTTATACTCAGTTCAAGGTTGTTTTCTCCGAATTCGATGGCCTCATTTAATGGAGTTTGATCGTAATCGACCAGATGAGATACAGTTTCTTTAATATCGTCATCAGTGAGCTCACCTAATCTCTCCATTTTTTCTTCATGACTCATATGGGGTGTGAGTGATCCCCCACCTGTATCACCGGGATCCTGAAGATTACCCATGGGTTCTGGGATGGAGAAAAAAGTGACGGTCATCATCCTTGCAGTTGTTTTGTTTTCCGTTCCAACCTCATCTTGTAAGATAAGATCCGTTCCCTGGATTAGGTCGTAGAAAGGGGTTTGTTGGATGACGGTACCTTCCATTTTTTCTAACCAATTGTCTATGAACAATGATACCTGAGTATGGTCTATCGATTCATTGGCAAGGACCATCGTTAGGTTTAGAAAATCTTTTTCATACTGCTGAGTGTACCCCCAATAGTCGGGTTCGGATATGATCTGAGCCATAGATGCGAAAGTCATGTTAGAGCCCTGTAGAGCCAGTAAAGACTCAGATTCCATGAATGTACTCATCAGATACATATTCATACTGAAGGAACTGTTCATGTACTCGTTCATCCTCGTCTGATTCTCAGCGGTTGCGCGGATATCCTGTGTTGCCATGGCCTGCTGGATCACAGAGCCCTCAAGCGTACAGATCCTGTCCGCAGTCAAAAAGGTACTGGCAAGTGTACTTACCGCGTCAGGCATATCGAAAGTCCGAAGAAGGGTGCGATTTACCTTTTCATCTTCTTGGATCGCTTTTTCGAAGGCCAGCATGTCCTCCATCACGTCAACGGTAAAAACATCACTTTCTAACCCTGAAAATACCACCTGAACCGTATCTCTCTCTATCTCCTCTCTGCCAAAGCTTTCCCTGACCGTTTTCATGTATTCTTGCTTATCCGATTCCGGTTCGAAATGTGCCTCGTCCGTATCCATCTCCATGCCCGAGGCGAAGTAACCCATGATCAATGTGAATATCACGATCACAGCGATGACCCTTTTAGGGGCTTTGCTGACGATAT
>PUNK01000075.1 GCA_003552585.1 Thermoplasmata archaeon | reverse complement strand
TATATCACCTCTTATTGTCGCCTTGCATCTCTGTAAAGTTCAAGGGCCTGTATCCTTAACTCCCGTGGAATGTCCCTTCTATCAGCGGAATAAAGTAGTTGTTCTCTGGTTACTCCAAACTCCTGGACCAGAATACGCATATTATTGGCCGCCTGGCGTTCGCTACCAACAGCCAAATCGTCCCAGAGTCTTTCGTAATAAGTAGCCCTTTGAGGATTAGATAGCATACTTTCAATTCTGAAAGAAGTTTCAGGTGAAACCTGGTGTATCAATCCCGTTCCCCACCTGCGAATGTTCTCATAAGGTAGGCCAGCTAAACGGGTTGAAAGAGCCAGTAACTTGTCGGCAGACCTTGCCATTGACCTCTGCCATTTAGTCTCATCTTCAAATAACCCACTAACGTATTTTTCCTGTGTCGCCAGTTCGGTTAAACCTCTTACGGCGTTAGAAACTCCGTCAATACCCAGGTCAAGAGTAGATTTCACCAGGTCGTCAATATCATATCCGGACCATTCTCCCCGCCTTACCTTGCTAACCAAACTGTCCATAATCGGGCCCACGTAATAGATATTCCCTACGGTATAACTAAAGGCTCGGACTAAAAAATCTCCCTTCTCGGTATGAACCCAGGGTCGAATTATCCTATCCCTTGCGGTATCAACTAAGCCCAGGATTGCTGGGGAGGCTATAAGCATCAGGAAAAGATTTTTCAACAGTTCCGATTTTGCTTTGGCTCCCTTATCGGACCATTGATATTTCATAAATTCCCGGGCGATTATATTGTAATTTTTATTCCTCTGGGTAAAGAAAGCACCCAAACTCCTTTGGAATACAGAGGGGCTCCTACCGATAGCACTTCTGGTATGCGGTAGATAAGTGGGCTGTGTTTTATTAATAACCTTTCTTGCCCTTTCAGCAACCTCTTGGTAAAAATCATCTCCCTTCAATTCGGGTCTTTCCTCGGCTACCCACATTTTTGTTGCGTTCCATATTCTGCCTACGGCCTGCTTATCGAAAAACCTTATCCCTTCCAACAGAGAGTCCTTGACAAATCCTTCTCCTGTAAACAACTTTCTGGGCTGTCCTACCTGCCCTATCTCTCCCATTTCCCGGGTGATTTTACCCAGGGCTCTATACCTGAGCTGTGGCTCGTATTTTTTCATCTCGTCCAAACTTGCCTGGGTAAAGACGGCTTTGGCAAGGTGTTTAAAAGGGGCCTCCGTTGCTGCGGCAAGATAAGAAACAGGCTGCTTTAACCAAACCCCGGGATTTAATCCCAGGATTGCAAGCTGGGTTTTACCTAACATATCTAATCCTAAGCGGTCGGCTGCTCCCCATTCGGCAATATTACCGTCAATATCGTTAACGTATTTTTCCAGGGCATCGTGGTAGTGTTGCAACCCATATCGCTTCATCGTTTGCATAAAGTCCTTGCTTTCCAGCATCGTCCTGGCGTTTCTTATCGGCCCGGCCAATCCTGCATAAGAAGAGGCCGCTTCAAGTGTTCTGAAAGTGGATGTAAAGAAGTCGTGTAATAGCAAAGGCATAGTTACGTTTTGGCGTTCCTGTATCTGCCCCATTTCCTCTAATATCCTGTGGGTAAAGTTTCTTTGCAGCCTTTGTGGGTCGGTATGATAATCCAGTTTTGAACGGTAAATCGGCCAGTAACCTTTTACCCTGGCCTTCTCATATCCGTCCAAATCTAAGGAAGTCCGGTTTATCGCAGGCCCCAGGATTTCATCAATGGCCTCCGCTGTCTTGTCGGCAATTCTTTTCTCCAGGGGGTCAAGGGACTTGGTTATTATGTCCAGGTCCTCTCGGTTAAGTTTGTGTAGCCTGTCCTCGTTATGGGGGAACCTTATCCCACCTTCAACAATAGAGCGAACGTTGTAGGGGTTCCTGGTGTGCATATAAAGGGCCATTCTTTCTCCCCGGCTTAACCTGATTTGTTTCCCTTCGGTTAATTCCAGGGTGAAGGTCTCCACGTCTTTTTGTTTCTGGTTAAAAATCCTGCTCCAGGGGATAATCTTCTTTTGGTTTTCCTTCCCTATTCCTTCGTTAATAATTTTGTCAACAGCGTTCCAGTAAACCTCATATTTCCTGGAGAAGCCTTTATCTATCCCGTCAAATAGTATTTCCCATACAGGTCCCTCTTCGGCTCCCTGGACTAGCTGGGTAAGAAATTCTGGATTGAAACTATCGGTAGTGAATATTTTTTGCAGGTTTCCTTTTTGGACCTTGTATTCCCCGCCGTCTATAATATCCATATTGCTTTCAAAGTCGGCAATTTTTGGCCTGGCTATTCTAATCATCTCGGTTGCTTTGTCGGTGTATTCCTTTAACTCCCTTAACTTTCTACCTACAATCAACTTATTTTTTAACTGGTTAAGGTGTAGCAGGTGTCTTATGGAGTCGAACATATCCCTAACCTGCTCGTAAGTAAAAGCTTGCAAGGGTTTCCTGCCTAATATTTTTAATTCTTCAAGGACCTTCTCCGGCAGGGTAGCATCTGGGTTTTCTTGCAAAAACCTACGTGTATTTTCCAGCCTGTCAAGTCGTTTCTTGGTCCGGTACATTACCTGCCAGTCAACATCGTGCAATATATCTTTTATCTCATCTCTATACTCCGGCCTTAACTTGCTCAGGTCGTGTTTCTTTACCTCTTTAATCCACTTTTTGATTACTTCCCGTTCCTCGGGTTTAAACTTATGGAAGGGTTCTTCGATACCACCATAACGGCCGTATCTAAGGTTAGTGCGTATCAGGTTCGCCTCTTCGCTACCTTCCTTCGGCAGCTTTTTAGTTAATTCCTCAAAAGCCTTCTTGGGATTGGTGGCATCGGTGTATTTTGCAAGGACCTCCTTGCTTATTTCATCAAACCTCCTGGTCCATTCTCCAATTCCCATTTCCCTTGCTTCAAATGCTAATTGGGCTTCCTCTGGCGTGCGGAAACCCTGGTCCACTAATTCTTTTGGCAATTCCTTCGGCTCTTTAGGGGCAGGCTCGGGGGCTTTAGGTTTTTGCTGGAATTTGGGAGCTCTTGC
The DNA here is from genome assembly GCA_003552585.1 of Thermoplasmata archaeon. Classification (GTDB taxonomy): domain Archaea; phylum Thermoplasmatota; class Thermoplasmata; order Halarchaeoplasmatales; family Halarchaeoplasmataceae; genus PUNK01. The sequence goes on along the minus strand of PUNK01000075.1, from coordinate 1,383 downwards.
AATTACCCGGTTAAAAACACTCTTGGGCTTTAGTTGGGGAAATTCGTGGACAAAATCAACTTCGGCTGGAGTATCACCTGGGCTAAGTGGCATCAAAACTCCCTGGAACCTGCCATCTTTATCTGTGGCAACTAAGGGGCTATCCCAGGGTTTGTCAGTAGAGGTGGCATAGAGACTATACCCCTGGTCCAGAAAGTGCCTTGATAGTTTGGCATCAGTTTTAATTAAAGTACCTGTTTTCGGGTCCTCCAAGTAGATAGTATCCCGTGGGGGTTGGACCTGTTCAACCTCTTTAATAAAGTATTTTGGCTTTAACGGGTCGTCCAGTTTCTTATCGTAAAAATCTGTTTTCATAAAATTTGCGGTTTCTTTTCCCATTTCCTCGGAATAGAACCTTCGCTGCATATCCATAAACTTTTCTTTGCCAACAAAGGTTACTCCATAACTATCAGTTACCGCAATCCTGCCGTCCATCTCAAAGCGCATAAATTTATCATCTCGGGAAGTAAGGTTAAACATACTCTCCGGTCTTTTAGGGCTTGGGCCAAATATTTCCTTAACGTGCTCAGGGTTATATGGAAATACTTTATCCTTTGCGTATTCGTCTAAGAATAACTTTTGCAGGTGATACCCGAACGGTATTTTCTCCCCGTCAGGAACCAGGTTAATTATGTGGTTTCCGTGCTCGATTTCCTCACTTTTAAATTCAGATATTTTCCTACCTAAATCTTCGTCTCCCCGAAGTGTCTTCCAATCCTGGGTCCAGTCAGTAATATTTTCTAAGCGTTTTGCAACTAAGTAGGCATCGGCCATTCGGGTTGCTCCGGCCCTATACCTAATCTCATCAGCAGCGATTACCTGTAATCCAGACTCTTTATGATAAACTCCTGGCTGTTTTCCATCTTCGAGTTTGGCTACAACCAATCCAGGGACTGGCTCTATCCCCTTTTTCTCCACCCCTTCTGGGGCAGCAGGGAATTTAACCTCTGGGGCTTTCTTAACCCATTTCTGAGCCTCGGCAACAACGTCCTTGTCAAAAGGAACACCTCTCGAATAATCCTGTAAAGCCTTCCCGTCTAACTTTAAATCCTTAGCAAGGTCTCTCCAGGTAGCAGGGATTATGCTGTGAATATCCGGAGGTTTAATATAAAGAGGGGTTCCTCCTTTAACCGCTAAATCATAATCTCCTATAAGCGAAGGAGCAGGTTTTGGTGCATCAACAGTAACCCCGGGGTATTGCTCTAATACCTCGTCCGGAACTTCCTTCCTGGCTTTCAGGGCCTTCTTAACCGCTTCTTCGTGCTCGGTGGGAGTTATGTTAAATTCTTCAATCGCCCTGTCCTGGGATACCTGCCAGGGTTGTAGTTTGTAGTCAGGCTCTGG
>PUNK01000040.1 GCA_003552585.1 Thermoplasmata archaeon | reverse complement strand
CCGTTGATCTTACCGTTCACTTTCCCTAGTCCGTTGATCCTCCCATTGGTCTTACCAACGCCGTTGATCTTACCGTTCACTTTCCCTAGTCCGTTGATCCTCCCATTGGTCTTACCAGCGTCGTTGATCTTTTTGGACTCTAGTCCAAAAGAATTACTTTTACCTATAACCCCTTCCTCTTCTTTTAATGTAACGAAAGTGTCCCTGAGATCCAAATCATCAGAGATATCTTCGTGAATTACTATTTCGTCTTTAACGATACTCACTAAGACCTTCTCCTTATCTTCATAATCAAGTCCAAGTGTTTTGAATTCAAATTCATAATAACCTTCTGAGAAAGTGATCTTCATAACTCCGTCTGAATTGATATACAAATTGTTTCTTTCATCTGCTTCTAACTCCTTTTCAACATAATTAAAAACAGTGAAATCATCTTCTTTGAGTTTGTTCACCATCTTACAGGAATAGTCGAATACAGTATCCCATCCAAAAATATTTCTTCCCTTATCAAGAAAATCTAGTACTGCGATCTTTGAACTTCGATCAGATAGGTCCTTTATCCCTTTATCTACACTGATACTTAGGTTTAGTATATCGCTGCTTGATCTTATGATACTGCCTTCTTTTTTTATCCCTATAACCCGCTCGGTATTCCATGAATACCAATCAATTATCACCAAGTTTTTATCGTTCATCTGCTTATTCAGATCCACTCCATTTTTTTCCAGTTCAGATAGGTATTTAGAAGGAGATTTGTTTGAAAGGACAACTAAAGCACTTCCCCCATCTTTCAAGGTCTCGACGACCAGTTCCGTCCTCAACCTTTCTTTTAGAGGTCTAGATGGACTCTCCATCAATATCGATGTGCTGGGAACGAGTTCCCCTATCATCTGCTCGGACAGTGTCCGCTTCTGTTTTTTACCTTCTATAATATCACCTTATTATCTCATCCACGGAGAGGTCGATACCGTCTTCCATTATCAAAAATGGATGCTTGTAAGGGTCATGGTTCGTAAAACGCATCTTGGTTATCTTTAAAGTCCTTCTAAATTCACCGTTAAAATTTTCATAACCTAAGTCTATCACCGAGTCGGTGACGAAGCCCTCAACACCAACTGTATCCTTCTCAGATTCCGTTATCAACAAAGTGACTAAATTTTTCTGCTTCAGAAATCTGCAGAACTCAAAAAGATTTCTCCTCAACTTTTCAGGTGATGAATAGTAAAGTGAAACTGCACTTATCGAGTCGATGACGAGCCGACAAATTTTATCGTTCTTTAAGAACTGGTCGAGAAACTCTTGAAGATCCTTGAAGCAGATCTCTAGATCCTTTTCCCCACCCCAACGGATCTCTCCATAATCGACCATGTAGGCATCACCCCTATCATAAGGCCTCCAATCAAAACTGAACGATTCAACGGCCCTCTTCATATTCTCTCTGCTTTCTTCAACCGAAAGAAAAAGTCCTTTTTCTCCCTTATTCATCCCTTCCTGAATGTACTGTAAACCAAAGAGAGTTTTAGCACTACCCGTTGGCCCTCTTAACAGATTGACGGTTTTATTAGGAAAACCACCCTCACACATCTCATCTAATCCTGTGATACCTGTGTTTTTTCGTTTCAAAATATTTCCTCCAATACCTCTTCATAATCATCTGGAAATTCATTCAGTAATCTATACTTTTTTACCCACCTCTTTTTTTCTTCTACATGCTTTTTGCTGGCCCTTTTCACCAATCTTTTTGTAGAAGCTAGGCCTATCCTTTCCTCGTTAAATTTTATGACTTTCATTATGGACCCTAAGATGTCTTCTTTGACTCCATTGTCCACTGTTTCTATCTCACCGATCTTATCCAAGCCGGATGGATAGATGCCCAAAAGACCTTTACTTCGGTCCATCAATGAGTTGAAGATATCCTTATAAAATTCTAACTCTATCCTGAGTATACCCCCTTGACCTGATTTATCAGATAAATCGAAGGAAAACTCTATTTTGGATCCCTTTAAACTGTACTCCTTCACCTCTCTTGTTTTCCCTTGACCTATCCTCTTATTTAAGAGACCGATATCATGTAATTCAGAAAGATATTTGGAAGCCGTGGCTATATGAAGACCACAGTACTCAGCAACATCACTGGCTTTTACCCAGTTTTTATCATACGTATATCTGAGTATATCTATACTATGTTCCTTTCCCAGAACATATGCTTTTCTCCTGAACTCCTCATCGTACATGTTTCTCCTCACTTAAAACTTTAGTGCGCTTAAAGTTTATCTATTAAGCTATAACCATATTATACCTTTATAGTATTTATATTTTCGCATGGCATATGATGTTATCTATGATCTTTTATGACCAATACCTTTAAGTAATCAAATGACCACTAAAGCCGATGTGTTAACATGGAATTCGAGCTGATAGAAAGAACGGAAAACACTTTACGGATAAAGGTCCACAATGCTGACGCTAGCGTTATGTATCCTATCGTCGAAAACCTTCTATCTGACGATAGAGTATCAGAGGCAAATTATTCTGTAGAACATCAAGAGCTAGACGACCCTGTCCTTTTTATAAAATCAATTTCCGGACAAGATCCAAAGAATATACTAATAGAAACCGCAAAGGAGATTTACGACCGATTTTCTAAAGTATACGAGGATATGTTCCCTGAAGAAGAAGAATAAACCGGTGAATTGAAATGGAGAAAAAGGTGGGGATAGACCGATTTATGGTTTCATCCCCTGGGGTCGGAGGAAGACTGAAGAGATATCCTGAAGATTTCATAGTTGAAGAGGAGTTAGATTATGATAGATTCCTGGGGGATGGAGATTATATCCTTGCCAAAGTATGGTCTAGGAACTGGGAAACCAATCGTTTGATAAGGCAGTTTTCACGTGCACTCGGGATAAGTAGAGAAAGGATCAAATTTTCAGGCACAAAAGACAAAAGAGCTGTTACTACACAATGGATTTCGTTCGACGTTGAACCTGAAAGGTTGAATAAAATCCATATAAAGGACGTAGAGATATGTGAGATCAAAAAAGCAATCCGTCTCCTCCATCTTGGTGCTCATACAAGGAACCGTTTTAAAATAATCATAAGGGACATGGACAAAGGCATAGATGAGTCAAAAAAACGTGCAGACGTCATAGGGGAAGAAATCAAAGAGATCGGAGGTTTTCCGAACTGGTTCGGTGTACAAAGGTTTGGTACTATCAGACCTATCACTCACGAAGTAGGCCGGGCGTTGATCGAGGGGGACTTCAAAAAGGCATTCTATATCTATGTGGCCAATCCAATGGATAAAGAGAATGAGATCTGCCGTGAAGCACGTCAGTTCCTAGAAGATACGAACGACTACAGAGAAGCTCTAAAACATTATCCAAACAGACTGACTTTCGAGAAAACAGCACTTCAAGCTCTGGTGGAAAACCCGGGAGATTATCAAGCAGCGCTTTCTGCATTACCCAATAACCTACTAAAGATGTTTATCCATGCACATCAGTCCTACATCTTTAACAAAATACTAAGTATGAGGATGGAGAGAGGACTACCGTTAAAGGATGTTGTTGAAGGAGATATGGTCCTTCCTTCGGGAAAACATGGGTTACCTAACACTGATACCCCTGTTGAGATATCTTCTCGCAACCTTGAAAAAAGTTCGAAGATGGTGCGTGAAGGAAAAGGATATGTGAGTGCTCCTTTGTTCGGCCTAGACAGCGAATTTTCCGGAGGGGAACAGGGGGAGATAGAGAGAAAAGTGTTGAAGGAAGAAGGATTCAAAAGGAGGGACTTCACCGTACCAAGCATGAGATTTTTATCTTCGAAAGGTACTAGACGTCCTATTTTAGCATCGGTCGACGACTTGAAGTGGGGTGACGAAGCTGGTGGTTTGATGCTCAGTTTCTCCTTATATAAGGGTTGTTATGCCACCTGTCTTCTACGCGAGTTCATGAAACTCCCTAGTTCCAAAGCCCATCTATACAGTTAAAAAAGATCTTTAATCTTTAGCAGATCTAAAAAGGGAGCATCGAGCCGTACCTTTTTTCTAGCATAAGCTTCCATACCTTTAATTTCTTCATTTAATAATCCATCTAATGTTTCAGTATCTGTATATATCTTTATATCCGCATCTTCAGCCTTTCCCTCTCTTAGTTCACTAACTTTTGTTTCATCGATAGAGAAATTGAAGTTACCATCATCTTCGAATTCCAACGAAATCTTCCTATTGAACCCCTCAAGTTTATCTTTTAATCTATCGTCATCTTCAACTTTATTTTTGAATGAATCTATGAGGGTATTAACCATCTCTTTTACATCTTCATCATCTGACATAACTACCATCTCTTTCTTAAGGTGAAGGATTCAAATACTTAAATGTTTTTCAAAAATCTGTCAATCTTTTATTCTTTTTCAATTTAATGTATCTGTCCACGGTCTTCCATGATCTTCTTACGTAAGGTGGACATTCGTCATTTTGTTCGAACCAATCATTCAAGAAAGCCTTTGTTTTCGGATCGGACGGGTATCCACTACCTATATCCACATCATTTTTCATGGCTATATTTTCAATATGATCATCCCTTATTACCTTTGCACAGATCGATGCCGCAGATACTACGGGGTATATCTCATCTGATTTGTGTTCAGAGTGTAGTATTATATCTGGTTCTATTTTACGAACGATACTTTTTGCAAAGGCATCTTCGTTTGCAGATGCTGAATCAACGTAAACGGTATCATCATCTTTGCACATGGAGTTTATGACCTTGGCAAAAGCGTTTGCTTCGATCTCGTTCAAAGACATTTTAGACCGCAATTTATCGATATCTTTTGCAGTTATGATCTCGATAACTACCTCCCCCAATTCACGGATCTTTTTCTCTAAGGTCACTCTTTGCTTTTTGGTGTGTAATTTTGAGTCTTTTACACCAAGGAGTTTTAAAGAGTCTTCAGATTCTATCGACACTCCCGCAACAACCAAAGGACCTATGACTGGCCCTCTGCCCGCCTCATCTATCCCACATATCATCTAATTGGCTATCATTCTCGTCAGTAAAAAGTTTTTACGTGTCAATCCAAAAGAACTGGCAAAAGGTATAAATAGGGGGTTCCAATAACATGGATAACGAGCAACATGACGGCCATAGCGGTAGGGTAACACCTGGTCCCATCCCGAACCCAGAAGTTAAGCCTACCCGCGTCCTCTGTGGTACTGTGGTGCGAGAGCCCACGGGAAGCTTAGGTCCTTTACGGGACCCCTGGACTGATGGGCTAGGTTCGGAGCCTCGTTCCCTACGGGGAATTAGGTAAGCCGGACTGTTTAAAACCCACTTTGGTCCTTGGTCCGCTGTCAGTTGCTCACTTTTACTCATTTATTTTACAGGATAGAGTAAAGACTATTAAAAAAAATAAAAAAAGGATCTAATTTATGATCATTCCATATCCTATCAGATGCCACTTTCCTTTGATCCTTCTACTGATCGCTATCCTTTGTCCCTCCTCTGCACAGACAGCTCTTTTCAATTTTACAGCAGCTTCTGTTCCCCGGGCAGAGGATACAACACCGACGGTGGTTGCTGTTCCCACTGTAAGCATCAGAGGTTCACGGGTTTTTATTTCGTCAACTTTCTTACTTTCGTCAACTCCTACGACTCTGTCTAGGAGATTGACTTCCATAACAAAATCCTCTTTTATGTGTGGGAGTTTACCGGGATGCCCCAACACGTGCCCTACCTGTGAATCTGATTTTGTAAGACTAGGGTCCAATCCTGTTCCCACTCCTATAAGACCGCCGGGACTCGCTTTCTCAAGCATCTGCATACCCGAATTCAAGGATTTGATCTCAGTTATCACCCTTTTCCATTTCTCTTCCCCTCCCTCTTCCACCTTTATACCAGGTGCTATCTCTACTTCATCACCTAATTCTAATACCCCCCGCAATAAACTCCCTCCTATCACACCTCCTTTAAGTACCTTGATAGGAGTTCCAGGTTGATTTATATCGAATGATCTAGCTATAGGCATTATCGGGTCAGCGTCAACATCTCGATCGGGCGTAGGAATATTTTCCTCGATAGCTTCTATCAAGATGTCTATGTTAGCATCCCTGTGAGCAGATACAGGTATGATAGGAGCGTTTTCAGCAACAGTTCCCTTGGTAAATTCTTTGATCTCCAGATAATTGTTCCTAGCTTCTTCTGTACTCACAAGATCGACCTTATTCTGGACAATGATGATATTTTTTACTCCTGAAATGTCCAATCCCATAAGATGTTCTTGTGTCTGTAATTGTGGGCAAGGCTCGTTTGCAGCTATAACAAGCACCGCTCCATCCATCATGGATGCACCAGAAAGCATGGTCGCCATCAAAGTTTCGTGCCCTGGTGAATCTACGAATGACACCGCCCTTAAAAATTCAGCTTCTCCATCACAGTTACCACACTCCGGCGTAGGTGAATATCCTTCACTTCCCTCGCACGAAGGACATCTGTAGAAGGCTGTATCTGCATATCCCAATCGTATACTGATACCTCTCTTTGTTTCTTCTGAATGCCTATCCGTCCACTCACCACTAAGAGCTTCGGTGAGAGTAGTTTTTCCATGGTCGACATGACCAACAAGCCCTATATTGACTTCAGGTTGACTAGGTACTTTCATCAGTTATCTCCCGATTCTTTTTCTTCGATAAGTTCTGATACTTTTTTAGGTCCGTGTTCTACAACTCTCATATTGATCTGAGAAATATTTGAGCTGATTATATTCCCTCTGACCGTCTTTTTCAAACGAACATTCTTTGGGTTCGATTTAAAACCTATACCTGTCTTACCGACTACCTTTTTTCTGCCTTGCATGGCCATCCCTTTTTTCATGGGAAAACCATCGCTATCACTTCCTCCAGTGATTCTTAGACGATATCCGGGTAGACCTACAAATATACCATCCACCTCGTCATTTATCCTCTTTCCTATCAAGGAATTAGCATGATGACCTTCGACTTTGGTCTGATAGGATTTTCCTTCTTTCGGTTCTGCTATTACAACTTGAAACTCTACCATATGGTACACCTTTGTACTTTGACTTTGGGGCAACTATATACTGCTACTATAAAACTTTGATGGATTTGGAACAACTGCTGTATCAAATCATTACGTAAATTATAAATATTGCATTTGAATAGTCCCCAATAGATGAGGTGTCTGGATGGAAGAAACCTTGTGCTCCATAGAGATAGTAAGAAGCAATTCTTCATATCTGGCTAAAGTGCAAACCAGTCTTGGTAGGTATGTAGAATATGAAAATCCTTTATTGGAAAACCTCCTTCAGCAGGTTTATGAAGACATACAAGAGGAGATAGAAAACACACATCGATAAGAATAAGCTCCTAGTATGATATGTTAATAGAAAAAAATAGAGATGATAAGATGACGGAAGAAAACGAAGAATATGAAGAAGTCATATCTAGTTATTATGAAGGACGTGGCGTAAGTTCTATTATATCCATGAAAGTGGATACCAAAAAAGTAGATAGAGTGGCCGAAGAACTGTCTAATTCTGACAATGTTGAAGATGTTTTTTTGGTGACCGGTGATTTTGATCTGATCTTAAAAGCTAGATTCAGAGATTATGATCACATGAAGTCGTTCTTATTAGATAAAGCTTCGGAGCTAGAGGGGATTGAAGAGTTCAAAAGCATGATGATCATCACCACGTACAAAGAAAGGTTCAACATCATCGACGCTGAGAAAGATTAAAACAATCCTTTCAAGATATCTCATCCATAGTCCATTCGCACCATGTTAATTCATTCTTGATTATCTTAAATTCTATAGGTGAAATAATCGGTGTTTTGAACCTTATTGAGTCATCCAATGCTATCCTTGGACAAGCTGTGTTTACAGCACAACCCCAATTCAAAGAATCTACAAGATCAGGAGTTATCTCGTCCATACTCACGATGAAACACTTATCACAACCGCTTTTCAAATTCCTAGCCATCTCTTCTCTTCTCTGACCGATCTTTGTAGAAAGCAGGATGGATATACGATCTGCCTCTTGACCAAGGGCCATGGTCGCAGCCCTTCTTCTCAACATCTTATCGTTGTCACTTTTTGTATCTGAATATTCCCCAGTAATAGGATTAAGTATCTTAACATCCTTTGCTAGGCTAACAGATAGACCTATCGGGTGAAATTTCCCTGTCCCGATATAAAGATGGATATCCGCATTTCGGCATGAGGAAGAAAAATTGCATCCCAAAACCTGGCCTGGATATTTGATCCGATCATCACCTTCAGAGATCACGACATCCGATCCCACATCCTCTAATCGATTTTTCAACTCATTCATCTGGTCAAGGTATTGCACCGTTGAATATAACGCCGTTCTTCCATCACTTAGATCGTCGATAAGTTTTTCTGGAATCTTCATCTCACAGGTACTTCTTCCCTCAAGATAAATAACAGGATATGAGACCTCAAGATTAGGGATCGAAGAGTGACCCACATGCAGCAATGCATCATTTTTTCCGATGTCTTGAGGAAGGTCACATGCCCCGTAGCACGAACCACCCCACAGTTCAACTTCTTTTGAATCAACTTTTGAAAGAAAAACATCTGCTTTTCTCTTTAGACCATCGGGAAGTTGAACAAGAACTTTTTTAGCACCTAATCCTTCCAATCTTTCATTTACTCGTTCAAAATCGAACTCGTAATTATAGACCTTCATAATACCTCCTTCAGATCCTTAAACATGGTTTCTATAAAGGTTGCATTGACGTGGGGCATGACGACGAACCTCAAGCCAGGTGGATTAACGGTCCTAGATATGTTCCACCCTCTCTTCTCCATCGCCTTCACAACTTCAGAAGGGTTATCATGATGGAATGCAACGATGTTTAAGACGGGTTCTACCACCTTTTCTAGACCGATATTCTCCCCCATCTCCTTTAATAATCTAGTTTTTTCCATACATATTTCAACCAGGCGCACATACCCATCTTTCCCCAAGGTGTTTATACAGCCCCAAAATGCAGGTATGGGTGCACTACAGCGCGTTCCTCTGATGGAATTTTGCCCGTCTCCGCTCAGGTATGGTGACTTAACATCCAGATGATATTCTTCCCTAGAAAAATATAGACCAAGCGGAACGGTAGATAGTCCCATCTTGTGAGGGTCGAGGATAATCGAATCGACTCCTTCCAACTCAAAATCGAAGGGGGGAACTGAATCTCTTAACTCTCTCAAAAAGGGTATCACGAAGCCACCGAAGGCCGCATCCACATGAAAATACACATCTCCTATCAAATCGGACATATCTTCTATAGGATCGATCAAACCCAATTCAGTGGTGCCCGCGATCCCAACAACCGCTGCAGTTTTATCATCCACTGCTTTTTCTAGGGCCTCTAGATCAGGATGATACTCTGAATCAAGGGGTATACGAACTGCCTGCATATCCAATAGATCACAGGCTTTGATGAATGAAAAATGTGCACTTTCAGGGATTACGACTTTTTTCTTGCCGGTAATATTCCTCGCATGCCATAGAGCCATGATATTCCCTTCAGTCCCACCACCGACAGAGAGTTTTTCACAATTTGAAGGAGCGTGGATAAGTTCTGCAACTGCTTTAAGGACTTCTTTTTCGAGTGCTTCAGTACCTCTATATAATCCAGGATTTCCTAGATTGGCTTCAAAGAACATAGAATGGATCTCTTCAGCTATTCCTAAGGGCTTGGTGCACATAGAACCGAAAACTCTGCCTGATGAAAAATCGACGTCCATCGACTTAGCCTCTTTGATCCGAGACATTATTCTTTTTTTATCGATCCCTTTTTGAGGGAAAAACCCTTCGTCATCCATTTTCAATCATCCATGTGTTATCCTTTTGTCAAGTTTTTTAATTTTGCTTCTTACTAACTTAAAGGAGATCAGCGAGAACAATATGGCGGCTATCAATGCATAAAGAGGTATGTTTCCGTCGTAAAACATCCCTACCGAAGCAAGGTAATTGTATACTGCATGCATCAAAACAGCGACCAAGTAGTAAGGGACCGCTGTAAAACGACCGGTCAAGACACCTTTTGATACTCCATAGCCTGCTACGGCACTGGCACTTCCATGTAAGAGTGTAGCGGCAACACTCCTTAATAAGACAACCATGATGAAGGCATATACCCCATATTGAAATAAAGCCGAACTCTCATAAAGGAGATTTTCCGTGGCCGCAAATCCTAATCCCGATGCCGCACCCAGGACAAGGCCGTCTTCAAGTTCAACTATCGCACCTTTGATACTGAATAATCCAAGGACCTTTGTGAACTCTTCCACGATGGGGGCTATCACAACGACGATGATAAGTGTTCTCCATGTGGGATCCTCGAGATATATGAGAAATTCATATTCTCGCTGAAGTGATTCCATGGAAAGTACTCCTAGAAATAGAACTGAAAGTACTACTGCTATTATAACCGCAAAAACAGCTCCCCATATGAACATCATAATTATGTGTCCCCACCTTATCCTTCCGAATTCTTCTGTATTACGGATCCAAACTATGTATATTATGGAAGGTACGAAAGCAGCAGAGAGCAGAACTATTATGGTCAATATCAAATTCTGATCCATTGGAAGAAGGAGTGAAAAACGGTGTTATTAAATTTTTGTTGATTTGTGTTATAAGTTCAGCATCCGAAAGATGTTGTTTATTTGTCATGATGCGGTAAGATTTAATAAGGATAAATAGATTTGTTTAGCGATGAGTAAGGCCTATGTGGCGATAATAATATTGGTTTTAGCGTCCATATTAACCGGATGTGCCGATCCACCAGCACCACCTGCTACTGAGATCCCAAGAGTAGTAGTGGACTTCCTAGAAAGAGAGGATGATACTAATTCAACCATCTTTTATATCCATGGGGTGGAAGACACCCGTTACACAAACATCTCCCTCTACATCAACAACACCCTCGTATCTAATGTTAGAGATTCTTATTCTCTTGAATATCATGCAGATGGTGTTGAATTCAATGTATCTATCAGGGTGCAAAAGGAGGAACAAATGTTTTATTTCACAGGATTATTTATACTAGTAAATGAAGATGATCTCATTTACAACCTTATACAGAATGAGGAGATTGAAGAGATAAAAAGACATCAACTCCCATTTATAAACCGATTAAGCAGAACGGGAGAAGAAGAAAATGCGTAGGGTACCAGCATCGTTGATAATATTGGGCTTCATCGTATCGATCGTAGGAATATTTGGTATCGCGATCATAACAGGGTTCTTTCCGATGAGGGACGTTTTAACTGGATTTTATACCTTTGTTTTCGCACTGGTCATAATCTCTATTTTGGCGATAATCGGTGCGGTATTTTTAGGGATGTTCATCTCCCACAGGGTGTTCTCTTCAAGAGATTTTACGGCCTTTGAAGAAGAGATGCTCAAGATGAAGAACGATATAGGAACTATCAAAGCTATGTTAGAAGAAAAGGAGGAAGACTAAGCGATCTTTTCAGGACAGATCGATCGCCTCGAACAGTTCAAACACTTTCCCTTACGATTGTGGTTCCTGTGAACATCTCCAGTTTTCGTTGCCGAACGCATCTCCTCTATCTTTTCGAGAAGTAATTCCTTCAATTCATCTTCATAATCCACCTTGTACTCGGTTTCACCGTATTTAACGATCCCATAAGGTGGCTTTTTATCTTTTACATCTTCGACCAGAAGACAGTAAGCTGCAGATTGAAGAACGTGTGAAAAAAAGGGACCTTTTGGTATCCTTCCAGTTTTCACCTCAACTGGTATCAATTCTCCATCGATCTTTTTTATGTAATCTGGTCTACCCCTTAGCCCATATTTTTCAGAAACGAGGAGTTCTATTTCTTTACCAAGCTCATCGACATATTTGATTTCCCCTTCACCCAAGGAGAGCTCATTTTTCTTTTCTCTAGTTTCTTTCTTTATACTTAGAGATACCTTTACCCAGTAACTCGCTCCGATCAACCATGAAAGTGACAAAACCTGCATCACTTGACCCGTGGTGGGATCGAACAAACCCAGTGTAAAACTGTATAGGATAAGTAGTGAGGCAACTATAGCAAAGATCAGTATCACCTTCTCTATGTTTGACACATATTTTTTGAAAGAACTCATCTCGGAGATCAAAAGCAGAAAGGTGGCTGACAATAACCATATCATAGCTGTTACTTGAAGTATCTGTCTAAACAGCCTCTCTGGCCTGAGAAGGGTCAGGCCTGCGATGGATACTATGGTGGCAGACAGGGCCAACCAAAGAACAATGTTCTCCACCTCTCTGGCTTTTTCTTGCTTCCCTTTGACTTCACTAACACCTTTGCTGATCTCTTTATGTTTCGTTATACCTTCCTCTAAACGAGGATCATCGGGATCCTCCTCAGAGTAGCTCAACCACCAACTCAGGGGGCAGTATCCGTATTTCTCTACGTCACCCGCAGATACCCAAATGTCTCCCATGGTATTACCCTAAATTAATTTAAGTACATTAAAACTTTTGGATAACTCATATATTAAAGTAATTTTCCTATTTTATCCGGTGAAAAAATACCCTTTTCAGTTATAAAACCTGTTATATATTTAGAGAGAGTCACATCAAAAGCGGGATTCATCACCGGTGAATTTTTGGGCATTATGTATTTTGAAAAAACTTTACTAACCTCTTCTCCTTCTCTCTCCTCGATAGGTATATCTGTACCGCTCTTTGTATCAGGATCAAATGTTGTAACGGGTAATGCTACGTAAAAAGGTATATCGTTTTCTTTAGCGATAACGGCCTTTTCATAGGTACCTATCTTGTTTGCCACATCACCATTTGCTGCAACCCTATCAGTTCCAACTATTACCATATCTACTTCTCCCCTATGCATAAAGTGTCCGGCGGCATTGTCAACTATAACTGCATGGGAGATATCCTCATTGAAGAGTTCCCAGGCCGTGAGCATTGACCCTTGAAGTCTGGGTCTTGTTTCATCGACAAAAACGAATATATCTTTTCCTTCTGAATTAGCATGCCTGATGGGCGCTAGAGCGGTCCCGTGATCTACTGTTGCAAGGGCCCCCGCATTACAGTGGGTGAGTATCTTCATCCCATCATCGATCATCTTCCCTCCATGATCCCCAATCGCCTTACACTTGGATACTACGCTGTCTACATAAGCTTCAGCGGTAATTTTTGGTTTTTCTTGCCCATTTTCCATCATGTGATCGACTGCATAGAACAAGTCGTAAGCCGTAGGTCTGGCACTTTTGATAACCTCTGCGGTTTCTTTCAAATCATCACCTTTCAAGATCGCTTGGGCGATCCCGTATGCTGCCGCCGCCCCGATCGATGGTGCACCGCGTATCACCATTTTTTTGATCGCTTCTTTTACTTCGTGATGATCACTTACAGTATGAAATCTTAATTCATGAGGTAGAAGCCTTTGGTCGATCATTTTTATATTTTCATCTTCCATCCAGATCGCTCTTAAATCTTCGAACCCCTCATCTGTCTTTACTCTCATCTTTTCCACTCCTTGCTTTTACATAAGCTTCCCAAAGTTTAGGAACGGTATCCATATCTTTTATCAATTCAGGTTCGACCCACCGATAATCGCTGTTCTCCCAATTTAGCCTTGGTTCACCTTCAGTTTTAAATAACATGGGAGTTATCTTCCACACCTTATTTTTATATCTGACAAGGATAGGATCACCCTTTGAAATGAACTCGGCTTCCATTTCAGTTTCCTCATCTATCTCTTTTCTTGCTTGAAGAACCGCTTCGAATTCCTGATAACCCGAGATCCCAGCCCACTTATACCTATAGCTCCCGACCTTTTCGCTTCTTTTTAGAAGAAGGATCTTACCGTCCTTTTCAACGAAGACGGTGATCACTGGTTGTAGTTCGATATCATTTAATTTGACTATTCCTAGATCACCATCCACCATCACTTTATCACCGTTCACTAGCAGGTCGATTTGTATA
This sequence comes from Thermoplasmata archaeon, assembly GCA_003552585.1. Classification (GTDB taxonomy): domain Archaea; phylum Thermoplasmatota; class Thermoplasmata; order Halarchaeoplasmatales; family Halarchaeoplasmataceae; genus PUNK01. Next base: position 4,791 of record PUNK01000040.1, on the reverse strand, counting down.
TCATCCACCAACGGGATATCAGAAATAATCGCACCAGCAGCTACTATCGTCTCTGTGCTCTCGTTTATCATAGCCAAGGGTGACGTCTTATTTTTTTTCATCCTGTAGATAACGTAAGAACCGACCGTGCTTCCTTTTCCCCCCCCAAAAGCGAACACTCTATCCTTAACATCGATTTTATCGAATATCATCCCACTATCAGGATCAGCGTCACCTAGAAATGAAACTCTTTTTTCTGTAACCACCACTTTACCCTCAGCGATCCCCCCCGAAATCCCTCTTCCCTCGAGTATCAAGCTATCAACTCCAGTAAAGATCTTCTATCTAGATAGATCACCCTTTGTTTGGCCAGTTTAGGTAGATAAGCGACTGCTTTCCCTGAATCGGTGGCTGAAACTTTGAATTCCTCTTCCAAAGGACTAACTACCATGCAGGTATCAGAGATCACCTTACCGAACCGCTCTATCGTTTTAACAGCTTTTGGAACCATTTCTTTGACCCTTTTGCTCGTGTAAATGCGGAGTTCAGGTCCATCTTTTTGGACTTTGTCATTTAAATAATCGGCTATCTCCTGGATCTCCACCTGAGAAAGATGGGGACATCCGATCACTACCACTTCGGGCTCTTCATCCCTCAAAAGCTTTTCCTTAAGACCGTTTATTTCATCCGACGTGATCGTGATCTTTTCAAGACCATCTGTTTCATATCCTTTTGCTTCAGGAGTAACATTTTCAACGTGGTACATTGCAACGGAACCAGTAGCAGCCATGGCCGCACCGAGTGATTTCAACTCGTCTTCGGTAGGGGAAATACCTCTGAAGTACGGCACTCTATCGGCGGCAGATTCACCGACCAGATGTCCAAGAAGTGCCATCGGTGGGTCATCTTCTACCTCATATACTATATCTGGTGTTCTATTTTCAGGTATATGTAGTCCATACCGCGGTGTTTTTCCTATAACAGCCGCCATCAAAGCCGATGGTCCACCTTCCCTATTCGTCATGGCACCGAGTACTGAATTGGCGAAGGATACGGCGGAACTCTCACTCCATGCTAGATGTTCTCCCTTCTTCGGTCTGTTGCCAGCAAGGTAAGGGGTACAGGTACAAGACACCTCTATCCCCATCGAGGCATAGGCTTCGATCAAACGAGTTTGCTTTTCGCTAAACTCCTCAGATTCACCCGTAGGATTATTTAGATCCATCCCTGCAGGATTCAACATGCTTTTAACTTTCACTTTTGCCGTTTTAGAAAAATCTTCGATGAACTCAAGACCTCCGTCACCCATGGTTTTGTACGAAACTCCAGCGATCTGAGCTGATTCGATAGGTATGAGTTTATCCGCCCCGTATATATCTCCCAGGGCAACAAGTAGTTCCATCGCTTTGGCTGGACCTTCACCCCCTTCTCCCTCCAATAATCTTTTCTCTTCAACAGTCAAGTGCACTTTATCAAGATCCTTGAATGCCGCAGGCCGGACTTGAACCGGCGACATCCACGTCTTCAGCGTGGCACTCTCCCAACTGAGTTACTGCGGCCTGGAAATGAGTTAGTATGTTATGGGATTTTAAGTTTACGCCCTATAAGTTATAACTATGTGGAAATCATTAAATATTAAAAGAGTTTGAACATTTATGTTCTGCGGACACAAAACCTTCCAAAGGTATGCGTATCTTTAAAAAGCTCGCAAGCTCATGAACGTATGGCAAAACAATAAACCCTAGTTTTGCCACCTCAAACGGAATCAAAGATTCCGCTAAGTCGCAAATATTCGCAAGCTCATGAACGTATGGCAAAACAATAAACCCTAGTTTTGCCACCTCAAACGGAATCAAAGATTCCGCTAAGTCGCAAATATTCGCAAGCTCATATTTGCTCCCGTAGTGTAGTCCGGCCAATCATTTTGGCCTCTCGAGCCAAAAACCCGGGTTCGAATCCCGGCGGGAGCATTAAATTTTTTTAATGCGACTATAGTGATGAGAACTCTGGTTCGTGAGTAAAACTTGTTTTACGAGCTGTTAGAATTGTGAGTACTGCGAACAATTCTGACTGGAATCCCGGCGGGAGCATCCTCTTTGGGGTTCATGTTCCCTCTAAAATTATGGTATATTATTAGACTACTAACTAAAAGAAAAAGATAAAAACTAGTCTATGTTATACTTAAAAATCGTATTTGATGATGTGGTGAATTGAAAGATGGATGTTAATGCAAGGATAAATGTCTGGATGAGAAGATTGGGACGTCCCAACAAAAAAGAGATTCTCGAAGGTGATATACTCCCACTGCTCTTCAAACTCGGCTGGCCAATGATGTTGGGTTCCATGCTTCAGACCACATACAATCTCATCGATACCATATGGCTGGGAAGATTGCCAGTTCCCTTAAATACACAGGCTGTTGCTGCAATAAGTTTAGCTTGGCCTTTCGTTTTTTTGATGATATCAATAGAGCTCGGTCTCGGTGTGGCCGGTGTAGCCATGATATCACAGCATACAGGTGCTAAAAGATACGAAGAGGCGTACCAAGATGCGGGTCAATTATTTTTTCTCTTCATGATCCTTTCAGTGATATTGGGCGTCTTAGGATATTTCACTGCGGAGCCATTTTTAAACCTACTTACAGGTAACAGTCCAGTAGTAGGTCCAGCGATAGAATATCTGGTGATCATCTTCATAGGTTTTCCGTTCTTTCTCATATTTGGAGCCTTTTCTATGTCTTTAAGGGCTTGGGGGGATACCATCACTCCAACTGCGATAATGTCGATCAGTGTTCTACTAAATATATTGCTTGACCCTATATTAATATTCGGCATCGGACCCTTTCCATTCATGGGAATCAAGGGCGCAGCTTTGGCCACGGTATTTTCTCAGGCAGTAGCATCCATCTTCGCTCTCTATCTTCTTTTTTCAGGGAAATTGGGATTGAAAGTCAACCTAGAATACATGAAACCAGATATAAGAAAGATAAAAAAATTCTTTAAGATAGGCATACCAGCTACAGCCGCAAGGATATTCGATGCATCTGAATTCGTTATCTTTGTAGGTATACTTGCAATGCTACCTATGCACGAGGAAGTGTTGGCAGCTTATGGGATAGGAAATAGGATAATAAACATCACATTCGTGATCCTGTGGGGACTAGGTGTTGCTTTGACCACTGTTGTAGGCCAATCATTAGGTGCAGACAAAATAATTAGGGCTGATGAATCAGCCAAAAGAGGAATGATCGTTATGGCTGGTTTGATGACATTGATCTCCCTGATATTGGTCATATTCCGTTATCCTCTTATCAATTTCTTCATCAAGGATCAACCTGACGTTGTCAATATAGGAGCCATGTTCCTGCTTGTTTTGGCTATCGGTGGACCCTTTTTTGCAATATTCGAAGGTGTTACAGCCACATTGAACGGTTCTGGGCACACTAAACAGCAGTTGGGTTTAAGCATCACTAGGCTGTGGATCCTACGTTTACCTTTAGCAGTCATCCTTGCTCTTATATTAGCACTTAATTCAACTGGCGCTTGGTTGGCGATAGCATTCAGTAATGTGATCGCAGGTAGTGCAGCTTACGTTGTCTACAAAAGAGGATGGTGGAAAGAGAAGGTGATCGAGAAAAAACCATTGGTATGATTACAATGCAAAAATACTATTACATGGGAAAATCTTTAAGTCATGATGCAAAAGTATAGATTGTACTCGTTGACATTTTTCATACTTTTCATATCACTAACTTTGTTCGTGATCATCGGATTGACGAAGGGATTTGATCAAACGGTCCTTGATAATACTTACAATTTAAGAGAGTACTGGTGGAAACCCATAAACCTACTGGGCGGTACTTACTTTCTTTTATCCGCTTCATTACTAACAGTGTTTTTTTTACTCCTGAAAAAGAAGGTTACAAATGCCCTTCTTTTCTCATCAAACCTATGTATCGCCTTCCTGTGCTATCAAGCGATAAAAGAGATCGTCGCTAGACCCCGACCAGAGATGGCACATTCGATAGAAAGAACACTAGCTATCTTCTCAACATATTCCTTTCCAAGTGGTCACACCGTAGGTGCCATAGCTTTCTTTGTAGGATTTTGCATATTCGTCCTTGAAAAAAATTGGACATTGAAAAATATCCTCCCATATCTATCTATTTCTTCATTTGTTGGTCTGAGTGTTGTTATCACTGGTAGGCACTATCTTACTGATGTTATAGGTGGTATATTCCTATCCCTTCTTATAATAGTGTTATTGCTTGAAATAGATCGTGTTTTCGATGTTAATATATATACACAAAAAGCACTCGAATACATAGAAGACTGGTTTTAAAAAATGAAGGAGTGCTGGATTATTTCATCCAGCCCAGGTTCAGCTCTTCCAGCTTCTTGTCTGTAGGGATCCCGGTTACTCTGTCCCATCCCATGGATTCATAATAGCTGTCCAGGGCGGTATCCAGATCAACGACGTGCCCTTTACCCCGTCCATCAGGAGCCTTTTCATTGAGGAAACGCTCGGGTAGAGTATCGTCCTTCCTGTCGAACCCGAAGGATACGTTCAGCATCCGCTCCATGTTTATCACTCGCTCTGCGGCCTTCAACAGGTCTTCCTTGCTGTATTCCTTTCCAGTGGCGGTGGACAGCAGTTCTGCGTAGGTGGAAGCCTTGTTCGCCAGGGTTATTACGGTGAAAAGACAGACACCCAACATGTTGGTGGCCATGCAAAGTTCTTGGAAGGGCTTGACCCACCATTTGTTCCCGTCTTCAAGGAAGTCTATCTCTCCTTCTATACCGAGGTCCGGTT
>PUNK01000074.1 GCA_003552585.1 Thermoplasmata archaeon | reverse complement strand
GGGGGTTCTCTTTCACGGTCTTTCTCCCTTCATCTGTCAACTTAGACACGACTACGTAATTTCCCATTTTTCAAACACCTCTGTTTTGGTATATCGTCATCCATGGTTAAATATATTTCCGGTGCCGGTTGTATCGATGTGAAAGGAACGCTGACCATGGGGGGTGGTGATCACTGATATAGTAAGATTTATAAAGAACATAGTGTGTGAGTTGGGCAAACTTCCGCATGTCGGAGGAGTCAGATATGGCACTAAAAAACAAAACGAACCCAAATTTAATACGCCTGGTCAGAGAACTTAAAGATCAGGCTAGAGAAGAATCAGCCCCCATCTGGCGAGACGTGGCGGAAAGGCTTGAAAAACCCTCAAAGAATTGGGCGGAAGTAAACCTTTCTACCATCCAGAGGCACGTCAAAGATGGTGAAACGATCCTTGTACCTGGAAAAGTTCTAGGTTCAGGTTACCTAACCAAGAGAGTAAAAGTTGGTTCTTTCAGCATAAGTGAGAATGCCAAAGAGAAGATAAAAGATGCAGGCGGCACTTACATGACCATTAAAGAGATGGCTGAAAAGGAACCAAAGGGCAGTCATTTAAGGTTGATAGGGTGAAAAAGATGAAGGTTTAAAACGCAGAAGGAAAGATACTTGGAAGATTAGCTGCCCACATCGCAAAAGAGCTTCTCAATGGTGAAGAGATAAGAGTTGTTAACGCAGATAAAATATTTATAACGGGGCAGAAAGATTCGATATTAAAAAAATACAAGCAAAATCGGGAAAGAGGAAAGATTCGCAAAGGTCCTTTCTACCCCCGGAGACCTGAGAGAATATTCAAACGTACTGTTCGGGGTATGCTGCCCTATCAGCAACCAAGGGGACGAAAAGCATATAAAAGATTGCGCGCCTACATCGGTATCCCAAAGGACTTTGGTTCCGAAGAAATAAAGGTGCCCGATGTTAAAGATGCGGAAGGGCAAAAGGGATTAACTCTGGGTGAGGTTTCAACTCACCTTGGAGCCAAATTCTAGAGGTCTTTAACATGACTAAAGAAGAAGTAGTTACAAGAACAGGTAAGAAAAAGACCGCCATAGCGAGGGCGACCATACGGCCCGGAAAAGGTCGAGTTAGAGTAAATAGTGCCCCGGTGGAGATCCACACTCCTCACATGGCTAGATTAAAGATATTAGAACCGATACATCTCGTCGGCTCACGGTCCGATGAGGTTGATCTAGAAGTTAATGTCAAAGGTGGTGGAGTTATGGGTCAAGCTGGTGCAGCTAGAACTGCCATAGCTAGGTGTTTTGTAGATTATTTTGAGGACGCTGAACTCGAAGAACTTTTCAAGGAATACGATCGCAGTTTGCTTGTGTCTGATCCACGAAGAAAATTACCAAAACAACCGTTGGGTCGTGGAGCCAGGAAAAAGAAACAGAAATCTTACAGGTGATGTAAAAAATGATAATACCTATAAGATGTTTCACCTGTGGAAAAGTAATTTCCAATATATATGAGGTCTACCAGAGCAGGGTCGAAAGGGGTGAAGAGCCAAAGGAAGTACTAGATGATCTAGACATCGAAAGGTACTGCTGTAGACGTATGCTTTTGGCCCATCAGGATCTGATCGATGAATTGATGGAGTACTAATTTCAAAACGGGGCCGTAGGGTAGCTTGGTCCATCCTTCTAGCATGGGGAGCTAGGTACCCGAATTCAAATTTCGGCGGCCCCACCATCACTTTTTTCATCAAGTTACATGTCTTGCCAAAAAAATAAAGTAGAATCAGGACCGTTTAATGATTGATGTTTAGATGAAGAAATTGATGGCCATATTGATGATCTTATTGTTTTCGATTCCGGTGTTAGTAGATAATGTATCGTGTCTAGATGGGTCAAAAGTTGAGGGCGAGGGTTCACAATGGCGATTTTATAGGGGCAACCAAAGACGGACTGGAACAAGTATTGTCAATACAACACATGTCGATGGGTCAAAATCTTGGTCTTTTGATACGGGAGGAGTTCCTGTTTCTTCACCAGTACTAGATGAAGAAGGTACGATATACCTTAGTATAAGCTATCAATGGGAAAAAAGGTTAATCGCAATCACAACTGAAGGAGAAGAAAAATGGGTTTATGACATCACAGGCCAAGACCTGTCAACTCCCGCTGTTTCTAAGGATGGAAATGTTTATGTGGGGGCAACAGGTCATGATCATCAATGGTTCATCCTACCCAATTACCTGCACTCTGTTGGTTCTGATGGTATATCTGAATGGAGATTTGAAGCAGCAGGAGGGATTCAATTATCACCGATTGCCGGTGATGACGGTATCGTCTATTTCGGCTCTGTCGATGGTAATTTGTATGCAGTGAATTCTTATGGTGAAAAAGAATGGAAATTTGAAACCGGGGATTCAATATTTTCATCACCAGCCATAAGTGATGAAGAACAAATTGTTTTCGGCTCTAACGATGGAAACTTATATTCATTGAACCAGGATGGAACAAAGAGATGGAGTTATAAAACGAGTGGCGAAATTTTGTCCACACCCGCAATTGACGAGGAGGGTAATATCTATGTAGGTTCTAACGATCAAAAACTTTATGTCTTGGACCCGAAAGGTAATCTGAAATGGGATTTCTTTTTTAATGGGCCTGTAAACACATCTCCTTCAATAGATAGATATGTCTATGTATCTGTCAGAGATCATATCTATGCCTTATCAAAGGAAGGGGACTTGAAGTGGACTTTTAAAACTGCTGAAATAGCAAATTCTCCCTCTGTTGGAAGGGATGAAACAATATTCGTTGGTACCCTCGAAGGAACTTTACACGCTATAGATAATAACGGGAATGAGAAGTGGAGGTTTAAGGCTGATTTTGATTTAATTGCCGAACCAGTAATATCTGATAACGGTCGCATCTACATCTCATCCGCTGACGGTTATTTATATGCACTGAACGGCCCCCCAACTCCTCCTGTCGAATTAAAAACATTCTCGGATGACGGAAAGGTTGAACTGATGTGGAGTCCACCTAACGCAGGGTATGCTACCCTCGATCATTACAGAATATACCGAGATAACGAAATGATAGCACAAACTAACGTTACAAATTTTACTGATATGGATGTTGAAAATGAGGTCACCTATTCATATAGTGTTTCAGCTGTGAATGATATTGGTGAAGGTGATATGTCAATAGAGAAAACTGCAACACCTAAACGGATATCGTTTTCTCGTTTATGGTTGGTCTCATTAGTTTTTATCCTTTTCGTTTTGTCTTTCATTCTTTTTCTCATCATGAGAGAACATTCAAAATAGATATGAAAGAGATCATAATTCTTTTTTCATAAGTATAGCATCATCTCCGTTTTCATAATAGCTTTTTATAAATCCTTCTGCGGAAAAACCGAGTTTCATATAAAATTTGTAAGCCATCATATTATTTGTCCTAAGGGTTAAGAGAACTTCATCAGTTTCCATCCTTCCTATAATCTCTCTCATAAGAGTTGTACCGATTCCTTGAGACCTATGTTCAGGTAAAACTGCTATAGAAATGATCCATCCTTCATCTCCCATCTCTTCTCCCAAAATATACCCTATTACTTCTTCTTTTTCAGCTACTAAAAATAAATCACTGCCAAGAAAATTTAAGAATACCTTATGAGGATAAGGGTTGCTGAAACTTTTACGTTCTATATCCACTATTTTATCAATATCTTTATCTTCGCACTTTCGAACAATCATATCATTATAACCATTATTGGTTTTTTAGTATTTCTTTTTAATCATGAAAAATATTTACAGTTTATAAAAAACATTTTCACACCATCCCATATCATACCATGATGTGTGACCAGTAGATCAGCATCATTTTCCACCGCTTCCTCGATGACCTCTCTTCTTGCGTCTACGGCGAATGCAATTTTTTGAATCGTACTATCAGTATCAATTTGGATCCCATTATGCGTATCATCCTCTATTTGACCCACATTCAGATAATCGTTCAAATCCTTAACTAATTCACTTTCGCTGATCATGTTTTCTGATGTAAATGGAGGTATATGTTAGTTTTTATTTTAGATAATAAGTTTTAACTTCTATGATGGTGGGTGATAACCTATGTTAAAACGGTCGAAAAACCTTCCAATCCGCAACTAAAGTGAGCATGAAAAGGAATTTGTTCCTGAGAAACCGTCAGGTTTAGTGGGCCAGGATGTCACTTCAAGTGACCAAATGGAAGGAACTTTGAATACAAAATCGAGGGTCATACCGGAATATCACTATCTTCAAACAAGATCAGAGATCCAACAATCAAAGAAACTGAGACTAAAACAAGCACACCTAGATGCCAATAATGGACTACTCCATCTAGCAACACGGCATTGTAATCCCAGTAGTAAGATATGGTCAGAGGTAAAACAGCTTCTAAACTTTCTAACATATGTCCTGCCATGAAGAAAGCGTACTGAACCAATATCACAGCGAACATAGCCCCTACTGCGCCCCTAGAATTTTTGAATATGACTGCAAAGAACATAGAAACCGTGATTATAACCAGGAACATAGGCCAGGAGATAGCTATTGAAACAAGGTACGTTCCAAAATCGAGTCTCTCAGATCCACCAACGGAGTAAACTGACAAAGTCAGAACTAGGCCAGAAAGAACCAACAGCAACAAAGTGAAAAGTGAGAACGCAGAGAATTTTTCTAACAGATACTGTTTTCTAGATAGTGGAGTTGAAAAGATGATATCCATCCTGCTTTCTTCGTAATCGTCGGTTATACTTTTAACTGAAAGATAACCCAAGTACACTC
>PUNK01000048.1 GCA_003552585.1 Thermoplasmata archaeon | reverse complement strand
CACCATCCACTTCGTACTCGGCCCTGTGGAAGTAACAGCTGGCTGTGCTTTCAAAATACTGTTTACTTATATCTACGGTTTCTGATCCTTTAACCAACTCCAGTGTCCAATCTGCTTGCTCCGGTAACACCCGTATATACCTGACCTCTCTGGCCCACAGACCCGCTTCGCTAAGATGTCCCTCATCGTTCAAGAAGGCTATACGGGGTCCTCTTTCCCAATCCGGTACCTGGTCTCCGTCCTCTTCAAAGGCTAGTATGGCTTCGAACTTCGCATCTATGTCTGTCTCTTGATAATCTTCATCTAATACCGGTACATAACCTTCTACCTGTTCCCTGGGATATGTCATGGTGTAGCCGTCCCTTGCTTCCACCTGAAGCGTGTATTCAGGCCCACTGTAGATATTGGAAACCAGGTCCGTGAGATAAACTCCCCTGTAAGTGTTGGGTCCGCTGATACTCTTTGTAGATCTTATCCTCTTACCTTCTCCCTCTATGGATCCCATGTTGCTCAATTCTTCGTAAGAATAATCATGTACAGTGGTCCCTTCGAGTGTGATCCCTACCTCTGTGTCGGAGTAGAAATCCTCTATGATCTCTATCTCATGGACGTTCCTCACCCACAAGGAACCTGCCGAGGTTTGGGTTTCGAACTCCGCATCCAGGGATCTAGTCATCTTCAGATCGACGTTGCTGAATTCACCGTCATCAGGCATCACGACTATCATGGGTCCGGACTCCCATTCCGGGGCCTCCGTGCCATCCATGGAGTAAGCGACGATTATGTCGCCCTGTATCTCCCTGTTGGTTTCGGAGGGAAATATTTGACGGTAAGAAAAACGCTGTGAGTAATCGTCGGTTGCTGTGACCTCTAATAGATCGTTTTCATCCATCTCAGGGACTAGTGTTCTTAAAGGCACACCTTCGTACAGGGCCTTTTCGTTCCAGTTGTCGTATATATTTTGATAGGACGATTCACCGGAAATCGTGTCCATCTCCTTGAGATCCTCTAGCTCATAGGCCTCTCCCTGAACCACTATCAAAGCGTCCTCAAGGTCATCATCATCTACACAACCTGTGAGAACTACGCTTAACAGGAGTATCGTTACAAGAACTAAAGATACAAACTTTATTCGACCGTTTTTCTTCATGTTATTTCCACGTTATGCTTAAACAAGCATATCTATTATTTAACCTTTTCACCGACACTCCTCATCGAGGTTCTCCATGATCCTTTCCAGATAGTTCCTAAGAGCCTCCTTTTCCTCCTCTTGAAATCCTTCCAGCATCCTGTCCTCCGCTTTACGGTCGATTTCTTTTATTAAGTCCTCAACCTCTTCTTTTTTGTGAGTTAAATATATCCTCACCGCTCGTCGATCTTCTGGATCGGTTTCCTTTCTCAGATAACCTTTGTCTACAAGACTGTTGATTATTTTAGACGTAGTTGATTTCGAGATATGTAGTCCTTCACAGATCTCCTTCTGCTTTTTTCCATCTCCTTTCTTTATCAGTTTGAAGAGAAGTGGAAACTCTCCCCTGTTGAAATCATATGGTTCTAGCAATTGACGGATGTACGCGATCAGTTTTTTATGAACCACATAATGGAGTTTGTGTATAGTATCCGTTTCTTTGTTATTTTCATCCATTCGATATCACTCCTATAACATCATATCTTATCTGTCTTTTTATCATCAAATGCAATACCTGTTTCGGTTTTTTCTTCAATTATTTTTTCTTTCCACCATCCTTTGGAATAGAGGGCGATAGCTATACCAGCCGCGGCAACATTACTCATTGCCATACCTATCCAAAAACCAGTATCATTCAATCCCAACAATATGGCTAGAACAAATACTAATACAAGTCGGAGTGCCCATATCCTGGTCAAGTCCAGCATCATCTGTTGAAAAGTATGACCTGAGCCACCTAGGAGATGAGAAACACCTTCATATATGCCAAAGAAAGGAATCGATAAGCCGTATATGAATAGGAATTGGGCTCCGGAATTTATTACATCCTCTTGACCTGGAACTATAAATCCTATTATAAGATTTCTTGTGAGCAGGACACCCGCAGCAATAACGGTCATTAAAATAGTTAAAGTAATAAGTCCGGTTTTAGCCACCTGTTCCGTCCTTTTCTTCATATCTGCTCCAAGGCTTTGTCCAACCATAGTGGACATAGCCATACAGACGCCACCGATAACTAGGAACATTATGTTTAATATTTTGTTTCCAGCACCGTAGGCAGCTCCTACGGTTCCCGCATCAGGGAGACGGTAAACTATAGCCCATAGTATCAGAAAACCTGCGGCGCTTCCGAACCTTCCTGCGGAGGCGGGTATACCCACCTTAAAGAATTTCTTAATTTTACTGAAATCCGGCACTAAATGATGGAGTTTTACCTTCAATCCTACCTTTCCAGCGAACATGAGATAGAGGGAATAGATTGCAGCTAGACCCTGGATGCTTACGGTCGCAATGGCAGCACCTCGAATTCCCATGCTCGGTATAGGATATCCAAAAAAAGTGGGTATGGTTATATCCCATGGTCCAAAGCTAAGTACATGCCCTGAGCCGAGGATCAGGAAAGGGTCAACGATAACATTCAGTAAAGAGGTAGTGATCATTATCTTCATGGGCGTAACGTTGTCCCCCCAACCCCTTAAGATGAACATGAATGCAAAGAACAGGAACATCAATGGCATTCCAATAAAAGTGATCTGGAGATACTGTGTGCCGTAATGAGCTAGATAAGGTGCATCGGGACCGGTTCCAGTTAAGATATTCATGAGGTACGGAGTGGCAAAATAACCTATAATGGCCAGTATGGTGGAAAGAACGATGACTATGAAGTAAAGCTGTCCAGCGTATTCTGCAGCCTTCTTGTAGTTTCTTGAGCCAGTGTACTGTGAAACAAGTGCTAGAGCAGCCACACCAAAACCGATCTCGATGGACATTATTATGAATATTACTGACCAAGCCTGGCTCGAAGCTGCTACGGAATATTTAGCTGCTTCTCCTGGTAAACGGCCTAACCAGATGGCATCAGCCAAATTGTAAAGAGTTCTGAAAAAAGATGCGATCATTATGGGCCATCCAAGTTTGAACAATACTAAGAGTATATTTCCCTCTAATATCTCGTCCTTTCCAGGTCTCGCCATCAAACTTTTCAATCGTTGGTATCTATTGTCCGGTTTTTTATCGTCCATTGGATCTTTAGTCATTCGAACAAGTTTCCTATGAAACTATCCTATATAATAGTTTCCTATGAAACTAATATCTTGATGATACGAATCGATGTGATCTTATATGGAGGATCAGCAAGATGATATTGAGATTTTAAACCAGATTTTGTGCTGATTGTGATAATCATTTTCAAGTTCTAGACAAGTGGATAACGATCCCAACTTCCTGATTATCAGATCAAATATTTTGTCCGATCCTAATTTGATCACACTCTGTGACCTAAGACTTCGATATATGCCCAAAATTGTGTTCTTGTATGCCTTCTTAGATTTAATTTGGCAAAAAACCCATCGTCTAGAGATATTTTAGGTTATGGATAAGTTAAAGATTGCTCATAATATAACGATCATAATTTAAGCAAAACTTTTATAAACTAATACTGTATTAATAATAAAAAGGGTGAATTGATGAAGGGAAATCACGACGGACCTGAAGGTCATAAAGTAGAGGGCTTGAAGAGATTAGAGAGATCAGCAATTCGTATTCAGACTGTTGTTATAATCGTAGCTTTTCTTTTTCTAATATATGTTGGAGGGATGGGTTTTGATCCATTCTTCCTTCCATTATTCTGGCCTTTCATGGCGATTTTGATTGGGATGCTGATATTAGCCATCCAGTATTTTGTATTTAGGTTGGTCGAAATCAAGAGACTAGATTGTGAAGATACAAAATTTAAAGTTGCAGACATTTCCATGAAGAAGGCTTATACCGGTATCGTGGTAGGACTGATCGCATTTACTATTATTTTTGTACCTTTTTTCATCGAACAGGTAGAAGAAATAAATAGAAAAGATGGCAGGATCGTAGGTTTTGATGAGTATACGATATTATTCACCTCTAGAGGTAGTTTCGATTTTTTATATGCGGATGATATCAGGCTTGAAGCGATAGGTGAAGAAGATCATGATCCAGTCAATGTTTTTATAATCCGGAAGGAGGCATATCGTTCTGGTCGTGATGATTACGGACATGAAGAACTCATCAATCATGGGGAAACCCAATTCTATGATTCCTTTGAATTTAACATGATAGAGGAGGATTTCGATGAGTATTACATTGTTCTCCAGACTGATAGCGATGTTGAAATCAGTTTTGATATAAATTATATTATTCCAGAGCATATCATAAACAATCTTCAGCTGATCTTCATAGCTTTTGTGATTGCAAATGTAGTAGGGGTGATAGCACTTTATCCTCTAAAGAAAAACCATTTGGATAATACGAATTGAGAACGATATGAAATTAAACAGATGTATTTCTTTATGAAATATGGCAATCTGTAATATTCATAGTTCTTTAAGCACATAATACTATGCTTTCTGCTGACAACTTATTGATGACAGCTTATTTTATTTTGGCTTTTCATAGAAAAATCAAACTACCTACACTTATGTGATTAGGCACCTTGTGTGAAGGAAGAAAACCTTGATATATCTAATAAAAGGAAAATGATTATATCGGTAACATTCTCTTCAAGTAAAGGTTGAAGAATATGGAAATCACCAATTCCGGCCTGAAATTTGAGGGAAACTGGCACGAGATAGTTCTTTTCGCCCACGTACTTGCACATTTTTTGAAGGATACTGCTCCTCATCGTGAATCAGTGGAAGAGTATGAAGAGTGGATGCCTGAGGAGGATGAGGATGAGGAAGATATGATAGAGAAAACGGCTGATGAAGCCTGTTTAGACCATTATCAGGTGGAAGACGATTTCAACGGTGTTCATGATGAGTTGAGAGATGCGGAACACAAGCTAAAAGATTCGATCAATGATATTGCCCATGGCGAAAGTCCTACGAAGGATCTGAGTGAAGCTGCCAAGGACATCGAAATATTAGTTGCGGCAGAATCAATCATATCCTTGAGGAAGTTAGAGCGATCTATATACAAGCACATAATGCTTAAATTCAACCCATATTACTTCGACACTGAAGATTTCTCAGTGAATTTGAAAAAAACGAGAGAGGACCGATACGCCTTGAGTATAAACATCTCAGACGACGAGCTTAGGAAAAAAGTGCAAGAACGGTTTAGTTCTTAACATGATATAAGATTCAGGATCAAGTGTTGTTGTCATATCTTATATTGAAAAATTCGAAGTGCAATTTTTCGAATTCGCTGTCTATCGATGAGAAAGTGACATCTTCCCACACGGCAGAGCCGTGGGGTTATTCACCTCTGAACAGTATAGACGTTCTCATCTGACTCAATTTCTTTATCTTTAATTCAAAATTTTATGTATGCACATATTAAGGGTTATTACTTAAGTAATAGAAAATCTATTATAAATCTATTGCCATGTACCCCTAATAATTTAGGAGAAATTGGTGAAAAAATGACAAATATTGATTTAGAAAAAATGCTTGCGCTATGCGGAACGATGGTATTGCTCTTGAGTGCTGCAGTGATGTCATTGGCTGTAGCTGAATACACCGAGGCAGGGTTACAAACTATGTATCTTGGTGATACTTCCGCCCCGGTTATCAATGAATACTCTGAAAGAGAGCCTATCATCATCGATGGTAACGATGATCTAGAGGACCAGGCCTCAGACGAGGGCTGGCCCGGTGACGGAAGCGAAGGAGATCCGTATATCATCGAGGGCTATGAGATCGACGCTGATGGTGAGAACAAGTGTATACACATTGAGAACACGAACTTGCATTTGGTGATACGAGATAATTTACTCTACGGGACTGCAGGAGTTTTACCCACGGGAGTACTGCTCATCAGTTCATTGAACGTTGAAGTGACGGGGAATGATATAGAAAGCATGTTCGGTATCAGACTTACGGATGAATCGAATTCCAATAACGTATCACACAACGAGATCACAGGGACCTACGGTATAGAGGTCGACTACTGTATGGGTGTACATATGTGGTACAATGAAATCAGCGTTACACAACAGGGGATCATGACAGACGAATCTCCCGGTACTCGGATCAGCCATAACGAAATATCAAGCAGAGACGATAGCCTAGGAGTTGGAATATCTATGGAAGGCCAACGTGAACACAATACTATTGAAGGGAATACCATCAACGATATCATCGATACTGGAATATATATAGGTGGAGGGGGTATGGATGAAATCATAGATAGTAACATGATCGATGTCGATGAGGGAACCGGGATATCTGTGGAAACCTCAGGGAACGATATAATCGGTAACGACATATGGAGCTCTGATAATGGTATAATCGTTCAAGTCGGCGGTAACCACATAGAGGATAACTCCTTCTATTTCACCACCGATGGTATCCTTATAAACGGTGCGAACAACAATGTAATAATCGATAACTACTTTGGAAATGTTGGAACCGGGATCGCTATAACTGATGGAGGTACAGGTAACACTTTGACCAATAATTCCTTCTCTCATGTATCTTATGGTATAGAATTTGATAATTGTAATGAAAATACTGCAAGAGAAAACCACCTTGAACGTATTTTCAGAGTGGGCATCGGGTTAAACCGATCGAGCGAAAATGATATTCTTGATAACACGGTCTTATCCGATGGAGATCACGGTATTCGACTATGGGGGGAAGGCAGCGATTCGAACACCATCGAAGGGAACGAGATATCAGGCGAACTGGATAGTGGTATCCACATCGACGAGGGCGATGAAAACCAGATCCTTGAAAACGATATAATTTTAAACGATCATGAGGGCTACGGTATCTACATCGCATTCACTCATCTCAACAAAATAAGTTACAACACGATCCAGGGTGCCTATTATGGTATCTATTTGGATGAAGCAAGTACTGAGGAAATAAACGATAATACCATCTTCGATTGTGGAAGAGGTATCCAAATAGAGGGCTACAGTCATCACACTATCATCTATAACACGATATACGATACACCATTTCACGGAATAAGGGTGGATAACTCTGACTTCAACAATATAATACACAACACACTATACGGCAATACCAATGTCGCTATCAATCTAGTCGAAGGCTCAACTGACAACAATATAGGTTATAACCACATATTCGATAACAATAGAGGGATAACTTTTGGAACTTCCAGCGGTAACACTGTACAAAACAATATCATCGAAGGAAATACCGGTCAGGGTATCAGACAATGGGATTCGGATAACCTGATATTCCACAATGATTTCATTGATAACGAAGTACATGCATATGACAACAGTGAAAACCACTGGGATGACGGCGATCCTGATAATGACGGTAGTGGCGGTAATTTCTGGGACGACTACGAAGGAGAGGACAGGGGCGATGGTATAGGTGAAGACCCATACACAGATATCGCCGGTGATGCCGGAGCCCAGGACCGTTATCCGTGGGTCGAGGCACATAACGCAGAAGCTGAGTTCATATTGCACGATGTCTCTATCGTTCCGGATACGGT
This sequence comes from Thermoplasmata archaeon, assembly GCA_003552585.1. Lineage (GTDB taxonomy): Archaea > Thermoplasmatota > Thermoplasmata > Halarchaeoplasmatales > Halarchaeoplasmataceae > PUNK01. The sequence continues at coordinate 12,690 of PUNK01000048.1, read as the reverse complement.
AGAATTGGATGAGATGGTCACGATAGAAGGGATAGTTGAGAATGTCGGGTATCAGTCCCATGCAGTTGTAATAATATTGTATGTTGGTGATATGGAGGATAACGTTGATGTGGTGATTATTGATGAAATCGGACCGGGTGATACTGAATGGGTAACCTTCGAAGGAGAACCTTTATCCGATTGGAACATCACTGAAGTTGGTACATATGCTGTGAAATTAGAACCAGAGCAGTCACCAGAGAATGCATGGGAAGGCGAGTTAGAGGTAGTCGGTCCGGCAGAGTTTGTATTGAACGACTGGTCGATAACCCCTGATCCAGCAGCTATGGATGAATCGGTAACTGTGCAGGGCGAGGTTGAAAATATGGGTGGCATGGAAGGAACTACACCGATCAACCTGTTTATCAACGATATGAGTTTCGCAGTTTATGGTCAAGATGTTGAACTCCTTCCTGGTGATACTGAATGGGTAACCTTTGAGGGCGTACCTATCGATGATTGGGGCATCGAAGATCCAGGTGTCTATGATGTCAAAGTTGAGCCAGAAGAATGGCCAGAGAATGCATGGGAAAGCGAACTGGAGATAACCGAAGTTATGTATGAACTGACAGTAAATAGTAACGAAGGCGGTTCAGTGATCGATCCAGGTGAAGGCACTTTTGACTATGAAAAAGATACTGTTGTAGACTTGGTGGCAGAGGCAGATGAGGGATACGTATTCGTCGAATGGACCGGTGACATAGATACGGTAGAGGACCCCACATCACCTACAACGACGATCACCATTAACGACGACGACTCCATAACAGCTGAGTTCGAAGAGGTCCTCGAAGAATACCAGCTCACCATCGATAGTACAGCAGGCGGTTCGGTTACCGATCCGGGAGAAGATACCTTTGACTACGAAGAAGGTGAAGATGTAAACCTAGTGGCAGAGGCAGATGAGGGATACGGATTCGTCGAATGGACCGGCGAGGATATAAGTACGATAGCCGACCCGAACTCACCGACCACGACGATTACCATGAATGACGATTACTCCATAACAGCTGAGTTCGAAGAGGTCCTCGAAGAATACCAGCTCACCATAGATAGTACAGCAGGCGGTTCGGTTACCGATCCGGGAGAAGATACCTTTGACTACGAAGAAGATACTGTTGTAGACTTGGTGGCGGAGGCAGATGAGGGATACGGATTCGTCGAATGGACCAGTGACATAGGTACGATAGAGGACCCCACATCACCTACAACGACGATCACCATTGAAGGTAACTATTCTATAACAGCAGTCTTCGAAGCAGACGACCCAGATGATCCAGAAGATACAGATGACCCAGATGATGAAGAAACGGAGATAATGGATATCCTATCCGACTATTGGTGGTTGCTTATTGCATTGATTATAGTAGTAGTACTTATTTTGGTTCTCGTGATGGCCCGGGGGAAGAATGGTCAATCTACTGATGAACCCTACACGGAGCAGCCCGACGAACAACGATATGAGGAAGAACCTCCTCCCCCTCAGGAACCATATCAGGAAGCAGGAGAATATCAAGATTCAACTGAGGGTGATATGGGACCGGACACCCAATCTGAAAATGAGATTTAATCTCATTTTTAAAACCTTTTCTTTTTATTATATTTCTAAACATTTTTCGACTAAATCTAACAGAATTGGATCGTGAGGATAATTCATTATTAGATATCAACTAAAAAGAAAATTTAGGAAAGGTGTTTAGAGGGATCGTACCCCCTCTCATTTTTACCTCAAAAACCCATAGGTTGATAATAGGTTTGAAAGGTCATATGCGTTTTTTGTTAATTTGCTGTTTTGTTTCATATTTACTACATAGAGATGGGAGTATTTATAATTATTTTGAATATAAAATTTAATAACGTGACCTTGGAGATAGATAACTACAACCTAAAAGTTGAACTACTCTCAATAATCTATATCTTCAGGCACGTGATAGACACCTGGCTGTTCGATAAGTTCTCCTACGACCTTCCCCCTAGCTTTTTCTGCCACGTCTTCAGCGATCTCATCAGATACTATAATTACGAACCCCATCCCCATATTGAAGGTTTGATACATCTCGTTAGGGCTGATTCTCCCTTCTTTTTGTAAAAATTTGAAGATAGGGTTAACAGGCATTGGATCTGATATTTTGTATCCAAGCGAAGGGTGGATCCGTTTGAGATTTCTTAATCCCCCTCCGGTTATATTGGCCATACCTTTTATATTATACTCCTTAAGTAGATCCATCACGCTTCTAACGTAGATCGTGGTTGGTTCAAGCATCAGTTCCCCAATAATTCCGTAATCACAAGTATCATTATAATCGTATTCAGATTCTTCAATAATCTTTCTAGCCAAAGTCAATCCGTTGGAATGTATGCCTGAACTAGGTAATCCTATTATCTTATCTCCTTCACACAGCTGTTTACCATCTATTATGTCCTCTTTTCTCACATAACCCAGTGCGGTCCCTGCAATATCGAACCCTTTTACTATCTCGCCCAAGGTAGCGGTTTCACCACCAACTATGGAAACATTAGCCAGTTCTGCTCCACGGTTTAATCCCTTTCCTAGCTCCCTCATCAAATTTGGATCTGGCTCTTCGACAGCGATATAATCAACAAATGCAATAGGTTCAGCACCTTGGCATATTGTATCATTAACATTCATGGCGATACAGTCGATACCCACAGAGTCCCATCTTTCCAAAGCATCTGCAACCAGCAATTTGGTTCCTACACCGTCAGTACAGAGAGTCAGTGCAATGTCTCCAAAATCTATCAAGCCAGTGAATTCCCCCTTCATCGCTGCACCTATCCCTTCACGGGCATAATTTAATGTTCTAGCCAAAGCAGATATGCCATCTTCTTCAGCATCTATGTCGACACCTGCTTCTTTGTAGGTTAACCCTTTCATACTCATAAGTAATGGTCGGTATACTTATTATTTTCCTGGTAACGGGAATTAGATTTATATGAAATGCGTGCTTAAGGATGTCTATAGATGGAGACAGAATTCCATGTCAATGAATTATTTCGTCCAAAAATTCCAAAAAAAGGTGATCGAGCAAAGAATTTTCAAGGAGTTTGACGTATCCCGTTTTGCACGAGATCATCCCGAGACACCGATATTCTTTCCCGAATTCCCAGGAGGTCCTTTGGTGGTAAATCTCTGGGCGACAAGAGAGAGGGTCGGAAAGGCTTTGGATGTTAAACCCAGTGAAATAGTTGATCTTTTAGCAAGAGCGGTTGAGGATCCGAGTGAGCCTAAGTTGATAGATGATGCACCGGTAAAGAACAACATCGTACATGATTTTGATCTGAGAAAATTACCCATCCCAAAATACTATCCTGGTGACGGTGGGAGATATATAACCTCTGGTGTGGTCTGCTCCGAGTACGAGGGTAAGAGAAACCTTTCTTTTCACAGGATGATGTTGACCGGTAGAAAGGAATTCACTATACGTTTGGTTCCTAGAGATTTACATAACATGTACCAAAAAGCGCAGGAATATGGAAATGATCTTGATATAGCAGTGGCCATTGGTTTATGTCCGGCTGTTTTACTCGCTGCAGCTACTTCTACAGATTATGAAACAGATGAACTGACCATCGCTAGCGCACTGCGTGAAAAGGGACTCGGCAGTCCGATAGAGGTCACTCGGCTTGATGAAAAACTGTTAGTACCTGCTCATGCAGATTATATTCTTCAGGGACGGATAACCTCTAGAGAAGGAGACGAAGGTCCTTTCGTTGATATAACTGGTACATACGATCATATAAGGCAGCAACCTGTAGTGGAGATCGACAGAATTTTATATAGGGATGATCCTATATTCCATGCTCTACTTCCAGGGGGATACGAGCATTTCTTATTGATGGGTCTTCCCCGGGAGTCAGTCATGAAAAAAGAGTTGTCGAAACTTGCACATGTGAACGATGTCAGACTGACCGAGGGTGGCTGCTCATGGTTACATGGGGTAGTATCCATAAAAAAAGGCTCGGACTATGATATAAATGCACTCATAAAAGCTGCCTTTGAAGCTCATAAATCGATGAAGAGAGTTGTTATCGTTGATGATGATGTGAACATCTATGACGATCGACAGGTCGAGTGGGCTATAGCCACCAGATTTCAGGCAGACAAGGATCTGTTGATACTTGAAGATCAAGAAGGCAGTTCTCTGGATCCAAGTGCGCATGACTTAACTTCAAAATATGGATTTGATGCTACAATACCCGATGATGGATTCGATGTAGAAACATTCAAACGTGCTGACTTGAAGTGATTTTACATTGCAATCATTTCAAGATATTTATAACGCAATTGATAAGCACCATAAGCGCTAAGTAATAAACCTATATACCAGAACAAAGAGATCGGCGATCCAGGGTATATCATTCCGTATTCTTCAGCTGGGAAGTGAAGTATGTCTCCCATAGCTATGAGTACCACTCCAACAGCGAAGTAGTACCAACCATCTGCTCTTATGGATATGATTATTATACAAGCTAGCATGAGAGCGATGACTTCGGCCATCCCGAAAATTGTAAACATATCCTGCTGATAGTCGAATCCACGGTATATAGCAGGGAACAAGGAAGAGATCACTACAAGTAACCACCAACCTGCAAAGGTGATAGTCAATAGGGTTTTTTCATTTCTATGTATATCTATGCCAGATATATTTAGTTTCAATAGTAGGCCTATTATCAAAGCAGGTTTAGACGATAGACGAAGAATAAAATAAGCTAATGTATGGTCCGACAGATCAGCAAACCTTGAAAAGATCGTAAAGATCAATCCTACAATGAACAATAACCAAACCCACCCCTCCTTACTGCTTATACCATACAGTTTAAAGAGATACAGGAAGCTAATTATGGCTACAAGGAAAGAAGTCAATCCGATTATGCTGGCGATAATAGACCCATATCCTATGATAGGAACCAGCGAGTAAGAGAATAAGAAGACAATTGCCAAAAATAAGAATATATATTTTCTTAATCTAGAGCTCTTTAAATCTTCCATTGTTATCGATTCTATTTTCAATTTCTCCCCTCCATCTGGTTTAACTTTTTAATTATGTCTCTTTTCCATTTTAATGCTTTCTTTTTTGAAACGAATGAATAGAGTGAAGGCACAATATGATTCTCCAAAGCTGCTTTCATCTGCGAAACCGTGACTGACTCGGGGTTTCCTCCCTCCTTGATAACCCCTTTTTTGGTGATGCCTGAGGCAAGGATATCCCCTACAAAATTCAAATCTTCAACAACAGTATTAAATATATTATTGGGCATTTTCTCACTTACCTTATTATGATATTGTTATTCTTGTATTTAATTTTATTTATTCACGTGTATTGAATATAATATGTATCGTATTTAATTGGTGTTAACGAGTTAAACTCTCACTCTTCAATATGACATACTCTAAATGTTGTTTTATATTTCAATCATTTCTAATTGCAGAGGAAACCAAACGAAAAGGATAAATAATAAACATGTTTAGGTGTTAGTCACCTGATTTACACATGCACAAAACCCCGACTTAGCTCAGACTGGCTAGAGCGGGTGACTGTAGTAGGCATTTAACCTATCGGGCGTTTAGTTCCGATTCACCCGCAGAAATCACCAGGTCCCCGGTTCAAATCCGGGAGTCGGGACCATTGTATTCTTTTAATGGATTTGAACCCCGGTTCACGAACTAATCTTTGATTAGAGAGTTGTTAGAATCGATCATTCTGACTCACGAACTAATCTTTGATTAGAGAGTTGTAGGAACTTGTTCCTACTAAAATCCGGGAGTCGGGACCATTGTATTCTTTACACCACTTTTCTAAATATTATATATAATAAAAAAGAATTGTTCTTTTTTTCTGTATTGGTACTTTGGAAGGATCAATCAGATCTCTTGACATATGTTCCAGCTAGTATTCTTTATGGTTTTTAATAGGCTCTTTTTATCTTCTGTTCTTCCCGTTCGAACAAGAAGGAAATGGTTTTTATCAACGGTCCTCAGTACGGTAGATCCTTGTCTATCATCTATCAAGACTTGCTTGGGTAGCTTTTTCTCCAAAATTTTATTTGTCTGTAATGCTGCACCAAAAATGGTAGCGCTAAGCGTACCAAAACTTTCCTCCATAGATGAATCTAAATCCCCTACCTTTGCTAGCAATCTCCCTCTTTTAGAAATAAGAAAGCATCCTTCGATTCCTTCTTCATTTGCTAATTGCCGTATTAGATTAAACACTACTGGTTTTACCATATTACAACCTCTTTCCTTAAGTATTCAAACTTAAGAGTTCATACACGGATTATCTATGTGCCTATTAACATTTTTCGTTATCTATCGTTCTCTAGTCTATTATGTATTTTAGCGTATTTATAAATAGAACTTATTACCAAAGCAATGATAAAATATTTCCCTGGAATCCAAGGTATCCCTAGTTCATCTCCGATATATACTTCCCCCTCTGTTTCCATTTCTACATTTGTATAATCTTCTGAAATACTAACGGATGGACGGGGTAAACCGGTGTAATTGTATCTAACGTAATAGTAATACTCTGATAAGTGTCCCTCTACACCGTCATCTATCCATGTAGTTATTCTAGTAGCATCTCGTGCAAAAAATTGCCGGTTTACTAAATCTATATTAACCCAATCATGATTTCCATCTTCGTCAACAAATTGAAGTCTAACCCAACCATGACCGCCCCAATAATCCCCCATCCTGTCATACAGCACTCCCAATTCTACCCATGCCGGTATGCCAATGGCCCTAGCAAGTGATATGTACAAGTAAGACCATTCATCACAATCCCCTGCTCTTCTATCTAGTGTCCAAACAGAGTGCTGAGGTAACCCAGGTCCCCCCCTCTCATAATCGATATTTTTCACCATCCAATCGTATATAGCTCTGGCTTTACCGTAAACAGTTTCCTCATCCCTGGTAATATCCTCTGCGAGATTTTTTATGACTGGATTCTCCGGCTCTATCATCCAATCGTAATTTCCGTCATCATTTCTATCTTCTTCAAGCAGCCACTGGTTGCCCTCATATCTTGATACGATACTTTCTTCGAAGTCATCGACACTGCCTGAAATATCCTGGGAGTAGTCCCACTTTATCGATCTGGTTTCTACATGGTAATTGATAAGGATCTCTTTAGTTTGATCTTCTAGGCTCCCCCTCCACGTTTTCCATTCGATCCCGTACATATTGATAAAGTCAGGTTCGATATTCCATTCAACGCTGTTGATCTTTTGTATCCCTTGTTCTTCTATATCATGGGGTGAAGGCACTGTTACGTTATAGTTTATTTCTCTATTAGTTGTTATTTCTATTTTCCTCTCTATTGTGAAGCGGGCATACTCTGGATACACCGGTCCACCCCATAGATGAGGCAGATAATTTCTGACGGGCAACACCATTATGGTTATCAGTATAGCTGCAACTAAAAGTAATGATAAACCTTTGTAAATCAGTTTTTTCTTTTTAGTTTGCTGATCCATGGATTCTCTTTAACAGTGATATGCTTTCCTTTGCTATAAGAACCCTTTGAGCATATTCTTATAATTTAACTTTCTACCTTCTTTTTGATTTTCTTTGGAACAGTTCTCGGCAGTATTTCCTTAACTATGTATAGTAGAAGGAATGTAGCATAAACTGCACCCAATGTTAATACTGCAAACTGGCCGGTTTCTGAAACATCCCCTGCCCAAACAATTGCCATCAAAGAGCCGTGAACCCCAGATATGATAAAAGCTCTGATAAACCATGTCCAGAACTCTCCTCGATAGCATCCAAAACCAATTAATGAACCGGTAGAAGCATGAACCATGGTATAATTGTATGATACGAGAGAGAAAAAGAGGGCTAACTTGATTGAAATATCGAGCAGACCTGAAAAATATCCATAAACAAAAACCATCATTGCAGGCAGACCTATACCGAAGGCCAGGCCATAGAAAGTGGCATCGTGTTTCAGTCGGAAGGGTTTTTGGAGGAGCATTACAAATTTGATTAGTTCAAGTACAAGGACGATACCCAGCATCCATATTAAATCACCAAGGGGAAAATATAATGTTATGAAACCAATTATTAAACCCACTAACAGTCCAAAAGCTATCATAAAAAATGCTTTGTTGTGTTTGAAATAAGGGTCATATTCACCCAATACAAAATAAAGAAGAAATAAAGCAGGAGCGAAGCTTATCAATGCTATTATGGATTGTGGGTTCATATGATTCTTTTAACCTCTCAAAGATTTACAGATAATATTCCTCCAAAGTGGTGTACTCTGGCCCGCTCCTCTTCAAAACACTTTTCTTTAATTCGATCTTCTCTACATCCTGAACATTAAACAAGCGGCCCTGATAATCTCTTATCGTTGATGCTACCTTTTCTTTGTTTTTAGCACTTTTCATCCTAGCAACAGTGATGTGGGGAGAGAAACCTCGTTCCATCCTACTAAACCCAACAGGCACGAGCTCTTCCTCTATAGCATGGGCGATATCCGTTATTGTCTTTTCGTTTTCTATCCCCATCCAGATCACCTTGATATAACCAAGGTCCGGGAAGGCACCAGTATCCTTTATTCTTAATTGAAAAGGCTCGTGATCTTCAATCACTTTTCTAATAGTTTCTGATATATCAGGAACCTTTTCTTCTTCAGTATCGCCAAGGAATTTTAGGGTGATGTGCATCTTGTCTAAGTCTACCATTTTGAGTACAGCACCTGTTTTTTCGAGGTCTTCCTTGAAATTCTTCACATCCTCACTCGCTTCTATATCTACGGCAATGAAACCTCGGAATGTCATAGATGAGTCTAATGTAACGGTCTTCTTAATTTTTTCGGGTTTTCGAAGGTTAAAATATGAAACTAAAATTTAAAGTAAACTTCATATACTATAAACTCAACTCAGACCCATAGATGGTATCGGAGCTATGCTCCAAATATCTATGACCCCACTCATTCACTGACGTTCATTCGTGGGCCCATAGATGCTGGCTCAATCATAGATTCAGCCCATCTATGCCCCCAAACTCGTTACACTCGTTTGGGCCCATAGATCAGACCGGAAGATCGCTGCCTTCGCAAGGCAGAGGCCGCGGGTTCAAATCCCGCTGGGTCCACTTTTCAACGGAAAATGGACTAGTAGAATGCAATAGCATTCTGACAGGTCCACTTCGCTATCGCTCCGTGTCCCCATCAGGATTTGAAAATACGTTGGAACAAGTTCCTACTACTCACCAATTTCTGGCGAAATTGTTTCGTCCCGCTGGGTCCACTAGGAAAATTTTTAATTTTTCTTGGATACAGAGGATGCATAAGCTTCCTTGACAGTCCATTTTTCAGCGAAAAAGGATGGATTAGGAGTTGGGCTTCTAAGAGGTCTATTTTTAAACAAGTGAGATTGCAAGATATTAAAAATTGATAAATATCTATATGTCTGGTTTAATCAACCTAGTAAATAAGTTATTAAATGAGATTGCATAAAAATTTCAGCCAAAAATTTATAATGCACCCTGTCTTTAAAATGAAGCGTTAGAAACTTATATGTCCTTGAAGGAGAGAGATTAAATGTCTTTGGAGGAAGGTTGTAAAGTAGCAGTCGAAACTTGTATGGATGTAAAAGAGTGGGATAAAGTTGTTATTGTATGTGATGAGGGTTCAGAGAGAATTGGTAGAACTTTAAGACAATCTGCACTAGAGATAACTCCTCATGTTCGCTTTTTCAAATTGGAGGTATATGGAGATAGACCTATAAAGGAACTACCAAAACCTGTAAAAGAAGCTGCTACTGAGGCCACGGTGACTTTCTGGACGGCTTGGGCATATGAAGGTGAGTTGGAAACTACCCGTGGTCCTTTTATAGATGCTGCTCTTGTTGGTGGTAGACATGCACACATGGTGAATATAACCGAAGAGGTTATGGAAGCCGGCATGTCAGTAGATTATACCCAGATAAAAAAATTCACTGATGCACTTTACGAACGGATCCGTAATGCTAAAAAGATAAAGGTGACTAATCCTCAGGGAACTGACCTCGAAGCCAAGTTCAGCGATGTAATAAAATGGATACCCTCTTCCGGTATTTGTCATGAACCAGGCCACTGGCTGAATCTGCCTGATGGTGAGATTTTCACGAGTCCAGCGAGCATCGAAGGAACACTCATAGCTGATGGAGTACTTGGTGATTACCTGGGTCATGAGTATACACATTCTGTCCTTCAGGAAAGCCCGGTAACTATTGAAATTAAAAGCGATAGTAAGTCATATTGCGAGAATTTATCCACGGAAAATGAGGATTTAGAAAGAGATCTAAAGGAGTATCTTGAAATCCATGAGTGTTCAAAGAGAGTAGGTGAGTTTGGCTTAGGAACTAACATCTTTCAAAAGCAACTGATAGATAACATGCTTTTGGATGAAAAATATCCCGGTGTCCATGTGGCTTTTGGAGATCCGATGCATGGAGAAACTAATGCAGGATGGACCTGTCCTCAACATCTTGATATGATACTTACTCAATGTGATGTATGGGTAGACGACGAGAAGATTATGGAAGATAGTGAGTATCTCTTTGAACCTTGACCAACATGAACAATACTAAATATCCTTATTGACTTTTACTCCTTATGATCAACAAGAAGGTAGCTGATATCTTCTATGAAGTCGCAGATATGTTAGAACTTGATGAAATAGATTTTAAACCTCGTGCCTATCGACGAGCTGCACGTACAATAGAATCTATGAAAGAGGATATTTTAGAGTACTACAAGAATGAAAATCTTAGAGATATTGAAGGGATTGGAAAGGCTCTTGAAGAGAAGATAATCGAGATAATAGAGGAGGGTAGGCTGGAGTATCTTAACGATCTGAAGAAAAAGTACCCTCCAGGCCTTCTCGATGTAATGAAGGTTCCTGATATTGGCCCTAAAACGGCTCGTAAACTTTTCGACGAATTAGATGTGTCCGATTTTAAATCCCTCAAAAAGGCAGCTGAGGCAGACGAGATAAGTAAGATCAAAGGATTTGGGGAAAAAACTCAGGAAAAGATACTGCGTGGAATCGATATGCTGGAGAAGATATCCGGGAGACATCTACTGAACGAAGTACTGCCCCTAGCAGATTCTTTGATAGAATATTTAGAACCAGATGCTGAGATGATAGAAAAAGCCGGTAGTTTAAGGAGGTCAAAAGAAACCATAGGTGATGTTGATATACTCGCATCCGGTGACAGTTCTAAATTGATGGATTCTTTTAGTGATTATGCGGATGTTGATGAAGTGTTGGTAAAGGGCGAAACCAAAACCAGTGTAAGGATGTTAGGGGGGGTCCAAGCAGACCTTAGAGTAGTTGATAAGGAAAGTTTCGGAGCTGCTTTACAGTATTTTACAGGTTCTAAAGAACATAATGTAGAGTTGAGGCAGATAGCTATCGATCAAGGTTACAAATTGAACGAGTACGGATTGTTCAGTAAAAATGATGAAAAGAAAGTAGCTGGAGAGGATGAGGAGAGTATCTACGAGAAATTGGGCATGGATTGGATACCTCCAGAGTTGAGAGAGAACCGGGGAGAGATCGAAGCTGCTCGGAATAGTGAACTACCACAGCTTGTTGAAATCGATGATATCAAAGGAGACCTTCAATGTCATTCGGACTGGAGCGATGGTGTAAATACGATCTTAGAAGTAGGTAGAGCTGCTCAAGAGAAAGGTTATGAATATATCGCCATAACGGATCATTCAGAAAGTCTTACAGTCGCCGGAGGACTAGATAAGCAGGAGATCCAAGAAAGGGAGGAAGAGATACGGTCAGCTCAAGAGGAATTGGATATCAAACTACTATCTGGAATAGAGGTGGATATCAAGAAAGACGGTAGTTTAGATATGGATCATGAAACCTTGGAAGGACTCGATATCGTGTTAGGTGCGGTACATTCTAATTTCAGGATGGAAGTTGAGGATCAAACAAAAAGGATAACCGATGCATTCAGCACCGGATTGATCGATATATTTGCTCACCCTACAGGTCGTAAGATTGGTGAAAGAGAACCTTATAAAGTCGATATGAGAGAGATAGTTAAATCCGCCAAAGATAATTCAGTGGTGTTAGAGATCAATGCATCACCACAGCGATTGGATCTAGATTCATTAGACGCCAGGGAGGCTAAGGATAAAGGCGTACTCATATCACTTGGAACCGATGCACATGGTTTACAGCATCTTGATTTTATGAAGTATGGCGTTGGGATAGCACGGAGAGGATGGTTAGAAAAGGATGATGTGATCAACACTTTATCTTATGAAGAATTGATAGACTTTTTGAAGGAGAGATAGAGGATGGAAGAGTTCGATATACCCTGTGACAAAGAGAAAGCAGAAGACCGAATCCAGGATTTACGTAAAGAGATAAGATACCACGATAGGAAGTATTATATCGAAAACCAACCCGAGATCAGCGATTACGAGTACGACATGCTGGTCAAAGAGTTAGAAGCTCTAGAAGAAACTTATCCAGAACTCGTCACATCTGATTCACCTACCCAAAGAGTCGGTGCCGGGGAGATCGACGAATTCGAAACTGTTGAACACATGAGCGTGATGCTGAGTTTGGATAATACCTACAATCACGAAGAATTGAAGGACTTCGATAAGCGGGT
>PUNK01000012.1 GCA_003552585.1 Thermoplasmata archaeon | reverse complement strand
TCAAGATTCTGAACCACGCTTCCATCAGTAACCGGTTCCCCCACGTTTCACGTTCGCACTCGCAGTCTAAGAGTTCAAGCGGCCAGTCGTACCACGGGCCGCGGTCGGCCCGCACCAGCGGGCGACCGTGGCACCGTTTGAGAATATCTTTCAAAAACAGGAGCGCCTCTCTGGCTTTGGCTTCAATTGTTTCGAAGAGGTCGCTATATTCATCGCTCTGGTCACCACTGCCGTCGGTTGGTGTACGTTGTCGCGTCATTGGTATCGCGTGCTAACCGCTGTCTGCACCGCAAACACGCGACGTCGCGCCCGCTGAACTCTCTCCGTGATCGAGTAAGACATCCACACCAGCACCCGGACTATCGGTCGTCGGTTCACTCGGAAACTCAGCCAGTAGTGCAATCGCTTGGTCAACCTCTTCTCTCGTCACCTTTACCGGAAGCACGTTCCCCGACTCCGGGGTAACCGGGAGTTTCGCACCCGAGGGAACGTACCGGCGATCCGACTCACGTGGCTCCGCAACCGTAATCGACGAAAATTCCGTTACTCGCGTCCCATTCCCATGTCCTCGTGCGTACTCCTTCCGTTTTCTCGGCTTTGGTGAATCGCTGTAAGGCGGCGGGATAGGTCGCCAAATCAAAGGAAGTGAAGCGGGAAATCGGCGATGATCTATGTCGAAGATCTCCCTGATCACTCGACGCTAGTAAAGGCGTTTGATAGGTTCGAGATGAAGGTCTGGGAGTGCTGCTGCGGCTGTCGGCGCAGCTGCACGACACCGCCGATCACGCTGCGATTGACGCGACGTTCTTCGACCGCGAAACCGCTAGCAAGCACTACTGTCGCCGGACGAGCTACCGCGTTCAAACGCTGAAAACGACCGCGCTCGTCGATACAAAAACACAAGCTGTGCTCGACGTTCACTGTGCGACCGAGAAACGTCACGACACCCCAGATCGGTTGGCAACTCGCCCGCCGCAACGCGGGCGAGATTGCCAGCCTCGCCGCCGACAAAGGCTACGATTGGCAGCGATTGCGCGAGAAAGTGCGCGAAGAGGGCGTGAGACCGTTGATCAAGCACTGTGAGTTCCGATCCATCGACTGCGCGCATAACGCGCGCATCGATGGGTCTCTATACGGCCAACGAGCACTGTCTGAGACGCCTTCTCGACGATCAAGCGGACGCTCGGGCACGCACCGCGTGGCCGAGCGTAGTACCGAGAATTTTGTAAAATCGTTCTGATGTGTGGGTCTACAACATCAAGCGAGCCGTGAAACAGTGAAATCAAACGCCTTCTGGCGATTCACCAGAGCCCCTTATTCCTGTATTCTTTGATTTACATACCTCTGTGCGTAGTTTTCCAGTGTTGGTTGTGGACTGATGTCACCCATCTTGCAGCGGTCGAGTGCATCCTCGAAATCAGTGTCCTCAATAACACATAGGACAGCAGCTGCCACAGCCACACTTCTGCTCTGGCCTGCGCCACACACCACTGCAACCGTATCACCTCGTCTGTACCTTGTCACCGTTTCTTTGGCGGCAGTTTGGAAGTCTGTGTACCGGCAGCTGGGATCATCACGTAGTGGGATGTGGATGTTGCTGTGCAGTTCTGTGTATGCTGTGCTACAGGCAGTCGACAGATTGATCAGCGTGTCATTCTTCTGGAGCTCGATTGCTTCTATGTTATTATATCGGCCGACATACAATCTCTCTTCCTTGTCCACGTTTCTCATTGTCTTTTCTGTTCTTGTAAATCACGACTCGTAAATTTCTCGGCGTAATTTACCAGTTATCTTGGAAGCTAATTACACCCGGTCTGCTCTGTTGAATTCTGCAGAATGCGTCGGGATCAGGCTACTCTATGCTCGGCTCAGGAGTGCTGTGGAGAGAATTCAGAGATCGAATCTTGGCAGAGAGGAGCGGATCAAGACCGCTGAGTGGATTGATCCAACCCCTTGACGACAAATATCGAGATAATCGCTTCTTCAGAGATCGTGATCGCTGTGTCGTCATCGGATTCAACAGAGCACACTGCCGGGTAAAACGTTGGTGTCCAATAGGGCAATTAGTATCACGTCGTCCCAAACTCACTGTTGATTTCGACTCGATCTGTCTCGCCAGTATCACCAGCTCAAGTTTGAAATAGAGTCAGTCATTGAACCGGGGGATCTGTGAATCAATGAATCAAGAAAATAGGGATTCAGAGAATCATTGATTATTTGCTTCTTGGAACCCACTAGAGTACGACGGATTATAAAATCAGTGAATTACAGAGTCATTGAATCCCAGACGTCATGAATCAAAGAGATCAAATACTGTATGAAGACTGAATCACAGACTCCATGATCCGGTAGCAATAGGCCTACTCAGGGTATTTGACATAGCGAGTAATAGACCATTGGGTCCAAGAATCCTTGAGTCATTGATCTACTGAGTCTGATGTATTCTAGTGGATTCTAGCCTATCAGAAGATTATAACAGAGAATTCAGGACTTTAGGAGATTTATCTCGGAATAGAGTGTCTGACATAGTTTTATGAATCATTGAATCAATGATCCGTGTATGACTGAGTCACCTCGTGGATGGGGCGTCACACCATCAACTGGCATTCCCACGATCGCTTTCGGTAACCAGAAAGGCGGGACAGGAAAGACAACAGCGACACTCAACAGTGCCGCGGCGCTGGCCACTCGCGACCACGATGTTCTTACGATCGACATGGACCCACAAGCCGACATGACGAAAGGGCTTGGACTGGGACCGGGCGACGATAACGATCCAACAAGTCCGAAGAACGACCTTCCAAATACACTTGCTACCGACGACGCAAATCTTCTCGACGTCCTCGTTGACAATCCACGCACAGACGACACAACGCTGTCAGAGATTATGATCCACAGCAACGAGTACGAACACCTGAATTTCGATCTCGTGCCAAGCCATAAGGACATGGGGCTTGCCCGGGATTGGATGGATGACGCAGGCGCTCGTCTTTCGTTGAAAGTTGCTCTCGAAGAATTGGTAGACGATGGCTATGATTACGATTTTATTTTGATCGACTGCCCGCCTGATCTCTCAGTCCTCACAGATGCGGCATTCATCGCTGCCCAGAACGTCTTCCTTGCCGCACAGACTCAAGCCACGTCCCGAGACGCTCTAGACGACCTCTGGGACCAGCTGGAATCCATCGAGAATAACCAACAGATCGAGATTGCGATTGTGGGACTACTAGCGAACATGTATCGAGACGATGGTCAATCGCAGAAGTTCCTAGACGTGTTTGACGAGTCATATGCGTCACTAGCGCCAATTTTTAAACTCCCGATGCGCGTGGCAATTCAGCGAGCGTGGGACAATGGCTGTGATATTTTCGAATGGGAAGACGCGAATGACCAAGGGGTAGAGCGCGACCTGTTCCTAGAGATTGCTGAGACAATGGAGCGAGCCTTCGACAAAACGGCGGTGGAGGTGTAAGATGCCCCGAGGAATGGATGAGCGATTCGAGAACCCGACAGAAGAGGTGGAAGACGAGGAAGACACGGTCGACGACGAGACAACAGAGGGGACATCGTCAGAGAGACAAGACCGCGAATCAGCAGCTGCTACCGCGAAGCAATCAGAACAGCAGGGGTCTACTGACACATCAGAATCCGCGACTGAAGAGACAGCGGTAGCAGACGACGAACCCCTGAACATCCGAGAGGACTGGGATTCAGCTACGATATACGTCGAGCCGGAACAGAGCGAAGACATCGAAGTCACATTCACGCGGTTAAAGAAACAGCTAAAACGAGACGGCATCATCCTCGAGAAGAACAAGCACTTCTACCGAGCAATTTTCGAGGTGGCGTTCGGTGAGTACCGAGAAGAGACGAAAGAGAAGATTCGCGAACTAGCGAAGGAAGATTCTGATCAGTGAATCATTGATTCTTTGATTCAAGGATCACAAATGAACTCAGTATTAAGACGAGAGGCTATGTTGAAACCCTCCACGGTTGATAGTTTCTACCCTTAGTCGCTCAGTACAGAGAACTCACCCACCGGCGAGGGCAATGATCTTACCGACACCTGTCAAGAACACCGTGCGAGATACAGAGGACTGAATTCAGCACGGGCGTGGGGTTCGCAGAGAGCTGGGAATATCCTGACTTTGCCCCAACTGTTATTGCGATCTATTACATTCTATTACACATGCCAATCAGCATCGATCGGTTCGAAGACGGCCCAGATGACGCCCTCGACATACAGGAGGGGACACAACCCCATCGTATCCTTCAGTTCCTTGCGGAGCATAGCGATGAGGCGTTCACGCAGACGGAGATCCACGAGGCAACAGGGATCAAGCGAGGAAGTGTCGGCGCCGTCCTCTCGCGACTCGGGAATCGTGATCTCGTGCGTCATCGTGGACGATATTGGGCCATCGCGGAGGACGATCGCCTCGCCTCATATGCCGCACAGCACGCGGCGAGCTCCGCCTCAACGACGGACGATTACTACGGCGAGGAATGAGTACCATCTACACCCGCGGGATGGTGGTGAAGGGACCTGACCTGCTTGCCGAGCACGACTACCGTCCGTACGTGTGCCTAAGCGATGATTCACATCCGTTTTCCGAAGAAGAAGCGCTGTATGCAGCAGTTACGACGACGCAGCGAGTTGTCGCGATCCCGCTTGGGGAGGGCGATTTCGTTTCTGGTGGACTTCCGCGTGAAAGCTACGTGAATCCGTGGACAATTGTGTCGATCCGTCATAGTGACATGCAGCAGGAGGAAGGTCGTCTTGGCGAAGAAACAGTGAGCAAAATCGCAGGGAATGCTGCCGGCTATCTTGGTGTCGGATAGTGAACCGAGACCGGTAGACATCTGAAATTGCCAAGGTTTCAAAAGTGATCGATACGCGCTCTGTATCTTGCACGCTACTCAGAACATCACTTGGAACTGGTAGGATTCTCGTCGGTCAATAAGCACTCTTCAGCGAACAGCTGTTTCGGAGAGGAATATGTTTGAATAAGAGATTTTGACAAAGCCGAAGTTCCGAGTCTGAATCGAAGCGGATGTGGATCAGGGTTGTCCCTCAAAAACGTCAGCCAGCCGCTGGCGCATAGCATCCCGACGGGCGCGGCGGGCCTGTTCCTCGCTCAGATACTTGTCGACGACGACGGCAGCCGACGAGCTGCCCTGATCAGCGGCCATCGGAGCGACCTGTTCTTGAAGATCCTGCATGGCGTCCTGATACGCGTTATACCAAAACCGCCGACAGGCGTGCGGCGTCG
>PUNK01000055.1 GCA_003552585.1 Thermoplasmata archaeon | reverse complement strand
TTATCTACTTTTATTGAAACGAAGACCTCGTTCATCAATTTTCCCACTTCTTGATCTTCAAAGGATTCATGTGCCATCACATGACACCAATGACATGATGAATATCCTATGGAAAGGAATATCGGTTTATCCTCAGACCTGGCTTTTTCGAATGCTTCTTCACACCAGGGATACCAATCCACAGGATTCTCGGCATGCTGTTTAAGATATCTGCTCTTTTCACCTGCTAAGTGATTTTTATATCCCATGATCAAAATACGTTCTTTATCAGTTTAAAGTCTTTTGTTTTGGATATTAAAGTACCATAGACCGAAGGCTAGGAGCAATATCATTGAAGGGATGAACCAAGCAAGCCCAGTATAGATAGGGTCCATATCACTCAAAGGAATCGTTGCAAGTTTTTGAATCTTAGCTTTCAAAAAAAGTTATTAAACCAGATGCCGTTTACGGGGTCGTGGACCCGAAGATAAAGACCAGACGTTTCCTACATAGGTTCCTGAGAGACTATTACAGGATGGTTGATTTATATCTTCCACCCCGTTTCACCCTGCGGGAATTCGCTTTTATTTATATGGGTGGGAGTGGAATGCACAGGCCTGTAGCCTTCCAAACGAGAAATGAGATGAGGGATTTTTTATTCCGGAAAGCTCCTCTTCACGCATACTATTCCACAGCCTACTATTCCAATCCGGAGGTCCCTATGAAGGAGAAAAAATGGATGGGTGCGGACCTTGTTTTCGACTTAGACGCCGATCATCTTCCAGGTGCGGAGGATCTTTCTTATCCCGAGCAGATGGAGCTTGTAAAGAATCGGACCAAGGTTCTTTTGGAAGAGTTTATTTTTGGTGATTTTGGTTTTTCTGAAGAGGACACCCAGATAGTGTTCTCCGGTCACAGGGGCTATCACATCCATGTCAGGGATAAAAAAGTTTTAGACCTTTCTTCAAACGCTAGGAGAGAGATTGTAGACCACATCACCGGTACGGGTTTGCACCCGGACGCAATACTTCCTCACGAGATCTATGAAGAAAGCGAGTTCATGGACAGAGTCAAAAGACGTAAGTCCTACAGGCTCCCTCCCCCAAACAGGTATGGTTGGAGGAAACGCTACCGTGAGATGGTAATAGAGCTATTGGAACGCTGGTCAGAGATGTCACAAAAGGAAGTTATGGACGAGATATCAGAGATCGAAGGTATCGGTGAAAAGATCGCGAAAGCACTATATGACGAATTGTATAAAGAAGAGAAATGGAAACTGGTTCTGAAAAACGAACGGCTGGACGTTTTGAAGGAAGAAAAGAGGGTGAATCAAAAACACTTCATGAAGATATTTCACGGGATAATCTTGGAGAAAAAGCTTCCCCACTTCGGTGCTGAGAGGGTCGGTGAAACAGATGAACCTGTCACAGGAGATATAAAGAGACTGATCCGATTACCTACATCCCTGCATGGTGGTTCATTTCTGGTGGTCAAACCACTGTCTTTGGAGGAGTTCTACTCCTTCTTTCCTCTTGAGCATGCCGTACCCGAGGGAACGGATAATGGCTCCTACACTATCTTTTTCGAACAGTTGCCCGAGGAGGATTCCATAATGATAAGTAGAGAGGAGTTCATTTTTGAGGATAAGATGGAGGTACCGACCTACGCAGTACCTTTCTTATGTTCAAAATATAAAGCGAAACTGCTTTAAGGATGGAAGTCTATTTTGATTTTGTTTAAGGGGATATCATGGCTAGGAAGGAGAATGAATTTGACAAGTTGGAAGGCGGATACCGACTCACCCGTATCAAACGTATCGAAAAGTATGCATTCATCCCCCAGATAATCGGTATAATCGTTGTTTTCTTCTTTTTCCTATATGTCAGTGGAGCACAGCTCAATCCTTTTTATCTTCCTCTATTCCTATCAACACTCATAATTCTCATTTGGCTCTTGGTCCTGGCGATAGAGTACTTTATTTTCCGATTGATGAAGATCGGATTCCATAAAAGTGCAAGTGCAAAATTCTTGATGGCCCAGCGGTCGATGAAGAAGTCCTATGGTGCGATCATCTTATCCGGTCTTCTGTTCCTTCTACTGTTCACTCCCTACATGAGCGAGAGTGCTGAGGAGTATCTTTCTCCCAGTGGAGATATCACTCTCGGACCTGACGGAGAAGAAGCCATTTATTTTACAACACTTGATCGTTTTGATTTTACCCGAGTTTCAGATATAACCGTGGAGCTGAACGAGGGCGAAGAGGTGACCGTATCCATCTTAAGCGAAGATAATTGGGAGATAAGGAACTTTGATATGAGGTTGAACCGTGATCCCGGTGATCCCAGCGGTGCGACTGCCGATGAGACCTTTTTTTATGATATGCCTTCCCTCGGATTCGGTGAATACAGGTTGGTTATACAGAGTGAAGAGCCGGCTGAAGTGAGTTATAATATTAATATGGAGCTCCCCGGGACGAGGACCTTTCCATTCGCTCTGACTTTCTTAGGATTCTTCATATCATATTCAGTGTTTGTCGTGATGTTATATCCGGTAAAGAAAAAACATGCCGACGAGGCTATCTACAGGTGAACGGCGCAGCACTCCTCAAATATATTAATATCGTGGCTCTCTCTTGCCCACTTCAATGTCTTTCTAGAAGGCATCACTATACCGTCGATACCCATCTGTATCGATCTTTTTTCAAGTCGATGATTACCCCTTTCCCTCATACAGCCGATATAGATCTTGGATGATGTGTGCTCCAACGCGTATTTTAACACGGATAAAAAATCATCGTCATCTACCGGGCTATCGATTTCCGATGGGATAAGGGAGTTCAAGACGATGACATCGGAATCATCTATCATGTCGATAGCTCGGTACTCTCCAAGCAGTCTTCCTTCGTGTAATCCCACGGTAACATGGGGGACCACTCTAAGTCCCGCTTTTTTAAGGGCATTGTATCCCCGTAAATATTCCTCCGGTTCAGCGTTCGATCCGTATATCTCCTTCAAGGTCCTGGCAGAACCTATCATGTCATAGGATATCACATGTGGTTTTATCCTCTTCATCCACTTTACCATCTCGTCATCGACCAGTCCGGTGTGCACGTTTATTATAAGAGATGTATCCTCTTTTACTCTCTCAAGCGAACTTATGTGGTCTTTCAGCGGAACCATACCTTTACTGTCCGAGCCACCACTCAACAGGAATCCAACGCAACCTCCTTTTTCAAGTTTTTTGGCTGTTTCGTACAGAGTTTTGCCAGTTTTTACAGGTTTCATCCCTTTCAAGTAACGTCCCCGGCAGTGTTTACACTGAAGTTCGCATTCCTTTCCAGTTACCGATAGGGCTGGGAACTTTTCTCCAGGGAAGAAGAAGTCCATGTTTCTTAATCTATGCATGTTAGATATAGGTTTGACGGTGGAAAATCCTATTAAAGGACCGTCGGTTATACGGAAGCATAACGAGTCATTTGGAGGACTTAAATTGGAAATAGAAGAACTATCGAATACATGTTCGAAGATAATAAAAGAAGTGGGAACCAATATAGTCGGTAAGAAAAGGGTGCTTCAAAAAACACTGGTCAGCATTTTAGCCAATGGCCATATCCTTTTCGAGGATTATCCAGGCCTTGCCAAGACCATGATCGCCAACTGTTTTTCTGATTCGCTAGGCTGTGATTTCAGAAGGATCCAATTCACGCCTGACCTTCTCCCTGCTGATATAACCGGTTCTTTCATATATGATAGGGATACTGGCAAATTTACCATGCGTAAAGGCCCTATTTTCACAAACATCTTGCTTGCAGATGAGATCAACCGTGCACCACCAAAGACACAATCCGCCCTCTTGGAAGCGATGCAGGAGAAACAGACTACGATCGAGGGTGAAACACACAAGATGAAACCACCTTTCCTGGTCATAGCCACTCAGAATCCCATAGAGTACGAAGGAACCTATCCCCTGCCCGAAGCGCAGGTGGACCGTTTCATGGTGAGGCTCAAGGTGGGCTATCCATCACTCTCCGAGGAGGTTGAAGTACTGCGGAGAAGAAAGGAGAGAAAAACCGACGAGTTCACGACCAAAAGGGTCACCGACTCTCAGGGTCTCCTGGATATGCAGAGAACGGTGGAGGATGTTCATCTCGATGATGATATTAAACGATACATAGTCAGGATCGTTAAAATGACGAGGGAGAACTCTCAAGTGGAAGTCGGTTCCAGCCCCAGAGGAAGCTTGGCACTCATGAAGCTATCCATGGCCAACGCAGCCTTACGGGGAAGGGATTTCGTTGTACCCGACGATGTAAAGTTCATCACGAAAGAAGCCTTGGCTCATAGACTCGTGCTCAAACCAGGTCCCGCCATCAAGGGTGTTAAACCAGAGAACATCATAGACGATATACTTAGGGAGATTCCAGTCCCAAAGATCAGAGAAGCTAGAGCGGCTGAAGAGTGATCTATCATGGCTGTTCGTGAGACCCGTCAAAGGTACATATCCTTCGTTATAGAAAACGGGTGCACCGATAGAAGAGGGATGATAAGGGAGATAAGAGAAGTGTTCTCGGGTGATCATTATGAAAGATGTGAGCCCTGGTTGACGGTCTTCTCTGGAAAGGGAGGTATACTGCGCTGCAATCACACCTGTAAAGAGCTTGCTATAGAACTTTTAAACTCGATCCGTGTGGGCCAGGGACGTGTAAAAACTGTGTACACAAGCGGAACCATAAAGAAGGCGAAAGAACGTTTATCTGAATATGAATCCTGACGTGCTGATATTCGACGGGTACGTGGATGAACCCGCTTTACTAGGTGTCCCTCCCTACATTTCTCCGGAGCCTAGATTGTTGGCTGGAGTGGCGGAGGAGCATGGACTTGATTGGGGATATATCACCGTGGACGAGTGGAGGGAAAAGGGATTGCCCAGGTGCAAGATATTGTTGGTCCACGGCGGTGTTACCGTACCAGGTCGGTACTTATCCGGTACACCACTAAGTCCAAAGGAGGCACGGGAATTGGCAGCTTCTACTGCCACGACTTTTATCAGCGGCCCTCTGGCTAGATACCGGGAGATGGTAGGTTTTGATCATGTCGTGAAGAAAGATATTTCAGCCTACTTCAACGATCATCTCAAAGGTGCTCCGAAAGATAGATGGTACACGGATGAGGAAAGGGAACGTTGGTTGGTGAAAGGTGCTTCCGTAGTGAAAGAGCATCCCATGCTGGACGGACCACTGATAGCGGAAGTGGTCACTTATCGAGGATGCGTCAGGTACTTCACTGGAGGGTGCTTCTTCTGCAGCGAGCCTTCCTACGGAAAGCCTGTTTTCCGTGCTCAGGAGGACATCCATCGGGAAATAGAAGAGCTTTATATCCATGGGGTCAGGAACTTCAGGTTAGGTGGACAATCATGCATAATGAGTTACCGGGCTGAGGGAGTTGGGAATAAGGAGAGACCGAGACCAGCCCCAGATGAACTAGAACTTCTCTTCAAAGGTATTTGGGATCGTTGTCCGGATATCCAGGTGCTGCACGTGGACAACGCTAATCCGGCGATCATGTCTGAATATCCCGACGAGACACGGGATATATTGGAGAGCCTGGTCGAGTGGACCACTCCTGGGAATGTTATCGCCTTGGGGATGGAGTCAGCTGATCCGGAGGTGATCGAAGCATGCAATCTGAATGCTTATCCCGATGATGTGGAAAGAGCCATTAAGTTGACCAATGAGGTGGGAAGGGAGCGTGGATACAACGGGATGCCCCATCTCCTTCCTGGAATCAACTTTATCGCCGGACTGCCCTCTGAGAGACCTCAAACCTTTGAAAAAAATATTCAATTCCTCAGACGGATAAAGGATCAAGGACTCCTTCTTCGGAGGATAAACATCAGGCAGATGAGGGTGGATGGATACGAACAGAGTTCAGTGGACCCTCAGATATTCAGGAAATTTAAAAAGGATGTAAGAGAGGAGATCGATAGACCGATGCTCAAGCGTATGCTGCCTCTGGGAACGGTTCTCTCGGATGTTTACATGGAAAAGCGTGACGGGAAGACCACCTTCGGGAGACAGGTCGGTTCTTATCCTATACTGGTGGGTATAAAATATCCTCTCGATCTGGGTAAATTTTACGACGTGATCATCACCGGTCATGGTTATAGAAGTGTCACAGGGATACACCATCCGTTCTATCTGGATGATGCTGATTACCGTCAGCTTTCAGCCATCCCAGGGATAGGTAAAAAACGCGCTGCCAGTTTGTTCAGGAAAATGCCATCCAATAAAGAAGAGCTGAAGAAAGTGATCGATGGAAATGCTGCCGATGAAGTGCTCATATATATCAGGTTTAAAGAAGATAAGACTCTGGACGGCTAGTCGTCTATATTTTCAGTGTGCTTGCATTCAGGGTAACCTTTGCATCCCCAGAATTTGCCGTACTTGCCCTTTCTGATCACCATCTCACTGCTGCACTCGGGGCATTGTTTTTTATCTTCACCCCTTATCTTTCTAGCTAAAAAGTGGTCTTCCAATGCCTGTTCAGCAAGTTCATCCGCCCTTTCGTTCTCCTCCCTAGGTACGTGTTCAAATTCGATATCGTGATGTTTTTCAAAATAACTCTTCAACTTTTTAAGCTCACCATAGAGATCAACAATGTTGTCCGATTTCACCTTCCATTCCCCGTTTATCTGCTTTACCATAAGCTGCGAATCGGACCTAACAAGGACCTTATCGATCCCTTCGTCCGATCCTTTTAGCCAACTCAGTGCTTTGATAGGGGCCATGTACTCTGCGTAATTGTTGGTGGCACCCTTCCCTCTTTTTAATATACCGTAGTCCTCTCTGATCGTTTTTCCGTTCTTTTTTACCGTGTATCCATAGGCGGCCACGTTTTTACGACACCCGCCGTCGACATGGATAAGGATGATGTTTTTTTCTATCTTATCAGTCCCCTTCTGTTTTTTATCCCTCAATCCCTCATCACCTATATCTTTTTTCATTAAGCTCGTGCTAAAATTTTAATTTCGACTGCGACAGACTTATAAATTGAAAAAATCATAATGGTAAATAACATGTATGACAAGATATCTGCAGAGGAATTAAAGAAAAAGATGGAGCGGGGCGAAGATATCTTAGTGATAGACGTTCTCTCCGAAGAGAGCTATAGGAACAGACATTTACCCGGTGCTTTAAACATACCTTATAAAGAGATCGCAAGGCGGAAGGATGAAATCGATGCTGATAAGGAGGTCATAGTTTACTGTAATGATAAAGAGTGCACGGCGAGTCCCATAGCAGCAAAAAAACTTGTTAAACTGGGCTTTAAAAATGTCAAAGACTTCGAAGGAGGTCTCAAGGAATGGGAAGAAGCTGGATACGATTTTGAGTGACATTCTCAACCATTCCTAATACCTTTTTGCGAAGTGGATGTACTCTTCTTATTACATATGTCTTTGAAAACCTTGTCGAGCTTACTTTGTTGGTACACTAACACCCTCTTTCCCTATATCTCGTCATATTTGATGATAGATCCCATTGATTCAACGGTTGGGGAAAATAATTTATCTTTAACCGCGATTGAAGTGTTGATGAAGTATGTGCTGGACACTTCGGTGATACTCTCTGGAAAGGACATCCATCTATCGGATCAGATGTTCATCCCTCCTTCGATCACAGATGAGATACAGAAAGGAGGAAGATGGTACAAGAAGTTCCAAAGGTATCAGGCTGCCGGTCTTAGGATAGTCACTCCCCCCGGGACTGTGATAGAGATGATCAAAAAGCAGGCCAAAAAGACGGGGGATTTTTTAAGGTTATCCGAGGCGGACATAGAGGTGTTGGCGCTGGCCTATCATCTGAACGCGGTGATACTGACCGATGATTACACTATACAGAACCTGGCAAGATCTCTAAACATCGGATACAAAGGAGTGGCTCAAAAAGAGATCGAAAAGGAATACAGGTGGGCATACCGGTGTAAAAAATGTAAAAGGTGGTTCGACGAACCGGTGGAAGAATGCTTCATCTGCGGAGGGGAGGTCAGCACGGTAAAGATGGAATCAGACGATAGGTGAATTATCAGGAGAGGTCTACAACTGAGCTGATCTCTTCGATCGATCTTTCCAGATAATCTTGGTCTTCGATTGCGATCTCTATCGCATCATCAGGACAACTATTTACGCATCTACCACATCCTCTACACTCCTCTGAGATGATGGCTTTCTCATCTTCAATCGTTATACTGTTTAAAAAGCAGACATCTTGACACGAACCACAACCGGTACATCTATCGTTCACCTTCACCCGGATGCCAGGCATCTTCTTTATTTTAGCCCTGATCTCGGGCGACAGGTCATCTATCATACGCCACAGACAACAGCACGAGCAGCAGTTACATATCGTCAAGAACTTTTCATCCGGTCCCACGTCGAGCCAAACTGGATCGAGTTTGTTTCTCCCTATAAGGTGTACGAGTCCTTCGCCCCTCGATCTTTTCATATGTTCAAGAGCTTCTTTTCTACCAACAGGTCTTCCAGTGACATCCTCCCACACGGCAGAGCCGTGGGGCTTCCCGATTGGAAATCTAAGGTTTACAACTCATCTGTTCTTTCGGCTTGAAGATACCAGCCGTTCTATGGAACAGATAGGTTGATGGCTGTGCCACGCAACCGTTACTCATATCCCTCTCAGGATTCTGAGTTATCTTTTTCCTTATATTTTCAGCACCGTTCACATCGGCGTTCATCACACTACCACAATCACTGCAGAAATACAATCCCCGCTCGATCCTGTTACGACCGTCCACTACACCACAGGATTAACAAGTCTTGGAAGTGTTGTTTTCATCGATCCTTTCAACTGTGATCCCCTCTTCTTCTGCCTTGTACTCCAGTAAATCGGTAAACTTCTCGAACTCCCAACCATGTAATTTTTTGTTACCACTTTTACCCCAAGTCCTGCTCTCACCATCCTCTTGCTTTCGTATGTAACTCAGGTCACCGATAGCGATCTTACCTATGTCTTCTTCGACACACCGTTCAATGATATGTTTGGATAGGGTATGAAGGAAATGCTTTTTCCGCCTTGCTAACGTTCTTCTTAGCCTTAGTGCCTTCTCACTGGGTCCGTTCTCACCTTCAGTTTTATACTCCTTCAAGGTAAAATAGTGTTTATCTTCTTTTAGAGTATTGGCGGGATATATCTCCGTTGTACCGCCGTTTCCATAGGATATCGCCAAGTAGTTATTGATCCCAAGGTCGATCCCCGCTGTCTTACCGTTGGGGTTTTCATCAATTTCTATTTCCTCCTTACATACTATATGCAGTTCCCACACATCACCATTCCACACCGATCTTACTACCTGTATGCCTTCAACCGTAACATCCGGTCTTGTCTCAAACTCACACAGTATATAGTCGTCTCTCTTCGTCTTGTGGTTGAATCCTTTAGAGAGGCGTAACCTGTTGTTATGCTCATCATGCCATATAGCGTCTTTTTTCCAAGTGACCGTGGACCTCGGATGTTGATTCTCTCTTTTCCTGTACCCTGGTGGGTTGTCATCTTCGTCGTTGGAGTTGTACCAACTTTTGAACGCCTCAGCAAGTTCTTCTAAAACCTGCTGACTGGACTGTGAATACAAGTCCCTATAGCGTTCGTGATATTTCAACTCCGTCTTCAACTCGTAACCGTTCGGGATATCACCCGTTTCTTCCCAGACCCGTTCTATGTAGTGCCTACCAACATTCCAGAGTTTAGATGCCGAGAAACCGCACCGGTCCAGATCGTTTTTGACTTGGTGGTGGTTGAGTATCTTCGCTCGGTATGTCCGTATCGTATCCATTAGGTGTCCAGTTGTTGGCATCTTATTAATGCTGTAGAAAGGGGGTCGGTGAAAGTGAATATGCTATGAAAACGGTATTCACCCCCAAAGTAGAACGGTGGGGTTCTCTACCTCAGAACACTATAGATGGCCGGTATCTAGGAACCTTTCGATCCTCGCCAATACTTCTTGCGTAGGATATTTTTCGTTATCCATGTATTCTATCGCCGATGCACGGATCCTCTCAAGATGTTCCTTTTTCTTGATCTCATCTAGAGGCTTTTCACCCTGCAGCTTTTGACTCCCTTCATTGAAACCTTCGGCAAAGTACCAGTCTTTGAACCAGGTGAATCCATGTTTGAGCATGAGAGAACCAAGTCTGCTGAATGGTGGAGGGACACCTTCGGTCAATTGTCTGATGCTCTCTCGGTCTTGAGTATATTCCACGAAGAGTCTACCTCCTGGTGGTGATATATCAGAACAAATTTCGATCAAAATGTCTTCCAAAGTGGATCCGAAAAAGGGTTCTCCATGTATGGTAGGTTCTATCTCGAATAATTCTATCCATGGCAAGTAATAAGGAGGCCGTCCTTCGTAGAGACCTACGTACATCAGAAGATCGTTATGTCCTTCTAGTTCAACATACAACTTTACATACGTGTGACCTATTATACGCCCTGGTACTTCCTCGCTCACATGAAGTATCTTCCCCCCGACCTGGAGCCCATCTTCAAATCTAGTTGTAAATCCTTCTTTCATGTTCTCTCCAGATGATATGATCCGTTACGCTGTTCCTGTTCAACATAGAGTACTTTCTTTTCAAGTTTTACGGTGAGATCATCCTTGTGCTAAAGAGATATAATGAACCTATATCAAATTTCTCAAAGATAACCCAAAACTTAAATATTAAATATGAATGGTTGTTCATATGAACGACGGTTTATACAAGTGCCTTGCTGAATCCAACCGGAGGAGAATCCTTTACTGCATAGGTGAAAAAAAGATGTGTGTGAACTCTATTTCAGAATGCCTAAAGATGGAGCAATCCTTGGTCAGTCATCATCTGAAAGAATTATTACGCTGTGGATTAGTCGAGAGGGAACGAAGAGGCAAAAAGAATTACTACAAGGTTTCAAAAAAAGAGATAATAGAGCTTTTAGAAAGTGCGAGGAAACTTGGAGATTCTTTGGAGGTGTGTGATGGTGGCTGAAGAAAAAGGCTTAGGGTTCTTTGAAAAGTATTTAACACTGTGGGTAGGGATGTGTATAGTTGTGGGTCTTCTGATCGGACGATTCTTTCCTGAATTCACAGCTATTTTTAGAGATATAGAATATGCAGGAGTGGAGATCCCCATCGCCATAATGCTCTTCTTGATGATCTATCCTATAATGGTTCAGATAGACTTCAAAAGGATCATAGAGGCCGGTAAATCCGTTAAACCCATCAGCCTAACACTTTTCCTCAACTGGGCGGTTAAGCCCTTTTCTATGGCACTGATCGCCTGGCTTTTCTTCAGGGTGATATACGGGGCTTGGATCCCCTACGACCTGGCCGGTGAATTCATGGGTGGTATGATACTCCTTGGAGTCGCACCCTGTACAGCCATGGTCCTGGTCTGGGGGTACCTATCTCGAGGGAATATGGGACACACCCTTGTCATGGTAGCAATCAACTCCCTCACCATGGTGGTATTTTATGCTCCTTTGGCCATCTTCCTATTAGGTGTTCCGGATATATTCGTCCCCTGGAGAAGGGTAGCTTTCGGAGTCGCTCTTTACGTCGGCCTACCTCTTTTGGCGGGTTACGTAACAAGGAAGATCCTTTTGAATAAAAAAGGAAAAAGGTGGTTCGATTCTTTTACAGAGAACCTGCATTACGCATCGATCGCTGCATTACTCTTGACCATCATAGTTATAATAAGTCCACAATCTCAGGTCATATTGTCAAATCCTTATTTTGTCATTTTGATACTGATACCATTAACTATACAGATACTGTTGATCTTTGGTATAGGATACTATCTTTCTAAAGTGATAGGGCTAACTTACGAAGATGCGGCGCCTTCAGCACAGATAGCAGCGAGCAATCATTTCGAAGTGGCTATAGCGATGTCGATCACCTTATTCGGTGCTGGTTCCGGTGCGACCCTTGCCGCTGTTACCGGTATGCTGATCGAGGTACCACTCATGCTCATCTTGGTCAAGATATGTTTGAAAACCAAGCATTGGTTCCCTGAAAAAGAAACAGGCATTGGGTTGGTAGATTGAAAGAGCTCTTGATATCAGATATCCATGGTAATCTAGAGGCCCTTGAGGAGGTCTTATCATTAGAAAGATGGAACAAAGTATACTGCATGGGAGACCTTGTGGATTACGGTCCTAACCCGGAAGAATGCGTGCAATTGATCAGGAAGATTTCTACATCAGTTGTGCGAGGTAATCACGACAACGCCGTGGCCTTCGATGTAGATTGTAGGTGCGGCTATGAGATAAAAGAGCTCTCTCAAGAAGTGAGAAAGTTTACTGTCGAGGAGATCTCAGAGGGTATCAGGGAATACCTGGGAAGACTTCCTTTGGTAGATACCATTGATAACAAATTTCTCACACACGGGGTTCCGGAAAACATGTTCAGCTACATCAAACCGGATACACCAGAGGATGAATTCTCTGCTTTTTCAGAAGTAGAACGAGATACCGTACTATTAGGCCATTCACACATCCCCATGGACAGGAAGATCGGTGAGAAGAGATTCGTGAATCCGGGCAGTCTAGGTCAGCCCAGAGACGGTGATCGGAGAGGGGCCTATGCATTTTTTGAGGGTGGTGAGCTCATCTTTTCTCGCATAGAGTACGATATCGATACCACCGTGGATAAGATGAAAGAGGCGAATCTTCCTTCAAGGGCCATCAGGATACTCAGAGCCGGCAGAGTGGTCCCGTGAGCCTAAGTTTTAAAACCTTTCAATCTTTTTCAGGCGTTAGATGAAAAGAAAAAGTCAGAAACATATCGAGATCGATGGAGAAAAGGTGTCTCTTGAAACTGTTCAGATATTGATGGGAGAAAAAGGAGAGGTGGAGTTGAAAAAGGAATGGCTCCCTGTAGCTTTGGTGATAGATACGCCGGAAGAGCTCCCTTTTCACCTCAGTGAGATAAAGGAGCTTGAAACCGACGAAGATCTGAGATTGGCTCTCATACGTGTTCAGGTGAACTCTCAGCTCAGGAAACAGGAGGATCTCAACTATTACCAGAAGCAGCTCTTCGCAGCTCAGATCATGGAGATATTGCTCTATCAAAGACTCAAATTGAAACCCCTCGCCAAGAAGAAAAAAAGGAGTTGACTATAAGAAAGCATCAACGGTTCTATCCACGATCTCCTTGGACCGACCAGTGTAATTCTCCGGTTTCATTATCTCGTTCAGTTCTTCCTCAGAGAAATGCTCCATTATCTCTTCCATTTCAAAGAGTACACTTTTTAGAGGAACTTCCTCAGCCCTAGCTTTCATCGAGGCTTTTCTGATAAGTTCGTGGGCATCCTGTCTGCTCACCCCTTCTTCTGTAAGATTTATCATCACCGCTTCAGCCATCACCAGTCCACCGCTCATCTCGAGATTCTTTAGCATGTTATCTGGAAACACCTCAAGATTTTTGAACAGTTTATCGGTCTTTTTCAACACGTCGTCCAAGAGCACAAGGCTGTGTGATAATGTGATCCTTTCAGAGGATGAATTGGTCAGATCCCGCTCGTGCCAGAGGACCATGTTCTCATAAGTTGGATAAACGAACCCTCTCAGGGTTCTGCTCAAGCCGCAGATGTTCTCAGCGATGATGGGATTCTTTTTATGAGCCATGGTCGAACTGCCCACTTGTTTCTTTGTATCGAAGGCTTCTGCCGCCTCCATTATTTCCGGTCTCTGGAGATTGCGCACTTCTGTTGAGAACTTTTGTAGCGAAGCTGAAATATTTGCTGCAAGAGTTATCAATTCAGCGTACCTATCCCTACCGACAACCTGGCCCGTAGCTTCTTCTTTACCTAAACCGAGGTCCTCCATCACCAGGCTCTCTATCTCTTCAGCCTTATCGCCGAGGGCTGCACCGGTGCCCACGGCCCCGCTCATCTTACCGACGTTGACTCTTTTCTTTGTTTGTTGAAGCCTTTCTAGGTGCCTATCTACTTCATGCGCATAGACGGCTAGTTTAAGACCAAAGGTCATCGGGACGGCGTGCTGAGCGTGTGTTCTCCCGATCATGACCGTATCCCTGTGCTCCTTAGCCCTGAAAGTCAGCGTTGTTCTCAACCTTTCCAGCTTTTTCTCTATGATCTCCAAAGCCTCCTTTAGCTGGAGTGCGGAGGCGGTATCGATTATGTCGTTCGAGGTAGCTCCCAGGTGAATATATTTTTCAGCATCACTACAGTACCTTCCGAGAACCCTCACCAGGGCCATTATGTCGTGTTTAGTTTCCTCTCTTTCTACTCTCTCGACTTCCTCCCAATCGACCACATCAGTGTTGGCGTTCTCAGAGATTATATCCGCTGATCTTTGAGGTATGTTCCCCAATCGTGCATGGGCTCTGGCGAGTGCAGCCTCTACTTCGAGCAATTTCTGTGTTTTATTTTCCTTACTGAGAACGGACTTCATCTCTTCTGTTCCATAGCGGTAATCAAGGGGACATACCAGCATCTGTCAACACCCTACTCTATACCCATGGCCTTGTTGGTGGCTTTGATGCTCTCGTTTCCGTCTCTTTCCAATTCCATCATCGCCCTTATCGCGTCAACGTTTTCAGGTATGATATCGCTCTCCTGGTGTATCGCTTGGTAATAGTAAAGTGTACCATCTTCTACCTTCGTTCCGTCTCTCCAAACAGCGATCTCGTTGAGGTCTCCTCTGTGGTTTCCTCTGTCCTTCGCCCATTCCATGACCTTGGCTGTGGAATCTATACCCTGTGAAGCCTCAAACAGTTTGACCCGGGATGTTTTTTCCCAAAGATCGATTACTTCCTCAGTGGGCATATCTTCCTTTAGATCCACGGTGACACTGTGCAGGTGCATCAAGGTGGTCGGTACCTTCACCGCAGTGGTCAATATATTGATCTCGGGGACCACGCTCTGCACGTCTGGTCCATGGTGAGATGGTATATCCAGGACGGGTGTAATGGCGTTTATCGGTCCTCTTTTCGTGTCCCAAGGGTCTGCACCTCTCCTAACCATCACCGCAACGCATCTTTCTATACCTACAGACATGTGTAATGGGTAAAGTGTTCTGAGAAGTCCGGTGGTGTTACAGGAAACTACACGCAGATAATCTGCACCAAGTGCTTCATCATAATTTGCCATTGAATTAAATGAAAGGCCGGTGAGCTCGTGCTTCTCTCCTCCCTGCCATATGGCCTTTACACCCGCTTTTTCATAGACAGATTTGTATCCTGCCTTTTTAGGTGTGCAGTCCACGATGATATCGGCTACATCCAATAGATCTTCGAGCATCCCTTCTATCGTTATGTCTTTCTCTTCGAATCGATGCAAGTATTTATCGGATGCTGCGTAAAAAGGATAATCCTTTTCATTCGCCATCTCAGCCTCGTAGGTCGGACTCCTTTTTGCGACACCTATAACACTCATGTCGTCCTGAGCCTGAACTGCATCAGCCACTCTCTTACCCACGGTTCCATATCCGTTTATCCCTACTTTCACAGTCATATTATCCTCATAACGACTAAAGTGCAATGTAGATAAGAAAGTTGCGGTTATCAGATGCTTTATTTAAAGATGTTTTTTCACTCTGTTCATCAGCTCATCGAGTGGCATCGCACCGATAAGTCTGTCAACCTCCTCCCCCTCCTTGAATACTATCAACGTGGGGATGGTTGAGACCTCGTATTTGTTCGTGTTCTCTGGGTTTTTGTCAACATCGAGTTTTCCAACAGTTACTTTACCATCCATCTCCCTGGCAAAATCTTCGAGCACCGGTTCCATCATCTTGCAAGGTCCGCACCACGAAGCCCAGAAGTCAACAAGTGCTACGGCATAATCTTTCAAAAACTCGTCCATATTTTCATCATTTACTTCAACTGTTTCATTCATTTTATCATCCTCGGTTTTGTATTTTAATTGCATAAGCCAAAGCAGAATGATTATATAAAGTTTGTCCTCCTCTCACGGCTTCCCCTTCGATTCTCCTCTAACAACTCCTGAGGCGATGATATGACTTATACGGAGAGGCTCTGGAAGTCTTCCTCTGACGGTGAAAAGATCGATGATCCTCTCTGCCTCTTCGCTCTCTAACCCCTCGATCTTCACGAATATAGGCTTGTGAGGTGTGTCGACGGTCAGAACTTCTCCTTTACTGACGATCTCAAACTTCTCTTTCCAATCCGTGAAATGGGCCTTTAGAGCGCTTTTTATCGAATCGAAATCTGGTTCATCACGGGTGATACTTATGGCTGGAATTCCCGTTTTTTTGTGTAGTCTTTCTAGGTCGATCATGTTGAATCCTCCCAAGGCCGCACCGTCAATGAAGATCACCTTCGCTTGGTCGTAAAATCTTGAGTCCCTTATCATCTCTATCAGCTTGCCCGTGCCATCGGTTCCATCTATACTCACCTCTGTAGAGAGCACGCCTTCGAGATAATTAGGGGCCCTCACCAGGCTGCCGATGACTAAAACATTTTCGTCGGAGAAAGAGAAGGGTGCGTCATCCACACCTATAGCACGTATTTTTGCTTTCATAGTTTCACATCAGTGATAAGTCACCCGTAACTTTATCGACAATATTTGCTGGTCCAGGTCCTACACCCAAGCAGGTGATAGTACCTGGCTGAACTTCGGTAAGACCAGCGTCGGAAACAGTCTCAGCAACCAAACCGAGGCTTCTTGCCTTTCTTTGTAGTTTTTTTAGATGTGCTAGATCATCGCATCCAACTGCCACTTTTTTCTGCCCTTCCCTATACCACTCGTTGAAGTATTTTCCTTTTTTTTTACTTTTCATGGAGCAGGTGACGGAGGCGTGTCCAGCCTGCACGGCAAGTTTTCCTCTTGTCAGTTTTAGGTCCTTTCTGAATACTATGACTAGTTTATATCGAAATCCCAAATCAAATCACCTAGTATATCTCTTCAGCTCTAAGTTTTTCTAGTTCCTTAAGACGCTCGTCGACCTTTTTAAGCTCTTCTTCCGCTTTCTTTCGCTTCTTTTCGTAATGTGTTCTTATACTTCTTGCCTGGGCTTTGCTCTTCTTCCGGGCTTCTTTTATCTGATATTTCAACTGCTGCCTTTTCCTAGCAAGTTTCTGCATCTCGTGCAGTATATCCTTATCGTCAGCATACTCGAAGTCGTCAGGTCCAGGCGATGGTGGTGCTGGTCGATCGAGAACTGGATGTATTATCCCAATCCACTGGTAAGCACCCCTGTACCATCCAAATATGAAGAATAGAAGGGTTAGAGAGATGAGCGATAGCCATATGTTGAACTCAACGAAAT
The DNA here is from genome assembly GCA_003552585.1 of Thermoplasmata archaeon. Lineage (GTDB taxonomy): Archaea > Thermoplasmatota > Thermoplasmata > Halarchaeoplasmatales > Halarchaeoplasmataceae > PUNK01. The sequence continues at coordinate 3,449 of PUNK01000055.1, read as the reverse complement.
ACCCCATCTCACCCGCTTCAACAGGTAGAGAGCCCAGGAAAAAACCGACGAGTATCGTGACAGCGATGCTGAGACCCATACCCAAGGTTATCCTGTAAAGCATGTCAAATTCCTTATCCAGTTCTCCCTTCCTTGGAAAGATCGCATTGACTAGGGTGAACCCCGGGAGGAAGAAGATAAAAAGTGTCCCTACTATCAGTCTGAGTAACATTTGAAATATCAAAAGAGATGAATCGATAATAAAGTTTTCGAGCTCAATTTTTCACTCTGTCAAATTCGTCGTAGATCTCTCCCAGTAGCTCCTCAAGCGTATCTTCTAGAGTGATTATACCGTCGAATTTCTCATCATCGTCTTTAACTATGGCCATGTGAACTCTTTTTTTCTTCATCGCTTGAAATACCTCGGTCGCATCGTCTTCGTTCTTAACGAACATGGGAACTTCCCTGACAAAATCCTTGATCTTACCCCTTTCTTCACCTAGCAGATCCTTACTGTATAGTATTCCGATTATCTTCTCACTTCCATGCTCAGATACGGGGATACGGGTGAAACCGTGTTCTTTGATGAATTCCACCCCCTCGTCCAGGGTTATCTTTGAATCAAGGACGAATGTTTTTTCTTTCGGCACTTTTACTTTTTTCACCCTTACGTCACCGAACCAAAAAACGTTGTGAAGGATATCTTTTTCTATTTCCTTTATCACACCCTCTTCTTCGAGAATGGAAGCCAGGTCTCTAACATCCGATTCGGTGATGTGGATGTGTTCGGATTTTAACTGTCCACCTGTTAAATAGATTATAAAATCTGCTATGTGGCTGAGTGCGGATATCAATGGACCAACGATTATCGACATATAATAGATGAACGCTGCATTTTTTTTACAGAATTTTTTCCTGTTTTTGATCGCAAAACCCTTCGGTGTGATCTCCGCGAATATCAGTATCAGTATGGTCAGAACACCCACTGCGATGGAAACTCCCAGATTGCCCCATAAATCGTAGGAGAATTTGGTAGCTATTGCAGATGCTGTGATGTTCACGAGGTTGTTACCTATAAGAACGGTTATTATGGTCCTGTCCATGTCAGATTTCAGTTTGACCAGCATATCAACATGCTTTACTTCGTCTAGTTTCATCTGGGCAAGGTCCAGTTTGGAGAGGGCCGTCAAAGCCGTTTCTGCTCCTGCGAAGCGTGCGCTGAGATATATCAGCACGATCAGAGATATGATGTAGATGATCGAATCCATGTTCATACTCGGTCCACTCTTCCTTGAGTCACTTCTTATCTTAATAGACTAATTAAACTTTATCCAATAGATCTTGAAGGTATTTTTTACTTCTAACAAGTCCGTTCCAGTCTCTCCCTTCTATCACCCAGTTCCCTTTATAATCCTTCAATCCATCAGTGATCACCGGTTCGAAGACCGCATTTCCCTCACCCAAAGGAAGGTGGAGATCCTTTCCCCCATAGTTGTCATGTATGTGGATATTCACCGGTTCTATCTCGAGGAATCCCATGATCTTTTCACTTGTATGTGCATGACCAAGATCCAGGCAGAATTTTAGCCCCGTACTGTCGAGTATCTTCCTCATCTCGTCCGGTGTCCTGCCCATGGTCATATCGAGGTAGGGCATGTTCTCAAGGGCCAATGTAACATCCATATCCTCTGCATGAATTTGTATCTCTTTTAGAGATTCGATGCAAGCGTTATGAACATGGTCCCAGTATCTTCCCGTAGGGGACAGGATGCCGGGATGCATCGTCACCACATCAATATCCAGAAGATCTGCCATCTTTATGGATTTGACGATCTCTCTTATAGAAGCCTTTCTCATATTTTCGTTCATGCTGGCTGGATTTATGTCGTTGAACGGTGCATGTATCTGAAATTTTAAGTCGGAGTTAGAGATCGTATCCAGGACCTTGTCTCTATTTTCCCAACCATGTTCTTTTTCAGCCAGTATCTCTATACCGTCATAGGATGGTGGCAGCATATCTATCATCTCTTTCAAAGGTCTGAAACAAGACAAAGGATTGGATGCTAGTATCATCTTTATTCACCAGTGTATGTAAGCTCTTCTATGACTTTCTCTATCAATGGATGTTCGATGGTAACTTCTACCGCCCCGAGTGGTTGGTCGCCAACAAAAAAACTCGGTCGGCCTGTGCAGGTCGACTGTTTATACAGAGTGAAAACACATCTATTTTCTTCCATACCTTTGGTCATCTGTCCTCGTGCAGCATCTCTTATCCTCAGATCCTCCAAGGTCTCTTTCAGATATTCCAGCGAGTTCGTGATCCCTATGACCTCCTCATCGTGGGTTTTCCACTCAGCTTCTGGAAAAACCTCTGAGAGGCATTCTTTTACTCGTTCGGGTGTCTCCGTGGGATAGACTGGAGCTCTTATGGTCACCTTCAGATCTCTTGATGATAGGAACGACATAGGACAACAATGTGGTGTATGGTTTAAATATTGTTCTCCAATCCTTGGTAAGGGTAAGTTAAGAGAAATATTTATTAACAAAGATGGGTATCCATCGATACAAATTAGGTGGTCTGGTTGTTTGATCCAACAGATCGGCTGGAGCTGTCTTGGAACACCGTTTAACATGGTTAGCCTGTGGGGAAAGTTTCCCCTCGCTCGCAAACCACAGGTTTGCTCGTGGTCAACAACCATTCGCAAACGGGCTCACTGTTCGGAATCAAAGACTCCAAACGCTCGCAAACCACAGGTTTGCTCGTGGTCTACAACCATTCGCAAACGGGCTCATGGTCTAGTTGGTTATGACATCGCCTTGACATGCGTCGGATTCTAAAATAGCTTCGACGCTCAAAATGGCGGAGATCGCCGGTTCGAATCCGGCTGAGCCCATTTTACATTTTCTCCTTCGGATTTGAAAAATCGGTAGACCTTTTTTAACACATCTTATATTGTATCTAGACTGGAAAATATATATTAGAGGATATATAATAGTGCGGGACTTAATAGTTCAAAACATTTAAATATTTTCATTGATTATCTAACAGATATAGGAGAAATCAGATATCAATGAGGAGGATATTTTAATGAGAGAATACAAAAAGCTTTTATCTTTTTTAGCAGCGATGCTGTTAGTTATGGCCACATTCTCAGTGGCCACAGCTGTTTTCAGTAGTTCTGCTGATACGAACATAGTGCTAGTTACCCTGCAAGGGGAAGACGATATATCTCGTATTAGATCTACAGGAGCTGAGATCTTAGTTACCTATCCAGACAGGGCGTTGGTTGAGATATCCCGAGAATCGGAGGAACTATTTCATTCTTTGGATATCCAAATAGACAATCGACTTCCTGCTAGGACAGAGATATCCGTGAAAGGTCATCAATTCGATATAACAGAGGGATATCCCGAGTTCTCTGATGAACTTATGATAGATGGATATGAAGAAGGTGAGGAAGGTATATACC
>PUNK01000020.1 GCA_003552585.1 Thermoplasmata archaeon | reverse complement strand
TGAAAAATATTTATTATATACTATGATAAGAAACGGAAAGAAGAAGTACGCTGCAGAAGCAGAGCTAACGATCAATATCACACTAAAAATAGTAAGTATCTTCGATACTCCTCCTAACATACTATCCCTTAGTATATCGTATTTTTATCATATATATTTATCGTTTATAAGAGCCCGTCAAGTTTCTAGTGATTTCAGTCTTTTTGCATTGATTTTTCAATAATAGACAATAAACTGGGTAGAGATCACATGTTTGTTGAAATATGTGATATCTCTAAAGTTTTGACAGGCTCATTCAATCGAAAATTACATTAACCATATCTTCTGTTGGTCAATATTCCAAGTCCTGTGGAGAATACACGGATGATAATACGAGCGTCTGAAAGAAAAGAGAAAGAAGAAGTCCTGGACCAGATGGAACCTCTCATCGCTGAATGGTTCGACTCGAAATTTGATTATTTGACCGAACCCCAAGGTTACGCTATTCCATTGATACACAAAAGAAAGAATGTTCTTGTTTCGTCTCCAACAGGATCTGGAAAAACACTTACAGCATTCCTCTCTATAATCAATGAACTCTTCATTTTAGATAAAGAAGAAAAGCTTGAAAACAAAATATATTGTGTTTATGTTTCACCTCTTAAAGCCCTGGCTAATGATATAAGGAAAAACCTTGAAAGACCACTTCAGGAACTAAGGGAATTGGCAAAAGAAGAGGATAAAAAGATCCCGAATATTACCACGGCAATAAGATCTGGAGATACTCCACAATCAGAGAGACGTAAGATGGTAAAAGATCCCCCTCACATATTGATCACTACCCCTGAAAGTCTCGCATTGGTTCTGTCGTCTCCAAGATTCAGAGAAAAATTCGATGATGTCCAGTACTTCATCATGGATGAAATACACGATATCAGCTCTAACAAAAGGGGATCCTACTTATCGTTGAACGTGGAGAGGCTGGAAGAGCATGTTAAGGGAACTATGACCAGGGTCGGTTTGTCTGCAACGCAAGCACCCATAGAAGAGATAGCTAGATTCCTCGGAGGCTACGAAAACGGGAAACCAAGGGAAGTAAACATAATCGAAGTTATGGGGGAAAAAAGGATGGATCTTTCGGTCCTATCTCCAGTAGAAGATATGACCCTCTTACCCTACGAAGTGGTCAACGCACGCATGTATGACCTATTGAAAGAAAAAGTGGAAGAACACAGGACTACGCTTATATTTACGAACACAAGGAGTGGTGCGGAAAACGTTTCATATAAGTTACAGGAGCGAGGGATAAGAAACGTAGCTGCCCATCATGGCAGTTTGAGTAAAGACACAAGAATCAATGTCGAAGACATGTTAAAAGATGGAGATCTAGATGCTGCAGTATCATCAACCTCTCTTGAGCTGGGTATAGATGTTGGATATATCGACCTTGTGATCCAGGTTGGTTCACCTAAATCCGTGGCCAAAGGTCTTCAAAGGATCGGAAGAGCTGGACATGCAGTAGAAGAAGAATCTAAAGGACGTATGATCGTATTTGAAAAGGACGACTTGGTCGAGTGTGCCGTCCTCACCAACCAAGCCTACAGTCATGAGATAGACAGAGTAAATATTCCCGAAAACAATCTAGATGTTTTGGCACAGGCTATCGTTGGTATGAGCCTTGAGAAGAGATGGGAAATAGAAGATGTTTACAAACTCATCAAAAGATCACACTGTTTTAGAAATCTTTCTAGAAAAGATTTTGAGAACACTCTGGATTACTTAAGCGATACTTACCATTATCATGTCTATCCAAAGATTTGGTGCAATAAAAAAGAAGGAGTCCTTGGTAAGAAGGGCGGCGCACAGATGATATACTATCTTAACGTGGGAACCATACCTTCAGATTCTAGTTACAGAGTATACTCTCAACAGGGTGCTCCGTTGGGCAGCCTCTCAGAAAAGTTCGTTGAAAGATTGTCGTATGGAGATGTCTTCATACTCGGTGGACGTTCATACGAGTTCATAGACACTAAAGGGACTAGAGTTTTTGTGAGGGATGCTTCGGGAAAGAAGCCGACCGTCCCAAGCTGGTCAGGTGAGATGCTGCCTAGGAGTTTTGACCTCTCCATGGCGATCGCACGGTTCCGTAGATCACTAAGTAAAAAAATGATCGATGAAGATAAAGACATAATCGAATGGCTTAGGGAAGAATTCAAACTAGACTACGGGTCCGCTCAAACTATCTTGAGCTACTTTAAAGAACAACTCTCTTTCACCAAAGCGATACCAACTGATAAAAGACTAGTCCTCGAGGGATATATCGATGAAAAGGATCGTTTTAATATAATATTCCATGCTTGCTTTGGCAGAAGAGTCAACGACGCCCTCTCCAGGGCCTATGCCTACGCTATCTCTCGCAAATTTAACTGCAGCACGAGAGTTGCTGTCAATGACGATTCGTTCATGGTCACTACTAATAAAAAGATGCCTTTGGAGGAGGTTGTAGGCCTCATTAGGGTAGATAACGTGGAGAGCATACTGAAGAGAGGAGTGCGTAATACCGAGCTGTTCAAACAGAGATTCAGACATTGCGCATCCAGGGCATTTATGATCCTTCGGAATTATAAAGGACGCGATTACTCAGTCTCTAAACAGAAGATGAGATCCGTTAAGATTCTTGACACTCTGAGGGAATACGACGACTTTCCTATCATAAAAGAGACCTATAATGAGATATTATATCAGGTCCTTGATCTAAAAAACGCTAAACAAGTTTTGAAGAGTATAGAGGATCATGAGGTTGAAGTTGTTACGATGGACTACTCAGATACGCCCTCACCCTTCGCTCACAACATCGTGATGGTTGGGATCTCCGACGTGATCATGATGGAGGATAAAAGTGCATTATTAAGACAATTCCACCAGAGCGTTTTAGAGAAAGTTATACCCAAGGAGGAAATTGAGAAATTCCAGTTCGATAGAAAGGACGTAGAAGAACACTTTTTCAAAAAACGCCCAAGTTTTGATAACAAAGAGGATATGCTGGAGGTTATCGAAGAGGTAGGACCAGTACACGTTTTCAGAGAACAGGGCAATCATCTGTTCCTTCACACTGAAAGGTCTTACGAAGAAGTAAGAAGATGGGGCAGGGAACTTCTAAATGATGGAAAGATACGGTCTATATGGATCAAGGATACCTATCAATGGCTCAATACCGGATCTATCGATTCTTATCTTTCAACCTTGGATCAAGGTGACATACCCCATGGTGCAAAGCCAATACTTGAATCGATCGAAAACGAACCAAAAACTGCTAAAGAGATTTACAGGGATATCGACCTTAGACTAAAGGACATCAAAAATATATTAAGAGAAATGGAGCGGAGAAGACGTATCAACAGACAGGGAATCGATGAGGAGGGAGATTTCCGGTTTGGATCGCTTTCTTTGTACGATGTTGATATGGAAAAGGTTGAGGAAATAATCCTTGATTTTATGGAATATACAGGGCCAAGAAGCATGGAAGAGATAGCATATGCTCTATCTATGCCTGAAGATCGTGCTCTTGTGGCTTTGAACAACTTGATGGATGCTGGAAGGATAGTTTCAGGAAAGCTTGTCCTTGGAGAGGGAACCCAATATATGCTCCAGGAAGATTATCATGACTTAAGGTTTCCAGGAGAGGAATATGTTTCCGAAAGAGCTGTTTCTTCATATCGGGCTGAAAAGCTGTTTAAAAAAAGAGATTCGATAAAAAAATACTTTGAGGATTTTGTAGAAGCTAGTACCTCATATGACGTCTTTTTAAGGGTTGAAGATTTTTCTCTCAATGAGTGGGGTGCATTAAGAGAAAAAGATGATTTAATGGAAGGGCGTTTTCTGAGAGGAAGAGTACGTTATATACTGTCTAAGGACCTAAATATGTTCGTGGGATGTTACAGGGTAGAGGCACTGGACAGAGAGGAGGAAAATATCCTTGAACTTATTAAGAAAGGCGAAGCAAATTCCCTACGAGAATTAAAAAATGAAGCAGATGTTGATCCGGAAAGAGTGAAGGAGATAGTGAAAAAACTCGATAAAAATCTATACATTGTAAGGAAATTTACCGGTGACGAAGGTTGGTCTTCAAAAAATGTATACCGGGCTGTTGATATCGAACCTATGGACAGGGATAAGGCAAAAAAAGAGCTAATACTCAGATTACTTAAAGCTCATGGTCCAGTTTCTTTATCCGATCTAAGGTACATGACAGGATTCAGACGAAGGGTGGTGGAATCTATCCTATCTTCAGAAGTGATATCCGGTGATGTCATAAAGATAATGGTCGGTCCATCACAAAGAGAACTTTATTTGATGGAAAATGAAATTGACTATCTTCGTTCAGCCTCAAAAGAAGATTATGAAGGTTTACATATACTATCCAGAAAAGATCCTTATGCCAGACCACTTTGGGCAGATATCTTTGGGAGGTATGGAGATGATTATGTATTCCCCATTATAAAGAAAAGCAGTGTACGTGGAGGGGTAGAAAGATGGAAGATGAGCGGATGTATAGAGGTGAGACATCTTGACCTTGATGATATTTCACTGATCGAGGAATCTATCGATGCATTAGATATGATGATGGATTTCCATAAGAAAGAGGGATATGATGTTTTACGTATAAGGCATGTTAACAATAAAACTCCTTCTGAGATGGATTCTGCCGTACTAAAAGAGTTCATTGACAATGGCTACAAGTTGATTCAAGATATGTTAGTCAAGGGGAACGTCGAAGAAGAAGTCTATAGTCAAAAAGAACTTAGAATGATGATCCTGAGGAGACAGCATTTATTGGATAAACAATTTTCAGATGTTGATTCCGCACTAAAAATTTTGAAAGGTGCCAGGTCTGAAGAAGAGTTAAGGGAACGGACTCAAGGAACACCATCTCTACGATGGAAGCACAGAAGGGGTAAGGTGATCAAAGGAAAGATGGTCCCTCCATATGTATTATACTGTTATCCCGAAGATGCAGGAGTTTACCGCGATGCAAAGAATTTAGTATTCGATAATGTGAAAGAAGACATTCTCAAGATCACTAAGGACAACCAACCTGTTTCAAAGCGTACCATAGGCGTTATCTCTCCATATATAAAGTCAAAAACCTTTGACTCTTTGAACGAGCTTTACGAAGGATCAGTCATATGTCAGAATGCAAAGGGAGAGTACCTTGAAGTACCTTCATCTGGTTTAACCGAATATGATGCAAAGAAAAAGGTTGTGAAATGGGCATTCAATTCTTTTGGAGTTTTCACGGCAGAAAGGCTTTCTTACTATTTAGGTAACTCTTTCAAGATGAGCGATATACGCTTAATATTATCCGATCTTGTAGAAGATGGCTACCTTTCAAAGGGTTTCTTTAGGAAGGGGGATGACACTTTGAGATGGATAATTAGTGATGATTTAGAGGATCTAGATTTTCTTAAATGTAATACTGATAAAAAATTCATTATCACTCCAAAAGATAGATTAAATATTTATTTCCGGGAGGATATCAAAGATACTTTTGAATCCAGCACTTTTTATGTAGTATTCGATGGTACCAGGATTGTTGCAGGTTTCTCTGCTAAGATAAGATCAGGTAGGTTACACATCGATGAATTCAAAGGACCATCGAAATATATGAAGTATATCAGGGAGTGGGCATACGATCATAATCTTGCTATAAAAGAGAAGAAAAAGAAAAAAAGGACCTCGGATTACGAGGTCCGGAAATGGTACGAGCGCACTAGAGGCTTATAGTTTTTCTTTTCTGTCAACACTGGCTGATTCATGTACTTTGACAGATCTCGCCCTCACTAAATCTATTTTACATCCTGGTCCTATCTTTACTTCATCTCCTTCAACTATTTTTGCCCTTGTGTTTTCAAGGTATACCTTATCACCTTTGATGGATTCAGTATTCAAGGCTCCCCTTTTAAACATTGAAAAGAGACCTCCACCTCCACCACTTTCCACAAGGATATCTCCACCGATGATATTAGTAACAGAGCTATCACCACCAGGCGTAAGCATTATTTCGTGTGCTTTAAGTGTCCCCTCGATCTTGAATGCACCCCGTGCAGTAAAAGTTTTTGAAGTCACATCCTTTTCGATTTTCAGTGCTCCTGAAGATGAAAAGTCGTCTACGTTCAGATCGGATTCAAACTTAGACGCTCCTTTTGATTCGATATATCTAGCCTTTACAGTTCCTTCGAATTTGCTGGCACCATATAGATACATCTTGTTCGCCTTAGTCTTACCCTCTACCTTCAAGCTGCCGCTAGCATTCACTTCACCAAAATGTGCATCTCCTTCCACTTTGGTGGCCCCGGAGATCTTGGCTTCCTCTGCCTGTAAGTAACCCTCGATTTTAGAAGAACCCGATGAGCTGAAGTAAACACAATTTATATTGGAAGATTTTGAAGCTCCGGACAATGATACTCTTTTTCTTTTTCCTTCCACATCTATTGGAATCTGTTCTGATTCGAGCTCTTCTTCTTCCTCTTCTTCAAATTCCTCGTGACTCATCTTCTCTTGGTTTTCAAATCTTGCTTTGATCTCTTTATAAGTCTCTTCCGTGATCTCACCATCTGCAAGCCTTTTTTCTAATTTTTTTAGGATATCTTTTTCCATTTGAACACCTCATTTTTCTTAATCTATGTATAACACGAGCTTGTATTTATATGTATTTTGAAAATAATTTTAGATAAACACAAATCTATTGTAGATATGTTCAACTAAAAAGTTGAAAAAGTTGATATATCCGCTAATATATAGACCGATAGATGGAAAAATTCACTGAAGATCTGTTGAGGGTATTCTCCTCGCCTACACGTTGTACTATCATAGAGCTGATGAATAAAGGATATGATCACCCAGAAGATTTAGCAAAAAAGTTGGAGATGACCAGACAAGGGATCGATAAACATCTTCTAGAACTCCATGATTGGGGTCTGGTTGAACGGAATGCAATTTTTCCGCCCGATGGAAGACCAAAAATAATTTATGAACTCACTAAACAATGCCGTCAGCTTGTAAATACATTTGATAAAATTGGAGAAAGATACCTTGATACAATGATATCTCGTGCTGATACTGAGATGGAGAATCTTGACATTAAATTGGCAGAGGGAAAATTATCGGAAGAGATCTACGAGAAAAAAGTAGAAGAGGTAAAAAAACGTTGGAAATACGATCGATTGAAAAACGAAAAAGATTAATAGTGTATTACATTAGACTAGAGCACGTAAGATGCCACTGTGGCTTAGAGGCATAGCGATTCCTTGGTATGCAACAGGGTTATCCTGATCGTGCCTAAAAAGGAATAGGTCGCGGGTTCGACTCCCGCCAGTGGCTTTTTTTATATCCGGCTAAATCACAATGATATTCCATATATTTTAGAATATTTATCTTTAATATGATCGATAAGGTATTCGTCTGAAAGATCTTCACTGGTCAACTTCTTTAACATCTTGGGAGCCAAATATCTCCTTCCATGGCGATAGATGTTATCTTGGAGCCAATCAAGTAGTGGAGAAAACTCACCTTCGGAAATCAAATCTTCTAAAGAAGATATCTCATCTTCGATGGTATCATACAATTGTGCAGCATAAAGATTTCCAAGAGCATAACTTGGAAAGTATCCAAAATCCGTACCTGCCCAGTGTATATCCTGAAGAACACCTAATGCCGGATCATCCGGAGAGATGCCTAGGTAATCTTCCATCTTATTCTGCCAGACGACTTCACATTCCTCTGGTTCTATTTCATCTCTGAAAAGACCTAATTCTATGTCGAATCGAAGAGCGATATGCAGATTATATGTCACCTCATCTGCTTCGACTCTTATATAAGAAGGTTTGACTCGGTTGATAGCATTATAGAAATCTTTTGCATCGTAACAACGTAAATCAGGGAATTCTTTCTGAAGTGAGGGATACATATATTCTACAAATGGTAGACTTCTACCTACAAAATTTTCCCATAGACGAGATTGCGATTCATGGAATCCCATAGAAATGTACCTGCCTATCGGCGTCCCATAAAGTTCTGTATCTATCCCTTGTTCATACATACCATGGCCAGCCTCATGCATCAGGCTGTACAAAGAAGACAGGTTGGTTTCATCGTAACGGTTTGTTATACGTACATCATAATCCATCCCGATCGTGAAAGGATGAACTGCTTCGTCTATTCTTCCAGATTCAAAATCGAATCCTATGTCTTCTGCCAACTCTCTGCATAAGGAGTGTTGACGAGAAGTTGAAAAATGATTGCCATCGAAAACCCCTTTACCTGGAACTATATCTGATTTTTCTATTTTATCAACTATACGTGAAAGTTTCTTTTTCATAGGTTTGAAAACCTTTTCTACCCATTTTGTCGTTGATCCGGGGTCATATATGTCTAAAAGAGCATCATACGGTTCATTTTCATAATCAATATATTCGGTGTATTCCTTTCGAAGTTCAACATTATTTTTAAGATTTGGTAGGAACATATCAAAATCAGACTTTTCCCTCGCCTTTTCCCATACTGCTTGACCTTCAGAGGCTGCTTTCGCAATCCTGTTAATTAATTCATCAGGGACCAAATATTTTCTTTCAAATTCCCTTTTCATCTCTCTCAATGAGGCTGCCTGTATATCATCGAGTGAATCAATTTTAGAACTAAGATCCTCTATCACCTTTTTTGTCTTATCAGAAGTAAGCCTTCGGTGATGAATCTGGGACATTGTTCCCCTCATCTCCGATCGTCCTTTGACTCCACCTTCAGGCATATACGTTCTTTCATCCCATGCCAGAAGATAGATGGTCCTTTGAATATTTCTCAGTTCTTTGGAGATGTCAAGCATCTTATTATAGGCCTTCATATTACACCAAAAATAATCAGCATATAAAAGAGGTTTGGTCTTTTCTCTTAACTCTTTACAGTATCTCCCAACGCAGGTAACTCAACATCTATATCTGTATATTTGAGCATATCTACAAAATACTCTGGTTTTTCGGTATGGACAGGTATTACGTACTTTGGAGATATGTATTTGATCATATCTATAATCTCTGGGCCACAGGCATGTCCACTTGCATGAATCTGTATAGGCCTATTCTGTTGTTCATCGTTGATCCTAAACTTTCTCAACCAGTTGATCAATCTTTCCTCATCCAGTTCCATCTCCTGATTAAACGGCTCACTTTGAGCCCTTATATAAATAGAACCTGGTACATCACCGATATCAATAAGTTCTACGAGATCGTAAAAGTCCATAAAAACTATGTATTCTTCTGGCTCGGAAGACACGTCATATGCATTCAATCCATTTTCTAGATGTGTGTGATCTAATCTATCTTCTTTCCAATCTACACTGTATCCAGCAAATACCTTTGACCTTGTATAATCACCTTTGGAAAAAATAAGAGAACCCTTTCGAGGTATGTAAACATCGACATTTTTTTCTTTTTCTATATCAACGAAACGTGAAGTTGCTTTAGATATCTTCTTTAGTAGATATGCTGTTTTAGGAGATATCAAGAAGGTGCGTCCGGTTTCCTCTGCAACACTTTTTATGGTTTCGTATCTTGTCAAGTCCTTCCACGAGAATCCTACATAAACAACACCCGAGGACTCGATAACCTCTTCTTTTATCATCTCTTCTACTCTTTCCTCACTATCAGGTTCATCTTCATCCACTCTGGTTCCCTCTGTGACAAGAACTTCGACTTCTAATTCACTCGCCCTTTCTATAAATTGCTTAGATAAGTGAGAATCTCTTCCATGGAACCTCAAGTCTCCCGTGTAAACAATATTTCTCCCATCGGAAGATTCAATTGAATAAGCTGAGGCTCCAGGGACCGAATGGTCAACTCTAAAATGGGTGATATACTGATTGGAAATCTGAAAATTTTCATCGTCATCCCATGTCTTGACTTCACGTGGTGTGATCTCTCCCTCACATATACGAGGTTCTCCTGGTGTGTAACCACTACTCAGGTATTCCAAACCGACCTTTTTTACCTTAAGAAGATCTTTATTTTGCTTTCCCACCCCGATCTCCTCTAGAACTTCCAAATTCGTCCTAGTTATCGACGACATATTCATCGTAATATTTTCGTCTAATAAAGGTATAAAACCATAATGGTCCAAATGAGCATGACTCAACAATAGACCATCAACACACTTATCACTCTTTTCTTTGACAGCTTGTTTGTAACTTTTCAAGCCGATGTTCCAAAAATGTTCTATATGTTTTCTATGCATAACTCCATCAAGTTTATCTCTCATCAAGAGATCATCCCGGTATATTCCATCAATTGATGGTATAATATCCAAATCATAGTGATCTTGAAGGAAAGACTTAGATCTGGGTAAGAGATACTTATTGAAGTACTTTCGTTGTAGAGAAAAGCTAAATCCAAAATCCAATAGGATTTTAACATCTTCATCTCTGTAAAGTATCTTATTTCCTCCTATCTCTGAAACGCCGCCGAAGAACGTTAATTTCATTTTACCCATTATGTATTATCAACCTGAGATTTATGTTTTCCGCAAATTGTTTAATATTGTATTTATATGCTGAATTGATCAACATGGATAAAACATTAGATCCTGTAGTTAAAGAAAGTAAAAAAGTGGAGATGGAAGATGTTCCCGCTGCTGAGGGTATAAAAATACAGTGGCTTATAGCTGATAAAGAAGGTTCTCACAACATACATCTTAGAAAGTTCATCCTTGAGCCAGGTGCATCTATGCCCAAGCATCTTCACGAAAACACGGAACATCTTCAGTATTATCTAGAGGGTGAAGTGAAAGTGACCTTTGGTAAAGAAGAAATCGATCTAAAAAAGGATAACGTACTTTTCATACCTCAAGGGGCAGCACATGCTTACGATAACGAATCGGATGAAAAAGCAGAGTTCCTTTGTATTGTACCTGGAAAAGATATCAAAACTAAGATATTGGATTGATTTTAAATGAATATACGCCCGCTATATTTATATACCCCTAAACATATGGACTATCAAATGGTACCAATTGGAGGGTACTAAATGGAAGAAATAGGAGAAAATCTTGACATGGATTATACAGAAGAAAAAGATACTGAAAGCAGTGAAAAACCTCAAATGAACATTGGAGTGGTGATACTTGGATTAGGGATACTGGTAATATTGGCTGCATTGATTTTAAAGTTAACTGGTTGGCCAGGACAACTACCGGTGATAGGTGAATACCCGACAAAAATTTACACAGGAGATCCTTATTTTTCAACACATTTTTTTATGGGTATAATTACTGGCCTAGTGGTTTTGATAATAGGTGCAGCTATAACCTTTAAATCTAAAATCGCACCCGAAGAATCGATTGAAGAAGAGGAAGGTATCTTCGAAGAAGAGGAAGAGCTTGAAGAAGGCATATGCCCAACTTGTGGAGCAGTAATCCCAATCACTTCATCTGAATGTCCGGAGTGTGGAGAAGAACTAGAGCCTCCAGAAGAAGAGGAGGAGTATAAAATATGCACACTCTGTGAGGCAGAAATTCCTTTGAACGCTGAAGAATGTCCGGAATGCGGTGAAGTATTCGAAGTAGATGAAGGAGCTTCCACTGTAGAATGCCCGGTTTGTGCAGCAGAGGTTTCCTCGGAGCAAGACAAATGTCCTGAATGTGGTGAACCAATCTCAGAGGAATCAGACGAGGACATGGATGATCTTTTTGCAGACCTATAAACCCTTTTTTTCTTTTACTTTATTTTTTATTTTTTTAATAAATTCATAGGGATAGGAGAATATTTCATTTACAAGTTCATAAACAATTTCTAAAAACCTTTTACCTTTCTCAAAATACATCAAAGCAGCGACAGATAATGTGAGAAGTAACCCTGTTGAGACATCGGAAACTGTCGCATATTGCTGGGCTGCCTCTCCTGCACCTATACGTTCACCTATAGCTACCGTTGCTTCAGCAGGAATTATCTGTGCACTAAAATCTAAAAAGGGATAAGGTATCCCCCGCCAAAAGTCAAAATAAAGAGAAGCTTGTATAGAATAAAAATCAGTGGTCAATGGATAAAGCATACCTATTCCTTCGCTCAAATCAAGAACAAGATGTGAAATAAGATAAAAAATTCCGATCCAAGCAAAAGGAAAGTATTTCCTATGATATTTGTAAACATATAATCCTATGATCAATGGTATAATTACAAGAACGAAGATATTGTGGAATAGCATCCTATGCATCCTAAAAAATAAATCTATATCTGGAACAACTGCTAAAGGGAGCATGATCAATGCTTTTTTCGTATCTACCCTGAGAGCCAAAAGCACCAACAAAGGTATAACAATATGAGCGAAGGTGTCCATGTATTAACTAAAGTTGTACAATTATAAAAATATTTAGAGTGAAATCACCTTCAAATCCCTAAAATTTTCTCTAAGATCTTACCATATTTACGAGCCAATACATCCCAATCATATCTTTTAACAACATTGATGTTCACTTTACCACTCAAAGCAACATGCAGTTCAGCCAACATTTCAGATTCGTCATCGTACGAATATACACCCTGTGAAGGTGAAAAGTTTTCCTCAACAGTTGGCATATTTGTTGTCAAAACGGGTACACCACAAGCTAGATAATTCAATATCTTACTCCCCATGGTCAAACGATTCATTTCCATTTGACGCCTTGGATTCAACCCGACATCCATGGAGGAAATATACTCTGCTAGATTTTCATAAGGTATCCTACCTGTGAAGATCACATTATCACTTACACCTTCCTTTTCAGCACATCTCATCAACTCTTCTTTATGGCCGGTATGAAGAGAAGGACCAACTATCAGCAAACTAGCATCGGGATATCTATCCAAAATACAGGGAAATAGCTTTATGATCCCTTCAAGGTTCAACCAACGCTCAATAGAACCTACGTAGCCGATTACGGGATAACCCAACTGATTCTCTTTTTTAACATGTGATGATTCAACTGGCTTCATGATTTTTCTATCAACGCCATTGGGCACCACTGCGATATCACAATCTGTCTTTGTTTTTAGATATTCTTTGAATCTGTCAGTGGGTGTTATGATTCCTTTACACTTGCCGAGATTAATATCTGATATCAAGCTCGCTGTGATCTTAACGATCAAGTCTAATGGTGTATCGAAATAAACGGCTGCACTCTCTGGAAAATGATCTAGATAATCTATCACGACAGGCACATCTTGGAGGGAAGCAGTCAGGCTAGGGGTCAAATTAGATGCAACTATACCATCGTAATCATTCGCTATAGTTTTTATCTTGTGTGAATATTTTGGAAAGCCTCTCAGATAATATTTTGCTATATTTTGTCCTACTCCATCGTATACTGGAATCAGATTGCAGTTCGTGTCCCTAAATTTTTTTTCAAAGATCTTAAAATGACAGACATCGATCTCATGTTCACTGGCAAGTCTGTCAAAAATAAAGTTCAAACGATTAGGTACCGGGTGTCCGGTCCAGTCAGTGGTTGGTATGACCAGTAATTTCATTATCCAACCTCAATTTTATTAACTCTCGTATTTTTCCAAAAACCATTTGATAGTGTCTGAGAGTCCCGTTTCCAGATCATATCGTGGGTTAAATTTCAATTCTCTTTTAGCATGACTTATATTACAATAATTTCTATATATCTCCCCTGCACGTGCGGAAGCATATTTCGGTTCAGGAACTTCGATCCCTATTGACTCGAGTTCATGGTCTATCATATTGTAAAGTTGATTTATAGTTGTCTCATTTCCAGTACCGAGTTGAAACAAGTTATAAGCATTTGAAAAATCGATTACCAAAGATTGATGAATTCCCCAGGATATATCGTATGCATGAATGAAATCCCTACTCTGATCACCATCTCCGAATATGACGGGCCTCTTACCGTCTAAGATAGTTTTTATGAACTTTGCTATAACACTACCTTTATGCCACGAATTAGGTCCGTAAACGTTTGAAAAACGTAATGCTGTTGTACTTAGTCCGTGACTGCCGGCATATGCACTGCAATATCCCTCACAGGATAACTTGCTGGCCCCATACGGGGATAAGGGGGAGGGAACATTTTTCTCATCTATCGGGGGGCTTTTCTCCCCCAGTGGTGCTGCAGAAGAAGAAAAAGAAAACGAGCGAACTCCTTCCCTAAGTGCAGCCTCCAACACTGTTAAGGTACCCATTATATTGACATCGGCATCTGTGAAGGGGTCGTTGATGGATGAGATCACATCGGTTTGTGCTGCAAGGTGAGCGACATAGTCGCATCCTTCGATCATAACACTTACATCGAGATCATCTCTGACATCACCTTCTTTAAAATAAACCCTCTCTGAATCATAACTATCTAGGGATGTCAAATATTCGAATCTGCCCTCACTGAGATTATCTAGTACGTTTATGTGCCAATTAGTGTGGTCTAGAAGATAAGATACAAGATTAGTTCCTATGAATCCACAACCTCCCGTTACCAGTATTTTTTTCATATGTGTCTACCTCAAAGATCCACCTTACCTTCCTTCTTCAACTTATCTAGTACCTCTTCCTCTTTTTTCCTCTTTTTTTCCTCATTTTGAAGCTCCTTTTCCACAGACTTGTTTAACTCTCGTAGTTGCTGCTCACGCTTCCTACGTTCCTCGCTCTTCTCCCTCTTCATCCCTATTACCTGTCTTTTCATCTCCATCGCTCGCTGGTGGTAATGATCTGCTCTTTCCCTCACCTTCAAAAATTTCCTATGCCACTCGTCAGATTCTTCATTTAGTTCATGGAGCTCCCTATAAAGATCGGTTACTTTATCATGATACTTTTGGGATTCATCCGAGTATTCAACGACTTTTTCATGTTCTTTATCGGCCTTTGTGAAGAGTTCGTCTATTTTTTCATCTAGACTTTCTATCTCCTCGAGTATACCCTCCTGTTCATCCAGCAATCTTTTTTTATCTTCAAGCTCTTTTTGTTTTTCCTTGATCTTGTCTAAAAGTTCGCCTTCTTCAGCGATAGTCATAGGAGTTGTCTCTTGGGTAATTTCCATAGTACGTATATCGGCCTTCAATTCCTCAACTTTCTGAGGTAGGTTATCGACCAACCTATCACTTTTTTCCCTCTTGAACTCGATCAACTCTTTCGCCTTCTTTTGGAACTCGTTCCGTTTCTTTTTGTGTTTCTTCGCTTTGTTGACCAGTTCGGTTCTCTTTTTAACGTTCTTTTCTATATCTTCCTTGAATTTCTTCTTATTATCATTAAGAGCATCTCGCTCTTTTCTAAGAAAAGATGCTTCTTCGTTCAAATCGTTCCTTTGATCTATCAAATTCCTGAACTTCTTTTCAGCATTATTGATCTCTTCCCAAGAAACACTCTCATCTTCGTTCATCGGATACACACCTCATATCTGCATCATCATTAAAGGTTTTTTTCATGTGATCATATCCTTGACATACCGCTTTCAAATTCAAGTCTATATATTTAGATGGCATCGTATTCCTTATAGTATTTTCCAAAGATTCCAACTCTATTTCTTCTACAATAAAACACAACGCTCCCAGCAATACAATATTTGCCACTTTCGAAGTGCCTAACTTCTCAGCTATATCACCTGCAGGAATACGATACGTATCTCCGGTCCTCTCAGGTATATCATTAATCCTTGTTGAATCTACCACAAGTTTATCACAAGATTTTGCAATATCCTTCCACTCGTCAAGTGTTTTCTGATACAAAACGATCAGGATATCGGGTGTATCAATCACCAATTCATCAATTATCTCATCGTCCGCGATTATATCTGAATAAGAAGTTCCACTCCTTACAGCCGCTGAATATGAACGTTTTTGAATGACATCAAAACCCTGTTCCATAGCAAGAGTTGTTGCAAGTATCTGCCCAGCTAATACAGTACCTTGCCCTGCCCAACCACCTATCCTTATCTTGATCATCTAGGGTCACCACCACATTCCTTTATTTGATCATATATCTGCTGCGCTAGTTCAGGTCTCTCTTCGTCTACAAGTCTTCCAACATAGATCTTTTCAGATCCTGGGTCTTTGCTTGTATTATCTCTATACCAATAGACCATCTCTATTGCTGAAAGCTCTTTTTGTTTACCCGTTCTTGTAGGACATTGAGCCAAGACTTCGATAAAAGAAAATCCTTTAGTTTTTATTGCATGCTCTATTTCACCGATCAATTCCTTCATATGATATGTTGTCCACCGGGCAACGTGAGGTGCCCCCGCAGCTTTTACAACTTCGGCAACTTTCAATCCTTGAGAAGGGTTTCCGAAGGGTGTTGTCAAGGTTTTCTCACCTTGTTCAGTCGTTGGTCCAACTTGACCTCCTGTCATCGCATATAGTCCATTGTTGACCATGATGACAGTAAGTCCTATATTGTTCCTTGCAGCATGGATAAGATGATTTCCGCCTATACCGGCTATATCACCGTCCCCAGCGATCACCATCACCTCTAGATCTTTATTGCCAATTTTAACACCTAATGCATGTGGAACCGCTCTTCCGTGAGTCGTATGAAGGGTGTCGACACGCCAATGAGGAGATGGAATCCAAGCTCCACATCCAATGCCACTAACAGCAACTATGTCTTTTTGATCTATTCTCGTATTATCAACACCCCTTGAGAGAGCGTTCAAAACCATACCATCACCACAGCCAGGACAGAAAGGTGAAGGATAATTTCTTATGTACTTCTCTCTTATCTCCCTTCCTGATTTCATAAGAGCACCTCCTCTATCTTCTTATAGACCTGATCTATGGTAGGTAGAGAGTTCAATCTATCGTAAACCACGACACCGTCACTTCCAACACATCTCTCCACTTCCATACGATACCCTCTCAATGATAGTTCTACCAATAGAACCTGTGATTCCATCCCTATTTCCTGCAGACGTTTTTCAGGGCTGGGCCACATCGCTTTTGGTCTAAAGAACCCGACATCATGGCCCATCTCACGAGCTTTTTTAACGGCACCCCTCGCAGGCCTTGATGCAGAACCGTAAGAGACTACCACTAAATCAGCTCCATCTACATCTTTCTCTTCCCAATCCTCTATGTCATTTCGATTTTTGTTTATCTTTGCACTCAACCTTCTAACAAGGTTATCTTGGGCTTCAAAGCTTGCGGTGTCCCTTGTTCCGTCACCTAGGTGTGTGGAACCAGTAATTAGTAGTTCATAACCCTCTCCAAATTTTGGTATGGGAGGTACCATATCATCTCTATCAGTATCGAATACATCCTCTTGAATGCTTTCAGGCTGTCGTCTTTTTATGTGTTGGACCTCTTCAGGTATCTCAATTTTCTCTCTCATATGGCCAACACCTGCATCAGCTAAGAGTACTACCGGCGTTCTATACTGATCTGCAAGGTTGAAGGCCTTCACCGTAAAATCGAACATCTCTTGCACTGAATTGGGCGAAAGTGCAATCAATTCATAGTCTCCGTGGCTCCCGAACCTAGCCTGCATAACATCACCGGTCCCTGGCATCGTAGCTTGACCTGTGGAAGGTCCAGCCCTCTGAACGTTGACCAACACACATGGAGTTTCGGTCATCACCGCGTAGCCAAGGTTTTCTTGCATCAAAGAAAAACCTGGTCCGCTGGTGGCTGTCATACTCCTAAGACCAGTCCAAGATGCACCTGTCACTGCGGCCATGCTGGCTATCTCATCTTCTAGTTGTACGAACCTACCACCTACCGCCGGTAGCTCCTTGCAAAGATGATTCATTATTTCAGATGCAGGAGTTATAGGATATCCTGCAAAGAAACCAAGGCCAGCTGCCATAGCACCTTCAGCACAGGCTACGTTACCTTCAAGAAAATGTTCTCCTGGAGCTTTCATGATTTTTCCTCCACACTGACAGCGAAATCAGGACAATATAGCTCACATCGTCTGCAAACTATACACTCCTCTGCTCGAGCAACCTTGGGATAAAAATTATCATACCGGTTAAGATCCTCCGACCTTTCGAATACGTCTTTCGGACAAAATTCGATACATATCCCACATCCAGTGCAAAGTTCTCGGTCGATCATTATTTCAACAGCCATGTTACACCTATTCTGGAGGAAAATCGCCAGAGATATAAAGCTTTTGAAGATTTTTAAAGGAAAAATTTAGTTTTAAACTCGAGTTATAAACAAATCTTCTAACTTCCATTATATCAAAGTTGAATATACAATATGGATAAGAGATTCCGATTACTTTTTCATTTTCTTACAATGCTAGAAAAATAAAATAATGCGAGGGAAGGGATTTGAACCCTCGGACCCCTATGGGACAGGATCTTAAGTCCTGCGCCTTTGGCCATGCTTGGCTACCCTCGCTGAGAGGAAAACAATTCTATTATGAATAGAGTAAAAATAGAGGGGATATAAAAAGCTGACCATAAGTGATACCACAAAACATAAAATCCATTAGTCATGTGGAGTGATTATATGAAATTCTCCACGACCTGCAGCTGCATCGACAACCTACTTAGAGGAGGCATAGAATCCGGTACGATCACAGGTATATACGGAGAGGGAGGCAGTGGGAAGACAAATTTTTGTCTCCAGATGGTTCGAAATATAGCTGTGGATGGGAAGAAAGTTATATATATCGATACAGAGGGAGTGTCCATCGAAAGATTACGACAGATATCAGGTGATAAGTCGGATAAGGTTTTAGAAAACATCCTGATGTCTAGAGCCTATTCCTTCGATGAGCAAGAAAAATATCTCAAACAAGCTAAAAATATAGCTCTTTCCGAGGACAAAGATGTTGGACTGATAGTGATCGACAGCTTTACAATATTTTACAGGGTAGAAAGGAAAGAAGAGAACAACCAGGCAAGTGCTAGACTGGGGCGTCAGATGGTCTCCCTACTAAATCTAGCTAGAAAGAAGGATATTCCGGTCATTATAACCACCCAGGTGTACAAGAGCCATAGCAGCAACAGCGACGAACCCATCGGTGGTCATCTACTCTATCACAACGCAAAGACCATCCTAAAGATAGAGAAAGTTAACTCCCGGCAACATATCAGAAAAATGTCCGTGATCAAACACAGATCTTTACCTGAAATGAGTAGTGTTATGTGTAAGATAACCGACAAAGGGTTGATCTCCCTGGAATAATTTTTTCAAAAGGGTTAAATAACCATTGGTCTTTTGTGGTTTTATGAAGCGTGTTAGACCTGCAGATATGACTGAGATATACGCCCTCAGGGCAGATACCATCGATTATTTCTTTCCTGAGAGGGAAGAAGAGATCGATTTTTGGGCTGAACTTGCTTCTAACTATGGTAAAGACATACTCCATCTTATGTGTGGAACAGGCGAGATCATGTTAGGTCTAGCAAAGAAAGGCTTTAACGTTACAGGTCTAGATATTACAGACTCGATGATATACCAATGTAAAGAAAAATTTGAAGAAGAAGGTATAGAGAATTTTTATGTCTATGTAGATGATGCCCGTCATTTTAATTTGAAAAAAACTTTCGATTTCATATTTATCTCTACAGGTGACTTCCATCATTTTATAGAGGAAAAAGAGATCCGGAATGTTCTTGCACGCTGTTATGCTCATCTAAAACAAGGAGGGGCACTAGCTCTAGAATTGTTTCCTCCTTCAGATAAGGATTTTAAACTTCCTGAGAAAAGACATAGACCTTTCCGTGACACCCCGAAAGGTCTCAGAGTTTGGAAGCAAAATGCTAGTAGATATCATTCTGACAAACAGATGCTGGAGATCATGGAGAGGTTACATGTGGAAGAGGAGGGAGTCATAACTGAGGGAGAATACGAGATACAGTTGAAATTACATACAAAAGAAGAGATCGAAAAGACCCTCGAGAATTCTGGATTCGATGATATAAATCATCACGAAGATTTCGACGAATCATCAAGCAAAGATAGACCTGATTCTTGGGTTGTAGTTGCTCATCGCTGATCTCTTCATTCTATCTTGATCTTTTCCTTCGATACCTTACTTTTTTTAATATCCTTACCCAAGACTATATAAGATATAACAAGTACCGCTGGAATCGGTATCAACAGTAAGTGGTACCTTACTAGCTTCTCTTCCTCCCCAACACTAAAAGATGTGACTTCACGAGTAGTAAATTCCCGGTCAGATAATCCTTCGGAATCAAATTCGACTCTGTATTCTCCTCCTTCTGGCTCATAGATAAAGTACGTAATCAATGAACTTCTCTGATAAGTGTTTTCAGGATCGATCTCTATCTTCTCGTTATTTCTATAGATATTCAAAGCTCTACGCACCCACGAGAGAGATACCCATCCATCAAAGTTCATCTGGATTCGCACATACTCTTCTCTTTCAATCACGCTGAAATCTTCAAGAAGAGGAAAAACTTCAAATTTTTCGGTTTCAGAATAAAACAAAAGTCTTTCTTCGGCAAGTATTTTTACACGGATCTTACAATTTGAGGACATTTCAAATGGTAACTGTACCTTTTGATAATTATTATCAGGCTCCGTTTCCGCTAGAATGCGCCAAGATTCACCATCAGCAGTGAAGTTTATTCTTATTAGATGTACCTCTTCCAAGAGAGGCGGAGAGTCCCATGTCACGTTTAGATATTCTCGCGAATGATGTGTCTCATTCAAGTAAGTGATCGATACGGAAAGGGGATCCTCCTCAAGCACGGTAAAAACACCTGAATGGTTCCATGAGACAGTCCCTCTTGAATCTTCACAGGTAACATTTATCATTGCTTCCCCCGAGGGAACATCAACTTTCCAATCAAAATACCCTTTATTTTCTAACGACTGTCCAACAACTCTCCATGAATCTCCACCATCCGATGATACCGATATCGTTATAGGTTCATGAGGCAGTTCTCGAACATCTTCCGCTTCCCACTTTATCCTGTAGTGATACCCTCTGATTGCATAATCCCCCTCATAAGGACTTTTGATGATCACTGATGGAGGGAAATTATCGAATATCTGAAAGGTGCTTGAATGACCGTACCCTATATGACCGTCGATACCCGTGATAGATACATTGATCAATGCATCCTCAATAGGATAATCTAGCATCCCTCTCTCGGGGATCTTCCATTTAAATTCACCAGCATCTTCGATTTCTTCCCTTATCTTCATCCAAGATTCACCTCCATCCGGGCTGAAACTGATATTCACTGGTGAGTCCGCTGATATGGTTTCATCAGAATCCCACGTTATATTTAGATATGTTTCGACGAGATGAACAGAGTTCCTTGTCGGCTCTAGGACCGATACTGAAGGTGGTCCTTCTTCTACATAAAATGATATCTCTTTATTAACAACAACCTCATTTCCCGGTAAACTCTTATCTCTGAATGTACCGTTCAACAATATCGAATAAACTTTTTCTCTATCAAAGTGTTCGAAAGGTACAAAAGATATCAAGGTGCCATTTTCTACATCTTCAAACGAAAAAACACCGTCAAACATTTCTCCATCTGCACTCAAACTAAAATTATTTTGAAGATCCTTTTGAAGTATGGGCTCCGTGAACAGCATTTTGATCTCATCTGTTGTGAGTATAGTGTCTCCCTCAGATGGTGTAAGAGATATCAGGTCAGGGGTTGTTGAGTTTATGGCGATCTCTAACATAGACCAAGCCAATGAATCTCCTTTTTCACCTCTTAATATCAAATTAACTTCTTCAGAATCTATAGAAGGGACTTCCCAGCTATAGTTTCTAAGATCGCCAGGAAGCGGACCTGCGATGGGATATGGGCCTTTTCCTTCGTATACATATTCAATGTATATGTTGACTTCAGATTCGTTATAGGATGTTATAAGTTCCCACGACATATTACAGGTGGAAGATCCAGTTAGGATGGTATTCTCCTCTGGCGAGGTTATCTCTATGTATAGATAGTCTTCCTCAGCCTCTGTTGAAGATAGACTGAACATAGAAAAAAATACAGCGAAAATTAACATTAGGGAAATGAAGCGTGATTTCTCCATAGTTGAAAACGTGCAGTGGATATAAATAATATTTTCGGCTAGAATAAGAACTTTTATCACATAAAATCTTTGAGATTCATTTTTCTCTTCTTTTTATCACTCTTCTCATCATCGGCTTTTCTCTCTCCACTTCCCCTCTCAAGTATTTCCACCTCTTCATCAAATTTATCTGAAAAAAGGCTGGTCTGTTTGTTTCCTGAGAGCAATCCTTTCTCATCCCAGCCAAAAACTTCGGTCACTCTGGCTAATGTTTTCGCGATCCGGCGGGCGTAATAATCCCAATCTGGTTCTTTGGTAAAATCTTGGTCTGAGATCCAAGGTTCTACCTCCTGAGGACTTTTTTTGGCATCGGTTACAATCCAAGAAACTTTCATACCTGGAATGAACCTGTACCCATGATTTTTCATCTTTTTAGCTGCCTGTACATTGGGCATGCTGCTTGGGTTTACGTAGCTAGAAAACTTTTTGCAGGATCTAGAGATTATGAGTTTCTCGTGGTCTATTTGGCCGTGCTTAACTCTATCTATCCGATCTTTAGCTGTCTCAACAGCACCTTCTAGATCTTCGTTCAATATACACTCAAACACAGCCTCTAATGCCTCGTTTTGAGCTTCAAAAGAATCACTTCGCCTTATTTCGTATCCTCTCACGAGCATACCTTTTTCAGGCCAAACTACCTTTGCCACATATCTCTTCTTTCGACCGTGGCTGAATAAGGGATTCAAAACCTTTTCAAATTCAAGAACGATATCTCCTTCCGTATGTTCGTTTGCAATTTCTTTACTGATCTCAATAGTGGATTCAAGATCCTCGTGGGGTGATCTAAAGAACACACTGTCAGTATCGGAATATATCACCTTCAGAGATTTTGATCCTAACGAGTCTATAACCGTTTTTATGTTTTCTCTGGCGAAGGCTGTTATACTCTCTCCTATCCTCGGGTCTGTAAAACGGTAGAATGAAGAAGCGAATACTCCGTAGAAAGAGTTCATCAGCACTTTTATGGCTGATTGAAGGCCGTCAAGATACTCTACATCCTTTCCGGAACTATCTTTCATTTTTCTTTTGACCTCATCCCTCTCCTCCATAAGCTGTGACAAAATACGTGGGAGGAGCCCTTCTTTCTGCTCTGGACTCAAAAAACTATCACCGGTCGGGCTTTTTATCTTTCCTTCAGAAGATATGGTTGTAAAACAGATATTGTTTTCTATTATTATACTAGGGTACATGCTTTTAAAGTCAAGGACGCTCACCCAATTATAAAGTCCAGCTTCGATAGAATGGACGTATCCTCCCTTTATCTTACCTCGTCTTCCACCTCTCTTCGTCATCGGGACACCTACACCGTTCTTATCTGCTTCACGTATCAAAATTGAATCGACAAGAGTAGATGTTCTCCCGTTGAGGGCCTCATCAACCGGTAAATGGGATACGGTGGCCATATCCATAGCCTTGTCCAAAGAACCCAATTCCAGTAAAATATCCAATGCCAGTTCGGCATCTCGAGAACAATAATCGATCACCTTCTCTTTATCTTCTTCCCATTCCTTATCTATTTTCAACGGATCTACATCGATCTTTTCTTCACCTAGGACTTCATCGGCTGCATCGTTGAGTCTCTCTCTCTTCAAATTCAATTCCCGTCTTACAGCCCACCATGCGTCAGCGATGATCCTCCCATTTACCTTCCATGATCGACCTCCTCGACTTTTGAGATGATTACCATCTCTTGAAAGAGGGAGACCTTCAAAACCTAGAGTTTTTGCTCTTTCGTCGAGTAGTGGAAGATCATATCCATCTATATTGTAACCAGTTATCACATCAGGATCCTGATTTTTAACATGTTCTACAAATTCATTGAGTATATTTTTTTCTTCACCTAAAAAATTCTTTCTAACCCTCTTCCCATCTGGTTTATCCACTACCGAGGATATAACGTAAATATGTTCATCATCCAAACTGTTCTCTATATCAAAACTGAGATATGTCAAGTCTATATTCAACGGATCAGTATTTTCAAAAGACTCGACTTTGATAACCCGATCTGTCGTATATGTCTCATCATCGACTGAAATACCTTCTACCTTTACAGTAGATGACAGATCTAGATCGAATATAAATCTTTGAACGAAGGGTATGTCTGCAGCAAGGACCTTACAGGATCCAGAGCATTTTTTTCTATGATCGGGCACACGCCATGGGTAGGTACATATGACTTTCTTAGCAGTTCGAACTTCGTCTTCAAACCAAAGTTCTATGTCCTCAATATTTTTTATATCATCTTCATTTTCAAGATATTCGATCAATTTTTTCGGGGGATCTATCAAGTGAAAGTAAGGTCGAAAGCCATCGTAAAGGAGTGTTACCGATCTACCCTCTTCATCCTTGCAGAACAATTCTATACGTACTCCATCATCGACTGATCTATAACTGCCGGCCAATATCCTGATCCTTTCATCCATATATATCATCTTCACTTTGAAGAAACTATCTTGATTATGTCCCCGTCCATTAATTCGTGGTCTCGACCTATGACCCTGTCCGTTCTAGCATCAACAGCCCTGATGAAACCCTCCCCTATATCGGTGTGCACTGCGTAAGCTAGATCTTCTGCGGTACTTCCTCTAGGGAGGAGGAAGGCGTCGGGAAGAACTCTACCATTCTTATCCGTATAATTATGCTCATTTTCAACAGGATAAACCACGACCATATCTAAAGACTCATAAACGGCCTGCTCGAGTGTCTGCTGTACTCCCAGTCCTCCATTGTAATCCATAAATTCCTGGATCTTCTTTAAAGCCCCTTTCTGTGCTTCATTTATGTCATCTCGAAGTACGGTGAAACCTTTGTCCCCTGGGATATAATCGACTATCCCCTTTTCACTTGCCTTCCTTAGAGCTAGTTCATACTCTGCAGAGGTTGGTATCACATCGTGATCGAGGTTCTTTAGAGACTTCAAGTATTCATCCGGGGCCAGGTCCGCTTTATTAGCAGCTATGATTATGGGCTTGCTTTGTTTTCTCAAATCCTTGGCTAACTTAAATAGATCATCCATCTCCCAATCAGATACTTTTTCTGGAAGATCACTTTTTCTTATCGCGATAGACACCTGTGTTTCTGAGATCCCGAGTCCTGAGACTTGCTCATATATTGCTAGATCTTTCTTGCCCCCAGCAACTTCCAATTTTCTAGACACTTTTTGCCAATTCTTTTCTATTATACCTTTGATCCAATGGTCGATCTCAACTTCAAGAAATTCAATGTCCTCCAAAGGGTCGTGTTCACCGATATTACAGGGCTCTCCTTCCGCATCGGTAGATCCACTAGCATCGACTATATGTATCAATACGGATGCTTGTCTAAGATCGTCGAGGAACTTATTCCCAAGTCCACGCCCTGAATGAGCATCCTTGACCAATCCTGCAACATCGATGATCTGGATAGGGACCATCCTCGTCCCTCTTAGGCAAGGAGTATTATTTGGTTCACAATCCACACCCAATTCTTCGTGAGGGCATTTATGCCTAAGGTAACCAACACCTTTATTCGCTTCGATCGTAGTGAAGGGATAAGAAGCCATCTCAACATCAGCTTGTGTTACCGCAGAGAAGAAAGTGCTTTTACCTACATTTGGTTTTCCGACTAGACCTACTTCCATCTTGACTACCGAAACCTCATTGAATTTGGGATAGTAATAGTTTGTGTTCGTTGATCTTGTTATCTTTTCCCATGGTCGATAGATTAAATTAGAAGGTCTCTTTTGAGAGAATAAAATATACCTGCCCGATTGGTGTAGTCTGGATATCATGGAGGCCTGCGGAGCCTCTTACCCGGGTTCGAATCCCGGATCGGGCACTTTTACGAACAGAGGGAGAAAAAGTGACCGGATGGGATGAGAACTCGTTAGACGAACAAAATCTCTTTTGATTTTGTGAGCGTGTGGAATCTCCGATTCCATACAGATCCCGGATCGGGCACTTTTACGAACAGAGGGAGAAAAAGTGACCGGAGGGGATGAGATAACGCACTCCGTGACACACCATAAAAATTTAATAGAAAAATATATGTATTAGCTTTTCAATTAACATAATGTTATCATAATGATAACTGGTGAAAACATGCCCGACGAAATTAAATCATCTGGTCCTAATGACGAAGCTAAACCTCCGCACGTTTATTTCGGTATGGAAAAAGACCAGTTAATGCTTAGATTATTTTTAGCAATGACCGTAATAGCCGTCATTTCAATATATATCATGGGAACAGATGCCCTGATCCATATCCTTGTAGCTTTGATTACTGTTTTAATCATCCATTACATAATCTATGGGATACAGAAGTCGATGAACTTGAAACCTACCTACGAAACTCCTGCATCCCCTGCCGTAGCAGGATTGATCGTCGGTCTTGCTATGCCTATAGGAGGCCCTTTTGAGATAACTGCAGCTGTAGCTGCTCTCACTATTCTCGTGTTTAAGTACGGTCAGGGAAGATACCTCGATAGAAAATATTTGAATCCAGCTGCAGCCTCAAAAACACTATTACTGGTGTTATTATCAGCGATCATTATATTTGAAGATCCTCTGAATACAGGGATGATATTCCATCCCCATCATTTGCGCCTTGATCTATTGACAGAAAAAGGATTTCAAGATTCTATGTGGATATTCAGTGGGGAAACTCTTCCAGTACTGGGCACAAAACTCACCGCAGCCCAAAGTCTGTTTTTTTGGCAGACTCATGGATGGATAGGTGGGGCTTCGGGACTGGCTGTTCTGATAATCGGAGGTATGACAACCATATGGTTGAAGTTAAAATGGCGGATAATAGTTTCAACCTTGATAACCATGACAATACTCGCCACAGCCATGGGGATCTTTACTGGAGGGAACATACTTCTTCGTATCTCATTCCATGTGTTCACCGGCAGTGTTATTTTCATGGCTTTTTATATGGCGACGGAACCTCAATCGACTCCCATGCCAGAACGATCACAGTATATATTTGGAGTTTCTTTAGCCATAGTGACTTTTGGACTTCAATTGATGAATGTTTTAGGAGGTTCGATAATAGCCCTCGTTTTACTTAACCTTGCAACTCCCTACCTAGATAAAATCGGATACAGAACACCATACGGACATGGAGGTGAATAAACATGGGTGTTAAAAATTTCGAAGAGAAAGGCGGGTTTATAGTGGATGTCAGCATGAAGAGTGAGGCGATCGAAGATCGATTTACATTTGTCCCACCTTCCGAAAGATCTATAGTCTTTTTACGCCAACATATCGGAGTAGAAAATGAACCCGTAGTGAAAAATGGGGACCATGTGAATTGTGGGGAACTGTTAGGTGATTCTAAAGAAGCTATGTCCGTACCAGTCCACAGTCCAGTAACGGGTAAAGTACTTGGCATAGAAAATCTTGAGCATCCGATATCTGGAAAAAAAGAGAGAGCAGTCATAATAGAAAGAGAGGAGAAAGGTAAAAACGATGTATATCAACCATTGGATCCTTCCAGAACGAGTCGAAAAGAGCTGCTTAAAAGGGTAAGAGATGCAGGTATAGTGGGATTAGGTGGAGCTGCATTTCCCACACATATAAAATTGGGTATGGGTCACAAGGTTTCCAACCTTATAATCAATGCGAAGGAGAGTGATCCAAACATTGCTTGTGATGTAAGATTGATGCTCGAAATGCCCGAGGAGATGATAAAAGGGATTAAAATCATGGCCAAAATACTCGATGTGAAAAAGATAACTTTTGCTACCAGAACTGAAGAGGGAGAATTGACCGAGCTTGAGAGATTGTTGAAGGAAAATGGTATTGCTGTAAAAAGGGTGCGTCCGTGTTATTCGGTGGGTAGTGATATTTTACTGGTCGATGAATTGATGGGACGGGAAGTACCAGCTGGAAAATTTCCCCCCGATGTCGGTGCAGTGGTTCACAACGTAGCTACAGCTTACGCTGTTTCAAGAGCTGTGTTAAAGGGCGAATCTCTTATATCTAGGGGTCTCACTTTTTATTCTAAAGAAATTGGTGGTAAAAATCTATGGGTAAGGATGGGGACCCCGATAGAATATGTTCTAGAATATATGGGACTATCCACAAAAGATTTTGACAGGGTAGCACTCGGTTCGATCATGATGGGACCAACTATCCCTGATTGGTCCACTCCAACGATGAAAGCAACATCGGGGATCACTACCTTCACTCACTCTGAAAAAGATCCTTATGAGGATCCAAAACCGTGTATAAGATGTGGTTACTGCGACAGGATATGCCCTGTCAATATATATCCCTCTTTGATAATGGAAGCAGAGAAGAAGAAAAATAGGAGGATGCTCGAAAAACTCCATGCTGAAGTTTGTATCGATTGTGGCTTGTGTTCCTATATTTGCCCCTCTCAAATAAGACTTACAAGATACTTAAGAGGGGGTAAGGAAAGGATCAAGTAAAATGCATTTTTCCCCTAAAACATTTAATAGTAGACGTATCTATTTGAATAGACTTAAAAAACCATGGTGTACAAAATGTCAGATGATAACACGGTATATATCGGCAAAAAAGAAACGATGGCTTACGTATTGGCCTCCGTTACATTATTTAACGAAGGGGCAGAAGATATATTCATAAAGGCCAGAGGAAGATCGATAAGCAAAGCTGTAGATGTTGCGGAGATAACGACTAGGAGATTCCTCTCTAACGCTGAAATAATAGACATAATAACGGATACCGAACAGATCAAAGATGGAGACAAAACCATAAACGTTTCTTCGATAGAGATAACGATAAAGGTAAAAGAATAATTGTCCGTTGTTCAGCTCAAAGTCTCCCTAACAATGCCAAGGATGTAGTTTAACATATTTTCGGGTTCACCTTTCAATCCACCACCTTGTGCAAAGTGCTTCGTTCCTCCACCTCCCCCACCATGCTTTTCAGTTAAAATATTCACCAATTCAGACGCATCGATATCATCAATATTTTCACCTATACTTG
The DNA here is from genome assembly GCA_003552585.1 of Thermoplasmata archaeon. GTDB lineage: Archaea > Thermoplasmatota > Thermoplasmata > Halarchaeoplasmatales > Halarchaeoplasmataceae > PUNK01. Next base: position 29,209 of record PUNK01000020.1, on the reverse strand, counting down.
CGATAAAGGTTATAGCACCATCTTGGTTCATCACCATATATATGTCGTCAGGATCTGTATTTTTCTTAATTTCAAGTGATAGGGCATTAATATCAGATAAAGATACAGTCCCTCTGTTTATCCTAATTTTACCGATTTCTATAGTTGATAAGCCAGAAATGATAGAAGAAGCGGCCTTTTTTTCTAGAGTATCTAACTTTTCTTGAATTGAACTGAACTTGTTTTGCATGGCTGTAACTTTGGAATAAACACCTTGATCATCGGTTTCCAACATCTCAGCGGTTTTTACCAAGGTTGATTTTTTCACATGATCTTCTTCTAAAGCTCTCAAACCCACGTTGAATTCTACTCTCGTTACACCTTCCTGAAGTTTTTTCTTTCCTATAACATGGATCCTACCTACGAATATGGTGCTGGGAAAATGTGTTCCACTGCAAGTACTCACGTCCCAACCTTCGATCTCTACAACTCTTACCTCATCTTCATCAGGTAAATCTTTTGCATACACGAGTTCTTCGAGATCATCAATCTCATCGATAGAGATCATGAAAGAATTTACGTGTCTATCTTCGAGTATACATCTATTAGCTTCGTACTCCAACTCTAACAAGGTTGATCTATCTGCTCTTCCATCATATGTAAAGTCGATTCTACAGCTTTCTTTTCCTATCCCAAAACCAGAATACCCCACATCTCCAAAAACCCTTCTTGCTGAGCCAAACAATATGTGAGAACCGGTGTGAGCCCGTGTAAGTTCTAACCTTCTCTCCTTATCGATTTTACATCTCACTTTATCGCCGATCGAGATATCGTTTCCAGGTACTATGTGTACCACACGATCCTCTTCAACCCGAACATCTTGTACTTCTAAATCGTCCATTGTTCCTTTGTCTGCAAATTGTCCTCCTCCTTCGGGGTGAAAATAGGTGGTCGACAGAACTATCTTATCCCTTTCTTTATCGACAACTTCAGCGGTGAATTCAGTTAGAAAAGGATCGTCCCAACAGGGCAAATAAAGTGCCATATGAACAAAACCTTACTTTTCCCATCTAAACTTTCCGTTCTTCATCAAGATTTCTCCATCCAATTCGATCTTCCCATCCTGCATATCTTTGATCATATCGACATGAACCGCACTTTCATTCCCTTCTAAATCATCACCTATAGATCGTTTGATGGCGTAACCTAGAGCAAGATGTACAGTATCTCCCATCTTCTCATCGAATAGCATGTTCTTTGTGAATCTGTCAATATCCCGATTGGTTCCTATCCCTAGCTCTCCAAGTCTTTTTGCCCCTTCATCTGTCTCCAATATACTTGTTAAAAGATCTTGATTCTTTTCTGCAGAATGTTCCACAACTTCTCCGTTATCAAATCTTAGTTTAACACCGGTTATTTCTCTACCCCTATGCATCAATGGAAGGTCAAACAATATTTCACCTTCTACTGAATCCGGGATAGGAGCAACATAAACCTCACCGCTTGGCAAGTTATTTTTTCCATCAGAATTTATCGGGTTCATACCCTTTATGCTCATCCTTAGATCGGTCTCAGGGCCGACTATACGGACCTCGTCCGTTCGTTCTAATTCCTTTCTCAGTATTTCCTGCTGATCATGTACCTCCTGCCAATCCCTCAATATCGCGCCCCATACAAAATCCTGATAAGCTTCTAAAGACATCTCCGCCATCTGAGCATGAGAGCGTGTTGGAAACAGTGTAAGGCAGGTTCTTTTTTTGTGAAGCATATGTAAGATGGGTTTCTTTGCACGGGACATATCAGAGAGGATATTACCTGGAACGTCACTCAATGTAGACAAGTTGTCCGTAGATTTTATCGATATTATCACATCTGATTCCTCGAACATTTTCAACATGTGTTGTGGTGTTTCAAAACCCTCTCCATGTTCCAACATGTATTTGCGACTGATTTCATCAGAAGAATAAACTGTCAGAGGGTTTGCTTTTTTCTTTCCTATCTCCTCGTAAAGAGCTACAACGAGCTCATGTGCCTCTGGATGAGCGAGGACTAGTACATTATCATCCTCTCCCATTTCAGTACTCCAATCCACGATTATTCGAGCGTGTTCTTTGATCCTTTTGTCCATGTTAGCGCCACCTTTATTTTCGTGAGAATGAAGAGTGGTGATTTATAATTATCGCACTGGTGACATCCTCCCACACCGCAGAGCCGTGGGGCTTCCCTACCGACAGGATGAAAACATCCTATCCCTTTGGTCATCTAAGGTTTACGACCGACGGGCGAAGGCAGTGCCACGCTACCGTTACTCATATCCGTGAGGATTCTGAGTTATCTCGTTTTACGTCGGCAGATGGTTCATGCTTACTTTTGTTAAAGCGGACACCTACCGCTAATTTGAACCAAGTCGCCGAGAAGTCATCTCGACTAACAGATATACATACGATGGGGAGGATATATAACTTACTATCGGTATTCACACCCACCGTAGAACCGTGGGGTTCTCTACCTCTGAACAGGTTATAGACAGGAGTGAATTATCTAACATATATATCCAACGTCCGTTCGAATTCATCTCTGATATCGTCTTTCGAGTACGAGTACGATGTCAACGGTAGGAGGACTCTCATGCGTGAGAGGGGTGATGAAGTGGGGATCCATTACTCCACATATTATGAGTACGACGGCGAAAGTCGTCTAACTTCTGTCGAGTACCCGGATGGAACGGCTGTAGATTACGATTACGACCGAAGGAGTAATATAATAGGAAGAACATATTATGTTGACGAAGGGGTGGTAGAAGAATTGCAAAGCGAGTATGATGATGCGAATCGCCTGGTACAGATGGGCGATAGTGATTACAACGAGACCGGCTAGTACTACTACCGCGCACGGATGTACTCGCCGCAGCAGAGCAGGTTCATCAGCAGAGATGTTTCGGAATTCCTATGGAATTCCAAAGATCGATGGAATTGCACGGCAATTCCAGTAGATCCGCTGGGGATGGTCGACGGGCCGAACATGTACGCTTACGTGCGGAACAACCCCGTCCAGTTCCGGGATACCGATAAACTTTATAACTTGAACCTGTGTAGAAATCCAGATGCCGCATAATAATTCTCAAGACTACAGCAGTCCATGGACACTTAAGTTTGACAACATGCTTCCCGATATCTCATGGTACTGGTGGTGGTGGATGTTCTTTATAGAAAATCCGAAGAATCCAAATCGACCGAAGCAGTTGATGATACTCTGGTCCACAAAGTACACCGATGATATATTGGTCAACGACAAGCGGTGGTCGGTGAGTAAACTACCTGTGAAGGAGAACGGCGGTTTGGAGTTCGACGGGATGACGGCTGCATGGTGGTTCGATGGAGAGGATATGTACGAACCGATCGTATTAGACGATATGGACTTCAAGGTGTTTAAAAATGGTGAAAAAGGAAAGCTGGTTCCCCGAAGTAATGGAGCGGATTACAGATTCTTCGGTTCTCCTGATAAATACCGGGTTAACATAATAGACGAGGAAAATGATTTTAGATTCGAACTTACTCCTTGGAACGATTTCCTACAGAAGCACCGATTCAAAGAGAATTACTATACTAAAAAATACAGCTATAATATTATGAAGATCTATGGTATGAAATTAAAAGGGGTAATAGAGGGAAAAAAAGTAAAGGGGTCTGGCTATTTCCAGAGGGTGAACGTGAATGCCCCCGCCATGCCGTGGTACTGGGGACTGGTACACTGTGAAACCGGGAGCTTTATCCACTACTTCAATCCATTCATCGGCCCTCAGATATTTAGAACAAAAAAGAAACAAAGATCAAAGCTCGACTTCGGAGATCTCTCTCTTTCAGGCTCAATTTTGTTCTATCATAAGGAAACAGATTCCGAGTTTGATTTTAGTTCGAAGTCCGTTGATGTGAGACATCATTTCGAAGACGACATGCCGGTATTCGTCGTTACGGGTGAAGATGAGGATAAGCGTATTCGCATCGTATTGAAAGCATACTCCAGAGCATACTGGAGATTCCAGCAGCCCCGAAAGTACGGTATGAAGTCCATTCTGTATTACAATGAATACCCTGCCAACTTGTTAGATTTTGAGTTCGAGAAAAAAGACGGCACTCTCAAAGTTAAAAAAGAAGATCTCGGTAAAACTCACGCAAATTTTGAGCATACGTGGGGAAAGATGTTTTAGAAACACAAACAATTTTTAAACCCCTGCGAGTATCCCAGTTCGATATGATGAGAGAGATTCCGCTGAAGGAGGTCTCCGTGGGAGACAGGATAAAGGTCGAGGAAGATGGAAAGGAGTATACTGGTATACTCATGCCCACCCACCGTTTCAGTGCAGATGACATAATGGTTTTGAAACTTGATAACGGATACAACATAGGCCTCCGCGTTCGATCTGACAAAGAGGTCAAAGTGTTGGAGAGTAAAGGTGAAATTGGAGAAGAAGAGGTTGACTTACCACCCATAAAAGATCACCATCCGATGATATCCATACTGGCAACGGGGGGAACCATCGCGAGTTATGTCGATTATCATACCGGCGCGGTACATCCAGCTCAGACAGCGGAAGAGATGATCTATTCAAATCCAGAACTGGCAGAAAGATGCTCACCTTCGGTCAAAGTTCTGTTCAGTAAACTAAGTGAGGATATCGAACCACAAGATTGGATCGAGATCGCTGATGCAGTGATCAAAGAATTCGAAGCGGGTGCCGAAGGAGTCGTCGTAGCCCACGGAACAGATACCATGGGTTACACTTCCGCAGCACTTTCATTTTTATTGGAGGACCTACCTGGTCCAGTAGTGCTTGTTGGCTCCCAGCGTTCTAGTGATCGACCTTCAAGTGACTCGAACCTCAACCTACTTTCCGCTGTAGAAGTGGCCAAGGCAGATGTATCCGGTGTATTTGTGGTGATGCACGATGATCTAGACGATGGATGGTGTGCCATACATAAAGGAACGAAAGTGAGAAAGATGCATACTAGCCGAAGAGATGCATTTCTAACGATAAATGGAGATCCGGTTGGATGGGTCGATCCTATCACAGAGGATATCGAGATCGAGGGTAAGGCGCCAGATCCGGATAAAAAACCTCGTATGAAGGGTGGTATAAATCCCAACGTCTCTTTGATATACGCTCATCCGGGCATGGATGAAGACATCCTAAAAAGGGAAAAAGACGGCATAGTGATGATGGGAACAGGTTTGGGTCACCTCCCCTCACCCGTGATATCATCTGTTGATGATCATGTAAAGGACGGTAAGATAGTCGTCATCACCACCCAATGTATCCACGGCACGGTGAACTGCAATATATACTCAAGTGGTCGAAAACTATTGGATGCAGGGGCGATATCATGTGAAGATATGCTGCCTGAGACAGCTTTAGTAAAGTTGATGTGGGCATTGACCCTCGAAGAAGACACTGCCTCGGTCATGCAGAAAAACATACGTGGAGAGATCAGTGAAAGGAGGGTGCGGTGATACAGATGAGCGAACTTGACCACGAAGAGTTAGGATTAAGAGTGGGACTTGAAATCCATCAACAACTGGATACCCGAAAACTTTTCTGCCGATGCCCTTCTATCATGACGGACAAAAAAGGTGAGGAAGTTAGGAGATATCTTAGAGTGACTCAGAGCGAACTAGGTGAGGTAGATAAAGCAGCTTTGATGGAAGCTCAGAAGGGATTAAGGTTCAGGTACCAAACACCCAAAGAATCCTCGTGTCTAGTCGAGCTTGACGAGGAGCCTCCCGTAGGGCCGGACGAGGATGCGTTTGTCCTAGCACTTAAGATGGCTTTGCTGATGAAAGCCAATATCGCAGACGAATTGCACTTTATGCGCAAGATAGTGATCGACGGTTCGAATACATCTGGATTTCAGCGTACGGGTCTTCTAGCGACAGATGGAAAGATCACCGTTGATGGTAAAGACATCGGTATTTCGACGATCTGTTTAGAAGAAGACGCTGCACGTAGTGTGGAAAAAAAGAAGAAGGAAAAGATTTACAGATTGGATCGTCTAGGTATACCACTCATAGAGATAGCGACTGATCCAGACATCAACACACCTGAGGAAGCTAAAGAAGTAGCGCGGTACATCGGAGGACTTTTGAGAGCGACGAAGCAGGTAAAGAGAGGGATAGGTACCATCCGGGAAGATGTGAATATATCGATAGCCCGCGGTGCAAGGGTTGAAATCAAAGGTGTGCAGGAGCTGAGGATGCTGCCCGATTACATCGTAAACGAAGTTGAAAGACAACTCATGCTTCTAAACATCATGGATGAACTTCATGAAAGGAAGGCAGCCGTTGATGGAGAGATAATAGAAATAACTGATTTATTTTCCGAGACCAGTAGCAGTATAGTTTTGAGAGCTAGAGATGAGGGAAAGCGGATCTTTTCAGTAAAATTGGAAGGGTTCGATGGAGTCTTAAGGGGTCCGGATGGGGAGCCGAAACTAGGTCCCGAATTAGCCGATTATGCCCGTAAGGCTGGAGTTGCTGGGATATTCCACAGTGATGAACTGCCAAAATATGGTATTACCAAGGATGAGAAAGAAAGGATATCGGATCATCTCGATTGTGGAGAAAAGGATGCCTTCGCTATCGTCGTGGAGCATGAAGAAAAGGCCAAAAAAGCTCTAGAAAAGGTCATCCAGCGCTGTGGTCTAGCACTGAAAGGGGTGCCAGAAGAGACCCGAGAGGCTCAGCTGGATGGGACCACGAAATTTTCAAGACCTCTTTCCGGTGAAGCAAGGATGTACCCCGAGACAGATATACCCCCAGTATTGATAAAAGAAGAGATGTTAAAAGAGATAGAGCTTCCGGAGAAGCCTGAGGTGAAGATAAAGAGATTTGTAGATGAATACGGTTTGAATAAACAGCAAGCGAACCAGCTTTTCAAAAAGGAATACGATGATCTATTCGAAGAGGCTGTGACAGCAGGATGCACTCCTTCCATAGTTGTGAACACCTTCTTACACATCTTCCCGGATCTAGAAAGAGATGGATACGAAATCGAAAAATTGATCACCTCGAAAAAATTCAAAGATATACTTTTACGTGTAGAAGACGGTGATTTTGCCAAAGAAGGCATACCTACTGTTATGAAGGGAGTTTTACGGGGTAAAAGTATAGATAAAGTTGTAGAAGAAGCCGGTCTTGAGAGTGTGGAGGAGGACAAACTCAGAGAAGTCATCAGTGACATCCTCGATAAGAAACAAGATCTAATAGAAGATCGACAGATGGGTGCTATGGGGCCGTTGATGGGTGTGATCATGAAGGAATTCAGAGGCAAAGTTGACGGCAAAGACGTTAGTAGAGTGTTGAAAGAAGAGTTGGTAAAAAGGGTAGATTAGATGGAGGAAGATTTCAGAGAAATGCTCGGTAAACTCATCGATGGGAGCATCGATGTCCTAAGCAGGTTCGAAGATATGGAAAGGGATAAGGTGATCCTTGAAGCAAAAAAAGCTCTCGAGAAGGACGAGGACCCCACGATAAGGGGTAATTCAGCACTCGTGTTATCTCATTTTGGTGAATTAGAAGAGATAAAGGATGTTTTGATAGGGGCTCTCGATGATGAGTCATGGATAGTTCGTCACGATGTCGCCATAGCACTAGGAGAGATAGGTGATGAAACTGTTATGGAGTCCCTTGTTGGTCTTCTCGATGACGAGGAGCTGGAAGTTAGAAAAAGAGCTGTTGAATCACTGGGTAAAATAGAGGCCCCTGAGGCTTTAGATCACTTAGAAAAATATACTGACGAAGAATCACTCCAGCCAGAGCTGACATATGCTTTAAAAGTATTAGGAGACGATGAGTTATTGATCAATTGCTATAGGAATGGGAATAAAGAGGTCAGAGAGATCGCCATCCAGGCTTTAGGAGATCGGGGCGATAACAAAGATATACTTTTAGAAGCACTGAAAGATGGTCAATGGAGGGTCAGAGAAGAGGCCGTAAAAGCATTGGGCAGAGTGAAGGGAAAAGACGTGACAGATTCATTGCTGAATATTTTGAGAAAGGAGGATAACGAACATGTGCAGGAGGCAGCCATAAAGTCATTATCTGAGCAGGAGATAGAAGAGATCCCGAGTGAATTGAGCGAATTCGAAGAACATGAAAAGGCGTCATTACGTATAGCCTGGGCAAGATCGATAGGAAAGATCGGGGGTGAGGAGGTCCTTGAATACTTGTTGTCGGCTCTATTCAAGGAACATAACCCCCAAGTAAAATGGGGCATCGCTGATGCACTCTCCTCCGTAGTAAATAGCAATAAGAAATTGGTCTACGAAAAACTAGATTCATGCGATGATCATGAAAAGTTGATGTTAGCATACGCTCTTGGTTCTGCGGGAGATAGGAAGGGAATCGACCATCTGTTTGAAGGGATCGAACACGAGAGTTGGAAGGTCAGGCAAAAAAGTGTTGAAGCTTTAGGTAGAATAGATACAAAAGATATGAACAAGCGACAAAAAGAATATTCCTTTAAATCCCTCTTAAGAGCTATGGACGATACTGACAAATGGGTCAGAGCGAGTGCCATAAAATCCTTTGCAAAATTGGCAGATGAAAATGACGATTTAATAAAGGAAGTCAAAGATAAAATAAAACTAGAATCTGATGAAGATGTGATTAATACCTTTAACGACCTTTTTAGTGATTGAAGATCGTTTTTTTTACCCGATAGAAAAATATATGACACGCTTCTCTAATCATAACTACATGAAGATCGTTAGATTTAAAGATCCTTCTGGATACACGAGGCTCGGAGAATGGAAAGGTGATAAATTAAATGCGGGAAATATACGATATGATTTAGAAGAAGTAGATATCCTTCCCCCATGTAAACCTTCTAAGATCGTATGTATAGGGCTAAATTATCTAGATCACATAGAGGAAACGGGGCGTGAAAAACCATCAAGACCAGAACTATTTTTGAAACCGCCAAACACACTTGTAGGTCATCTAAATACAATATTTATACCTAGGAAAAAGAAAAGAGTGGATTATGAGGGAGAATTGGGCGTGGTCATAAATAAACAGTGTAAAAATGTAGCAATAGAAGAGAGTGAAGAATACATCTTAGGTTACACCTGTGTTAACGACATTTCAAACCGTGACGACCAAAGGAAAGAAAGGAACTGGGTGAGGGGAAAGGCCTTTGATTGCGCTGCTCCTGTAGGTCCGGTTATAGCCACACTGGATGAGGTCCCCTCAGACGCTAAAATAACCACTAGATTGAATGGAGATATCAGACAGAAATCGTCTATAGATAAGATGTTATTTTCAATACCTGAGTTGATAGAAGAGATAAGTAGATATATGACTCTAGAACCTGGAGATATCATATCGACCGGCACACCATCAGGGGTAGGTCCCATCACTGAGGGGGACACGATAGAAATAGAAATCGAAGGGATCGGTGTTTTAAAAAATCCAGTTTCTCTTAACAAGTGAGATGAAATGCACCAGCCAGCTTGACGTTTTCATTTAAAGCTGAGTTATACTTCTCACAGGCAAGTTTTGTTCTCATCGATCTAACCTGAAAATCGAGTTCGTCCTTAACCGAGGGTGAAACTTTCATCACACCGCTGTTACCAGTACCGATGATAAGTAAGTCTGGTCGATAAGAAATTACCTTTTCTAGATCCCTCGATTGTAACAGATGTCCTTCCTTTCGATACCAACCTGGTATCACTCTTTCACCAAGTAATATGACATCACTGGTGTAAACTTTTCCTTCTATCTTTATCCTACCAAACTTATAAGCTTCGATGAATCTATCAGGCATAGTATCATAACCTCTTCAAGGCTTCTACCGCTTTTACCACATCTAAATTCTCAGAAACATCATGGACTCTGAGAACTGAAGCGTTTTTTTGCACTGCTGCCGCGGATATTCCCAAAGTTCCAAATAGTCTTTCTTCTGCATCCTTGTTTAGAATCTCTCCGAGGAAACTCTTCCTGGATGCGCCAAGGAGAATCGGATATCCCATAGAGTTAAATTCTTCCAACCTATTGATTATTTCGAGGTTGTCCTCTAGACGTTTCCCGAATCCTATCCCCGGATCTATTATTATTTTCTCCTTTGCAATGCCCACATCTACAGCATAACTTGCTCTCTCGTTTAAAAATGAATATATTTCACCGATAACATCCTCGTAAAAAGGTGCTTCTTGCATCGTTTTTGGTGTTCCCTGCATGTGCATAAGAACAACGGGGACATCAAGTTGAGCGACCATCTCACCCATCCCATCCTTCCTAAGGGCGTAGATATCGTTGATCATATCGCAGCCTGCATCTACTGCGGCCTCAGCAACTTCTGGTTTATAAGTGTCAACGCTTATAGGGATGTCAACTTCAGAGGAAGTTTGTTCAATTACAGGGACGATCCGGCTGATCTCCTCCTCAACGGGAATACTCTCACTTCCCGGTCTTGTGCTCTCACCACCCACATCTATCACATCCGCTCCCATCTCTTCCATCCTCTTTGCCTCTTCCACAGCAGCCTCAACTTCCATCAATTTTCCACCACCATAAAAGCTATCCGGCGTAACGTTTATTATGCCCATTATGTGAGTTCTGCGCTCACCCGTCAAGGGGAAAGGCTTAGGTTTGGTAAAACTATCAATTGCCCTGTTAACTTCTTCTGCCAACTCTGGAAGGTCAAAAGGTTGTTCCTCTAGTTTTTTTAATGCTATCCTGTAATGGGTTTTCGTACCCATCATCAAAATCTGGCTAGACTCTTCGGATAGGTTCAGTGCGCTCCAAGAAACTGCTACCTCTCCTCCGGCTGATAAGAATTCCTGCTTAACGATATTGGCCGCTCTAGGATCAAGGTCTCGGGCGACAACAAGATGGTATACTCCTTTTGGGGCCATGATATCTATTCCCCTAACATCGCATCCGATATCACTTAACAATCTGACTAACTCTTGCTCACTCTTTCTAGATAGAACTCTTGCTTCGAACATATCATTAACTGAATGATTTCAAGATTTAAAAGATTATCTAATCTTCAAATATCGCACCGCAACCTGGACATGTCTCAGCACTCTCGGAAACTTCAGCTCCGCAGATCGGACAGATAAAACTCAGTTCCATATCAAGTTCGTCCTGTTCTTTACCCAACAGGGGAGCCATCAATTTGATCTTCTCGATTACAATGGAACTGTCGACTTCGTCGATCTCAAAACTGTCATCGTCGATAAGAGACATCATCTCATCCAATAAAATATTTCGTATGGTATCCTCCATATCATTATCACATTCTGGACAAAAAATTTCATCCAATTTGACTCCATATCCACATTCGGTGCATTCTATTGTGCGATCTGGGTCCAGTTCACTAGTCAATTCCCCACCATCCTCTGAAGTAACTGAAACATGCGGAATCCTACTGGCAGGGGATATTTCTTTTACTTCTAGCACCTCCAAGACCGTTCCACACTCAGGACATCCATCAGTCTCATTCATGAACTTCCGTTCACATTTTGGACAATACCTATTTTCGGTTTTAGACGAAGAGTCTGCAGACATCTTTCTTCTCCTCAACTCAGTTTGATAACTATTCAATGACAAGATTATAAGTTTTTTGTTCTCATCTTGTAAAGATCGGTCGCTCTATCCCCTTTCGAGTAACGTAAACCATCTCCTCATCATCTTCACCCAGCTCTTCTTTGGCCTGTAAAAAGCCCCGCATCCTGACGTTTAACAAGTCTATATGATGAAGAGCTACGGCTTCTTCTAACCGTGGACTCCGGGCACTCCCCCATTCGTAATCACCATGGTGTGATAATATTATGTGATAAAGTTTCCTAGCGGTTTCTTCAGGAAATCCAGGTATCTCCTCTATCCTGTCCCTGATGATCCTTTCACACAACACTGTATGTCCGATCATCATTGCATCAGTAGTATGATCGATCGCAGCCTCATAAACGTACTCGTGAACCTTTCCAAAATCGTGTACTACTGCTGCTGCAAGCAATAAGTTTCTATCCAGTTCTGGGTACGTTCTTGAAACTGCATCGGCCATTTCAACATCGTCAAGAGTATGCTCTAAAAGACCACCCAAATAGCTGTAACTGTAACCTTTACTGTACGGACTTCTTTTAAATGCATCCACGAACTCTTCATCATCTAAGAATGACATCACTAGTTCAGATAGATTCGAGTCATCTATCGTTTCCACATATTCGATCAGGTTTTTAAACATCTCATCGGTATCCCTTTTTGATGTGGGGATGAAATCTGAAGGATCGAAATCATCTTTAGAGGCTTTTTTTATTCCTTCATACTGTTCTGGGTTCACCGAAATTCTCAAATCACCCTTGTAGCGAGAAACTTTTCCAGTTATCCTCAGGATATCTCCAACTTTCAATGAATCAAAAATAGAATCAACTTGTTCTTTATCATGCCCTCCCCAGAAATATACGGGTAATTCTCCGGTTCTATCTCCAACCGTCAACATGAAAAACCAGCCTCTGTTGTAATCTTTGAGCTGATGTTTTCTCTTTAAAACGAATACTTCATTTAATTCTCGTCCCTCTTTTAAATCTTCTACGTAAGTTCTCTTCTCCACTATATCACACTTTCAGAGATTAAGAAGAGGTGTATTTAAGCATAACGAAGTCGCTTCTCTTATCACACTTCTATTTCTATGCCGAGTTTTTCAACCAATTCTTTATAACGATTCCTTACAGTTACCTCTGTAACGGCAGCAACATCAGCTACCTCTCGTTGAGTTCTCCTCTGGTTCTCCTTGATGGAAGCGATATATATCGAAGCTGCAGCTAGACCAGTAGGACCCTTTCCGGAGATAAGTTCTTTTTCTTCAGCTTGTTTGATTATTTTTTCAGCTTCTCTCTGAACCTTTCCACTCAATCCTAACTCACTGCAGAAACGACTTAGATATTCCTCGGGTCGAGTCGGTTTCAATTTTAAAACCAGTTCTCTGCTCAAAAATCTGTAGGTTCTTCCGATTTCCTTCCTATCGGAAGTACTTGCCTCAGCTATCTCATCAAGTGTCCTAGGTACACTTGCCTTTCTACATGCTGCATATAGTGATGCCGCTATGACACTTATTATGCTGCGTCCCCTGATCAAATTCTTCTTCACTGCCTTTCTGTATATGACCGCTGCTCTCTCACGTATATTCTTGGGTAGACCCATAGTTGAAGCCATCCGGTCTAGTTCAGTTAGAGCATAGGCTAGATTTCGTTCTGTGGCATCAGATACACGTATCCTCCTCTGCCATTTTCTAAGACGATATATCTGGGCCTTTTTTTTGCTTGGTATGGATTTACCGTAAGAATCTCGGTTTGACCTGTCTATACTTGTAGAGAGACCTTTATCATGCACCATCTGGGTTATGGGTGCGCCTGTCCTTGCCCTGCTCTGTTCCTGCTGCATATCGAACGCCCTCCATTCAGGCCCCTCATCGACATATTGATCATCGACAACAAGTCCGCACTCTTCACAGATCAATTCTCCCCGATCATAATCTTGAGCTAGATGTCTGCTGCCACACTCGGGACACTCTGTTATTTTTTCAAGCCTATCTTCACGGGAACGACCAGGCATGTCTATATCTTCATCCATATGAGTTCACCTTTTTACGAATAATTTTCTATCCCTAATAGATACCAATCTTCTTTTTATTTCTTCAGACGGTTCTATTTCTACGAATGGGGATCCGACTGGGCCAAATACCCATGATACCTTTCCCATTTCCTTATTTCTAGCATCGCAAACGTTATCCCCTATCTCTACAGGTCGAGGAAATCTAGCAATTATCCGTCCTCTACGTGAAAGGGTTTCTACCTTTCCTTCTATCAACAATCCTTACATCCTCCATTAGGGATATGGTATTTCGTTTTTTATACATAAATGTGGTTTACTATTTAAACCTTTCGCAAATTTTTATTACATGTCTTTTTCTCATAGGATAAACTTTTCTAAAACAGGTGCATCAATGGATTACCTATTACAAAGGACAACACGAATCCTATGCACAAGGGAACTAAAAATGGTATCTTTGGAGTAACCCATATACGTTTTCTACCAATATTCGATAATTTTCCCAACTGATCTTCTTCTATACCCCTTGGCATGAGCCTGATCTTGATCTCCCCCTGTTCCAAATATTCCATCGGCCATACGAAATAATCAGATATCTCGTCGAGTGACTTTTTATAACCAAATATCATCGCTGGAAAAGATATATCTCCTTTAGACAAGTTCATAATCGTATATATGATCGGAAGAACTAGAAGTATCAACGATGCATTCAATAATATCACTAAGGTGAAAGGGAATAATATCTCCATGAGAGAAATCATCCCCGCCGAAACACCATAATTCGTTATACCAGGCAGATACGGGTAACGAGGTATGAGGATCGCAAGGGTCAACACCGCTTTTGCATCAGCTCCACCGTAAAGTATAGCAAAATAATAAAAAATGAAGGCTAAACACATCATAACGAGTATACTTATCAAAGACCAAAAAAGCAGATCTATCTCTATAGTATAAAACATGAATAACAAGATGAATATAGGAATAAGGAACCAAACAAAAACTAAGATATTCCTCTTTCCCTCATCATACAATGGTGGACGTTCTACAAAGGCTTCGACTAGAAGAAATAATATGGGAATAAGGATCAGATAATACTGCCATCCAACTTCTAACATATATAGCTCAAATAAAAGTACAAACAGACCGACTGCTGCCAGAATTATCCATACCTTGTCAGTGACGATCCTAGTTTTTAAGTCCATCACGGAAGCAATGATTAGAAAAAAAAGACCGATTACAAACCTGGCTAAAGATAACTCCCACATGATATCAATCCGGATTTGAAATCTTTAGGGAAACATCTGCAGATTTCACTGAATGTGTGAGTGCGCCCGACGATATAATATCACAATATTTTGAATATGACTCTATATTGCTCTCATCTAATCCTCCTGATATCTCTACTAATACAGCATCATTTACTTCTTTTATGGAAGAATAAGCTTCAGCACAATCTTCTAGGGACATATTATCTAACATCACTATGTCTGCCCCTGCCTCTGCTGCCCTGACAGCCTCATCCACGTTTTTAACCTCTACATCTATCTTTTTTGAGAATGAAGAACGGTCCTTAGCTAACCTTATTGCTTCCTCAAGAGTACCCACCATTGTAATATGATTATCTTTGATTAAAACCATATCATCGAGTCTGAACCGATGGGGGTCCCCGCCACCTTCTTTTATCGCTCTTTTTTCGAAATAACGGAAGCCAGGAGTAGTTTTTCTTGTTCCTGCAATTATAGTATCGCCTGCTTTTTCTTTCATTTTATGAACTTTGGTGGCTATTCCAGACATCCTCATAATAATATTAAGAGCGAGCCGTTCAACCATCAAGATAGAAGATGCTTTGCCTTCAATATTCATTATGGTTTCTCCCGGTTTAACAGGATCACCTCCCTCTAAAGAGGTGATAACAGATACATCTACCATATTAAACAATACCTTTGCCTCGTTTACACCGCTGAGTATAAATTCTTCCTTCGCTATAACCTCCCCATTTAAACATCTACCTTTGTCAGATAAGATATTCGTAGTCAAGTCCTCATAACCTATGTCTTCATGGAGTAGCGGTTTGAGATGTTCTTTAACAATCCATTCTTCCATGGTAAGCTCTCCTAAATTTCTATGGTTTCTCCTTCAACAGGTACATATAGATCGAATTCAGAGAGATCTTCAGCCAGGGCTTCTCGCTCATCACCATGCATCAAAACTATTTTTTCCGGATCACACCCTTTAGCAAACTCAATAAGTTCCGAGTGTCCGGCGTGGGCTGAAAAATCGTACTTCTTAACAGTGCATTCTACTGGAATTGTAGCCCCTCTATCTTGTATCATTCCCGTTTCCAGAAGACGGTTTCCATTGGTACCCTCGACTTGATAACCGGTCATAAATACCGCACTTTTTGGATCTTTTCTTACATTCATCAAATATTCCAAGACGGGGCCACCCTCAAGCATGCCGCTGGTCGTAACAACGACCTCTGCTTCTTTTGCCCTTTTTCTGGTTTTATTCGACCTGACTGCATTAGCCCTATCTACACTCCTTTTCAGAGCTTTCGGTGAGCGAAGAAAACCAGGATGATTAAGATATATCTGATTGACGGTCCTTCCCATCCCATCGTACCATACGTCGTAATCACCTTCATCGAGGAGCATCAAAACCTCCTGGGTTCGTCCCACGGCAAAAACAGGTACTATGGCTTGCCCTCCTTGATTCAAGGTGTCATCGATATCGTCGAGAAACTCCTTTTCAGACTCCTCTCTACTTTTATGTTCTTCTCCAGCATAGGTGGCCTCGAGTATCAAATTATCACATTTTACAGGGTGTGCTCCCCAAAGTAACCGGGTGTTCGTTGTATTAAGATCACCAGTAAACAACGTTGTTTCCTCTCCCCTCATTTCAAACATTGTAGAACCGGGGATATGTCCTGCCGAATGCATCTCGAGCTCCATGCCTGCTACATCTCTTTTGGAATTGAATCCGACTATATCAAAGGCTGTTTTCGTTCTTTTGACATCCTCTTTATTATAATATTGTGGATAACCTTCTATATTGGATATCTTGAGGCTGTCATAAAGAAGCAACTCAGTTACCTCTACGGTAGGATGAGTAGCTATCACGTTTACATCATAAGACCTGACTAGTGTGGGAATCATCCCACAGTGATCAAGATGTGAATGGGTGAGGAGCGCAAGATCAGCGATGGGAGGTCTCATGGGGTATTCGGGAGGATCGGAAGGCAGCATGCCGTGATCAAAAATAAGAGTGGTTCTTTTGTATTCCATGACTAAAGAGAGGGGTCCTACTTTTGAAACCCCTCCGAGGTACGTTAATTTCATCTATTTATCACCTTTTCTATCTGTTCTGCTCTACAACACAGGTGGGGGTATATATTATCTACGCCCATAAGTCTTATGTAAGATCAGCCATAAAACAACGGAAAAACATAAATACCCCCCTTTATCTTAATGGATTGATAAGATTTTAGGGGGTTTAGGGTTTTATTCCCAATTGACACTCCTAACAAATAATAAATCAAATAATTCCAACGGGAATGAGTGTGAAAACATGAATACAGAAGGAAAAAAAGGTACGACGACTTTAGGTATAGTATGTAAAGAAGGAGTCGTGATGGCGGCTGAAAAAAGGGCTACAAAAGGGCATATGATCGCCCACAAAAATACAAAGAAGCTGTTCCAGATCGGCGATAATCTTGGGATGGCCATCGCAGGTCTTGTTGCAGATGGACAATTGTTGAACAGGTATATGAGCTCTGAAGTTGAACTTTATCAGCTAAAAAGGCACAAAGAAATATCCGTAAAAGCAGCAGCAACATTGTTATCCAACATGCTGATCGGTAGAAGGATGATGCCCTACTTTGTTGGACTTCTATTAGGAGGGGTAGATTCTGAAGGAGGCCATATTTATGGGCTTGACCTTGCAGGCGGTGCTATATCAGACGACTATGTTTCTGAGGGTTCAGGTTCACCCTTCGTTTACGGAGTGCTCGAGGACCATTATCATAAAGATATGACCGTTGAAGAAGGGGTTGATCTTGCAGTTCTCTCACTTATGGTTTCCAGCAGCAGAGATTCTGCTTCCGGAGATGGTATAAATGTTGCTACCATAACTAAAGAAGGATACAAAGAATTGACAGAAGAAGACATCGAAGAAAAAATGTCTAAGATCAAAGAAGAAAAGGGACTAAAATACCCTTAAAATTTCATTGATCATCGATCAGGGATCAAGGTAAATCAAAAAAGGCAAAGAGTGAGTTTTTATGAGTGTACAAGACGTTCTAGACGAAGCAGAAAGGGCAATTGATGAGGTTTTACCAACTTCTGTGAACATTACAAAGATCGATTTTGAAGCATCTACAGTGGTGATATATACGACCGACTTAGATGACTTTACCACAGATTCAGAAGTGATCAAAAATTTGGCTGAAAAATTAAAGCGAAGGGTATCGATAAGACCGGATCCCTCTCTGCTTGACGGTGTTGACGAGGCTGAGGAAAAGATAAAAGAGATAGTTCCTGATGACGCTGAGATCACAAACATGTACTTCAAGGAAGAATCTGGAGAAGTGATCATCGAAGCAAAAGCACCAGGTATAGCTATTGGGAAAAAAGGTGTGATTCTGAACCAGATAAAAAGAGAAACGGGGTGGGCCCCTGAGGTTATAAGAACACCACCGATCCCATCAAAAACCGTGAAGGATATACGGAGTTATCTGAGAGCAGTAACCGATGAAAGAAAGGAGTTTTTAAGGGTCGTTGGCAGAAGGATAAACCGGGATAAACGTACGGGCAAAACTTTTGCAAGGGTAACCGCTCTTGGAGGATATCGGGAGGTGGGTCGATCCTGCCATCTACTACATACCAGAGACAGTAGAGTTTTGATCGACTGTGGTATAGACGTATCTTCTAACGAAGATGGTAATCCATACTTGAACGCTCCTGAGGTTTTGCCCCTCGATCAGATAGATGCAGTCGTACTAACCCATGCACATCTCGACCACAGCGGACTTGTACCTTCACTTTACAAATATAATTTCGATGGGCCCGTTTACGCCACAGCTCCAACCAGAGATCTAGCTGCTCTTTTACAATTGGATTATCTTAAAGTAGCTGTGGCCGATGCCAGGAATCCTCCTTACAAATCTAGCGATATCAGGAATGCGGTCAAACATACTATAACGTTGGAGTACGGTGAAACCACCGACATAACTCCAGATATCAGGCTAACTCTTCATAATGCCGGCCATATCCTTGGCTCGTCTGTGGCACACATGCATATAGGCGATGGAGACTACAACGTAGTAATCACCGGCGATTTGAAATATGATAAAACATGGCTCTTTAACCAGGCTGTAAACAAATTCCCACGTGCTGAAACGGTCATAATGGAGTCCACTTATGGAGGGTACCATGATCTACAACCAAGTAGGCTAGATGCTGGAGAGCAATTAAAAGATATCATGTTGCAGCATATAAAGTATGCTGAAGGGAAAGTATTGATCCCCGTTTTTGCAGTAGGTAGGTCTCAGGAAGTGATTCTTGTCATCGAGGAGGCCATCAGGAAAAAACAGATCCCAGAAGTTCCAGTATACCTTGACGGTATGATATGGGAGGCGACCGCTATCCATACCGCATACCCGGAATTCCTTAACAATAAATTGAAGAAAAAGATATTCCATGACGATGAAAATCCATTCATGTCTCCTATGCTAAAACAAGTGGATAGTATGGAGATGAGAAAAGATATCTGTGATAGCGAAGAACCAGCCATTGTTTTAGCTACAGCCGGTATGATGAACGGTGGACCTGTTTTGGAATATTTCAAGGCATGGGGTGATGACCCTGAATCCGCCATCGTCTTTGTCGGTTATCAAGCGAGCGGGACGATCGGAGATAAGATACAGCGAGGTTACGACAGAATCTCTCTCACTGAGAAAGGAAAAACGATCGACATCGATGTAAAACTCAGAGTGCATACGTGCGAAGGTTTCTCAGGTCACAGCGACCGAATTCAACTACTTCACTATATAAGTGGGATGAAACCATCTCCTGATAGGGTTATAGTTTCTCATGGAGAAGAAGGTAAATGCACTAATCTCGCCAGTACGATCTACAAGAAATATGGTATAGAAACACGCACCCCACGAAATCTAGAAACGGTTAGGTTATATTGATAAGCTTCTTATGATCCACATCCCAGACTCTGTAGTTATCTTATAGAGGTAAATCGGTGAACAGATCTACAACTGCTGTTCGAAGTCCTCGATCTCGTATTCGAAGTCCTCTCTACTGTCTATTTTCCCCTGGACCAACTGCATCTCTCGGGCTAAAAGCCAAAATACTAGTGCTAGAGCACGACGTCCTTTATTGTTCGTTGGGATGGCTATATCTACATTTTCCAAAGTGTTGTTTGTATCTACCAGACCGATAACAGGGATACCTATCGTGACCGCTTCTTTCATGGCCTGTCTATCAGCAGTCGGATCTACCACTAAGATGACCTCTGGCTCAATGAAAGAAGGAAGATCCGGATTTGTAAGGATACCAGGTATAAACCTACCGGCTATGCACATGGTTCCGATCACATCAGAAAAGTGTTGGATGGGTCTTTTACCGTACTGTCTTGCAGAGACAAGAAGTATCTTCTCAGGAGGGAATCTTGAAAGAAACTTGGCAGTTGTCTTGATCCTGCTGTCAGTTCTTCTAACGTCGAGCACATAGAGTCCGTCGTCCCTCACTTTATATATGAACGGTTTCATAGATGCGCTCTTTTGCTGGGTTCCTATGTGAACTCCAGACGTGAGATAAGTCTCTTCGGATACCAGTGGTTCTTCTTCAGCTTCTTCCATTATTCCTTCCATACTTATTCCTCTCTGATTATCGATATGGGGATTACACTCTTATCGTATTCCTTCATTGCAATATCGACCGGGTCTATCATATCCTCATCTACCTTTATAAGTGGAGGTGCTCCCATCGATATCTGTAGTGAACGTGCGCCTATTATCCTGGCCTTTTCAAAGCGAGTGTGATTTTTCGTCATAGGTGTTATCCCTCACTCCAAAACCCACTCCTTTTATAAATTTTGTGTTCGAGAGTGACCGTCAATTTTTGAGTGTAACTTGAGAATTCCCTAATGATCATAAGTTGGTTATAATATACTGGATGATTTCCATGAAAAGTAAAAATTTGTGAAATCACTATCCTTTTGACAGGTTCGTTCGATAGAACAAATTTTTATCTAAAAGATATGCCGTAATCTTTATTATTTCAGTTATGACTAGAACGATTTGTATGTTAGCAGAATTCACGATAGTACCCCTTGATAGGGGTGAGAGTCTAAGCAAATACGTGTCCAAAGTACTCGAAATCGTTAACAAGAGTGGATTGGACTATAAACTCACTGCCATGGGTACAATAGTGGAAGGAGACTGGGATGAAGTGATGGGTCTGATCAAAGAGTGTCACTTCAAGATGCGAGAACACTCCAAACGGGTTTCTACTTCCATCAAAGTAGACGATAGAGAAGGTGCAAGCGGCAGACTCCAAGGTAAAATCTCCTCAGTTGAAGAAAAGTTAGAAGATTCTATCAGAACTTAAATACTAGAAGTCTTCAAGTGAAACCTGACCAGGCACCTCTCTTCCATATGATGCCACCTTATCTCCGATGCCTTCCAGTTCCAAGAGTTCCTCCTGACTGGCCTTCTCGACGTCTTCAGGTGTCTCGTACCCCCCGTCAAAGAGCTTTCGAGCCCTCACTCTTCCCACATATTCAAGCTCCATCAAAGGAAGTAATTCATCTTTTATGCCATACTTTATTCGCTGAGTGAGTGTTTTCAGCTCTTTACTTTTCATAGGATTATATATTGAAGCAAGTCTAGAGGTTGCATGCATCAGCCATTCAGCAGTCTCTACCCTATTTCTGATATCGCCGGGCCCTATATCATACCGTTTTGCAATTATATCCTCTGGGATCTCCTCCATCCAATCTCGGAGCATACAAGCAGTCTTCAAAGCTGAGTAGTATTCTTCTATCCCACCAGGATCTGCAGGTAGGTCTTCAAAAAGGTCTGCTCTGATATGATCGAGTACCTCTTCGTATTCGCCTATCTCCTTTTTCCGTATGTAAAGGAGATATACATCGGGGGTCATGCAAATCGTGTGCAGGTATGATATCGGGAGACCTTTTTTTCCAGACTCTACCGCTTTACGAAGTTTGATGGCTGATAAAGGATCTATGTAGAGATCCGATACCATCCTACCAAACTTCGTTGACTTTAGAAGATCTCCTTCGTTTATGATCAATCCTTCTTCTTTAAGCATATCCAAAACTTCAGTTATTTTCGATTCGATCATCCAAGGTTCCCCATAGTGAGCATGGTAGGTTCCCTCCATGAAACTTTGTATCTCATCCATCGTTTGACAGTGTAAAGTAGCAATCAAGGCTAATAGGTGCTTCCTTAAAGAGGTCTCCACCGCCATCCTGGAAGTTATAGGCCTACTTTCACCAAAAATATATTGATCTCTGATCAAATCATATTGTGACTCTCTTTTACACAGCAGCACTGCCTCGCCTATATCATCGTAACCCGGTCTACCTGCACGGCCGCACATCTGCTTTACCTCCATTATGGGTAACCAGTTCATATTACCGAAGAGAGGATCGTACCTGCGCAGGTCTCTTATAACTACTCGACGTGCAGGAAGATTGATGCCGGCAGCCAAAGTAGGAGTTGCAACTATCAATTTGATTTTTCTCTCTCTGAAACCGCGCTCAACAAGCTTCCTCTGTTTGTTGTTGAGACCAGCATTATGAAAAGCGGCCCCGGATTCAACCATATTGGCAAGTTTTAAACCGAGTGATGTTGTGCTCACATCTCTTATAACGTTCGACAATTCTTCTAACTCATTTTTGAGTTCTTCATCTAAGTGTGGTGCGATCTTGGAGGCGATCTTATCCGCAGTTGCCTCAGTGGAACGACGAGTCGAAACGAATACAAGACACTGGTCTCCTGATTTGATTATAGGCAAGCATGTCGCTTCAACACCTTCGCCCCCTTCTATTTGTTCCTCCTCACCATCTTCAAACCATATAACACCATCGTGGAGAATACCCGTTCGCAGGTCTACCGGCCTCCAGTCGCTTTTATGATGGGCAGCGTCCAACCATTCTGCTATCGCATCTGAATTGCTTATGGTCGCAGAGAGGGCGATTATCTGGGCTGAGGGATTGACTTCTTTTAGCTTGGTAAGAGTCACTTCCAAGGTTGCACCCCTATCCCTATCACCTATAAGATGTACCTCATCCGCGATCACCAAGTTGATCTCATCGAGCCAACTTACGTTGTGTCTCAATAACGAATCAGCCTTTTCAGATGTCGCCACAATTATATCGTTTTCTTTTAACCTTGGATCAGGAGCATCGTAGTCACCCATGGAAACAGAAACACTCAGACCTAGCTTTTCAAATTGCCTGAGGTCCTCTACTTTTTCAGATGCTAAAGCTCTAAGAGGTACTATATACAGGGCTTTCCCCCCTTCTTCAAGTACCCGTTTGATCACTGCCAAGTAGGCCAGTAGTGACTTCCCGCTCGCCGTCGGAAATGCTAGAACTGAACTTTCTCCAGATAAAACATCTTCCATACATTCCGCTTGAGGGGGATAAAGCTCACATATACCCCACGATTTTATTATCTCTTTTGCACTCTCCTGGATATCTAAGTCATTTAAACGCATCGTTTTTACTTCCATCAGGCTTATCATCGATATCTTTTTCTTCCTTTAAACTGTTGTAATGAGAGGCTCCGCATTTATCGCAGTTTTCGTCATACCAGCTAAAAGGTGTGCCACAGTTTTTACAGCACCATCTTTCTCTCTGTTGTTCTAACCACTCTTCAAGTCCGATATGCTTTAAGGCTTTCAAGTTATCCAAAATCGAAGAGTGATGGGGATCACCGCTTCCACAAAATTCGTTGATAACTTGACAAGGATGATCATCACATTCAAAACAAAAGTCAACACCTTTGCCGTGTGCACATTTACGTATATCACAACCATTAGTGTATTTTGATGGAGTATCTCCTTTACAACCGCTACAGATCAACCCTTTGGCTCCGTTTTGATTCTTACCGTTCCTCGTGTGTGTTAAAAGTTCGCAGGCACCACAGTACAGTCCACAGTAAGTGTCATACCTGAGATCTGACATGATGATTGTTACAAAGGATGTTAAAGAAATACTTTTCTATTATTTTCCCATATGTGAGGGATAGAATCCTGGCTCCAAAATAATATATACCTGCTATTCGCTTTAAATCGACGATGAAATTTAAGAACAGACATCGTCTCAAAGAGAAAGAAGTTCAGAGGTACTTTAAGGAATTGAAAGAAAAGCTGGGTGACGCACCCTTCTCCTCAAACGATAAAGTTGACAAAGCCCTCCTTGATAAAGAAAAAGTTTTGATCCACGAAGGGAAGGTTGTTGCATCCTTCTTCGATGACCAGGTTTTCCCAACGGTGAACGGATTTTTGATGATGTCACCAAGCAAAGCACATGTCACCGTCGATATGGGTGCAGTTAGATTCGTTTACAACGGTGCAGATATAATGGCCCCTGGCGTTGTTGATTGTGATAAAAACATTCAAGAAGACGACTTGGTTTGGATCAATGATGAAGATCATGGAAAACCATTAGCTATCGGCAGGGCTTTAACCGATGGTGAGACGATATCGACCTCCTCACAGGGTAAAGTCGTCAAGAGCCTCCACCACATCGGTGACGAAAGGTTCGGTTGATTCAAAGTTTCTTCTTCAACTCGTCTATTATTTTTACAGGAGAAGGGTCCTTTCCGTTAAGGATAGCTAGATAAATGCTAACATAGTCTCCAAGGTAAACTAGATACATGATACGGGCCAATATGGTTTCTCCTTTCGCCCAGACTTCGAGAACGTCGTCACAAACTTTTTCAAAAACCATTTCACGTGTCAGCTCTATGCGCTGGATTATCCTTTCCTGCTCCTGTTCATCCCTTAAAAGGATCGGTATGAACAAATCTGAATGTTGATCACCGACCCAACCAACGATCTCGTTATGGTTCATCTCCGGAACTTCTCCGTACCAGGAAAGTACCTCCGCATTTTCGTTGAACTGAGTATGCCATCTGTTGGCCACAGCACTGTATATCGAATGTCCGTATATTACTGGGATCTTATCATGGATACGTCTCGCTATCTGTTTGGCCTTGTTTTCAGATTCAGGGATATCCACTTTGATCTCATCCCTCAAGTCTCTTAACTCCGAAAGGGTATCTATCAGAGCTACATCAGGATCATAAACCAGTATCTCCGATAAAAACTCAAGTACAGGTATGAACATGAAAGCGATAGCCGCCCGGGGATGATATCCTTTTGGAGCTTTGATGAACACCACTCCCTTTCCACAGCACATCTTCTCTAACTCACCATCAGAACTGATCGCAACGACCTTTGCTCCCTTTTTAAGCCCTTGTTTAGCAGCACTCAGTGTCTCCTCCGTGTTACCTGAATAAGATATCACGAATAGTAGGGTGTTTTTTGATACAAAGGAAGGCAGCCCATAATCTTTGTTGACGTGGATAGGTATACTAACACCTTCCAAAAGGAAATTTTCTAAAAGGTCACCGATTATACCGGAGCCACCCATACCAGCCACTACTATATTATCAGGTTTGAAGGGTAATAGATTCAACTCTAATTTTTCTACGACCTCCTCTATCTGCTCTGGGAAGTCCTCTAAAAGTTTCAACATACCCTGACTATCCAATTCATCCATGAGCTCCAAATCGTCGAGCATCTTATTCACTTGTCGAGTGAATGCATACTGAAGATATATAGATTTTTCTCCATTTGCTTAAAACGAAGCTGACCAAAAGCCTATTATAATCCGAATAGATTTTCATCCCATGCTCAAATCGGTTAAAGAAGCTCTCAATCACTTACACCAAGGGGGATTCGTGATGATATATGACTCAGAGAGCAGAGAGAATGAGATCGATCTAGTCACCCCCTCAGAAACTATCACACCAGTCAAGATACGTAGGCTCAGAAAAGACGCTGGAGGACTTATATGCGTCACGGTTCCTCCCACTACATGGAAGGCCGTCGATCTCCCACTACTTCAGGATGTTTACAGGAGTGCATCTAACGATTTTCCAATACTAACACAAATGAGAGCCGATGATATACCGTATGATGAGAAATCTACATTTTCCCTGTCTGTTAATCACAGGGATACTTTCACCGGCATAACCGATATCGATCGGGCATTGACCATCAAGAGGTCCGCAGAGATAGGGAAAGAAATAATGGACGACGGAGAAGAAGGTGCAAAGATATTTGGTTCTGAATTTCGAACTCCAGGCCATGTTTTCCTATTGAATGCATCCGAAGGACTGCTCGACAAACGTATGGGACATACTGAGCTGGCCACAGCCCTCCTCATGCACGGTGACATTTATCCCAGCATGACTATCTGTGAGATGATGAGTGATGACGGCAATAGTATGGATGAGGAAGAAGCAAAAGCCTATGGTAAAGAAAACGACATCCCCTTTCTACACGGCAAGGATATAAAGGATTCTTGGGAGGGGGGAAATGACTGAGAAGGTAGTGATGGCTTCGGGTGTTTTTGATCTTCTTCACCTCGGACACGTTCATTATCTTAAAGAAGCAAAAAAACTTGGTGATAAACTAGTCGTCGTTGTGGCCTGTGATGCCACCGTAAGAAAGAACAAACATGAACCCCTTATGAATGAAGAGATGAGAGCTGAAATGGTTTCTTCACTTAAACCCGTTGATCAAGTGGTTATTGGTGACGAAGAAGATATGTACTCTACGGTGACAAATATAGATCCCGATTTTATAGCGATCGGATATGACCAAAAACACGATGAAAAAGAGATCAAACACAGGTTAAATGAAATGAACATCGATGCAGAGGTAGTCCGTATGGGTCATTATAAAGATGACCTCAATGGAACTAGAAAGATCATGCGAAAGATCATAGACTGGTACGGTCTAAAAAAAGAACTTGAGAAGGTGGAAGGACCATGAAAAAAATAGGTATCGCAGATACTACATTTGCTAGATATGACATGTATTCTAGTGCTGAAGACGAGCTTAACTCCCAGGGAACTGGATTTGTGATAGAAAGATATACCGTTCCCGGGATAAAGGACCTTCCTATAGCTTGTCAAAAATTGATAGGAAAGGGATGTGATATAGTCCTCGCACTGGGTATGCCTGGTCCTGAGGACATAGACAAACGATGTGCCGATCAGGCCTCGAGAGCCATATTAGATGTAGAAATAAAACACGATGTCCACATATTAGAAGTGTTCGTTCACGAGGATGAAGCTGGTGATCTAACTGAATTGGGAGAGCTAGCGGATAAACGGACAAGAGAACATGCATTGAACGCTTACGACTTACTTTACCGACCTGAAAGACTAGAAAAAATGGCTGGTACCGGCCAAAGAGAAGGACATCCAGATGTAGAATATATAAGGAGATGATAAGAATGACTAAAAAAATGAACATAGGTATAGTTGTATCCGAGTTCAATTATGACATAACCCAGATGATGTTAGAAAGGGCAAAGGAGCACGCCTCCTTTCTGGGGGCCGAAGTCGGAGAGATAGTACACGTTCCTGGTGTTTTCGACATGCCACTAGCGATCAAAAGATTGTTAAAACGCGATGACATCGATGGCGTCGTCACTCTTGGAGCTGTTATCCAAGGGGAAACGAAACATGATGAAACCGTCATGTCCCATGCCGCTAGAAAGATAACCGATCTTGCACTCGACTTCGATAAGCCAGTGAGTCTCGGTATCACCGGACCGGGTATGAGTCGTATGCAGGCACAAAAAAGGATCGAACGCGCAAAGAACGCTGTCGAAAGCGTTGTAAAGTTGTACCAAAAAACAACGGATACAGATAAAAATAAGTAATCCCGATGTTATAGGGTATCGATGCCCTACTCTATACCGGATGATGAGTATTTAAAAGAAGCTCTTCACAGAGTCATCAAGAGGAATAAGGGCATCAGTTCTTTAAAAAAGCTTAAAAAGTTGGTTATAAAGGAACTCAAGATCAAAAATCCTGATTATACCGTGAGTTCTGAAAGGTTGCGAAAAATTGCTGTGACCGCTCCCTTCATCGATGTAACGATCGAATCACGCAGAAATGATTCGATCAAGGATCTAAAAGGAAGATGTCCCGTCTGTGATGGTCTGCTAAAAAAGACTAAAAACGAGACCATATTTGGCGGAACTGTGACTTTGGGATATAAATGTATGAGATGTCCTTACTGGACCACCCTTCAACGAAGGATACCGACAAGATATAGATTTGAATACGATAAAGAAGGAAACTCACATGAAGATCGACTACAAGAGAGGAATAAGGATAAGTGATGGGGATAAAGAAGTGCTTCTCGACCCTTCTTACCAGAGTGATATAGGAGTGGTAACCCACGGTCATCTTGACCATCTAGTAAAGGACGCTCGTATGACCCCACACACTCTTGATATATTGAAGATCAGACTCGGGGAAAGAAGAGGCAAACCCGTCCCCTATTTCATACCACAGAAAGTCGGAGGATTTGATATCCAACTACTTCCCGCCGGTCATGTTTTCGGTTCTGCAATGGTCAAGGTAGGTGATATCCTATATACCGGTGATTTTAACACCCGAGGAGGTGTTACCTGTGGAAAAGCTGAACCTGTCGATTGCGGCACACTCATCATCGAAACCACTTACGGAAAAAGGGAGTACAGGTTGCCGCCTAAGGAAGAGGTCGAAAAAGATATAAGATCCTGGACCCAGATACAGCGAGAACAAGGACCAGTTGTTTTTGGAGCGTATGATTTTGGTAAAGCACAGGAGATCATAGCTCTCTTGAATGCGATGGGTGAAGTGCCTCACGTTCCCGATAAAATAGCCAAACTTTGCGAAGTATATCAAAAACATGGGATCGGATTAAAATTCAAAAGGGGTACACCACAGGGAGATTTCACCGGAGTTGTATCTCCTTCTTCTCTAAAGAGACCTATAGATGGTTTGGCCAAATTGGCTCGGGAAAAAGATGGTTCTACAGCCTATCTTTCCGGATGGTGTGCATTTTATCATTTCTTTCGATCCATGGACTTGGACGCCCAGTTCCCTTTTTCAGATCATGCAGGATACGACGAGTTGATAGACTTTGTTAAGAGGTGCGACCCAGATAAAGTCCTCACGGTGCATGGTAGTTCCAAGGAATTTGCTGAAGCTGTGGAGCAGGATATAGGTGTTCGATCTAGATCATTGAAGTGACATCCTCCCACACTGCAGAGCCGTGGGGCTTCCCTACCGACAGGATGAAAACATCCTGTCCCTTTGGTCATCTAAGGTTTACGACCGACGGGCGAAGGCAGTGCCACGCTACCGTTACTCATATCCGTGAGGATTCTGAGTTATCTCTTTTTACGTCGGCAGATGGTTCATGCTTACTTTTGTTAAAGCGGACACCTACCGCTAATTTGAACCAAGTCGCCGAGAGGTCATCTCGACTAACAGATATACATACGA
>PUNK01000038.1 GCA_003552585.1 Thermoplasmata archaeon | reverse complement strand
TACGTCAACCTCGCTGTCAAGTTGTCAATATAGGATAGTTTTTTACCAGTTGTCCTGTGATGAACAGGTACTTTGATAGTTTTCTGAGCTTTCATCGTCTTCATATAACCTCTACCCCTATATATTACTCAACAGGGGAGGTGTCAGTGAAGTTGAATCAACGCAATTCATCTACGGGCTATTGACTGGAACTCGTTCCAGCGATCGAAGGAAAATCTTATTTTCCTGTAGAAAGCCACGTAGGGTTCTTGCTACCTTCTTGCTAAATGATGGAAGGTGGAGATATCTGGTCAAGAAATCGCAAAAGTTTTGTAATTGTTTTCGGAGGGAGTTGAAGAAGATTTTTGAACCTCTGGAGAGTAGGATGAACAACCGTCAGTTGGATTACGATAATCGGTTGATGGGAAAGGGGATGGAAAACGAGAAGGTCTGATTCAAAGGATTATTCGTCCCTTTGAAGGTCAGGTCCATTTAGACCCTTAAAGTAGGCCTTTACTCAGCTATTTGGTAAACTATCTCTGATAGGTCCTCTATATTATTTGATGCTTTTTTGACCATTTCTATATCTAACTTATCGTATTTATGTACCACAGCATTTTGGATTCCGTTAAAGCGTTTCAAAACATCGGCATTTTCTTCATTGATGATCCCCTCATCAACTAATTTTTCGATATTCGAGTAATCATCTTCGACTACAAGACCGATATCCTTCACTTTCATCGCGATGATATCCGTAGTGGTCTCTACACACACCTGTAGAGAGTAGAGTATCGCTCTCTCCGTAGTATCGTCTTCGATCTTATGTTGTTGAATGTATTCCTTTTCCTTCTCAAAATTTTCAATCTTTTTCTGATATCTTTTTTTTCTCATCCGACCACCTATTCCTAGCTTCGATCATCTCCTCCACATCTTCGAAGGAGTTTTTTTCTATACGGGGCTTGTTATCCTTCCACAGCTTCCTGTACCTGTAAAAATAATAAGATAATTCGACTTCATCCCCAAAAAGAACTCTGTGGTTTTTTATTATATCGATCTGAAGCGTAAGCGGAAGCTTTTCGAAGATCTTAACATCGTATTTTCCACCCACCTTTTCAAGAACTTTAAAGAGTATATCATCCGATTTCGGTTTGACCAAACATATATCTATATCCGATCTTTGGGTCCGTTCGTTCTTTACAGAGGAACCGAACAAGAGGATCCCCTCAACTTCCTCCTTGAAGGGTTTGAAATCCTCCTTTATCTCTTCTATCTTTATATCTTCCATCAGACATCATATCCTCAAGATGTGTTAAATAAGTTTCCTTTTGGCCGATTTCGGTCCAAGTGAAGGGATTTGGACTAAAGGGGTGCAAAACTTTTGCATCATTTCTAAGCATGAATGATAGAAAAGGGAATCAGATCTCAAGCCAGTAGGTTGATAGGGGGTGATATTTTTACTCGGATACTCTATATAAAGGTATAAAAGCGCCGAGAAAGGGATTCGAACCCTTGTGGTGCAGAGCACCACGAGCTATTTGTCCCCAATAATGGGGTCTCCAAGCTCGCGCCGTACCAGGCTAGGCTATCTCGGCAACGTGTCTTTTGGCAGATGAGAAGCCCCCTAATATATATTTTCTTCTCGATTCCCAGGGTACTCGCCCGAAGGATGAAAAACTCGTTCTGTACGTACTACGAGACCTTCATCCATCTCCATCATCTTTTCTGCAGGATATAAAGCCACACCCAATGCTAGAATCTCACCTTTAACAGAAGCAACACCTACACGATCACCCGAAGAAAATTTGTCGAATTCTACTAGACCGGGTGCCGCCAAGTCAGCCCCGTTCAATATGGAACCTGCTGCGGTATCTTTCACTTTAACTGATGGATAAAGTCCAAATACCTCTTCGTGGGGTTTCAATATCTCCCTAAGGTATCCTTCTTCTCCATCTTCATAATAAACAAGTGCATCTTTTACTCTCTGTAATATATGGCTTTCTTTCTCAGTAAATCCTCCAGCCTCGGTTCTTCTAAGTTCTTCCATATTCCCACCCACTCCCAATGCTTTGCCAATATCCTTACAGAGGGTCCTAACATAAGTACCAGACTGACAGCGAACTCTTAACAGGCAGTCTTTTCCTCTAAAATCAAGCAACTCTAATTCATAGATAGTTCTTGTTCGGACCTTTCTCTTAACTCCTGAACGAACAGGAGGCATCTGATATATATCGCCTTCGAACTTTTCTAGGACTTCCTCAACACCAGTTTTTTTTACAGTACTATGGAATCGCATTGATGCCACATATTCTTTGGGAGCTACATGTAGTAGGTCCATCATCCTTACCGAGTAGCCTATTCCCATAGGTAATACTCCTGTGGCATTTGGATCCAAGGTACCACTGTGCCCAGCTTTGCTAGAAAACATGCGCTGAACCCATGAAGATACTTGATGACTTGTGGGTCCCTTCGGTTTATCTATTATCATAACAGATCGTGGTATTAGATCCTCTATACTTCTTTGGTGAGGAAAATCACCCCATTTTGAAACGGTATTAACTTTATCCTTCACATACCTCAATTTCCACTCCCTCCATCATCTTATCCACCACCTCTTCAGGACCATGTTTAACCGAATCTATTATTAGATCATAAACATCGAGCTGCTGGATATCTATGTCGTAATACTCCTTGTACCTTTTCTTTTCACTCTGCTCACGTTTGATGACCCTCTCTTTTACTTCATCTACAGGTAGACTCTCTCTCTCAGAGATCCTCTTTACCCTTGTATCCATATCTGCCCTTATCCAAATTTTGTAAGAATCGATACCCTCTCTAGCGAGCAAATGTCCGGTCAATCTACCCTCCAAAATGGTACCTGGTTCCGCAGACTTCAACATGGTTTCATCAAGTTCTCTATCTATATTCTCTTTTTTTTCTGCCATCTCTCCGAATTCCTCTAAAGAAACACCGTGTTCCTTTGCCAAGTTCCTAAATACTTCCCCAGAAGATATCAGTTCCATACCGGTCCTTTTTGAAAGTATGTTTGCAGCTGTCGTTGTTCCGCTACCGGGAAGTCCACTGATCGTGATTATCTCTTTATTATTCATTCCTCAGCCTCTTGGATACGTTTCCTATATGTGAACATCTGGAGGGTCATCCGTAGAACCTGTCCGATCGGGACTGAAACCAGCATGTATAATAATAACCAAATCTGGCAGGGGAATGGACCAGGTAAGACCTCTGTAGTAAGATTAGCATTATAAGCCCATGGAGTTGAAATGACTTGATTAGGTAGATCTTCCACGAAGGACCACATCGCCGTAAATATAGCAAAGATCACAAGCATTGTGACTATCATCGATTTGAATTGTGGTTTCATCGTCTTCATCTGCATCTCAGATACTTGGGGTTGTAATTTTTCCATCTTTTTAACTTTCGAAGTCTGATTGGCTCTTCTAGCTTCCATCAACTCTTTGTTGAAAGCAGATGTTTTCTCCTGCAGTTTTTTCATCTCCACATAATCTACCATAAGATCCCTAACGATAGTAGAGAACGCGATCATGAATGATCCAACCAGCATCAGTGTAAGAACGGGATAACGTCCATCAAAACCCATAAGGGCAAACAACGGGCCACCGATCATCTCTCCGAGTGATTCTCTGAGATCTGAATCGATAAAAACCATCAAAGTCATGATGGCTAGAAACATGTAGAAGAACCTTTTCAAATTGAAGACAGGTTTCTGAGGCGACGGCTTCTCTTCGGGAGCTTCCCCGTCATCTGATTGGTCCAAATTTACCTCGTCTTCAGACAATTAGGCACCTCTGTCTAACATGTTACTGACTTCCAAAGAACTCTCTGAGCATGGGGTGCATCTCCATCATCTGTTCTTTTCCTAACTGTTCATAAAGCTGTATCAATATACTGACTGCCAGGAATAAGCTTGTTCCCGTTGCGCCACCAACACTTCCAAGCAGATCTGCACCTGCAGCAAGTGCACCTATAAATATACCACTGAAACTAGTGATCGTAGGTATGTATCTTTCCAAAACCTTTTTCAAAACCCTAGGATCTCGTCTAAACCCTGGTATCTGCATACCGCTATCTTGGATCTGTTCAGCAACGGACTCCGCATCCATGTTAGTGGTTTTTACCCAGAAATTGGCAAAAAGCAGACATGACACTGTCATGAATGTAAAGTAACATATCACTCTAGCGATTATCTGCAGCTTACTATAACTCCATGCTACTCCTTCTGGAGACAGCATACCTGCATATCTGTCCGAAATCAAAGGAAGTAACCACTCCTGCAGCCCCTGCACGTTTGATATATACCATGCACCACCAGCTATAGGTTCGGTACTACCCGGTGGAAACACTCCTACCCACCATTGTCCACCCAATAGTGGAAAGGCTTGGAATGTGGGATTCGTGTAAAAAAGCATGGCAAAGAGATTGATGTTCGCAAGGAGTGCTGCCGCAAAAATAACTGGCATAACTGATGTGTACGTTAATTTTAAAGGATATCTACCTCTAGCACCTCTTGCTCGACCATGTGAAAGTGGTAATTCTATACGTGATGATTCTACGTAGGCGACTATCAAGAAGATAGCGATAGTAGTACCCAATCCGATGAGAGGATTAGGCTGCTGGAGTAGAATGGTTTCAAAACCACCTCTGACGAGCTCACCGGCTGTGCTGTGTTGAACAAGGTAAATTGTTTTGGGTATCGCTCCACTTGGTACAGCCGTTTCTGCACCTGGAGCGGGAGCCCAGTTGAACATGCCTGTGAACAATCCTTGTGCAACTCCCGCAAGGATGAACAAGCTTATACCGCTTCCTATGCCCCACTTAGATACAACTTCATCCATCAAGAATAGAAGATAACCTCCTACTACTAGTTGGCTGATGATGATAATACGTGCTAGCATCATGCCTTGACCAGCGAACGTTGCATCGATGGCTTCGACCAGGCCTCCAGCAGGATGTAAATAACCAAAAGCCTGAGGAGCTGCCTGGACTATGATCATTATTATAACTAAGAACTTTTGTGTGCTCTGATAAAGGGCTTTATCTTCTTCCTTTTTCAAATCAAGGTCGATGATATCTGCGCCCTGGAAAAGCTGCATCATGATAGATGCATTTACTATAGGTGTGATGCCGAGGTGAACTAAAGAACCGGATTCTCCCGCAAATATTGCCCGAAACTGCTCAAACAGATCTATCGTCTGAGCCTGGTCAAGTCCATAGATCAAAATATTGGTCATCGCAAAGTATAGCAATAAAATTATTATTGTATACATTACTTTCTTTTTGAAATGAACATGCCCATCAGGTGGGTTGACCATAGGCATGCGTTCCACGATGGGTTTCATCTTGTGTAGAAGGCTCTTCTCTTCCTCAGCCATCTTTTAATCTCTCCTGTTACACCATATTTATTCGGTTACGACTTCTCCTCCAGCTTCTTGAACTTTAGCCACTGCCCTTTCACTCGAGGAGGGAACTTTTATTATCATCTGATGCCTAGATTTTCCCTTACCAAGCAACTTGTCATAACCTGCACTTTTTAAATCGATTTCATAAGTTGATCCTTTCTTTTCCGCATAACCTTTTGACATCAGATCATTTATAGCTTGTTCTACCTGGTATATATTTATTACCCTCTTTTCTTCGATCAATGCTTGGGGGCGGGAAAAACCTTTAGGGCCAAAGTGGTCAGGATCCTCTTTAAGCATCGTCATCTTTTTGTGCTTCTGAAGACCTGCTTTACCTCTACCTCCTCTTTCACCAGCTCCTCTACCCGCTTTTATCCCTCTGCCATGTGTCCTTGAGCCACGATGTTTCTTAGTTTTCTTCTTGCCCATGATTATCACTCACTTTTTATTTTACCTCAGGTCCAAACATTTTCTCAATTAACTGGTTGATATCTTGACCACGGTAACCCAAGGAGCCACCGTTCTTATAAACCTTTTTTACCCCTTTAAAACCACCTTTTGGTGGATGTAATTTAAACCGGTTTTCCAAACCATCGATATCGGAGAATTCTGCATCGCCCTTTAACAATGCTTTTGAAAATTCATCAACACCCTCAAATTTAGTCTGCTCTGAGACGACTTCATCTGTCAATCCATCCAATATAGTGGATCTTTCTTTTAGCAATCTGCTGAGAGTGTAATCATCAATCTCACCCCATGTTACCGAATGTTGAACGTGCTTGATCATACCTTTGTATTCAGGTCTATCAGGTATAACAGTGCAGTGGTTTACTCGTGTTAATCTTAGATGACGGAAAGTTTCGTTTTGGGTCCTATCCTTCCGCCTGGGACTTCTGATCCTTACTACTGCATATCTCATTCAGCTCCCTCCTCTTCTAGCTTGATCTTATCGCCTTCTTCATGCTTTTTAGCACGACCTTCGATTATATTCAATTCGACCGCCTGATCCTGTGGAACACGCATCTTTGCGGTCTCACTCAACCCATTGAACACCGCATTGGCATAGTTTATTGTTGTACGTGTTTGTCCCTTAGAGAAACACCAAACATCTTCGATTCCAGCGATCTCAAATATTGATTTTGCGGTTTCACCAGCAACCAAACCAATACCTCTTGGAGCTGGTTTCATATTTATACTCACAGAGCCAGATTTTCCTACGACCTCAAAGGGTATAGTATGTGGATTTCCACAACCACATTCCCATGAACCACAACCTCTTCTTATCCTTACGATATTCAGTTTAGCATTTTGTATACTTTTTCTGATGGCTGTGGCCACCTCTTTGGCTTTACCTATACCCATTCCTACATAACCATCTTGATTACCAACAACAGAAGTGACCGTGAACTTGACCCTTCTTCCGGAATCAGTCATCCTTTGAACCATATTCACATCCAGTACATTGTCATCTAAAGAGGGAAATAAGGCATCGATGATCTCAGGCTCTCTTACTGGCAGTCTTGTTTCAAGTGCGGCTTCCATCGTCGTGATCTCACCACGCTTGACCATCTTTCCCAACCTGGTCTTAGGTTCCCAACCATTCATCAATATTCCTCCAATTTACTTTTTACATCCTCGAATCGCTCTACAACTTCCTCTCCGATGTGTTCCCCTCTTGATCTTCCATCATCGGGTAAGATTTCCTCACTATGAGGAATATATATACCTGCATCAAGCATCCCTTTAAGGGCTGTAAAATACCTGCCACCGGGATGTGGTTTATTAAGCCCTATATCCAACACTGCCTCTTCAATACCTTCCTTCTTGGCTTTCTTACCTGCTAGAAATCCTACAAGGTAGGCTGAAGGAAGATTTTTACAACTCTTATCCCATCCAAATTCTTCAAGTTCGACAGTACTTGCAGAGGCTAATATCTCATCACCTTCTGGGCAGTAACCAATGAATTGAACTCTAACGTGCTTGTTTGAAACACGAACCACTGCTCTTGGTTTTCCCGACTTTAGTAGCCCTAATCGGTTCTTGTAATCAGTTTTTCCTTGACGACGTCTTTTTAAAGGCACACTGTGCCTAGGTCCTTCTCCCATGTTATCAATCTCCTAATTCATAGTTTTCGTCGAGTTGCCCCTCCATCTTTAAGTGGAGAACGAGGTCAGCTCTATCCTCAAAAGTTCCTCCTTTCGCTTTCCGATAGAACTCACGGTAAACACTCTTCTCTATATGCCCTTCATCCCTCAGGTGTTTGAGCTCTCTACGGATGGCCCTGATGTTCTTCATCCAGGTTTCTTTAGAAGGGGTCCGTGCGTTCTTATGCCCTTTCCGTTTACCAGGGCCTTTTCTTCTACCCTTTTTCCTCTGCTTGGCATTGTGTCTATATCTTGCTCTTGAGTTCCCTTTGATCGGTTTCTTTTTTATAACATCACTGTTAATAAGTTTCTTCACGTCCTCGCGTGTGATTGCTTCTATCACCTCATTGAGCATGGTATCATCTATCCACACCCTGTTCTCACCGCACTTGAGTATATCTGCTGCGAGTTTTTTCTGATATTTAACATCCATTTTATACACCTCAGGAAGGGTTGAGCACCCGTATTTCCAACTCCTCAGCCTTCTGCTCGATATCTATGCGCTTTCTCATACCTACACCATGAGCTATACGGATAGCCTGCTTCTCTGGATCTACATCTTTGACTTCGTCAACGTTGTGAACAAGAACCTCCTCAAAACCAGAAGGATGCAAACCTCTGACTTTAGAAGGTGACCTGTATCCAACTGAAACCTTCGGACTCCTATATTTTAAATTCTTTCTAGCTTTAGAGTGTATCCCTTTTGGTTTCCTCCAAGTATCTTCATCTAACTTTTTATACCTGAACCATTCCTGCCTTGAAAATTTAGGCTTAGCTCTTTTCAACCGTTTCCTTTTTCTTAAAGCCCTTTTCGTTTCTTCATCAAATGAGGGTTTTTTCTTAACCTGGTAATCTTCAACATCATTTTCTTCAGCCATGATAATCCTCCTATCTTAATACTCTGCCTGCTTTCTCGATGATATAAATGCCATCCTGAAAAACCCGTGGATCCCTTCCTTTGATCTTGGTCGCACGCTCTATATTTGCCGCTGTTTGACCAACCGCTTCTTTGTTTGGACCGGATAAAACTATAAGATCCTTCTGTATTTCTGCTTTGGTTTCATCAACTATTTTAGTTCTCCTCGGTTTTTCTTCTCCGATAAAGTTCTCTATGACCATCTCATCCCCTTCTGCTCTTACCTTCATCGGGAAGTGAGAATAAACGATCCTCATCTTATAGACGAAGTCTTCTTGAGCTCCTTTTATCATGTTTCTTAGGTGAGAAGTGTAAGTTCCCAATAGCGCCTTCTCTCTCTTAGATGGCATCTGGGTTGAAAGAGTGATCTGATCAGGCCCTACATCAATATTAATGCGAGTGTCCTCAAGTTTTCTTTTGAGTGTTCCATTTGGCCCCGATACCGTGAAGTACCTGCCATCTTGTTCGACCTTGACATCTTCTGGTATCTTGACGATTTCTTCTAACTTTCCTGCTACAGGCATGTTCTAACCTCAGTAAACATATGCTAATAATTTTCCTCCCACACCGAGTTCTTTTGCCTCGGAATGTGAGAGCACTCCTTGATTCGTAGTGAGTATGAGCACTCCGAAATCTTGTGCTGGCAGATATCTTGATTCATATTCTTCGATCTCCGCTGCTTTCATCGACCAACGGGGTTTGACCACTTTACATTTGTTTATGTTGCCTTTCAATCTGATGCTATATGAACCCCCTCTTCCATCCTCTACATATTCAAAGGTTTCGAGGTATCCATACTCCTGCATCACTTTCAATACACGTCCTATCAATTTTGAGGCTGGACGAACTTCACACGTGAGCTTCCCGCTCATTTCAGCGTTGTTCATTGTTGAAAGGGCATCATTTAATGGATCATGTTTCATTTTTACACCTCATGAATATTTTTTAAATCCAAGATCTTCAGCGATCTCTCTGAAGCACTGTCTGCAGACATGAAGGCCATACCGTCGGATGATCCCTCGTTTACGTCCGCATCTTTTACAACCTTTTTTTCGACCAAATTCTTTTTCTGGCTTCATTCTATTACCTCCACGCCGAAGGCCTTTTCTACGAAGGTCTTTCCCTCATCTCTAGTTAATTTTTGTTTAGGGGGTATTTTTTTTGGTTCCTTTTTCCGTCTTTTTATACGTTCTCCTTTTCTAGACAACTCAACAGAAATATCCATTCCAAATATCCCAATATTCGGATCATAGCTCATGTTCTCAAAATCAGTGTAATCTGATATTCCAAAGGAAAAATTACCATATCCATCAAAACTATCTTCCCATATGAAATTTTCATTGACCCAGAAGGCTTTTTTAAGGAATTCATAAGCCTTTTTCCCTCGTAAAGTCACTTTACAACCGATCACCTGACCTTTACGTATACCTAGATCCGCGTTGGTTGTTTTGGATATCGTATCAACAGGTTCTTGTCCGGTCAACATGGTGAGGACCTTTCTCGCCTTCCTCAATTTTTCTCCACCTTCTCCTACGCCGATATTTACGACACATTTGGTAATCCTTGGATTCCTCATCATATTTTGATCGCTCATACTATTCCAACCTCCGGAATATTTATGGCTGGCGTTTCTTCACCTATAACGAATACATAATCTTCTATCGTAGTTATACCTTCTTCAAAATGTACCAGGTTTGGCTTAGAGCTTCTAACTACCTCGAATTCCTTTATACGTGCCAATTCACCTATGTGTTTTCCCCCGATTATAAGAGCCATATTTCCTTCTTTGAACTTGAAACTGTCGATTATCAATTGCTGAGGGATCTCAAGCTTTAGAACATCCTTCGTATCGTGCTCGTTAGGATCTTCTAAAACAATGTTTCTTCCATCATGAAGATTGTACTGGGTTAACCCACCATTGATGGTAGTTTTGTTAACGATCTTGCACAACTTCCATTTTTCTTCTCCCCCTTCTATTTTGACCAGTCTGATCTTTCCGTACTGATCCAACATCACTCTATAATGCTCCTGGAGCTCAGGGATAGATACGATATCCATGATCCCAACGGGCGCATTGTAATCCGTAGCTTTAACACCATCGACCATTATCCTCCTATCACCAACGATCCTTCTGGCTTCCCTGCTGTTTTCAGCATAACCCAATAGATCTCTTATTATAACGACTAGAGGTACACTGGAGTCTTTGGGATGTTTTCCGGGTTTAGATCGTGGTGCCCAAAAATCCTTTTTGACAGGTATGCCCCATCGTTTTGTGGGTGCATTATATCTCTTATTATGTTTACTCATATTTAGCCCTCCTTGCTTAAGCTCTGTATCTTTTTCTTTCTCCATGGGTCGGAAAGGTTAAGTTTTACTATCCTAACATTTGACGGGTGAATACCAAGAGGTTCTTTGGCCTCGTCGGCTTTCTGAGTGGTGACCCCTTCTATAAATAATCTGTATCTCCTTCTATCTACCTCTGCTACTTTATCTTCGTGACCTTTAAATCCGCCTCTCATGACCTCGACTTCGTCTCCTTTTACTACGGGGAAACTCCTGATGCCGTACTTTTCACGTAATTTTCCAGAAAGGGTGGCTGACATGATCTTCCTACGTTTATGATTTGGTGCTTGTTCCAGCCTTTTTCTCTGTTTTCTTGCTTTTTCACTCATATCTATCATCCCTATATTATCATAGAGGCAGTAGAGCCTACTCTGGGCCATCTCTCAGCCGCTTCCCTCGCCACGGGTCCTTTTATCTCCGAACCTTTGGTGTCTCCATCTTCATGAGTCAATACTACGGCATTATCTTCAAATTGAACCATAGTTCCGTCAGGACGCCTAAAGGGTTTTTTCTGGCGAACGATAACAGCCCTAGTCAATTCTCTCTTCATCTCGGGTGTTCCTTTTACTACAGAGACTACAATCTGGTCCCCTACACCAGCTTGAGGATATCTTCTGTGTACCCCATGATAATTGATGACTGAAACGGTCCTTACTGTTTTTGCGCCGGTATTATCGATGCACTTAAGTTTGCTCCCAACAGGTAGTCCCTTAGTTTGTCTTCCGGCCAATCCTTTCATTCAGAATCACCACTTTCTATGACAACAAAAGAAATGCTCTTACTAAGAGGCCTACATTCCATTATCTTCACTTCGTCACCTACCTCCACATCAAGACAGGGAGGGAGATGAGCAGAATAATGACTGTGCCTCTTTTCATATCTTTCGAATTTATCTATTTTATGGAGATAATCTCTCCTTACCAAGGCGGAGCCATTCATCTGAGTGGACTCCACGATCCCTCGAAGTATTTGACCTCTTACAGATAAAGTGCCATGGAAAGGACAGTTTTTATCCTCGCAAGTCCTTTCAGGGGATGTCACTTCGACACCAATATACCTTGTTTCTTTGTCTAGCATGATATCATCAACCTAATCTTTTAATCCTCTCTTCAGTATTATAGAGTATTCGATCGCCTATTATTTCCGTCTGGCAACCATCTACAGTCAGCCTGAATACAGTACCCTTCTTAGGTATTGTTTTCATTGACTCATTATCTTTTACCGTGAGTGTGTTTTTGGTTTCATCTATCACTTTACCATGGATTTTCAAGTACCCATCGTGGGTAGCTTTGATTATCTCTACATCTGATCCGATGTACTCTTTTTGATACGCACTCGCGGCATTTCTTTTCATCTTATCTTACCTCCACAGGGAATCCTTTCGACTCAAGGTAATCTTTTACCTTATCGATATGATTACCTTGCAGTTCGATGCGACCGTTCTTAGCGGTTCCACCAGCGGCACACTTGCTTTTAAGGTCGCTCGCTAATTCATCGATGTCTATATCACTTTCGTCGATACCATCTACTATCGTTACCTTCTTCCCGTATCTACGGGTGTCGGTATAGATCTGGATCTCTTGTTGTTCCCTTGCGATATCTTCGCATATGCAGATCTCTTTAGGCAAACCACAGGTTGGACATACGGTTTCAGTCATCACTTTCCTCCTTTTGTTTCATTTTTTGATTCATTCATAACTGTCAATATCCTCGAAATAGTTTTCCTGATAGCTCTGATACGGCCAGGGCTCTCCGGAGCACCTCCCATAGATGCCTGGCCTTTTTCATGAAGAAGTTCGTCCCTAAGCTCGATCAATTTTTCTTCTCTCTCTTCTTCTGTCATAGCTCTAATCTCTTCAGCTTTAAGCAGAGGCATCTTCTTTCACCTCCTCTTCTTGGGCTCCATCATCTTCGGATTCATCTTCAATATCTTCCTCTTTTTCACCTGAAGACTCCTCTTCAACCTCCTCTTTGGATGAATCTTCTTCCACCTCTTCCTCTTTCTTTGGAGGAATGATATCTATCTCATCTGGAAGCTTCGCTTTGGGATCCATTATCTGCACGGTGACCCCTATAACTCCCAATTTTACTTTGGCTGTGGAGAAGCCTTCTTTCATCCATTTTCTCTCCTCTTCCCCACAGTGCTTGATATGGCCTTCTACAAATTTCTCCGTTCTATGCCTAGGCCCGGTCAATTTACCCGAAAGTATGACCTGGCATCCTCTAGCACCAGAATCCATTATCCGTCTAACGGTGGAGTGACCAGCCCTTCTAAAATGCCAACCCCTTTCTAGAGAACTTGCAAGCTTCTCGGCCATTATTTGAGGATTGACTTCAGGAACATTTACTTCTTGAACCTCTATTTGAGGATTGTCGAAATTAAATCTTTCTTTTACCTCCTCTGTCAAAGATCTGATCTTCCTTCCTTTTCTACCGATCACAAGCCCAGGTCTTTCGATGTGAAGAGTGATACGGGTACCCATCGGTGTTCGTGAAACATCACATCTTCCAAATCCAGCTCTTTCAGTCTGGTTTTTAAGGAATTCCTTAAGAAGGACACGGTCCATGTTTTCCGATATAAACTTTCTTTCGTTTGCCAAAATCAATCCTCCTTCTCTTCTAAAATGATTTCTATATTGGTCGTTCTTCTGTAAAAGGGAGTGCTTCGGCCTTGAGCACGAGGTCTCCTAGATTTGGTCACTTCTCCCCTGTGTGCAGACAGAGCGATTATCTTCATCTCATCCGCATCAAGACCCTTGTCCTCAGCATTGCTCTGAGCCTCCTCGATCAAATATTTTATCTTTTTAGCAACTTTGATAGGGTAACCACCGGGTCCCGTGCCCTTCTGATGGGCGATACTTTTTTTATGTTTACGGTATGGAACTGCTCTTTCCTTAGCTATTATCTGATCTAATATGTTCAAAGCTGCCTCTGCATCTTTGTTCCTCAACATTCGGCATACTTCTACTGATTTCTTTGGCGATATATTAAGCTCTTTACCGTAGGCTTTGGCGGTTTTGTCTGGATCTGGTTGCATTGTATATCCCATATATCTCGCCTCACTTCAATGGTATGTATTTTGATGAACGGGTAGCTCCCACACCAGGACCGGAATGTTCCACATCTTTGCGGGTCAAAACAAATTCGCCCAGATAATGTCCTATCATTTCTGGTTCTATCCTGACCTCTTTGAACTCCTTCCCATCATGGACTGC
Source organism: Thermoplasmata archaeon (assembly GCA_003552585.1). Lineage (GTDB taxonomy): Archaea > Thermoplasmatota > Thermoplasmata > Halarchaeoplasmatales > Halarchaeoplasmataceae > PUNK01. Next base: position 46,670 of record PUNK01000038.1, on the reverse strand, counting down.
GATTGTTTTTCCCACAAATTGAGGTAGAATTACCATCTCTCGCCGATGTGTTCTATAAACGTCCTTGTCATATTTTTCTATAGTTTCTAGGAAGGTTCTCTCTTCAGGGTTAAGGCCTCTTTTCAAAGATCTTCTAGCCCTTGAAGGTAACACCTTTTTGAGTTGTTCCAATGACATGGATTGAAGTTCCTCTAGAGTGTGTCCTCTATACTTGAACTCCTTTTTTCTACGGGTACTCAACCGCCTTCTCTTCTTTTTTGCCATATTGAACTACCTCTTTTTCTCCTTCATTTCTTTCTTTTTCTTTTTACGACTCTTTTTCGAGGTTATCCTTCCAACTTTTCTACCTGGAGGAGTGTTAGAACTGACAGTGGAAGGTACACCAACGTGCTGGTGATCACCACCACCATGTGGGTGGTTAACAGCGTTCATGGCGATACCTCTAACTTTTTTGGTCCTTTTAGCCTTTGATTTATAAGTATGATATTTTTTACCAGCTTTGGCGAATGGTTTGTCTTTGTGCCCTCCACCTGCTACGACACCGATGGTGGCCCTACACCTGGAATCTATCCTCTTAAATTTATCAGATGGAAGACGAACTGTAGTCATATTTCTGCCGTGTGAAACGATTATCGCATATTCACCAGCTGATCTCACCAGTTTACCTCCATCAAGTGGTTCTAATTCTATATTGTGCACAAAGAAACCGACGGGTATCCTGCTCAGGGGAAGGACATTGCCTTTCTTAACCCTTACATCAGGTCCAACGTGTATTTCTTGACCTTCTCTCAAGCCGTAATTTGCAAGCATGAAGCAAGTTTCTCCATGTTCAAATTCTACTTCTGCCAAAGGTGCTGTTCTGCCAGGTGCATGATGCAGTTCGACGACCTCTCCAACTGTTTCCTGAGAGTTCGGGTAACCAGCTTGAGCCAGGTGCCGATGACTGGGAGATCGATAAGTTGGTGAACCTTTTCCACGTCTCTGTGGTATGATACGTTTTCCCATCTAGAACACCCCCATCCTCATGCCGATCTCTTCTGCAGAATCTTCGCTAGAAAACTTAACTAAAGCACGTTTTCCATGATAGTCTATCTTTGTATTGACCTTTAAAACAGTAACCTCAAACAGTTTCTCTACTGCTTCTGCGATCTGTTGCTTGTTGGCGTTACGATCAACTATGAACTCGAGTTTATTCTCTTTTTCCATCAAGTCCATTGTCTTCTCTGTCACATATGGATGTTTAACAATATCATGAGGATATTTGAATTCGGTCATATCAATTACCTCCTATCTGGTCTAGTGCGTTAACACTGAACAATGTGAGTCTACCCATATCTCCACCAGGGGCGAGGTCTTCTACAGTCACGTTTTCCGGCGTTTTCACACCAACACCGGGAAGGTTGGTAAAAGCACGGATCCCCTTGCTTCCTTTTGGCAAGACTACCAAGAGACTCGTAGGTGAGCGGTACTTTCTACCCCTCATCTTTCCTTTGCCCGCCCTGATCCTTTTGCCATTTTTTGCCCGTTCTATATCTCCATATAAACCTAGTGATTCTAGAATTTCTATAGCTTCACGGGTTGTCTCTAAGTCTTCAACAGATTCTTCCAAAACAATAGGGAAAGTAATTTCTTCGTTCCCCAAAATATGTCCTCTTGCTTTAACGAAGTCCGATCTAGCTGTAGCTGCCAAAGCAGATCGAAGGGCTTTTGCCCGTTCTTTTTTGTTCATCTTCTTTCCCAAGTTCTTTTCAACCTTAGGAGGATGAGCTCTACGACCCCCAACGTTATTGGGTGACTCTGCCGCCCTATTGCTGTATTGTGTAAGCCTCTGAACTCTAGCTATGCCTCTACCTTTACCGGGGTTTGAAACAGCATGTCTCATCCCCGCTTCTGGAGAAGGACCATAGCTCTGTCTACGATTCGATTGCATAGAGACTACCGCTCTATGTATCAGATCAGGACGTATATTCTCCGAGAATTCATTTGGAAGGTCTATATCACCTGTACGTTCTCCTTTGATATCGTACACATTCACCTTCATCTTCAGGCCCCCTGCTTAGATTCCGTAGATACATATGTCAACTGTGGTTCCTGTGTCTCAACACCGCTCCTTCTGACCGGATCTCTCATCATGACGAGTCTTTTCACCGGGCCGGGTACAGAACCATGTAATAGTACGTATGAATTCTTAACTTGACCATAATTTACAAAACCACCGTTTGGTGTGATCTCATCTCCGTTTTCCCCAACTTTCAGCACCCTCTTGTTGTGCTCAGTCCTCTGATGGAAACCGGTCTGACCTGCCTGGGGAACCGTCGGCCTTATGTAACCGGGAATGAAAACACCAGTCGTTCCAATATTTCTTCTCGATTTACTATTTTTGTGGGATAGTAATTTAACACCCCATCTTTTGACATGCCCCTGGGTTCCTTTACCCTTCGTTATCGCTGATACATCAATCATATTGCCGGGTTCTGCAAATTCGGAGTATTCTACCTCCTTGCCTAGATACGTTTCCGAAAATTCGATCTGTTCATCAATGGTCCCTCCTCCGATACGTATCTCCATGACGTCCGGTTTTTTCCTTGGCAAACCTGAAACTTTTGAAGGCTGTGTATGAATTATCGCTCTGACCTCGTCCACCTTTTCCCTTTCGATCTTATTCCACATCTCTTTTGTATCGTAATTATTAGGGATAGGAAAACGCCTCTTTACCTCCTTATTTAATTTCTTAGTCCAAACCTCTCCCATAGTCCGGAGACCTTCATGCGTTTCCTCGTAGAACCTTATACCACACAATACAACAGGGGGTATCTCAAGTACGGTAACAGGGACTCGAACTTCCTGGCCCGATGTAGTGCTGGTTGGTCTGTAATCGATCACGAATGCATGTGTCATCCCTGCTTTAAAGCCGGGAAACCCTTGTAGTTTCGGACCTTCATCTATTTCTGGCCAAGAGCGAACTTTTGGAGTCATCGATGGTGCTCTTTTTCGGGGCGAATATCCCATGGAACCTCTTCGCGGGTGATGTTTTTCTGGCATAGTAATACCTCATCAACTTTTGAATCGCTATTTCATAAACGGAAATACTACTACCTAGAACCAGATGCATTCCATCCTAGGAAGTAGGTACCGTCTTCCCAAGACCGTGACGCTTTCATCTATTGGGATCCATACGGATTGCCCAAAAACGTCTGGTCATGAGGCGATTTAAAACCCCATTACAAGGGTGCTCTATTTAAATGTAACGGTCTGCTCGTTCGTTCATACTTTCTTAAAGAGCATAGAATAGATTTCAAAAACTCCAATAACTTCGAAGTACATCCTTTATCTCTTGAACCGTTTTTCTTAGACTTTCCTTAGAAGGAGATCCAGGCCTCCCCAATATTCTATCCTCGGGTAAAGGGATATCGATGTCAAAGGCTCCCTTGGCTATCGCGATCCAACCATCGACAACACGTCTTCCATAGCCGGACAACATCAGGTCCAGGTACTTTGCACCGGTCCGTTCAGCCAGCTCTCTTCCAGTCTTACCAAGATATTCCAATCCTCTCATGTCTAGACCGAGATCGGTAAGAGTATCAGAATGGTGAGGGTCGGATCCACCATTACGTATCACCACATCGGGATCGAACTGTTCCACCACACCAATGACCACTTTATCAACAGCATAAATATAATCAGCAATATCGGCATCAGGAGGTAGGGGGATATTCACTGTAAAACCTTGACCTTCCTTTTTTCCTATCTCGTGCACATATCCTCTTCCGGGATAGAGAGTCCGAGGATCCTGATGTATCGAAATAAAAAGAACTTCTGGAGAGGTGTAAAATATGTCCATGGTCCCGTTACCCTGATGTGCATCGGTATCGAAGATACAGACCTTTTTCCCTTTTTCCACATCAAGGGCTGTCCCTACTGCGATATCATTGAAAAGACAGAAACCTTCTCCATAATCCCTCCCAGAGTGATGAAGTCCTCCAAAATTCAAAGCATATCCGGTCTCTTCAGCTCTCTCAAGACCTTTGATCGTCCCTCCCACTATCAATCTTGCAGCCTCCAGAGCCCCCGGTCTAACAGGAGTATCAGGAGAAAGCCTTCCCCCATGCATACCCAGCTCAGTCACACGGGATATGTAATCTTGAGTATGAACACTGCTTAATTCCTCATCGGTTGCCCTGTGAGCCTCTTCGATGATGAATCTGTTTCTTAACACATCTGTAGACTCTACTATTTCGACGAATTTGGCGAATCTTGCAGGTTCAAATGGATGTAGGGGACCGAAAAAGTAGTCTTTATAATCTTCATGATACAACAAAGGAACTTTCATCTCTTATCCCTCCTTTTGGTCGCCTCCCTGTGTGATACTCTGATAGGATCGGGGATCTTATATCGACAGAATGGCTTGACGACCTCTAATGCTGTTCGATGGGAAACCCGGTGACCGGGTGATATGTATATGGGATTTTTGGCTCTGTTGCTGCTTAAAAATGCGTATCCAACTTTATCACCATCAAAAATGACCGGAGAAAGAGGATCTTTCCTATCGACCGAAAACTCCTGTTCACCTACTAAAAGGCTTTTTGCAACTCCTATTGTCGGTATATCGCCCAATACCCCTAGATGAGATGCCAAACCAACCTGCAGTGGATGAAGACGCCCGTTTCCATCCACTATTATCGCGTCAGGCTTCGGGTCAGCTATCTTTAAAACCTCAAGTAATGGCGGTAGCTCACGGTAAGCGAGATAGGTAGGGACATAAGGGATATGAATTTCTCTTTCAGCACCATGAACTCTAAGCATCTCACCTTCTTTCCAGAGGGATAACGCGGCATAGCCCGTGTTACCTTTATAGGCCACATCTACACCACCTATCACATCAAAAGAACCGTGCTCGTCTTCAAAGACCACATATTCGGCCGCCTGTTTTTGATTCTCTCGTATCGCTTTCAGCGGTTTCGAAGAAGTAAAATCACCAAAAAATATCTCCTCAAAAGATGACACACTACCGTTCTCTACTTTCACACCTTCGGCTGCAAGCATCTTGATCTTCTTTTCTACCCCTGTTGCAAATCCACCGATGGTACCATCAGATCTCACAACCCTGTGGCAGGGGACCACACCAGGGTAAGGGTTCTGGTTCAACATTTGGCCTACACCCCTTGCAGCCTTTATATCACCTAAAGCCCGTGCAAGAGCACCATAAGTGGTTACCCTGCCTTCAGGTATCTGCTTAACCATGTCATAAAAGATACGTCGAAAGTTGAATAGCTCCGAAGGTAAATCCATGTATAGAACAAAAGTGTCTAAGGTTTAAACCCTTTGGCCAAGGCAAATATATAATATCCGTGTATGCTTTCTTTAAGGAGATAAAGATGATCAAAAAAGGTCAGAAAATCATGCTGTGGAATCCAAAAAATTCGATTATGACTTTTGTCGACGGTGAAACAAAGAAAATTAAAAACTTAGGTATAATCGACACTGAGAGATTTATTGGGATGAATATCGGAGAAAAAATGACACTAGGCGATGAAAAGTTCTACTTACTTAAGCCAGCTATGGAAGATATCCCCAACATATTCAGGCGTGGACCCCAGATTATTCAACCTGAATTCGCTTCTTTGATCGTCCAAAAACTCAATATCTCCTGTGGAGACAGGATCGTTGAAGGAGGGGCGGGCTCAGGAGCTTTAACCTCAGTATTACTTTCTACAGTGGGAAAGGATGGTAGAGTTACAACCTATGAGATCAACGATTTACACGCCGCACTCGCAAAAAAGAATGTAAAGATGATGGATATGGTAAAAAACTGGGATATCGTTGTAGGTGACGTCAGATACGATGTAGATGAGAAAGATCTAGATGCCTTTTTTGTCGATATCCCCGAACCGTGGGGTGCCTTAGATATGGCTGAAGAGAGTCTAAAACCAGGAGGGAGATTTGGAGGTTTCGTTCCCACGACTAACCAGCTCGAAAAAACGATCAAAGAGATGCGTTCGAGGGGTTATATAAGGGTAAAAGGTTTTGAAAGTTTCGTTAGAGAGATGGTAGTGCATGAAGGAGGAGTCCGTCCGTCCTTTGAAACACTCGGTCATAATGGTTACATCGCTGTGGGGATCAAGACCGTTTGAACCGAATGCACTTTTAATAGAGCGCAAGACTTATAACCACTCTTTGAAATCCGGCAAATCGTATAAAGCTCAGAGAGGTTAAACCATGAAAACTACCATAGGTCAATTACTTGAAGATAAGGCGAAGGAACATCCAGATAAAGAGGCTGTAATATTCGAGGATAGGAGGATCACTTACGAGGAACTGAACGAACAAGCTGAAAGGCTTGCACATTTCTTGTTGAAAAAGGGAGTTAAAAAGGGAGATAAGGTGGCACTTTGGCTCACCAATCTACCAGAATGGATAGTGGCCTGGTTTGCAGTACCAAAGATAGGTGCGGTCGTGGTGCCAACGGACCCCTGGTACAAGAGCGGCGAGATAAAGTACATGTTCGACGATTCAGATACGGTAGCGGTGATAACAACGGAGCGATCACGGAAATATAAATTCTTAGACATCCTCGAAGACGTGGCACCATCCCTAAAGAAGTTGAAAACTATAGTATTGATTGAAGGTGAGAGTGACAAAATACCTACAGTGACCTATCAAGAAGCTATGGAAGAAGGAAAAGGTTGGGAAGATGATAAGGAGTACTTAGATAGGAAAAATGATATCGATCCTGATGATGTAACCTTCATCCTATATACTTCGGGAACCACGGGGAAACCAAAGGGTGTTATGCTCACTCACCATCAAATAGTTAAAAACGCCAACGACATAGGAGAAATGTTACATACCACCGGAGAAGACAAGTTGGTGATCCCCGTGCCATTCAGTCACTGTTTTGGGAACGTGTTGAGCATCACCTTGATGGTCAACTTTGGTGGTGTTATGATACCGTTAGTAGAGTTCCATCCCCGGACCGCACTGGAACTGGTAGAGAGAGAGAAGGCCACTATGATACATGGTGTACCAACTATGTTCATCCGTGAACTGGAGTTGGCACGCAGAGAGGATTTTGATACGAGCTCACTGAGAACAGGAATAATGGCAGGTTCTAGTTGCCCTGTTGAAACCATGCAGTCCGTTATAGACGAGCTCGGATGCAACGTTTCCATCGTTTATGGTCTTACAGAAGCTTCTCCCGGGGTGACTCAAACTAGATTTGACGATACTGTTAAAGATAGAGTTGAAACCGTTGGTAGAGTATTGCCTGACCAGGAGATAAAGATCGTTGATGATGATGGAGAAGAAGTTCCACCTGGTGAAACCGGAGAACTTCTGGTGAAGGGATACAATGTCATGATAGGATATTATAAGAAACCAGAAGCCACTAAGAACGCCATCGAAGAGGGATGGCTCCATTCCGGTGATCTTGCCATAATGGACGAAAGAGGATATGTCCGTATAGTCGGTAGGAAAAAGGATATGGTCATAGTAGGAGGTTTGAACGTTTATCCGCGTGAAATAGAAGAGTACTTGATCGAACATCCCGAGATCCAGGAAGTCGCTGTCGTAGGTGTTCCAGACCCAGATCTTGGAGAGGTAGTAGCAGCCGCTGTAGTCCCCACCGAGGGGAGCGATATAACGCCTCAGGATGTTGTGGATTTCTTATACGGTGATGTTGCCAGTGCAAAAGTACCTAGATACGTAGTGGTCGGAATGGATCTGCCACTATCGGGCAGGGGAAAGATACAGAAATTCAAATTGCGAGATACGCTCACCAAGATGGTGGAAGAGGGAAAACTGGAATCCATCGTACCCACCGAGGTTAAAAAGAGGAAAAAGTGAACGCACCCTTTTCAACCTTCTTTCCACTTTTTTATCAAAAAATAAAGTGCTGAACCTGCTAAGAAGCCAACACCCAAGTTTATGACGAAAGATAAAACTGCGGTAAAGATCGTGATAGGCCAATTTTCTGTTTTACTACCTGCTAAACCGAGTTCAAAAGCTATGAAGATTAAAAGTGCTCCCAGTAGAGCCAATGGAAAAAAATCAAGAAATTCTGGTGAACCAGCAAAGAGTGCCAATCCAAGATAGACGGTTCCAAGGATGAGATTGGAACCTCCGGTCCGTGCACCGAATCGATATTGACCAGCTAATCCACCAGACCCATGACACATGGGGATCCCACCGAACAATGGAGAGATTATATTCATGACACCCACCGACCTCGTTATCTCATCCGGGTCTACGTCCTGCTTGAGAAGGTCAGAAAATAGAAGTGAAACTGCCAGTACCGAATTGGCTGCTGTCAGAAAGAACTGAGGTAAAGAACCTTGGACCAAGGCGTTGGTCAATGAATCAGGGATCGGCAAACTAAAAGTGGGCATCGTTATAAATTCCATAGTGGGCATCCCATAGACATGAACACCATACACTATCCCGATGAATATAACGATCAGAGCCGACACGTTTGGAACATCATGACTTCTTTCTAGCAGAAAAAACACAATGACGATCCCTATACCAAGTAAAGCTATCCAAGGGATGGTGATAGCATATCCGAAAGCAGACCTTAAGAATATCAATGCCAAGCCCAATTGAATACCTCTTACTACTGATGTGGGGATGATCGAAGAAAGTTTTTTCATGAAACCAAAAGTTCCTATCACAAGGAACACCAGTGCGAGAAAAAAACCTGCAAAGACTATATCATTATAAGACAACACACCTGCAATAGTCAGGGCCGCCAGTGCCTTCATAGGTTCTACGGGCATGGGCAGTCTAAAGTATAACCCAGTAGCTATCTGGAATATACCAAAGAATAGAAGCATATGAGCCATGCTTGCTCCGGTCACCAAGGCAACCCCTACCAATAAAGGTATAACAGTTATCGAATCACCGAAGGCTCCTGAAAACTCCTCCAGCGTGAATCGGAATCCCACACCTTTATCCTTATAACTCATCAGCATCGAAGGATGATTAGAGATTTTAAAATTATCGTTGATGATATAAGAACTTGTGTTCTCACTGAAGGGAAACTGTTAATTAAGAGCTCAAATAATTTGTGAACATGGAGTGCCCTAGATGTGGTAGTAAAACCGAAGGATCATACTGCCTTTACTGTGGATATTCGCTGAGTTCTGATGAAAGAAAAGATGAAGATAAGGATCGATTGTTCAGTGATAATATAAAAAAGATCCTTTTAATGGTTCTTTTCATAACGTTCATACCATATTTTTTATTTACTACCTCCATACTTCTTTGGTCCACTACCGCAGTACTTCCCAATATAATGGCCAACTCCACAATATTATTCATAGTGTTGCTTGTACCGGTTGGCTTGTTTTCACTAGAAGGTGAGGCATTCTTGATATACTACCTTTTCCTGTTGGTATCGATAATAGCTTCAACTATCTTCCTATGGTACAAAGGAAATGACAAACTATTTAAAAAAAGAGAGAAGTCTGTAGGGACGCACGAACATCTGTTGGATAACCAGATGGGTAGATTGGTGACCATATTCTCCGCACTCATGGCCTTTTCTTTCGTCTATTTCTTTATTCTCAATACTGCAGGGATAACACCCGAAACACCACCTCTACAAGAAAGTCCTCTGTGGGAATTAGCATATAAAATGACTAGGGCCGCAGCTTGGGAAGAAATAGTCGTGAGGTTTGCTTTCATCGGTGTTCCTATGTACTTTTTCGCTGTAAATAAGGGTAAAAAAAAGCCTTACAAATACCTTCTAGGGGGGTTCGGACTCGATAAGAGACCTGTTGTACTCCTAATAATCATATCATCGGCCATGTTCTCAACCGCCCACATATTGGGCTGGGACTTATACAAGATGCCGCAGACCTTTGTAGCTGGGATATTTTTTGGATACCTTTTCGCAAAAGATGGTCTACATTCATGTATAGTTCTTCACTTTACCTGGAACTTTTTGAGTTTATATTCTCGCTTGGGAGATGATCTTAATCTAATAGTAGGAATACTTACCATCGTATGGGTCGGTGTTGGAATATACTTCTTTTATCACTATTCGAAAGTATTCGTTGAATGGGCCACGAGCAAGAAAAAGAGAGTAGAGAAGAAGGTTAAGGAAAAACGTAAAACAGTTTTCAAGGAAAAAGGAACTGTTGGTGTATCCGCTGGTTTTGTATGTTCCAATTGTGGTGGTTATTCTGCGATTTACACCCAGAAGGGAAAATTGAGATGTAAAGTGTGCAATCAAGAAACCGATCCCACATCCCAAGAATCTAGGAAAGAACTAGATGTTAGAGAAGCTGGTCGATCTTGGCCGCCGATGGAGTAGCGTCCGCAAAAAAGATATATCCCTACCTTTAATCTAACATTCGGTCAAATGGCTGAAAAGTTTGAGAATGCTAAACCCACAAGGATGGAACTCCTTAAGATACGTAAAAGGAAAATGCTCGCTAAGAACGGGCATGAATTACTTAGTGAGAAGAAGGACGCCCTTATCAATGAGTTTTTTAAGGTGCTCGACCAGAGAAAGGAACTAAAGTACGAATTGGATGAACTTATCTCAACCGGCTACAGAACTCTACAAGAAGCACACATGTTGATGGGGGGTAGAGAGGTAAAGAGCATATCTGAAGGAGCACCAAAGATGGAAGATCTGGATGTCGTCCGTGATTCAGTGATGGGAGTAAGGGTTCCGTCTTTTGATGTCGAGATCCCTGATCAAAAATTCTACGGATACGCGGACACCTCTGTTAAACTCGATGAATCAGTGGAAAATTTCAGAAAGGTTCTGAAGGCTGCTTTGAAATTGGCGGTGGTTGAAGGTAAATTAGATAAGCTGGCGGACGAGATAGAAAAAGCCAAAAGAAGGGTTAATGCCCTTGAGTACATCTACATACCCAAACTTGATGCCACCATAACTTATATCGAACGCCAGATCGAAGAACGTGAAAGAGAAGATTTCTTCCGAAGAAAGAAAATAAAGGCGATCATGGAACGGCGGGAAAAGGATGAGGCGTCATAAGGGGTTATGGCAGGAATTCCTCGATTCACCCGATTTCAGAGCCAAAATATATTTGTTAATAACTATAGGTCAGATCTGGGCGGTCATAGCTATAGTTATAGGTGTTATATTCTTCATTTATCTTTTGATGAGAGAGATAGGAGTGTTGATCGTATGAAAGTAGACTTGATAGTAAAACGATGCGCTGAGCTTCACACGTTGAAAGGGCCTGAAAGAGCTAGGAAGGGAGAGGAGATGAAAGACACTGCTGTAGTGAAAGATGGTGCTTTAGTGGTCGATGATGGCATCGTGATCGACACGGGACCCACTAATGAGATCATGAACGGATACGAGGGGGATAAAGTAATAGATGCCAGTGACAAGACGGTGATCCCGGGATTCGTTGATCCACACACACATCTAGCCTTCGCAGGTTCAAGAGAAGATGAGTTGGTAAAAAAAATAGAAGGTAAAACTTACATGCAGATATTAGAAGAGGGAGGAGGTATACTTCGGACGGTTAGGCAGACAAGAGAGGCTTCAAAAGACGAAATAAAAGTTGAGATGAAAAGAAGAATGGATGTCATGCTCCAATATGGTACAACCACCGCAGAAGCAAAGAGTGGGTACGGTCTCGATCTTGAAACCGAGGTAAAGTGTTTGGAAGCTATCAATGAGATGGATAAAGAACATCCCATGAAACTCGTTCCCACTTATATGGGAGCTCATTCGTTACCTCCAGAATTCGACGATCAAAGCGATTACATAGATTACTGCTGCGAGTCAGCGATGCCTGTGATAGCAAAAAAAGAGTTGGCCAAGTTTTGCGATGTTTTTTGCGAAAAAGGGGTATTCACCTCTGGTGAGAGCAGAAGATTGCTGATAAAAGCTGCTGAATTGGGTTTCGGTTTAAAGGTCCATGCAGATGAGATAGAGAACATCGGTTGCAGTACGATGGCTTCTGAACTTGGTGCGATCTCATGCGAACACCTGGTCAAAACCAGTGATGAAGATATCAAAGAATTGGCAAAAAAAGAGGTAGTCGGTATCTTATTGCCCGGCACTCCATTCATGTTGATGGAAGACGAATATTCTCCTGCCAGAAAAATGATCAATGAAGGTATGGCCGTAGCTCTAGCTACGGATCTAAATCCCAACTGTTGGACCGAATCCATGCAGATGATAATCACCCTCGCATGCCTACAGATGAAGATGCTCCCCGAGGAAGCACTATGTGCATCCACGAAGAACGCCGCTATGGCTATAGACAGAGATGATGTCGGGAGCCTGGAAAAAGGTAATTGTGCTGACTTCTTAATACTAGACATACCGAATATAATGCACCTACCATACCACTTTGGAATTAATCTGGTGGAAGAAGTTTACGTGAACGGTGTTAAAGTACAGTGAATTTTTTAGATCGATAACCGGTCCACGAACAATCTTTTTATATCTCTCTTACTCATGAGAAGATGTTAATACCATGGAAGATAAACCGGACATTTTAAGCAAGCTGCAGGAGATAAGGGGAAAACCCTACGACATTATAGTATACTCAGCTGTTTTAATACTGGTAGCCCTGCCGATGGTGTTCGCAGGGCTTGAACTGTGTATGATCAATATAGCTATCGCAGTGCTTGGTGTTTTGATCCCTATCAAACTATTCGGGGAGTGGAACGTGAAAAAGATTGCCATAGCAGGTATCGTGGGTATAATCATCATAGGGGCGATAGGTACGGTATTCACTCTCAACCTGATCTATACACAGGAACATGAGATCTTGGAGTCCGATAATTTACACGAGGGGTCGATCGACAGTTTGTATGGAAAAGCAGGAGACAGTTTCACATTCTCTATAAGGGTTGGAGAGGAGGTGGATATAGAAGAGATCATGGTCAATCTGACAAGACAGGATCCCGAAGATCTTAGAACGGAGATCACAGAAAGCTATACTATGGAACCTGTTGAAGATGAAGATCATATTTACACTCTGACACACGTTATCGATGAAGATGAAATATACATGCACTATTTCTCGATGAGATTCAACGATACTACGGAAATAAGATGGGAGGAAACGGAGAGTGGTTTCGGACCTACAACGATACAAAGGAGTACTGCAGCTCTATTCATCATGGCCCAGAGGTCTTTGTCACCGGTTGTGTCCTTTCTACTAATAGTTGGAATTTTCTGGTGGTGGAAACGGATGCAAAAAAGTAGAAAGGTGGGAGAAGAAGAGCTCGAAGCAAAAGAAAAAGCTCTCGATAATTACTGTGAATTTTGTGGTAAATTACTGGAGGAGGGAGAGGAGTGTCCCGACTGCCCTACCGATGATTCAAAGGAAGAAAGAAAGAGATGCGAAAAATGTGGAAAGATCTATTTCAGCGAGGGAGACTACTGCCCATATTGTGGTGAATTTCATGGAGAAGACTGAACAGGGAAAGGTGATCTTTTACCTTCTTCTCACCAGTACTCTGATATATGCTATCGTTATATTTTATCTCTCAGCTAGTCCATCTCCAGCAGGTGCTAAAACAGGTCAAAGAACGATCCCGTACTTTTCTTATATATCACACTTCGTGATGTATTTTCTTTTAACTTCGCTCGTTTACTTTACGATAGTTTGCCATCCTGATGGGATAAAATTTTCCACAGATATGGGTGCGGTTATGATCGCTTTCCTTTACGGAATATTTAACGAATTTTTTCAGTTATTTGTTCCTGGTAGATCATTCTCTATCATAGACATACTCATCAACGGTATCGGTTGTATATCATTCATTATCATCTTAAAAATCTATCAAAAACATCAGTTTTAGGGTGACTCGTTCAGTAAAGGTTTTTAATCCGTTTCGCTATTTGTGATACAAGAAGGTGGTTTCATGGACTTGAAAAGTATAGAAGTGAAAAAGGATGAAGAGATGAACGTCATATTAGGCCAGAGTCATTTTATAAAAACTGTAGAGGATATCTATGAAACGCTTGTTACGACGGTACCTGATATCAAGTTTGGAGTGGCCTTTTGTGAGGCTTCAGGAGAAAGGTTGTTAAGATTTGACGGCACCGACGATAGATGCAAAGAGTTAGCCGTTGAAAATGCCAAAAAAATAAATGCCGGACATTTCTTCATCATCATCCTGGATGGTACATTTCCTATAAACGTGCTCCCCCGCTTAAAAGATGTGCAGGAGATATGCCGAATATACTGCGCCACTGCAAATCCTTTAGAGGTGATAGTGGCAGAGAACGAATCAGGTAGAGGCATACTCGGAGTTATAGATGGAAGTCCTACAGTAGGGATAGAAAAGGAAAAGGATAAAGAATGGAGGAGAAAATTTCTCAGAGATATCGGCTACAAGAGGTAAAATTCAGGCACCGAACTTTTCCGCCTTATTGACCAAGTCCAACATGATGTTCAGCACGTCTGTTCCTCTTATCCGGGCCAATCCTCCTTGACCGCATGAGCGTTCATCAAAAGAACTTACTCTATCCTTCCTCACACCTTCTCCCGTTATTGTTATAGGTACTGGATCACCGCTGTGATTATTAACAGTTACAGGTGTAGAATGGTCGCTGGTGTATGCTATACACACATCTTCTAACTTTTCTAACACACCCAGTTTAGAATCTATCTTCTCTATAAAGTCAACCTTGGCTTCTGCATCACCGTCGTGACCGAGCAGGTCAGGGCCTTTTATGTTGACAATGAGGAGGTCATGTTTTTGAACCTCACTAACGGATGAATCGATTATCGCCTCTATGTCCGTATCCAAACCACCCGTAGCTCCCTCGACAGATATTATATCCATCCCAGCCATCTTGCATACACCTCTTACTAAAGGTATACCCGCGATCGCCGCACCATGAATATTAGCCCGTTCCATAAGACTATCCATCACAGGTACTACACCTGCTCCTCGCGAAAGCACAACATTCGCAGGAGGTAATCCTTTTTCCTCTCTCTCTAGGTTGACTGGATGTTTGCTGAGTACGTCTATACTCATCTCGGTAAATTTGTTTATCAGTTGTGAAGTTCTCTCGTTCTCCGCACCTTTAATGATCGGAGAAGAAGTGTGTAAAGATGCATTTTCCATATGAGGGTCAACATCACTCACCTTGGCCCCTAGATCACTATCTTTTATGATCAGTACTCCCCTGTGTTCAACACCTTCTTTGAAAAGAAAATCCACACCAAGCTCGATTTCGTTCAATACTTTAGCGAGCCTATCCGTTCCCTCTTTTATCCTCCCTGCCCTTCTATCTACTACGATATCATCCTCTAATGTAGAAAAGTTACACCTGAATGCGACGTGTCCTGGTTCCATATCCATATCCAATCCTGCAGCCTCAAAAGGTCCTCTACCCGTATATACTTCATAAGGATCGTATCCCAATATCGCGAGATGTCCCGTATCACTCCCGGGTATCACACCTGGTTTTATGGTATCCATTATGCCATTTATTCCTCTCTCAGCCGCAGAATCAAGATTCGGTGTTTCTGCTACTTCCAAAGGAGTTTTATAATCAAGATCCTTTACTGGCCTGTCGCTTATCCCGTCAAAAATCAATATCATCATATTAGCCATATTATCACCCCTGTGATCATAACAGCAGAAGATATGGAAAGTACATTCACCATAGATTTACCTATAATTTTTCTCCTTTCAAGGGTGGCTCCAAGAAGACTGTCGAATTGACAACTTATAAAGCCCATCGATATACCTATGAACATCCATCCTGTGGGGAATGGGATACTTTCTAGTAAATAAAATATGCCATATGCTACCAGAAAGGTGTATAAAGAGGCGCCGAATGCCCAAATTTCACCATATAGTGAAATACCTCCGTTTGTTCCCGGTTCCACCCTTTTAAAATTCGTGATCAAATAGGTATCATCTGAAAGAACTCCCATCTCCGATGCCAAGGTGTCTGAAGCGGCACTAGCTACTGCGGTCACAAAAAGTAGTATCACTAATGATCTAGATAGGAAACCTATATTTAGTAAACCGTAGGAGTTCTGAGGGGCATGGAGGAGTGCTATGACGATCGGTACTAAACCGTTTGCTAGAACATTGATGGCGCCTCTTTCACCTTTTTTACCTTCTTGGAAACCTTTTTCTTCTTTGTAATCGAATTTATATTTGGTCGCGATAAAAGAACTTGCTAAAAAAATCAGTAGAAGGAGTATCCAAATTATCCCCCCCTGTATCCCAAGTATAAAACCGACTATGAATGCCATAGCAGAGCCGCTTAAGTTGAGAAGACCGAACACATAGGCTACAGACGACAGCACGGAACAAATTACAACTATCAAAGCCAGTTCAAGAAGATACATTCTATATCGAAGTCGAAGCGGAGAATATAAATTTTATCCCCTACTTAAGTATCGTATATGGAAGACGTCTCTAGAGCATCGAATACTTTTGATTCTATCGCCGAACACTTCGATCGAACTAGGAAACACCCCTGGAAAGAGGTAACAGAGTTCATCCTTGGCTGCAGAGGAACTATCCTAGATATAGGTTGTGGAAATGGCAGACATACCCTGGTGGCCGAGAAACAAGGATTGGATGTCATAGGATTAGATGCTTCATTGGAACTGCTAAAAATAGCAAGGGAGAAATGTGAAGGTGGCAAGTTTGTAAGGGCAAATGTAAAAAAACTTCCATTCGCACCCGATACATTCGATCATGTACTATACATCGCGACTATCCATCATCTTTCGAAGGGTCGTGTAGAAAGCTTAAGACAGGCAAAAAATGTTTTGAAGAAAAATGGAACAATTTTGGTCTCCGGATGGGCAAGAGAGGCAGACCGATGGGATATACCCAAAGAAGAGAGAGATCTATTGGTTCCCTGGACTCGAGAAGATGGTAAGGTTTTCAACCGTTATTATCATCTCTACACCCTTGAAGAACTAAAAGATGATGTTGAAAAATCAGGGTTGAAAGTTGTTGAATGCTTCAGGAGTGGCGACAACAATTATGTAATGGCAGTGAAGCACTAAATCAATCAACATCCCCACCGAGAGAGGGATAAAAGACTTATATACATGGACAAGATAAGGTGTTCTGCCGGGTCTAACCGGGGCGTTAGGCGTGTCCTTATACACCGAAATCGTCGATATGCGGGGGTGACCGCCGAGGGCGGCGTAATCATCCCGTTCATGAGCCAAGTCCTGACTATGAGATCTCGTCCTTTGGGATCGGAGGTGTTAAGGAGGTCAACCGGAAGGTTGGTCCTCCTTAGCTTTGCTGTAGATAATGGGCCAGGCCCGGAAGGGAGCAGTCCTACCGCAGACTACCGATGCTCAGAGGATAGCGGGGTCGAGAAAGGTCTTGGGGTCCTCATGGGCGTGATGAGCGCCCACCTCGGTGACCCGGCTTTTTTACTTACTCTTGGAACACCAATAAACACCTGCCAATGTTACAGATGCACCCAGTACAGTCAAGAGAGGGGGAACTTCGTATAAGATCACCAGTGCCAGTAAAGAAGCACCCACCGGTTCAGCTAAAAGGCTGGTTGAGACATTTCTAGCTCTCACGAATTTCAATGCCCAGTTATATAACGTATGGCCAAATATAGTAGGGATCAGTGCAAGTAGAAAGAACAACAAATATTCTCTTCTAGGATAAACAGTAAAAGGAGATGTGAACGGAAGCATTATCAAAAATAGAAAAATAGATGCGGTTCCATAAACCACTGTTGAATAAACCACGGTCGATATATTCTTACGCATCTGGCGACCACGAATTATATAGCCGGCAAAGGCTAGCATCCCTATTATTGCCAAAATATCTCCCAATATAGACCAACCTTGAGCCTGATAATTTGAAAAAGCCATTATAATTATACCGCCCAATGCCAAAAATATTGCATAGTATGCCTCTCGGCTCGATTTCTCACCCAGATATTTAGATGAAATCCAAGTCACTATCAAAGGATGAGAAGAAACCAACACCACAGAGGAGACAACAGATGTATAACTCAATGAAGTTATCCAGGCTGCAAAATGGAGCGCCAAAAAAAATCCCGTAGAGATCAATATCATACTTTGTTTTCGATCCAAAGATAAGATCTCATCTCTACGGGTAATGAATACAGGGGCCAACAGCATCGTTGCAAAAA
The DNA here is from genome assembly GCA_003552585.1 of Thermoplasmata archaeon. Classification (GTDB taxonomy): domain Archaea; phylum Thermoplasmatota; class Thermoplasmata; order Halarchaeoplasmatales; family Halarchaeoplasmataceae; genus PUNK01. Next base: position 28,558 of record PUNK01000038.1, on the reverse strand, counting down.
GCATCCTATACATCGCTATAGATAATGGACCTGATACAGAAAGCCGTACAAAGATAGCTGCAAAGGACACTGATATCATCGCTACAGGGATAGAAAGTTTGGCTAGATTTTGCCTATCCAAGTCCTTCTTCTCGAATTCCATCAAAAGTGTTCAAAACGTATGAAGGATAAGAAACCTTCGGAAAATTTACACAAGATTAAAATAGATTGCGAACGGTTATTATCACAGTAGAGGTGAATGAGTGAAAAAATATTCGTATGAGATGTATGTCTCTCGGTCTATAGTTGTTAAGTATATGAGTAATAATATATACTACTCTAAAGATAGGCCGAATAGCATGGTTGTTGACCAAGTCAAAGGAGAGATATGATGGAAGATAATTATAAAGTTCTTATAATAGATGATAATCCCGATGACCGTTCTCTTGCCATACGTGAATTAAAAAGGAATTTTAAAAATCTAGAGATAGAGGAAATAATAGATAAAAATGATTTTAATTCTGCACTAGAACGTAGAGATTATGATCTAGTGATCACCGATTACAGGATAAGATGGACCGACGGCTTAAAAGTGCTCAGAGAGGTGAAAAATAGGAAACCTGACTGCCCAGTCATCATGTTCACTGGGACTGGAAGCGAGGAGATTGCGATGAGAGCTATCAAATCAGGTCTTCACGATTACGTGATCAAATCGCCTAAACACTTCGTCCGATTATCCGGTTCGGTGCACTCGGCAATTGAAGACATAAAAAAGAGGGATAAAAGAAAGGAACTAGAAAACCTATATGTGCGGTTGTTCGAAAGAGTGCCTATACCTATGTATTCTGTCTCCGTCGAGGGGGAGCTTTTGGCTGCCAATCAGGCTATGCTGGACCTATTCGGACTGAAGGATAAAGAAGAATTTTTTGAGCACGATGCAACGGACTTCTATGCTGATCCCAAACAAAGGTCTAAAGAAATAAAACTACTTGAACAGCAGGGTGAAGTAAAAGGATTTGAACTGCAGCTGGAGAATATAATCGGTGAAACCATATGGGTTAGAGACTATGCTTACTCTACGAAAGATGATGAAGGAAATATATTGTACATAGAGGGAAGTATGGAAGATATTACTGCTCAAAAGAAGTCGGAGATCAAGTTACATGAAAACAAAATAAAGATCGAAAAACTCCATGAGGTTGTTCATGCCATGGAAAGCTGTGAAACAAAAGATCAGGTGTACAAAGTAGCTCTAGAAGCTGCTAACAATATACTCGATTTCAACGTCTGCACGATCCATACTGTAGAGGATGACCAGTTCGTTGTTAAAGCGACCAAAGGAGGACCTTTAACGGTCGGAACTAGGCTTCCGATAGAGGGTATCGCCGGTAGGAGTTACGAGGAAAAGATGTCATTTTTGATAGACGACATAACTAAAAATGAAAATGCTGAACCGGTCAAAGAAGATTACCGTTCAGCACTATCTGTTCCCATTGGCGATGAAGCCGTATTCTTAACGATATCATATGAAGAACAGTACTACGATCATGAAGACCTCAGGATGGCAGAGATCCTTGTATCTCACATCAGAGAAGCTATCGGTAGAATTGAATTCACAGAAAAAATAAGTAGTGAAAAGAAAAAGGTAAAAGAACTACACCATGCAACATCCCGGATGGAACGTTGCGAGGATAGGGAAGAATTAGTAGAACTTATATTTGACGCCGCAGAACAGATCTTAGGTTTCAACTGGTGCAGTGCTTTTTTGGCTGAAGGAGATGGTCTTACTGCTCTAGGATCAACCCATAGAGGCCTTAAAAAAGGAACGATATTATCTTCAGATGAAGGTATACGCGGTAAAACATACCAAAATAAACGGTCTTACCTCGTGAATGATATAACCAAAGATAAAGATGCAAAACCCACTAGTCCTGAGTTTCTTTCGGTTATAAGTGTTCCTGTGGGCGATATTGGAGTGATACAGATATTATCAGACCAAAAGTATTACTTTGAACAAACTGACGTTGAATTCATAGAGATACTAGCTTCCCACTTTTCCGAATCCCTTCAAAGACTGAAAAATAGATCACAACTTGAAGAAAGTGAAAACAGATATAGGATGATTAGTGAGAGTTCCTTGGACCTGATCGCTATAATGGATTATCAGGGGATGATTCACTACGCCAACAAGGCGTTTGAGAGATTTCATGATTACGAACCCGAAGATATCCAGGGTAAGATTATATTCGATTTTATAGACGAAGATGATCAAGAAAAGGTCTCCAAAACGTTGAGGAAGATGAAAAAAGGAGAGAAATATGAAAACGTTAAATTCAGGATGAAAGATAAGGAAGGAAAATATCATCATTTCCAAGCTATAGGACAGGAGATGGAGGGAAGAGACGATAGGATTATGATCATAGCTAGAGATATAGAAGATCAGGTTAAATATGAAAAGGAAATAAAGAAGACCAAGTCGAAGATAAAAAAACTTCATGATGTCGTACCAGAACTCCTGCAATGCGAAAACGAAGAGGATATGTACAAGGTGACAATAAAAGCAGCTAAAGATATCTTTGGATTCAATATATCCGCTGTAGGCATCGTACATGACGAAAACTTTGTTTTAGAGGAAGTCATCGGAACGGCAGGGAAAGGAAAAAAGATCCCTGTCGAAGAAGGTATTATAGGAAGAACGTACAGAGAGAAGAGATCATTTCTCATCGACGATGTTCAGCATGAACCCGATAAATTAGAAGAGAGATATAAATATAGGTCAGTCATAAGTGTTCCTATCGGCGATATAGGTGTTTATCAAGCGGTATCATACGACGAGGGGTATTTCGACGAAACGGATCTTGAATTGGCTGAGTGTTTGATATCACATCTCACTAGTGCACTAGAAAGGTTGAGGTTCGAGAAGGAATTGGAAGAGAAGGAAACCAGATATAGGACCATTTTTGAAAACACTGGAACCGCCATGGCTGTGATCGATGGGGACAAGATATTTATGGCTAACAAGGAGGTGGCAAAACTCATCGGTTTCGACCAGAAGGAACTAAAAGGTAAAAAATGGATCGACTTCATCAGAAAGGACGATCTTGATAGAATTTTAGACTATCACCGCAAAAGAAAAGAGGACCCTGAATCCGTTCCTGATTCTTATTCTTTCAAACTGATAAATAGATATGGAGATGCTAGAGATGTACATCTAAAGATAACTCTTATCCCCGACACAGATATGTCATTGGTATCTATTTTTGATATCACCCATCATCTAAAAAATCTTTCAGAACTTGAAAAGATGAGAGAAAAATACAGGGTGATATTTGATGAAAGCAGCATAGGGATGGCTTTATTAACACCTGACGGAAAAATAAAGGAGTTCAACCGTTCTTTCATATTTACACTAAATGCTGATGAAAAGGACATCCGAGATTCTGAATTTAAAGGATATATGCAGAAGGAAGAAGAGATAAGGGAATTCGATGATATATTAGAAAAGCTGAAAAGAAAAGATAAAGAAAAATCTGTGCTAAAAGCTGACTTAAAGAACAAAGATCAAGACGGATTGTGGATGCATCTTCTTGGCGTTTACGATGATGAAGGGGAACTTGAAGACATCTTTCTCCAACTAATAAATATTAAAAGATATGGGGAGAGGATAGATGGAAAATAATGAAGAAGGTTTGATCAACAGGGAAAGAGAGTTGAATTCCCTACTCGAAGCCGTTAGAAAATTGGATGATAACAGAGGTAAGTCTTTCATCATAAGTGGAGAAGCAGGTACAGGTAAATCATATTTGATCGAACATCTAAAACAAAGAGACGAATTAAAAGGAATAGATTGGCTTGAGGGTGTATGTATCACGAGAGAAGGGGTCCCATTTCAACCTTTTAAAGAGGCTTTTAAAAAGAAGACAGATCCTAAATCGACAGAGGGCTCTAAACATATCAGTTTTTCTTTGATCTCCTATAAACAAGAGAAGGGAGTAAACCTATTCGACTCGTCAAAACCAGACACCATAAGGGAATCGATAACTACGATCCGTAAGATGGCCGAAGAAAAACCTATACTGGTAGTTATCGAAGAGCTCCATTGGGCAGACAAATCCACTTTACTTGCCTTCAGATACATTTCAGAAAGGATAAAAGACATGCCTATGATCCTTATCGGCACTTACAGACCTGAAGAATCTGTTGATTTTGATCTTTTAGACGATACGATCCATCATCTTGGACAAAGGGAAAAAGCTGAAAAAATGGAACTTGGGCCTTTCGATCTCGAAGAGACTAAGGAGAAAGTTAATTCGATAGTAAGCGATACATTTTCGGATCATTTTATAGAAACACTTCATAATAAAACAAGAGGTAATCCTTTGTTCATCACTGAAACTATCAAATCCCTCAAAGAAAAATATCATTCCAGTCCTGAATCTCATCCAGAAAACATCACACCTGAAGATTGGCCATCAACCGTGGAATATGTGGTGAAAAGGAAGATATTAAAATTAGATAAGAAAACCAGAAACCTTCTCCAATATGCAAGTGTTCTCGGTGAGCGTTTTGAATACGGCATACTCTCAAAATTTGTCCGTATGAACGAGATGGAACTACTAGATTGTTTGGATGAAGCTATTGTAAAGGGGATATTGAAAGAAGTTGAAGGAGGGAGGGAGGAGACATACCGATTCACAAACTCAGCTATAAGGGATGTGCTTTATATATCACAATCAAAAAATAAGAAGAAGTTACTACATAAAAGAGCTGCAAAATTGATAACTTCTTTAAATATCGATGATTTAGGGGATTATAGATTCGATCTTGCTAGGCACCTCGAGAACATTGATGCACGTAATGAGGCTGCAAAGAACTATCTGATAGTTGGAGAGATGGCATATAAAAATGGAGATCATTGGAAAGCGATCAAAATGTTCAACAAGGTCAAACAGCTTGGTAAGGAGTTAAAAGATTTCGACGGGGTCTGGGAAGATTATGCAAATATTTTGTACGATTTCGGGTGTTCTCTTGATGAGGGACACGAGAAAAAAATCGATTGTTTGAAAGAGGCATTTGATGTTTTCAAAAGGCTAGGTAAAGATACATCGATGAACGACTGCAAAAATGCTCTAAAGGATCTTGAAAAGGATAATCTTTATAAAGAAAACTGACATCTCCTCTTTGAGACGGTTCCAGCGGACATGGTGTAGTCTGGTATCACTCAAGCTTGCCAAGCTTGTAACCCGGGTTCAAATCCCGGTGTCCGCATCTATTTTATCAAACAGGGCTCGCCTTAGTGGCAAAATACTTTTAACAAACACTACTCATAATCAGATATGGTTTCCAATAAAGAACATACTTCAGAACTCAGAACTCACCTTATGAATAATGTGACTTCCGTAGGTAAAATAAGCATCGGAGAGTTATCATCCGTTTGGCCGGGTACCATACTCGAAGGAGCTTTCGACGGTATCGAAATAGAAGAAGGCGTAGTTATCTTAAACGGGTCATTTATCTCCGACACAAAAGATCACGGTGTTAGACTAGGGAACAATGCTTTTGTTTCACCGAAGGCGAGGCTAAAGGGTTGTAAAATCAAAAAAGGTGCCTTCATTGGTATGGACTCAGCAGTTCTAGAGGGTGCAGAAGTAGGAAAGGAGGCGATAGTTTCTCATGATACTGTGGTTCCACCCGGTATGAAGATAAATGAAAGAGAAGTTGTTCAGGGCGCTCCAGCAGAGGTAGTTGGAAAGGTTTCTGACGAGATGTTACAAAGGATAGAAAAAATCAGAGGTCATGTTGAGTGGAAAAGAAAAGAGTACCTTTACATGATCAGGAGGGGCGAGGAATTCGATGTTTATAAAGAGCTGAAAAGACCATCTGAGATAAAGAAAGAGCTGAAAAATAAGCTTGATGAGGATAAAATCAGCATAAAAGAAATAGTCGACCAGCTACAATCAGACGGGTTTTTGTGAAAAAGTGATGGTGGGGCCGCCGAAATTTGAATTCGGGTACCAGGCTCCCAAAGCCCGAAGGATGGACCAAGCTACCCCACGGCCCCGTGTGAGTGAGTTACCAAATAGAAATTGTAATATATACTTTCTGGCGTTTTCTACATCTATATATGATGGATTAATATCAAAAGAGGAATTTGAAAATGACTCCCTTCAGGATCACCGATAAGGAATTCGAAAACGACAGAGTGGTTTTTTCATTAGGAGACATCATCAAGGTGATAATAGATGAAAAAACCTACCATGAACTTTCCAAGGATCACGAAGACGAGGTCATAGTGAGTGCCAGTGAAGAGAAAAAAATAATCAACAGGATCACGGGTAGAGGGTTGGTGTATATCTCGCAGGCAACAGGAATACCGATATATGGGCATATTTCATTCGGTATGATCGATAGAGGAACAAACCTGATCCAGGTTCGACCCATGACCGGTTGTAATCTGAACTGCATCTTTTGTTCAGCATGCGAGGGGCCGATGAGTGATGTTCTAAAAACAGATTACATAGTCGATCTTGATTACCTTATGTTAGAGATCGAAAGATTGGCAGCATTGAAAGGTGATGGGGTGGAAATACATATAGACGGGCAAGGGGAACCAGGATTCTATCCCCATTTTAAAGAACTAGTAAAAAGATGCAACGATCTCAGAGAAGTAGAGGTTGTTTCAGTTCAAAGTAACGGCTTTTCACTGGATCCAAAAGATATAAAAGATCTAGAAGGTAAACTGGACAGGATCAACCTTTCTCTGAACACTTTAAAACCAGAGACGGCAAAAAAGCTGAGCGGGATCCCAGAATACGATTTTGAACATGTTGAAAGAATGATCCGATATTTATCAGAAAGTGATATAGATATTCTTATAGCTCCTGTTTGGGTTCCAGGAATCAATGACAGTGATATCATAGAGATAATTGAGTTCGTGAGAGATAATATACATGATAACAAGTGGCCGTCTATCGGCATACAAAAATTCATACCATACAAACACGGCAGAAAACCAAACGTGGAGGTCATGACGTTTCACCGTTTCTATCAGGTACTAAAGGAGTTAGAAGGCAGATACGATATGAATTTAATATTGAACCCGAGTGACTTCGATATCAGTTATAGACCAAGTAATAAAACAAGGTTCAAAAAGGGAGAATGGATTAAGGCATACCTAAGGGCTCCTGGAAGAAAGAAGGGGGAGATGGTCGGGGTGGCAAGGGATAGGGCGATCTCCGTGGAAACAAAAAAACACGTGGGAGATACGGTCAAGTGCAAAATCACAAGGACTAAGCACGATATCTACCATGCCATCGAAATAAAATGACTTGAACTAATATTTTAAATCTCAGAAAACTTTACAAAAACGTTTATTAAATCGGGCACCTTTGGAGCTTTGGAGATACGCTTGAAAAGAGAAAATATAAAGGTAGCTATCTTAAGGATCGAAGGCACGAACTGTGAAGAGGAATCATATCTAGCTTTCAAAAGATTGGGTGCCGATGCAGAAAAAATACATCTGAAACAACTGCTTGGAAATGGCATAAATCCTGACGAGCGGCGGGAACTAGAAGATTATCATATGATCATGATCCCAGGAGGATTCTCCGCAGGAGATTATGTAAGAGCTGGGATCCTCTTCGCTGCAAGGTTGAAAAGCGCCTTCAAGGAGCAGTTGATCGATTTCGCTGATTCTGGAAAACCGATACTCGGGGTTTGTAACGGCTTTCAAGTCCTTGTCGAGATGGGGTTTCTACCAGCTTTCGATAGAGAGATTACGGATATACCTCAAGCTGCATTGACTACCAACGACAGCAACAAGTTTGAATGCAGACCCAGTTTGTTATCGGTCGAGGACAACACAAAATGTGTCTTTACAAGAAAGTTCAAAAAAGGAGAAAAGGTCCTTTTCCCAAGTGCTCATGCTGAAGGAAAATTTTTGGTAAAAGATGATGACCATTTAGAAAAATTGAAAGATGATGGTCAGATCGTTTTCAGATACACTACACCAAACGGTACAAGGCCAGGGTATCCTTGGAATCCTAATGGATCTTTGGATGATATTGCAGGGATATGTAATCCCCAAGGCAACGTACTAGGTCTCATGCCCCACCCTGAAAGGGTTTTTTACGATTTCACAGATCCTGACTGGACCAGAAAGAAAAGAAGTGAAAATAGAGGAGATGGAAAACTCCTATTTGAGAGTGTTTTAGAATATGTAGAAGATGAATTTTAAGGTGTGAACACTCTCACTTTTATATCGTCTCCATCGTTAAGTCCAAGCGCTTTCCTTATATGGAGCTCTGATATTACTTCAGCCACTGAAGTATGGACAGTTTTTTCGGGTATGATCAAAGCACATTTTATGTCATCAACAAGCCCCGGAAATGCTTTAACCGAACCGAATTTTTCTCCATCCTTCTCGAATCCTTTGATCAAAATTCCTTTGCAGGATCTCAACTCGTCGAAGGTAGAAATATATGATTCGTCGAGTTCTATATTCAAAGTCCCCTCTACAGGGTCGATGCATAACTTTTCATCAAATTGTTTTTTATATTCTTCTTGTGCCAGGTAATACTTACCCTCACCTTCACCAGAGACGACACTTCCTCTTAGTTCTAAATATCTGACATCCATCATATCTCACCTTCGACCACATAATAGGACCTTTCCCTCAAATAAGCTACTGGTATGTTTTCACTCCTTGCTCTTTCCCTTAATTGAGAGTCGTTTGTCATCAAAATACCGTCCAGCTCTTTAGCAGCTTCGAGGACACCTTCATCCCTAATGTTTTCGACTGAGTATATTTCGTATCTATTTGCCAATTTCAACGCATCTTTCCTTTCTAATCCTTCCAGCTCATCGATCACAGAGCTTGGAACATATACTTCTGGTGACCCAAACAAGCGTGATATCTCAGTATCCAAATTGATGCTGAACTGAAATGGGGATATCAATGCATTCGCATCAAGTATCACTCTAGTCATGTTCTCCCAATATATCCATTCAACATAAGATGATCGATAACTTTCTGAACGCTTTCCTCCAAAGTCTCTTTATCAGTCTCAAGTATTATCTCTGGGTCTTCCGGTTCCTCATATGGATCTGATATGCCAGTAAAATTGGATATCTCTCCATTTCTTGCCTTTTCATACAGACCCTTCACATCCCTTTCTTCACAAACCTCCACAGGGCATTTCACATAAGCTTCTATAAAATTCGTGACCATCTCTCTTGTCTTCCTCCTCCGTTTTCTATACGGTGAGATGAAGGAAGCCAACACCGCTATACCATTACGGGACAGTAACTTTGCAACGAAACTTACCCTCCTTATATTTTCGTCCCTATCCTCCTTGGTAAAGCCAAGATCTGATGTAAGATGCTGTCTGACTATATCACCATCTAACCTTTCGACCAACTCATCAAATTCCCTTTCCAATCGGATCGCCACTCTTTCAGCTATTGCCGATTTCCCTGAACCTGATAGCCCAGTAAACCACAACGTGAATCCTTCTTCTATATTTTCCTTCTCCCAGTGTTGTTCGTTCGCGATTATGTGTTTTTTTACCATATTTTTTTCCTCCTAGATTATCGAGGTTCCATCGATATCCTTAAGTTCATTCCTTTATCGAATACAGGTGCAGGAGTCGTGCGGTCAGGTCCTATGATCGAAACTTTTCTGTCCATATTATCACAGCAACTCGACCATTTTAGGTAGAAGATCTCCAATCTCTTCGGAAGATATCACCATACCGACTACATCCTCTTTACCTCCAGCGGAGAAGCCCTTCTCTTTAGCAGCTCGTATCAGTTTTTGAGAATCAGGTATCGGGCCCCTTATGTAAACCTGAGTAATTCCGTCAGAATATCCGTCATTTGTAACTATGACCACATCGTCTCTATTCCATGCTATACGTCTTGCAACGGAAGAGATTATGTTGAATGGGGAATGCATATCCTTATGAACCACTCCGTCCTTGACTTCTCTCAAAGGACCTTCCGCTTCCTTCCTGATCTCTTTTTTTAAAATATTTAAATTTTTTTTGAGATCGTCACGCATCAAAACTTCCCGTGGATGCTCGATCTCTGAAAGGAACCAAGGCATCTCTAGTATACCTTTTCTATCATTGGTTTTGTGCATCGTATCTATAAGATCTACACACTCAAGGATCTCTTCGAAAGTGCAGTTGTGATGATCTAGAACCTGATCTACGATTTCCATAGCATCCTCATTCTCTTTAAGTTTCTCTTCTCTATCGCCAAATGCACCAAATATCGTCAAGATGTCTGGGGGCAGACCTAGATAATCTGTCAAGACCCAAGTGGTACTTGGATATTGTTTTTGACTCATCCCGTCTATCAGTGGATTATGATGCATCATGACGTCGTGCCTTTCCTGAAGATGATGATCGAATATGTAAACCGGGCCGATACTAGTTAAAAAATCAACAGTATCTTCGGGCATAGCCATATCCAGTAAAATTGTTGTATCAACGTCAAGTGATTTGATCTTTTGACGGTCGTCTTCGTCTAGAAAATAATTACCTACCTTAGGAGAGAAATTTATGTAGTCCGCAGGTTCGTTCCTGATGATCAAGGCCGCAGCAGATAACCCATCAGTATCCCAGTGATGTAGAAGGAGAATATTACCTTCAGTAGGTATCGTAAGCATGGTCCAATCACTCCACGAACTTATTCTTTGCGTTAACCACTATATCCGCCACTTCGGGGCGCATCATGTGCGAAGGAGGGTGCTTACCTTCTCTAAGCATCTTCCTCATCTTGGTACCGCTGAAGTTTTCTCTGTACTCATCTCCGTGTGGACAAATGAACCCGTCTACCGCCCCACCGCATTTTTCACAATAAGTGAAAGACTTGAAGAACAAGGGCGTGATGCCCAGGTCCGGGAACTCTTCGAAGATATCTTGTGCTTCGTATGGATGGTAATAATCGCCAACTCCTGCATGGTCTCGACCAATGATGAAGTGTGTACACCCGAAGTTCTTCCTTATGATCGCATGGAAGATCGCTTCTTTTGGTCCGGCGTACCTCATCTCCGCCTCCAAGATACTCATGACCGCTCTATTTTTCAGGTAATAATTATCGATAAGGGATTGATATGCCTCCAGGATGACCTCATCTCGATAGTCTCCAGGCTTTTTCTCCCCGACTATAGGATTTATGAATATCCCATCAACAAAGGTGAGTGCTGTTTTCTGCACGTATTCGTGTCCCAAGTGAGGAACATTTCTGGTCTGAAATCCCACTATATTTCTCCAACCTTTTTCTTTGAAAAGAATACGTGTCTCCATGGGTCTAAGATGGTACTTTTCAAAAGGAGAAGAAAGGTCTTCTATCTGAACTATGTCTCCTCCTACAAGTTTTTCATCCATACTGTGTATCTTTTTAACTCCAGGATGATATGGATCTCCGGTTCCGTAAACCGCTTCTGACATCTCTTCCTTATCGTAATCATATATCTCTTCCACGGTCATCAAAGCAAAAATCTTCCCTCTTTCGTTTTTCAAAACGATCTCTTCATCTCTATCGAGATCTTCTGCGACCTTATCGGGCACATCAAGAACGATAGGTATGGTCCATGGAGTATCATCGGGTAGACGAGAATGTTCCATAACGTTATCCAGCTCGTTTTTACACATGAATCCCTGAAGAGGACTATAAACTCCGTTTGCTAGGTTCTGGACATCCTTTCTTAATCCTCCGCGAAGCTTAAGAGAGAACATATCATCCGATTCATCGAGTAAACGCTCTTGTTTGTCTCCTGAAAGGACTCTATTGACTAAGGTCCCACCGTGTGGTCTTGACATCATAGACACCTTCTTTAATCCAGGTAACCAAGTGCTCTAAGTCTATCCTTTACCTTTTCCTCATCATCTTTGGAGAAGCTCTTTTTCTCTCTTTCCTCTTCCTCCATAGATGATATCACCTGTCTCAGCACGTAAGTTACATAACTGGACACAGATGTGAAGCCTGTTCCTTCCATACGTGTTTTGATCTTCTTTGCTAGCGGTAACGGTATGGAAACCGTCGTGTATTTCTTCTCTGCCATGATATTTCACCATATTTAATTAGATTTAATTGTGTATCATTAAGATGTTGTATTTATAGTTATTGTTTTGAGTTCTGAGTCTTCGTAATCTCCGCCGCCAAGGTCAAAGACCCCGAAGATAATAAAAAGAGTCTGATCTCTGTTAAGTATGCATTTATTTTATTAACATGAAGCTCTTTTGAATTAATGTATGAGTGTTTCTCAGGAAACTCAGCTACCCCTTGTTGGTAGGGAAAAAGAACTCAAAGTTTTCTCTGATAGTATTGATGATGTTAAGAAAGGGATGGGTGTAAGCTTGTCATTGGTTGGCGAAGCTGGGATCGGTAAAACACGCTTGGTGGAGGAATTTACCTCTCTAGCGAAGGAAGAGGGATTTAAGATCCTGTCCGGGACGGCGGATATCAACTCCATGAAGCCTTTCGACATATTTTGTAAGGTGATGGAGGATGAAATAGGCGAACCTCTTTTCGAAGAAGTTGAGAATACCTCTTTTGAGGAGATCTTCGCTGTCAACAACGCCGGTCTTCTCTTAGCCACCGCACTACCTGAAGAAGAGGAGGAAGTGGACGGTGATATATTCGCAGGCATGCTCTCCGCGGTACAGAACTTCGTCAAAGATTCCTTCGACCGTTCTGGAGAGGCAAAAGGTGGTCTCGGAAGGTTGGAGTATGGAGATATGAAGATCCTTATCGAGCATGGTGAGCAGATATATTTGGCGGCGGTGATCAAGGGTAAAGAGCATCCCGACATGAAGCGAGCCCTTGCGAAGACCGTTCGTGATATAGAGAACGACGATTCACTCCCTATGGACGACTGGTCCGGGGATATGGATGAGATGAAGGGAATACAGGAAAGGATTTCGAAATTATCTGATATCCCCTATACCGTAAGAAAGGATCTAGAGGGCTTAAAATTAAAGAACGAACGGATAAAGATGGCCGACCGCATCTTACAGTCTCTATGCTATATAAGCGAAGGAAGACCGATTTTACTTCTTCTCGAGGACCTTCATTGGGGTGATGAATCCTCGCTTTCAGTGGTCGATTACCTTTCAAGGAACATCCTAAATGAAAAGGTAATTATTCTCTGCACATTGCGTTCTAATGATGGGGTTATGGCCCATAGAATATTAAAAAAGCTTCACGATGATAAACTGTTGAGTTCTATCGAATTAGATAAGCTCGGGGATGGTTGTGTGAAGCAGCTGGTGAACGAACTGTACTCGCCTAACAACTTCCCAGATACACTCGTGGAACGATTGTCTAGAACGTGCAAAGGAAATCCTTTCTTCGTGATAGAGCTGCTTAAACAGATGGAGCAGGAGGGAAACATAGAGCTCTTAGAGGGGGAATACAAACTTGTTGAAGATACGATATCGGTACCCACCAGTATTGAGGAAGTTGTGCATCGGCGTTTGGAACTTCTTGATCCAAGTTCCATCGGTCTAGCGGAGTACGCCGCCTGTGAAGGTGGTGAGATAGAGGAAAAGATGGTGAAATGGTTCGATCCCAGTGCCGATAATAGCATACAGCCGCTTGTGGAATCTGGAATACTGCTGCCAGAGGATGATAAGGTCAACTTCAGCCACGCCATCTTCAGAGACGTGATATACAACAGTCTGCCGGGATGGTGGAAAAATACGCACCATAAAAAACTAGGCAGGTATTACGAAACAAATTATGTCGACAGGATCCACGAAGTATATTATGAGCTCGCCAGACATTTTTCTAATACTAACGAATATGAAAAGGGCCATGATTACTCCTTTAAAGCCGGTGAGAAAGCGGAGAATTCCATGGCGCCGGAGCAGGCTATAGAATTCTACGATAAATCGCTGCAGGCGCTAAACTATCTGCACAAGGTGGCGGATAAAGATGAGCGTAGATGCGACATCCTAGAAAGAATAGGAGATATGAGAAGCCTCATGGGTGATTTCGACGATGCTGTGAGAGAGTACAACAAAGTACTCGATGTCACAGAAAACAAAGTAACCCGGGCTATCCTATACCGTAAGCTGGGAAATGTATTCATGAACACAGGCGAATACCAGGAAAGTTTAAAAGAGTGCGATTCAGCTCTCGAGTTGCTCGAAAACGATGATCCAGAGGTGGCCAAAATTAAGCGGGTGAAAGGGAGAACCTACATGCGTACCGGAGATTACGATATCTCATTGGATCTATTGACTGAGGCCTTTGACATAGCAGTTCAGAACAACGACAGCAAAGAAACTGCTGAGATAAGCCACAATCAAGGTACGGTGGAGTGGTACAGAGGAGAGTATGATAAAGCATTAGAGTATCTCGAGCATTCGTTAAAACTACGGAAAAAGATGAAAAATACACGGGGTGAAGCACGGGCGGCAACTAATATCGGCATAGTGTACTATTCAAGGGGGGACATGGAAAAGGCTCTAGAATATTACGAAAAATCCCTTGAAGCTTTCAAAAAGATAGGAGATAAATTGAACCTCGCCACGGTATACAACAATATAGGTATGGCTTACTATAAACTTGGAGAACTCGAGCTGGCTTCAGAACATTTCGAGAGGAGTCTCGATCTTTTCAAAAGGGTAGGGGACAAAGGAAGCATCGCTACATCATTGAATAATATTGGGTTAGTACATCAAGATATGGGTGATACAGGTAAATCTTTGGACTACTATCAACAGAGTTTACAGATTAGAAAAAATATCGGTGATAAACAAGGGACGGCAATGTCACTATATAACATAGGCAAACTTAATCTGGATATTGATAATAGGAAGGATGCGATTGAACATATGACCCAGGCACTTGACATATCTACAGAGATAGATGATCTATATCTTTCAGCCGAGGTACGTTGTGATATGGCTATTGGATATATTGAAAAGAATGAACTAGATACAGCTCTTCAGATGTCGAAGAAAGCTTTGGATATAGCGATGGAAATAGGTAGCGATTCACTTGAAGGTGCAAGTAGGATGATACTAGGAATGATTTACCGGGAAAAGGAGCTATGGGACGATTCTTTTGAGGAATTTGATAAAGCAAAATCGATATTGGAAACAGTCAGCGAAAAAAAAGATCTCGCTGACCTTTATTACGAATACGGTCTTCTATGGAAGACTGTAGAAGAGGATGATAAAGCTAGAAAATACCTAGAAGAAGCCTTGAAGATCCAAAAAGAGATGAATCTGAAAAAGAGTGTCCATTTGACACGAAATATGCTTGATAGTATCGATTGATCAGTTTATAATCTTAGTAGTCCACGATCCAATCTATCTCGTGATCAGCATCGTTGTAGATCCAGTATGCTTCCCTGGATTTGAAGTTGAATGATCCCGGGTTATAGTCGTAAGCCAGATTGTAAGTTTCGTTGGCGTCGAAATAACCTATTTTTGTTATCTCGGTCGGTAAATCATTGTTACCCGTGATAGTGCTCGGGTACCCAACCATGTTCCAACCCGGTTGTAGTGTGATCGTCGTATTGATCGGCTCAAACCCAATAACCGTTAAAGTAGCATCATCAATCATTCGAATCCAGATGCCCATGGTGTTATCTATATCCTGCAAGTTGTTGAAATGATCTTCCCTGCCTGGGACGTATGACCTCCACTGTTCCTCTGCAGCATCATAGTACATCACCCTATCGTAATTGTCGGAAATACCGTATGTGGGATCGTTCAAAATGGCTTCTATATCCGTGTTCTCGGGTATCAGTTTTAGTGAGACGAAGCACCAACCATCCGATGAACTAGAAGCTGTTAACGTAATAGAGGATATAGTATACGGAACGGCAGAATCGGAATTACTGGGGGGACCTTCGCCGGCTTCATTGACAGCCGTTACGTAGTACGTATATTCAACTCCATTAGTAACCGAGTTATCGGTGTAGGATGTTGTAGAGGCACTAACAGTTAAATAATATAGTCCATCTCGGTATATTTTATACTCGGTAACTGGTCTTCCACCATAGTCCGCAGGAGGTTCCCAATCCATCTCTATGATATCCTCTCCAGATGAAGCTACAAAAGATTGTGGTTCGGAAGGGAGGTCGTAAGGAATGGCAGAATCGGAATTGCTAGCAGGACCTTCGGCATTGCTGTTTTCCGCCGTTACATAATATGTGTATTCCACACCATTAGTCACAGTAGAATCCGTATAATGTAAATAGGATACATCCACATAATCGTGATAAAAACCGTTACGATAGATATTGTATCTAACGATAGGTGAGTCGCCTTTATCGTCCGGCTCCTTCCATTCAAGATGTACCTGGCCGATGTCGGCAGTAGCTTCCAATTCTTTCGGCTCCGACGGTGGTTGAGGTTCTTCTCCTGTCGGAATTACACCTCCACCTCTGCTGCCGAAGGGTGTGATCGTTCCACCACCCAGTCCAAGAATTTCATCATTAGAGGAACCATCTAACCTCTCTTCTTTATCGTCTCCTCTTCCTTCATACCCCCAACCCCACACCTTACCGTGGACCGGTTCGTCTAGGGTGCGGAAGTTCACTCTAACCTTGAACTCGTATCCCGTTTCCGGGTCCAAATTTTCAGCTAAGAAATAGTGTGAGCCAGTGTTGATCTCGTCCGGGTTGGTCTTGTCATCGACGGGTAATATAGGTTGATCTAAATCATCCATGTTGTTCGGATCCGCCTCTGAGTTACCGAGGTATGCCCATTCTTTATACCCTTCTCGTCGCATGAATACAGCATAACTTTGGAGTAAGTCATATGTACCTCTAGCCGTTGGTTCACCTTCAACTGTACTGCTTGTGTACTTGAAATTAGGTATAGAGATATTTATCCATGAGGGGCCGACCGGTTCTTTGGAATAATCTTCATTCAAAACTGGTTTTGGTATGGGTTCGTACTTTACAACGTGATCTTCTATATCTGGAGGCGTGTGCTCATCTTCAGCTTTATAATTCGACACCCAGGTATAATTTATATGTTCCTTGTATTTCTCATCGTAATGCTGATACTCAGCTAAGAACATGATATTATGTCCGAACTCGGGGGATGAATACCATTGATGTGGTTTGTCGCCAGGAGAGGCATCCCAATAAAAATATTCCTTTCCTTCATTTACAGTCCCATCGTTGATAGCATCGTCCGCTCCACGGGGGGTCTTATCGGGATTGTTGATATTGATAGCAGTGATGTTACCCGAGAACCCATCTTCATCATACCAACCAGCATTCTCATCGTAACTGTCTCTTGGATCGCCTTGTAGATATGAGGCCAAATTCTTTTCTTCAGACATTGTGGGTATCATCGAGACATCTCCGGCTGCGAAGGGCGTTACACTCCCGCCTTTCCTTTCCAATAAATCGCTATTGGTAGAATGCTTTCCTTCATCGCCTAGACCTCCTTCATAACCCCATACAGGGTCGACTGGCCCTTCCAGCGTTCGGAAGTTCACTCGGACCTTGAACTCATAATATGTGCTTGGTTTTAGATCGGTAACAAGGAAGAAGTGTGAGCCAGTGTTGATCTCGTTAGGATTCGACTTATCATCCACTGCAGGTATCGGGTCGTGTGTTGGTTTGTTGTTCATATCTATTTCAGAGTTGCCTATATATTTCCACTCCTCCTTTTCACTCCTTATGAATACTGCATAACTTTGCAGTAAGTCGTGTGTTCCTCTACCGGTCGGTTCTCCCTCGATTGTACTACTAGTGTACTTAAAATTAGGTATAGATATGTTCATCCAATCAAGACCTCTAGCTTCATCTGCGTATGGGTTAAGCACTGGCTTAGGTATCGGCTCGTACCTTACTACATGTTCTTCAATATGTCGAGGAGTAGCCTTATAGTCTGCGATATAGTTCGATGCCCAAGTATAATTTATTCGAGTATCCTCTTTGTTGTGGTGCTGGTACTCACCTAAGAAGATTATATTATCATCTTTTTCTGGTGTATATTTAAACCATTCATGTGGTTCCTCCCCTGGTGAGGCATCCCACCAAAATTCGTTTTCCTTTCCTTCATTAACTGATCCATCGTTGATCGCATCATTGGCCCCCCGAGGATAGATATCACCCGGTTGATTGACATTTATAGCCGTAATATTTCCTGAATATGTTCCGTCCATGTTCCATACAGCGTTCCCATCATAGCTATCATAGACGTTACCTTGCAGATAGATGGCTGATGGCTCTCCCATCACCAACCCATCAGGAACTATGATCAATACCAGTAGCAACACCACTATCAAAGAAGTTACTTTTCTCATTCCTACACCCTAATAATAAGTTATAAGATGTATTTAATATTTCTTATCTTATTCTAAATAATAAGTAAGACTATGATAATATACACACCCTATTGAATTATTTTATTATGATTAATAGTTACATCCTTCTTAAATGGAGAGTAAATCAACTGAAGATCTAAAAATTCATGATCCCTAGAGAGGAAAAGGGAAGTTTGATCTAGCTTAAGAATCTTTAACGAAAATATTTTAAGTGGATTTAGATTTCCACTTTCTATGGAAAGAGCTCTGATACTTACCGATGGGTACCTCGACAGTTCCGTTGCTAAAACTGCACACGGGCTTTTACGCTATTCAAAAAGATTCGATATCCTAGGGGTTATCGATCCTGCTTTTTCAGATAATACGACAGACCAAATTGTTCCTAACTGTAACAAAAAACCTATATTTGGTGACCTTGAAGAAGCCTTTAAGGAAGTGGGAGAGGTAGATTTACTTATCGTGGGTGTGGCCACGATCGGAGGTTATCTACCTGATTCATTTAGACAACATATCGTCGAAGCTATCGAAAGAAAAATTCATATCATCGCTGGACTCCATAAGTACCTGAACGATGATGAGGAACTGTTCACACTTGCAAAGAAGAACGAGGTAAAATTGTACGATATCAGACGCCCACCACCAATAGAAGAGATGCACTACTTCATGGATAAGAAAAAAGAGATCGGGGCTTTAACGATCCCCTTCCTAGGGACGGACAGTTCAATAGGAAAAAGGACCTCTCTTATATCCGTGTACGAGCACTTAAAAAAAGAAGGTGTTTCAGTGGAGTGGGTAGCCACAGGCCAGACAGGTCTACTTCAAGGAGCCGTCCACGGGGTGCCCCTTGATTCCATCAAAGGAGATTACATGGTAGGGGAATTAGAGCATTGTATATGGAAGACTTGGAAAGAAGAAAAGCCTGACTTGATCTTGGTAGAGGGCCAAGGTAGCATATCCCATCCTGCATATGTGTGTGGTTCCCGGGCCATATTGGCAGCGAGCCAGCCCGAAGGAGTGGTACTCATACATGCCCCAGCAAGAAAATATCGTCATTATAAGGAAGAAGAGATAAAGTGGCCTATGCCTACTATCGAGCATGAGAGAGAACTTATAAAACTCTATTCTGGCGCAGAGATCGTGGCCGTGTGCATAAACCCTGAAGATCTATCGTCAGAAGAGAAAAGAAAAGTGATCAAGGATCATGAAGAAAAGCACGAGATCCCATGTGCCGATGCCTTGGAGGAACCTAAAAAGATAGCTGATAAACTAATAAATATGTTGTAAAATCACTTTTTAAACCGTGCTCCAGTTTTGTTCGGCTTCGCTTTCCAAAGGTGAGCCTTTCTTCCTTTTTTGCTTAGCCACTTTTTCATCCTTTTCATAACTGAATCTATATTTTCTGTATCGGTTATCCCATAAGCTGTGGGGCCCCATGAACTCTGACCTGCACCGTAAGTAATCTTATCGAGGTGTTTTATGATATCTTCAGCAGCAGGATGAAAAGTTCCTCCCTGCTGCTCTGAAAATGATTCACCTACCAGTTTCTGTATCTGTGAAACGTGATGACCAAAATCTTTCAAATCGTTACAAACAACCGATGGTAAGACACCCATCACTAAGTGATGTGATATCTCTTTGGGGAAATGCTCAGGAACTACCATGTTTTCCATGATCGGTTTTTCTTCAACCTCATCGAATCCTTTCTCATCGATGGGTGAAACTACCAAAAATCTCCATCCATCCGGGAGGGGGAACCGAGCGGTCATGGGAGGTACATCTTTGGGATTTGATTTGCCACCCTCTAAGATCAGGCCACCGTGATAAAAGCCGTGAGTTCCTATAGCAGAAAATCTACTACGCCCCACACAAGATGCTATCTCAACGGGATCTACTTCTATACCGGAGATCTTGAGCATCGATGACGCCGTCCCTAAATGCAATTGAGTTGTAGAACCGAGTCCGATGTGCCGGGGAACTCTCCGTTTAACTTTTACCTCAAAGCCAGAATCAAAATGATATTTTTTTTTCAACTGCTTATAGACCCTTTTAACCTCCATTATCTCCTTGTCGATGCCTTTTACCTTTAGCCCCTCCCCGCTTCTTTTAACTTCGATCCGATATCCTCCATCTATCATCACTCCTAAAGCACCATATTCCCTCAAAAATGAACGGCTAAGATCGATGATACCCATATGGAGCCGAGAAGGTGTTTCGACTATCAATCTACCACCTCAACATCCAAACGGTATCTTTCCAACTTGTCTTTGAAAACATCTATGCCTAAGCCAGGTTTTTCGCTCACATATAGATATCCCTCTTTAAAATCTAATCCACCGGCTATACGATCAGGGAGCATAAAATGACTATCTAGATCAGCATGTGTTATCCGAGAGCTGGTTAGATGCAGATGTGTACCGGCAGCGATAGCAGGAACATCCTCACCCATACATCCAACCATTGCATCGACACCATACTCCTCCAAAACTTCGATTATTTTTCTCCCACCGGTGATCCCACCGCATTTCATCAGTTTGATGTTCACCATATCTGCTATCTCTTCACTGCATATCTTCTCAGCCATATTATGGTCCTTTACAGCTTCATCCGCCATTATAGGTATGGCGCTTTCATGGGTCACCCTTTTCAAACCATCTAGATCGTCCTTGTTGACCGGCTGTTCGATCAATTCAACATCAAGATCAGCTAATTTCTCACATAGGGTTATGGCTTCCTCGACCTTGTATCCCTGATTCGCATCTACCCATATCCTGATAGAATCTCCCACCTCTTCCCTGACAGCACGCACTCTGCGGATATCTTCGAATAGATCAAGTCCTATCTTCATTTTCAAAGCCTTGAAGCCTTGTTCCACATATCTTTTAGCATGATCAACAGTCTCTTGGTAAGGCCATATGCTGATCGTTCTGTCAGTTAACACACCCGTTCTTTCTCCACCATAGAGCCCGCAAACAGGTTTGTCTTCCAGTTTACCCTTCAAATCGTTTAAAGCTATATCTAGTCCAGCTACAGCAGCAGGATCTTTTGGAAATATCTCGGTCATCTCTTTCCATATTTTCTCTATATCCAATTCTTTACTAGTCACCTTTTTTTTCATGATGTTCAACGATTTGAGTATCGAATCCGTAGTTTCTTCAGTAACACTGTTCGGACTAGCGTTTCCCCACCCTTCGTAGTTCTCCGCTGAAATTTTAACATGAACATTTTCCGCAGCCAAGGAAGAGCCGGTAGCTATCTTGAATACTTCATCTCTATCCATAGTTACTGGATAGGTTTTCACATCATCGATCTTCATTTCTATACACCTCTTCATAATAATCACACATATCGGTCAATGGGCAGATCTCACATCTAGGTATGCGGGGCTGACATATATCTTTACCGAACACAACCATCAATCGATTTATCTCGATCCAGTACTTTCTAGGTATTATGTTCGATAGCTGTCTTTCAGTTTCATCAGGATCTTTGGAGTTCACGAGACCCATCCTGTTACTGATACGATGTACATGTGTATCAACAGGAATGGCCGGTTCACCGAAGCCGTAAACAAGAACACAGTTGGCGGTTTTTCTTCCTACGCCAGGTAGATCAAGTAATTCCCGTATATCATTCGGCACTTCATCGCCGTATTCTTCATGTATTATCTTTGCAACCTCCTTTACTCGTTTTGCCTTAACGTTGTAGAATCCGGTAGAATGTATCAGCTCTTTTATCTCTCCTAGAGGAGCATTCGCCAGTTTTTTAGGAGTGGGATAATGATCAAAAAGAAGTTTAGAAGCTCTATGAGTGTTGATATCTTTAGTACGCTGTGAAAGGATAGTTGATATCAATACTTGAAAAGGATCGGAGTCAGGGACCTCATCTGAATCAGGGTCTTTTCCAGGAAAGGCCCCAACATCAAAATGCCTTTTTAATCGTGTAACCATCTCACCAAAGTCGATATCTTTCATTTTAGCACTTCCTCCCATTTTCTTACTATATCTCCCAAAAAGTATATCGAACCAGTAACCAGTATCAGATCTCCTGGCTCCCACCTTTTTATGGCTGCTTCAAGTGCCTTATATCCTTCCTTGTAAGTCGAGATCTTACAGCAATCTTTGAATTCTTGTGCCAGAAGTCGACTGTCTAGACTACGATCGCTTACGGGTTCTCCCGCAAAAACAAGGTCGCATTTTGATTTTAATAGCTCAGCCATCCCTTTATAGTCCTTGTCCTCTAAAACACCCATCACTAACAAAAGACGGTTATAATCCATCTCGTCGAGGGAATCCATCAACGCCTTGATGCCAGGTACATTATGCGCTGAATCGATCACTATCCAAGGGTTTATGGAGATGGTGTCGAGCCTCCCGGGCAGATTCGTCTTACTCAACCCCGTTTTGATGTTCTCTTTACTTATATTGTAACCTGACGTTCCCAGTCTCTCCAAGGTCATGATCGCCGTAAGAGCGTTTTCAGCCTGCCATCTCGAGGTGCCTGGTACGGTGAATTCTCCGTACTCGGGCATCTTCAATCTAAGAGGTTCTTTTAGGATATCATATTCCCTTTCAAGAGAATGACTGTATTCAGCGTTGCGTTCTTCACAGATGCTCATAAAATAATCTGTGATCTTTTCGTCTTTTTCTCCAGTAACAAAATGGTCCCCCCGGTGGATTATACCCGCCTTTTCAAATGCTATCTTTTCCTTAGTCTCGCCAAGATGTTCCATATGATCGAGACCAACTGTTGTGATGACCGATGCGATATGCTCTGTAACGTTGGTAGCATCCAAACGTCCTCCCATACCTACCTCGAGCACGGCAACATCAACCCCTCTTTTTGAGAAATAGAGAAAGGCGATAGCTGTCAGTACTTCAAAAAAACTAGGTCTTTTTTTAACATCCTTATTTTCTATGCTCTCCAAAACGGGATTCACGACATCTATGAGGTCCCACAATTCATCCTGCCCGATCCATTCTCCGTTTACACTGATCCTCTCCTCGAAATATGCTAGATGGGGGGATATGTACATCCCCGTGTCGTAACCGACTTCATGGAGCACATTTGAAACCATGTTACAAACCGAGCCTTTTCCATTCGTCCCTCCTACTATAACTGAGTCGAAATCCTTTTGAGGATCACCGAGTGATGAAAGAAACTCTCTTATCTTATCTAGACCAAGTTTAACTCCCTTTCTCTTCAAAGAATAAAGATAATCTTCTGGCTTACCTCTATCATATTTCAATGTTTGAACACCCTGTAACCTGTGAATACCATGCTCATATCATGCTCGTTGACTGCCTCTATGACCTCTTCATCCCTGATCGAACCGCCCGGTTGTATTACAGTGGAAATACCTGCTTCAGCTGCCGCATCTATAGCGTCTCGGAAAGGGAAGAAAGCATCGGAGGCCATGGCGCATCCCTCAGTGGGAGATCGGGCTTTCATGTGTGCTATACGCACTGAATCGACCCTGCTCATCTGTCCCGCTCCGATTCCCACTGTGTGATCGGGTCTTGCGAAGACGATGGCATTCGATTTTACGTGCTTTACGGCCTTCCAGCTGAACTCCATAGCCTTTAGTTCATCTTCAGTAGGTTCTCTTTCGCTGACGACTTCAACGTCGTCCATATCCAGTCTTTTAGAGTTTCGATCCTGCACCAAAAGCCCTTCCGCCACTTTAAGATAAACGAATCCTTGTGGTTCTGGATCCCACTTATCTAGGTCCATTATCCTGATATTCTTCCTGTTCTTTAGTATCTCAACGGCTTCATCCTCATATCCCGGTGCTATAACGGCCTCTAAAAATATTTCGTTCATCTCTTCAGCCATCTCCATCGGAATCCGCCTATTTGCAGCAACGATCCCGCCAAAAATGGATATCGGATCACATTCATAAGCCATCTTGTAAGCCTCGGTCAAGTCGTCAGATGAGGCTATGCCCGACGGGTTGGTGTGTTTAACTGCGGCGACAGTCGGTTCTGAAAAATCCTTTACCATATCCAGAGCAGCATCAAGGTCGAGTATGTTATTGTAAGAGAGTGATTTACCATGCAGTTTCCTAGCCTTCATTACCGAACTCTCGCTGGTCCATTCTGTTCGGTAAAGGGCTGCATCCTGATTGGGGTTCTCACCATAACGTAGTGTTTGCACCTTATCTCCCATCAGATGGTAACTAGTTGGAAATTTATCTCCCATAAACCTCTTCTGGAAATAGTCATATATCACTGCGTCGTATCCGGCGGTCTTTTCGAAAGCTAGAACTGCAAGTTCCTTTCGAAGATCTTCACTTACCTCCCCCTCATTTCTTAACTCATCCAGTATACGTTCATACTGACCTATGGACGATACAACCGTGACCCGCTCATGGTTCTTTGCTGCGGCCCTCAATAGTGCAACACCGCCGATATCTATCTTTTCAACGGCATCTCTCAATTCATGTTCTCCATCCACCACTTTTTTGAACGGATAAAGATCGACACAGACCAGATCTATCCGAGGTAAAGCATGCTCCTCGATATCTTTCTCGTGTTTACCGAGCTCGAAAAGGATGCCCCCGTGTATCTTTGGGTGCAGAGTTTTTACCCTACCACCCAGTATCTCAGGAAAATCGGTCACATCTTTGGTCCTCATGACCGGTATCTCGTTTTCCTCCAGCAAGGCTGCGGTACCCCCAGAAGATATTATCCGGTAGTCGTTCCTCGACAAGCCCTCTGCGAAGGGGATCAACCCTTCTTTGTTGTATACGCTGAGAAGTGCGTTTTTTTTCAAAGATAGCACCAATCCAACCTCAATGTAAGACTGTTTGATAAGCTTTACTGAGAGTTTTAGATTCAAAATAAGGGTCATCATAGTCAACATAAATCTTTATTATACCTTCGATGTTATCGAGATCATGGAAAATAAAGATCCTAAGATCACTTCTTTCAGAAAAAGAAGAGCAGAGCTAAAAGATTTGATGGAGAACTATGCAGACCTGGAGATGAAGAGATTCTTGAATATCGATACTCAGGTATACCAAAAAGGAGAACTCGATGTTAAGACCAAGGAGCTGCTTGGACTTGTATCCTCAACAGTTTTGAGGTGTGATGACTGCATATCCTACCACCTCATCAGGTGTAAAGAAGAAGGTCTCGGTGAAGGTGAATTACGTGAGGCCATGTCGATAGCCATGGTGGTCGGTGGTTCGATCACCATCCCTCACGTTCGACGAGTGTTCGAGATGTGGAATTCGATGGAAGACTGATATTATGGAGGAATATGAAAAAATCATGAAGAGTGTGAAGGACATTGCAAAGTCTCATATCAGATTTGAAGAGAAATTAAAAAGGATAGCTAAACTTTTAGAGGAAAAGTTTTCACATTTTGACTGGGTAGGATTTTATTTGGTCGATGATAGAGAAAAAGAACTGATCCTAGGACCTTACGTTGGGGAGTCGACCGAACACAGGCGTATAGCATTCGGTGATGGTGTATGTGGACAGGTAGCTGAAAAGAGAGAGACCTTTGTTATCCAAGACGTCGATAAAGAAGATAACTATCTGGCCTGTAGTTTGAAAGTGAAGTCAGAGATAGTGGTTCCGATATTCAAAGAAGATAAGTTTATTGGAGAATTAGATATAGATTCTCACGAAAAAGGTTCTATATCTAAGAGCGATAGGGAGTTGCTAGAATCGATCGCTGACGTCATCGGGGAAATTGATCAGCGAGTAGGTCTCGATGAAAGATAGCTTAAGACCTGTGTGATAATATATGGATGAAAGCAATATAAATCAGTTGAAGGGATCATATCAAGAGATAAAACAAGATATCGAAAAAAGACTGCAGGAATTCGCCGAACTTTGGGAAAAAGGTAGCGAAGATAGGATATTTGAGGAGATGGTTTTCTGTTTGTTCACACCCCAGTCCAAGGCTAAAGTTTGCTGGGAAACGGTCAAAAATTTGAGGGATGAAAACAGACTGATCAACGCCGAGCATAAGGAATTGTCCGATCGAATCAAAAGAGTGAGATTCAGAAATAATAAAGCGAGATATGTGATCGAAGCAAGAGAGAAATTTATCGAAAATGATGAAGTGTCCCTCAAAGAAAAAATATCTAATTTCTCCGATCCTTATGATGCGAGGGAATGGTTAGTGGATAACGTAAAAGGGTTAGGCTATAAAGAAGCAAGTCACTTTTTGAGAAATATCGGAAAGGGTGATGACCTTGCCATATTAGATAGACACATATTGAGAAACATGAGCAGGTTAAATGTGATAGAAAAGGTTCCTGAAAATCTCAATAAAAAGAGATACTTGATCATCGAAGAGAGGCTAAGAGAGTTCGCTGATCATATAGACATCCCTTTACAGCATTTAGATCTACTCCTTTGGTATAGGGAGACAGGTGAGATTTTTAAATGACCTATTTCAACAACTTATCCCATTTTTTTGGCCATAGTAGGTAAACTCCCAGAACGATTATCGCGATGGGGGCAAAAAAATCTCTCAAGTTCAGTATACCTGCCCGATCAAGCATCCAAAATACACCCAATAGTATAAGCAATAGACCTATCAGATTCCTTCCGCTCATGAAGATGTCTATCTTACCGTTCCTTAATAAAATATTCGGCAGGCTTTCTTTTTGGGGTGTCGGGGATCTCTTCGGGATGACCTAGAGGCGTGACGGTAACGACGTAATGTTCTTGAGGGATTTTCAACATATTCTTTACAATTTCTCTATCCATGTCCGCTATCCAACATGTCCCCAGTCCATATAGGGCTGCGGCCAACATGAAGTGATAAGCAGCGATACAACCGTCCTGAACATGCCTTTTTGAAAGCTCCGGGTTCGAACAGATAGCGACCGCCATGGGTGCCCGAACTATAGGTTCGCTGGACCGTCCCCTCTCGGAAGCCAACTCCTCTTGTAATTCCTTCTCATATATCGGTACAAAGTAATACGATTGTGAATTTTTAGAGGTAGGTGCAAACCTGCACAATTCGATCAGATCAATGAATGTTTTACGGGCCACTTTTTTATCAGTATAGTAGCGAACACTCCTGCGTTCTCTGAGAAGAGAATCCCCATCAGAATAAGGTTTTAATTCGTGCAGAAAAGTTTGAAACTCGATAGCCCGCCCTTCGAGATCCCTAGCATAGAAGTGATATATATTATATCTTTCATTTTCTACAGGTGGTGCCTCTGCTATATCCTTTAATCTACCGTACATTTCGTCGACTTTTTCCTTGTTCTCATAAAAGAACGTTATAACTCCTTCTCTTTCCGGTTCTTCCCCTTTGCAAAAACCCAGTAAAAGATTATCATGTTTTAATATCTTACAAGTTCCCTGGTCAATCCATAGTTCCATATCTAATCCTTTACAGTAAAATTCTTCAACCGCTTTAAGGTCTCCAGTTTTCAGAAATATGATTCCGGCCATGCATATCCATCGATTTCTACATTTATTAGATTTGTGTTAACCTCTAACGAACAAAAAAGAAGCTCTTTTCAAGTATCTTCGGTCAAATCATCTATATTATCCTACAAACATTTCGTCAAAATTTAATTGAAAATCAATATCTAAAAAAACAAATTCATATTTTTGTTTTAGTATGAATTTGATAATGATTTTTCGCAGACACTTTAGGTGAGAATGTCTGCATCGGCATAAAGCACCTCCCCTGTATTGGCGTTGATAAATACCTGAGCGTGTGCCGGATCTTCGAACATACCTCCCATATACTCCCAACCGATCACCCAGGTAGCAGAATCCCGATTAGGGTTTTCTCTACCATCTGGTAGTCGTCTCTCCCACATCATCAAATCCATCCTCAAACCAGCACGGGGATATTCATCCAGGTACGATTCAATCTGTGATTCTTGCTTTGCGATCTCGACTGCTTCGTCGCTGTCGATGGTCCAATTTTCAATGGGATTTCCATTGTTTATCTGAGATGTTTTTTTATTTATTAATTCAATGGACTCATCCTCATAGATGGTATAATCAAAACCTATCCTATGAGTATGATTTTTTGGGATGCTAAACGAACAATGCCATCGTTTACCGTATCCGTCGTTATTAGCGCTACCCCATATCTGTCCTATCCTTACTTCCTCTACAGTCAGTTTTCTTTCCATGCTTTCATTCGCATCTTCAAAAGCTAGTTGAAACGTTGTCTTTGCGGTTAATCTCTCCTCGTCCGAGTTAAATCTTATATCTATGCATCCTGAAGAAAAAACCGCTAGGAGAATAATAGAAGAGAAGGCGAGCGAACATAGTTTTTT
>PUNK01000026.1 GCA_003552585.1 Thermoplasmata archaeon | reverse complement strand
GCACTTGTAAAGAAGAAGGCAGCGGCGGGCGGTATATCTATTATGCTTTTATGAAGCTATTAAAGCGGCCAGTAAAGGTATTGAGCCATGAAGAAGAGGTAAAGCGGTTTATGGACCGGGCGACCGGGGAAGCATTAAACGAACAGGACGGGAGTTATAAACCATAGGAGGGCGGCCATGACAAAACGGACGCTTGACCTGGACGCGGCGGCCCAGGCCCTGGGAATCAGTAAAGAGGCATTAAGAAAGCGAATAAAGCGCGGCAGTATCGAGGCTGTGAAGGACCAGGCCGGGCGCTGGAAGGTCGAAATTGAAGAGCCAGGACCGGACGCGAAAGCGGACAATGTCCAGGACGCGGGAGGGGACGCGGGGGGGCCGGTTGTCCAGGCCCTTAAAGAGCACATAGAGACATTAAAGCAGGAGAATGAGCGGCAGCAGCGGACCATTGACGCGCTGCAAAAGAACCAGGAGCAAGTTAACTATATCCTTGCATTAAAAGAACAGAAAATATTAGAACTGGAGGCCCCAAAAGAGGACCGGCGGCCCTGGTATAAAAAATTATTCGGCGGCGGTGGTGGTGAATAATGGATTTTACAATGGAAGTCATGCTGGCCGCGCTTTACGCAGAACGGCGGCGGACCGGTAAAAATCAAATACCAGGGGACCGGAGAACGGAAATTATTAAAGAGGTCCATAACAGGTTAAACGCGGGGGAAGATGAACTGGACCTGTTAGACGAGTACGGGGCAAAGCACGGGGGAGTAGAGCCAATACATACGGGGGGGAATATATAATGGACCTTTTAGCGGTGGACATGTTACCGGCCCGGCTGCTGGCCCTGGCCGCCGGTGCGGTCCTGGCCCTGGCAATAATAGCAGTAGAAAACAGGTTGAAGAGGGGATAAAACCCCTCTTTTTTCATGGCCCAGGGGGAAATATAAAACTTTTGGGACGACCGGGACGACAGCGCTTGTAATCGTCCAGGGCAGCCGCTATAATGTAAAAAATATATTTACACGGGAGGCGGTAAAAATGGACCTGCGCAGCATACGGGAAGGACAGGGCCTGACCCTAAAAGATATTGAACGGAAAACCGGCTTAAAACATTCTCATTTAAGCATGATAGAGACCCATAAAGCCAGTTTGTCTGACAAGGTGGCCGCGAAGCTGGCCCCGGTCCTGGGAATATATCCCGGGGCCCTTAAAGAAGCCCAGACCCTGGCAGCCTTTAAACATCAGGCAGAGAAGCTGCAGGGCCTGGACCAGGCGGCTTTAAAAAGGGCGGCGGGGAAAGATAGCAAGAACGCGGCCGCGGCGGTTGTAGCTTTAACCGAGATTATAAGAGATGAAACCTTACCGGTAGAGCTTCGCCAGGAGGCAAGCAAAACAATTTCCAAACTGCTGGACCTTGTAGACAGGCCGGCAGAAGCCCAGAAGAGCAGGACCCAGGGAGACCCGGACCGGGACCTTTACGGCCGGAAGCGGCCAGGGCGAAAAGTAAACCGGGACGCTGTAGGGCGGGCGGTAAAATAATGGCCTTACAGGGAAGGACCCTGCAGAAAATAAAGGACCTGGCCGGCTGCCGGCAGCTGGACCTGCAGGACCTGGCCGAGGCTACAACCTTAACCAGGCAGGAGCGGCGGCAGCTGCGAAGCAAGCAGCGAAAGGCCACGGCAGCAGCCAGGGCAAAGCAGCGCAAGTGGTATGAAGACTTGTAAAGGGGGTAAGGCGAAAATGAGTAAAAGAACAGTTGATCCAAAGAAGCAACCCGGACCCTGGAAGCCAGGGCAGGAGCACCCGGCACGGCAACCGCGGGAGTTTGGCGGCTTTAACGAAAGATTAAAGCGGCAGCAGGTAGAGCGGGACCAATTCGGAAGGCGAAAGCGGGAGGGGTAAATAAAAATGTTACCAGAATTGAAGGATTTTAAACCTTACCAGGAAGCCCAGGAGCAGGAAACAAAAGCCCGGGCAGCCCTGGAAGCAGCCGAAAAGAAGGCAGACAAGGCGGCTGCAGCGGTCCAGGAAGCGGACGCGGGCGGCGCTGATTATAAAACCCTGGCCGGCTTAAAAGAGGCCGCGGCAGGAGCAAAGCGCGATCAGGAGTTGGCAGCCAGGGAACTTGAAGCAGCAGCCTTTAACCGCAAAGAGCAGCAGAAGGACGCAGAAGAAGCCATAAAGAGCGCGGCCAGGGCAGAAGGGCAAAAGATTATTAATAAAATTCTTAAAGCCCTGGACCAGCTGGAAAGCAGCCAAAAGGATTATATTAAATTAAACCAGGAACTGCGGGAAAAGGTAACTTTTCCGCGACCCAATGTCGAAAGTGAAACAAACTTTACAGGCCCGGACCCGGGCCCGATATTCAAACCGGCAAGCTTTAAAGTTGGAGTTTGGAAGGATTCTGCACTTCGATTTAAGGACGGCAAGCCGGCAAATGATGAGCCAAAAACCGAGCGGCGGGAAGTAGAGCTGCCGAACGAATTTGTTTTAAGTTAACCTTGATATGGCGCCTCATCCGTGTCATGTCTGGTCGAACCCTGGGGCCTTCACGGGCCCCGGGGACCTCTAAAAAAACGGTGGCCGCGCGGTGGACCATACCGGCGGCCAGGAAAGGATTTGATATCTAATGAAAAGCATAACTGAAAACAAAGCAAAAAGCAACAATAAGAGCAACGGGAGGGCCAAACAATGAAAATAGGCGAAGCATATAATCCTTATAAATTGTTTGTAGGCGTGTTTATCCCTAACGCTATTTTGCGCCATAAAGCCCTGTCTCATGGCGCAAAAATAACCTGGGGACGCCTGGCACAGTACGCGGGCGAAAACGGGGAAGCCTGGCCGAACTATGAAACCTTAGCAGCTGAATTAGGAATTGACCGCCGGCAGGCTATAAGATACGCCAATGAACTAAAAGAACACAATTTTATTAAAACCATAGCAACAGGGAAATCAAATAAATTTATCTTTTTATGGCATGAAGTTTTAGAAGAATCCTTGAGAGGTGACAGATATGACACCCCAGAGGTGACAGATATGACACCCCACGAGGTGACAGATATGACACCCAAAGAGAATCATTTAAAAGAATCATATGAAGAGGAAAAAGAGGGGGGGCCGGAAAAAGAACCGACCCCCCACCCTCAAAAACCTTCTTCACATAGTAAAGAACAAAAAGCAGAAAAACCAAAAGAAGAAGCAAAGGACCAGGGCAGCGAAGTAGGCCAGGCCATAGGATTATACCGGGAGCAATTCGAGTTAAGAGCCGGCCGGCAGCCAGATGTTAAAGATAAAGACGCGGCGGCACTAAAAAAAGTGATAAAAAAACACGGCTTAGTAGATACAAAAAAAATGCTGCAGCTATTCTTTACTGACCCTGACCCTTATTACAAAAGGGAAGGATACCCGCTGCTTACCTTCTGCAGCCAAATTAATAAATTCTTGACTAAGCTGGCCGGCGCCAATAATGAAGAAGAGCCAAAAGCCTGGGATAATATACGAAGCTGGTTAAATGAATCAGAGGAAAGCCAGGGCCCGGAAGCTGAAACAGAAGCCCGGGAAGTTGACCAGGGCCCGGAAGTTGAAGCGGAATATGACCCGGAAACTAACACGGTTAGAATAAAGGAGGTTGTTTAATATGCCAATGACCTGCACTATTTGCAGACATAAAGAGCGGGAGGAAATAGAGCAGGATTTAATTAAAGGCGTTTCGTTGCGAAACATCGCGAAACGTTACAACGTCGGCTATTCTGCTGTTAATCGCCACAAAGAACATATACCGGCGCACCTGGCCCAGGCAGCCAAAGGCCAGGAGAAAGAGCGGGCCAGGGACTTACTGCAGGAAGTGGAGGAGCTGCAGCAGACAACATATAACCTTTTGAAAAAAGCGGAAGCAGCCGGGGACCTGCGGACGGCGCTTTATGGAGCAAGCCAGGCCCGCGGCAATATGGAATTGCTTTGTAAAATGGTAGCTTATTTACGGGAGCAGCAGCTTGATGAATTATCCCGGAAGCGGCAGCAGGACTTCCAGGAAGTGAGCCCCTTTATAGATGACCCGGTTTTTATGACAGCTTTGCAGCGGGCTATTGATGAAACCGAAGCTTATTATGAGCAGACTGGACAACTGCCGGACCCGGGCAGGAGTTAAACCAGCCCCAGGCGAAGCAGGGCGGCCAGGGTAAAAAATTGCATAATCAGGCAATACCTATACCTTAACCGGTGAAATAAAACGGCTTAGAAGCGCTTATTTTAGGCCGTTTTTTTTATTGCTTTTCTGTTAATTGACCGTTACCTATTGCAACCTATATAAACCTATGATAAAATATAAATAAGAGGGTAATAAAAAAAGGGAGTGGAAGCCGTGAACATTATAAAGCAGCAGGAAACAGCTTTAACGGCCAGGGATAAAGGGGACCTGCTTAACATGCTTTTAGCTGACAAGCGAAGCGAAAACACAAAGCGGGCTTACCGGCGGGACCTTACCGACTTTTTTAATAAAGCTTTTAACCAGGACGCGGACCCGGCAGCGGTGGCCCGTTTTTTGTCATTGACCAGGGAGCAAATGACTTTTGCAGTCTTAGACTATAAAGCGGACCTTTTAGAAAAGGGGCTTACTGAAAGCACGGTTAACCGGAGAATAACGGCCATTAAAAGCCTGGTTAACTTTGCTTACAGGACCGGGCAGCTGGCCTTTAAGCTGGACATACCAGGGGAAAAGGTGAAGGCATACCGGGACACGCGCGGGACGGACGCGGCCGGCATTAAAAGATTATTGCTGCAGCCCGACCGGTCCACGGTAAAAGGTTTACGTGATTATGCCATTTTAAGCTTATTATGGGCCAATGGTTTAAGGCGGTCTGAAATTGTAAAGCTTGACGTTAAAGACTTCCGGCCGGAAACGAACCAGGTTTTTATATTAGGCAAAGGCCGCGGCAGTCAAAAGGAGCCGGTAACAATAACCGGCCAGACAAAGGCGGCCATAATTGAATACCTGGAGGCCCGCGGGGAAGCCGGCCCAGGTGAACCCTTATTTACTAACTGCGACCGGGCGGGCAAGGGCAGCGGCAGGTTAACCGGGGAAGCCCTTTATTATATGCTGCAGGCTTATAGCAAAAAGGCCGGCTTTGAAAAGCCCTTAACCCCTCACAAGGTAAGACATTCGAGCATAACCGCGGCCCTGGACACGACCGGCGGGGACATTCGCAAGGTAAGGCACTTTTCAAGACATGCAAAGCTTGAAACGGTGGCGATCTATGATGACAACCGGGCGGACGTGCAGGGCGATATTAGCCAGTTGTTAGCTGCTCAAATATAATTATGTTTATTTAATGTGCCATTATCATAAACAAAAAAGAAGGTGATTAAATGAGTTTAAAGCGGACATACACCCCGGCCCAGGCAGCAGAAATTTTCCAGGTTAAAGACTATACGGTTAGGGAGTGGTTACGGACCGGGCAGCTGCAAGGTATTTATATTAATAACCGCTGGAGAATTGAAGAGGGAGAAATAAAGCGCTTTATTAAAGAAAAGCGCAAGGATTCAGCGGGCAGCCGGGGGGGTTTATAGTGCTATACGGGAAGCAGGAGCCGGCCCACAGCTGCCCGGAGTGCGGCCAGGAAACAACCGGGACCATATCAGAAGGCGGCTGCAGGTGGGCTTTGTGTAGTGAGTGTTATAACCGGCTTATATTACAGCCTGGCCGGGAGGGTAAAGAACAATGAAACAGGCCATATTAAAAGACATTGACCGGCTTATTAAATCAAACCAGCTGGGCGAACTTTCAGAGTATCTTAACTGCACTTGTAAAGAAGAAGGCAGCGGCGGGCGGTATATCTAT
>PUNK01000013.1 GCA_003552585.1 Thermoplasmata archaeon | reverse complement strand
CCTGCTGTTGGAGAAGACGGCACGATATACGTTGGTTCGAACGATGGTTATCTGTATGCTATAAACCCTGACGGTACGGAAGAATGGAGTGTACACCTTGATGGCGGTGAAGTTGAGTCTTCACCTGCTATTGGAGAAGATGGCACTATATACGTTGGTCTGTCTTATCATGTTGGTGATGAGTGTCTGATCGCGGTGGATTCAGAGACCGGAGAGATAGAATGGAGAGCCGATACAGGCTCAGGTGTGATATCTTCGCCTGTTATCGGAGAAGACGGCACGATTTATGTTGCCTCTACAAATAATTACATGCTGTGGGCCTTCGATTCTGATGGAGATGAAGAATGGTCATATGAAGCAACCGAAAGAGTAGAATCTTCTCCTGCAATCGCTGAGGACGGCACGATATACTTTGGATCCTGGGACGGTAACCTGTATGCGGTGGATCCAGACGGAGAAGAAGAATGGGTGTTCGAGTCAGAGGAAGATGAAGTCAGGATCGATTCTTCGCCGGCCATAGGAGAAGACGGCACGATATATGTTGGTCAAGGCTTTTTAAACGGTGACGGATTATATGCGATAAATCCAGATGGAACAGAAGAATGGAGATTTGAACCCGGGGCCGCAGTGGAGTCTTCGCCTGCTATCGGTGAGGATGGAACGATTTATGTAGGCGCTGGAGACGATAACCTATACGCGATAGATCCTGATGATGGAGAAGAGATATGGAGCTTTGAAACTGGCGACAGAGTGATCTCTTCACCAGCTATCGGCGGAGACGGCACGATATATATGTTGGCTCTTATGATGATAATTACTACGCAGTGAACCCGAATGGAACTGAAAGAGGGGTTTTTGAAACAGATGGAAATGGGCGTTCCTCTCCAGCTATCGGCGAGGATGGCACGGTATACTTCGGCTCCTATGACAATAACCTCTATGCGATAACTGGAGAACATACCCTAAACATAGATGAACCAACCGGAGAGGGTTCGATAGAGGTCGATGGTCAGGAAATAACAAGTTGGCCATATCAAGGAGTTTACGAACACGGAACGGAAGTAGAACTTGAGGCGATAGCTGATACTCAATGGTTCTTTAAAGAATGGACAGGTGATTACACAGGAGAAGATAACCCAACAACCGTAACAATGGACGATGAAAAGGAAATAACTGCTGTTTTCGATACAGACCAGATAACCTATGAACTAGAGATAAATATCGAAGGTAAAGGCACGGTAGAAGTAGACGGCACTGAATTCGCTGATGGAGATACAGATACCTACTTAGATGGGACTGATTTAACTCTAGAAGCGGATCCTGCTGAAGGTTGGGAATTCGATGAATGGCAGGGAACAGATGAAACAGGTGAATCGATCATTATAACGATGGACGAAGACAAAGAGATAACAGCGATCTTCCAAGAAGATGTAGTTGTAGAAACATACGAACTTACGTTAACTATCGAAGGACCGGGGACGGTATATTATGATCTCGATCCCGAGGCAATAGATATCTATGAAGACGAGGTGGAAGATATATGGGTTTTAACTCTGGAAGAAGGAACAGAGGTGACTTTATATATAGACGAGGATGACGAGGAAAACTTTGAAAATTGGGACCTACCTGACACGTTAACAGATGAACTGGACGAATACGACTTGGAGATAGTTTTCGAGATGGACGAGGATAAAGAGATAACAGCTAACTTCGAAGAAGTAGATGTTGAGGGTATTCTAGATGATTTATTTGAGAGAGGTATGATCTGCATCGCTATAGCTATAATAATACCAATAATCATCATAATCATAATAATAGTGGTGATAGTGAAGTTACTCGGCGGTAAAGACAAAGATGGAGAACAACCTCCACAACAGCAACATAGACCACCTGGACAACAACCACCTTCACAGCAGCAGGCCCCACCACCAGAGGAAGAGATCAGTATCGGAGAAGAGCCTACATCACCAGAGGAAGAATATTCTGGAGAAGTACCTCCTCCACCTCCAGAAGGCTGATTAACTAACTTGAAACCTTTTCTTTTTTTATTATTTTACATAGATTCCATATGATGTACTTTCTTCCATATCGAGTTTGGTTTCTTCCGGTAATTGAAGGCCTCTTCCTCATCCCCTTCTCATTATCAAATACAGCAGGTAAATCATATGTTTCAGAATTTTTTTTGAAGATTATAAAAATTGAAGGTGATCGAAAAGACAGGTGGTGGTCCTTCAAGTAGATATAAATCAGGAGCGAAATTTAAGTAAAAATCTTTACAAAAATAAATAGACGATACCATCTAAGATCATGACGAACTCCGTGAAGACCTAACTAGATCAGAAAACTGGTCCCTCGAAGAGTACATGAACAGAGCTTTCGGTAAAAAAAGATTCACCTACCGGATCGGGTGCGGTATGGTGAACCGGATAGAACAAGAGAAGGGTATGGATGAAATCAGAAAGGCTTTCTATATGGATGCAGATGAGTTCGTAGAAAGATACGACAGGCTCTTGGACGTGTATAGGTGATAAAAACTTTCTAGATACTCACTTCAAAATCCTGTTTGGATATACTTTGGACGACCTTTTTTAATCTTTGTATTTAGGAGGAGCTTTCTGCCTATATTTTTAGTCTAAAATTTATAGATACATTTATATCCAAGAAGACGATTCTCATAATGGATGTGGTGAAATGGGAAAAAGTAGGATAAAAAAATTTGCAGGAAATTTTCTGTTCAAGATGGCTGATAAAGGGTATAAAAAAAAGAAGGTGGAGATCGTCAGTAGTATTGAAAAGGAAAAGAAAGATACTGGAAAGACCACTATGGAGATAATCGAAACCTTCGCAGACAGCAACAACGAAGACGCATACTGGATATGGCTCATATATACTTTGGACATGGAGTTAAAGTTGGATCCAGAAAACTATGAAGATCCCCTCTTCAGTGGTAGATGCATCGGATGTGAAGATGTTTTCACCTTCACTGAAAGCGATAAGGAGCGGGGAGAGGTTGAGTGTGATAACTGCGGAAAAACTTACTCCCAAGAGGATATGTCAACACAGGCAGACTGACCATAGATTACTGGAATAGAAGGGACTTGTTCTCAAGCAGATCGAAGAAGGATCAGATGTTCCGGAATCATAACATTTTGATCCTAGAAGGACAAGGCTGACTTCTTTTTGATGAAGAAAGGAAGACGGATCTCTAATAACAATCACTATGGATGGTGGTAATCAGATAAAGATATATTTTAGATAACCGATTGTTTATGCAGTCCTACATTCACTACTGCATCTACCACACTATTCATTTCGATCCCCGTTTATTTGTGAAAAGACCGTAATCAAATACACTTGTGCCTTCATGCAAATGTTTAAATCGATCGATCTAATCTTGTTTCTAAAATGACCAATTCGGAGCATGACGAATCATTTGGTATCAAGAGCATACATTCGGATCTGAAGATCGTACTAGAGTACAAGCAATTACCGATATTGTTCTTTGCAGTTTTCGTGAGCATGATAGGCTTCGGTCTTATCATGCCCTTTCTTCCCATCTATGCTAGAGATTTTGGGGCTACAAAGACACACATCGGACTCATGCTCGGAATCTTCTCGATCGTCAAGATCTTCACGGCCCCATTGGGTGGAAAGTTGGCTGATATGTACGGTAGAAAACCCATAATGGTCGGGGGGATGTTCATGTACATGGTGGTCATGTTCCTTTTTGGAGCAGCTCGAACACTGCCGGAACTATTCATATATCGGGCCGGGCAAGGAGCTGCTTCAGGGCTAGTCTGGCCAGTAGCGATGGCCTATGTAGGGGACATAGTGAAGGAAGAGGATAGGGGAAAGGCTATGGGTCTTTATTCCATGTCCTTCGCCAGCGGGAACGCTTTCGGTCCCTTGCTGGGCGGGGTGATCGCAAGTTATTACACCCTTTCAGTCCCATTCTTTTTTACCTCTGCCTTAGCTGCGATGAGTGGCATACTGCTCTACACCGGTATCGAAGAGTCATATGAGGGTAGCAAAAAACTGGGCGATGCAGTTTCAAAAGGGAGTGATCCCCTCGCCTTTCTGAAATTCAAGTTTAAAAAGATAACTCCTTTTCCAAAGATTTTCCTCGGATTGACCATCGGTTCATTCACCGTATTTTTCGGCCTAGCGATGGTATGGCCGATGCTCTCACTTTTCGGCGATGAAATACTCCTCCTTTCTGAGATCCAGATAGCCGGCATATTCACCTTGATAGGTATCGTGCAGATGACGTTCATGTTCCCTTCTGGCAGCCTCTCGGATCGGATCGGCAGAAAGATCCTGATAGTTTCAGGGGGTATTGTATCAGCGATATTCGCTGGAGTCATCGGCTTATCCATGGGATACCTATTCATACTGGGTGCTGTAGCATTTTATACCTTAGGAAGGTCTATGGCTGAACCTTCATTCACAGCCTTTGTCACCTCTTTGACCCCGACTAGACACAGAGGCAAGGGGATGGGTGTGTACAACTTCGCTCAAAATCTGGCCTTCGCTAGTGGATCATTTTTAAGTGGTGTGATAGCTGATCTAGCTGGTCTGAGGCAACCTTTTTTCGTTGCCCTTGTAGTTGGTTTATTAGGTGTTCTGTTCATATATGCGACTGTAGAGGAACCAGAATTTATAGCTGAAGAAGATGTATTATAGGGTACTGTGCGGAGGTGACAACCTCCCACACGGCAGAGCCGTGGGGCTTCCCTACCTGAGAACACTATAGATGATACATCGGGCGGTTCACTCGAAACGTAATATGAGATCAAATTACTCCACACAGGTGAGTTTATCAACCTAAACTTTACCCACAGGTGATACGTAGATGGTGAACTCTTCTTCTCCATCGACACCTAAAAGTTCGTCCATCAGATCCTGGTCATATGCAGCTATCGCACACGTACCGCACCCGATCCCTTCACATGCAAGGTAGAGATTCTGACAAACATGCCCTGTATCCAGAGCTATGACCTTGTAAGATGCATCACCATAACGCCATTCCATCCGGTAGGGGATGGTGGTCCAAATGAAGGTCGCAGCGCAATCCCCTGCAAAGCGTTGACCTAGGGCAGCATCAGTAATTTTAGATTCCAGGTCTGCAGTCTCGATTACTTTTACAAGTCCGTGTTCCAAGGGCAGATAACGGTATATAGCCTTCTCCAAACCATCCACTCTCAGCGCAGCGATGTAGGTCTCTAGAGCATGTCTGCATCCTGCCGATGGAACAACCCTATATGTGTGGCAGCGATCGATCTTTTTTCTTATCCCCTGTGTTGCCCAAAGGAGAAAAGACAGTTCCTCCAATGAGATATCATCCTCTGAAAAAGAACGTCTGGATCTACGTTCGGAGATGGACACCACCAACGATATATCCACTTTGCATCTCTCAGGGCTAGGCAGGTCTAATATCTCCTTCCCCTCCGGTACAGGCTTCTGGATCGGAGGTGTGGGAACTCCCTTCTTCTGATCGGTTTTAGAAAAATCGGTTTTCTTCCTGACCGTGTCCTTCAAGAAATCTCTTTTCATCATATAGTTATATGAAAACTAATGTTTTAAACTTATAGTCGTCCGAATGGCGAGAGTCCTTTGAACGCAATATATCGATAAAGAACAGCAAAAGATATTACCACAATTAATATCTTATCCGTAGAGCTATGGTATTGTCTAATCCAGATCTGATCGGTGCTATTTTAGCATTGATAGGAGCACTTGTAGTGGCCTTTCAAAGTATTTTTGTGAGGAAGTCCACCGTCGGTGGCTCCACAAAGAAACTAGTCGCCATCGTTTTAGTTGTAAATTTTATCATATGGTCTGCCCTTACTATAATATTGCATTATCCCTCCTTCGAAGTTAATATGATCTCTTTTATTTCATTTCTATCATCTGGTTTTTTTGGATTTTTCTTAGGCTATCGTCTATTATTCCTTTCGATTCAGCGTATAGGTGCCTCCAGAACAATGCCTTTAATAAAAACTCAAGTCATCACAGCCCTAGCGTTATCTATATTATTTTTGGGGGAGTCTCTATCTTCTTTTCATCTGATCGGAGTTGTCCTGATAGTCGTGGGAGCCGCACTGGTTTCTAGAGAGATATCGAATGACAAGGAACATATAACATCAGAGAAAAGATGGTTTGATCTTTCTCTTCCTCTTCTTGCTGGGTTTTTCTGGGGTCTGAACTGGTTTTTCACACGTTTCGGACTGATGCATGGTACCTCTGTTATCATGGGTTTGATGATAAGCTCTTTCGGAGGGATCCTTGGTTTTTTGGTGATAGAAGGTTTTAAGCAGAAACGTATCAGCCTGAAAAGCATGATGTCTCCAAATCTGTATTGGTACGTTGTGATCGCCTTATTCTGTGCCTCAGCCTTTTATCTGAATTTTTTAGCATTATCCATATCGCGAATAGTAGTCGTAAATCCTATCTGGCAGGTCGCACCTTTATTCGTCCTTATACTCTCCTACATATTACTACCAAAACTGGAAAAGATCACTCTAACATTGCTTGTTGGATCGGTGATCATAGTCGTAGGGACCATCGTGGTGCTGCTGTTCATGTAATCGAACCTATTTTTGGGCGATAGCTATGAGTCTTTCTGCATCACCGTTATACTCCGAGCCATAGATGTCCCCAATAGTTCTAACGGAAGAAAATCCGATCCTCTTGAGCATATCTTTAACCTCTTTATCAGAGTATAAACGGTATATGAACTTGTGTTCCCTCACCTGCCCATCCTTTATCAGTATCCAATCACTTTCC
Source organism: Thermoplasmata archaeon (assembly GCA_003552585.1). GTDB lineage: Archaea > Thermoplasmatota > Thermoplasmata > Halarchaeoplasmatales > Halarchaeoplasmataceae > PUNK01. The sequence goes on along the minus strand of PUNK01000013.1, from coordinate 120,177 downwards.
AAATATTTTCCACCTTCTCTTAAAAAACGCTCTTCTAGAAAAAAACCATCATCTATACGGCACCAGTCTCTTTCACTATATATCCTATCCACTATCTCTTTTCCCATCACATCTACCAGGAACATACCACCTTTTTTCAAAGATGAGTAAACATTTTTCAACACCTTCAGGTTATCTTCTTCACGCTCAAAATAACCGAAGGAAGACCAGAAATTGATCACTGCGTTGTAATAGTCTTCTCTAACGAAATCTCTCATATCCCCCTGGATGAATTTGACATCTAGTCCCTCGGCTTCGGCCTTCTTTGAAGCCTCTTTCATATAACTCTCCGAAAGGTCCAATCCCGTGACTTTATACCCCCTTCTACCGAGCTCCAAAGAATGTCTCCCAACACCGCATGCAAGGTCTAGTATCCGATGGTCTTTTTTTAGATCCAGTAGTTCTACTAAGCGGTCAACCTGTCCACTGGTCTTTTGAAGTCTTTCTTTTGGGAATAAAACATTTTCATAGTCTTCCCAGAACCATTGGTCCTCAAACCATTCTTTTTCTTCCATCTCGATCCACCAGTTTACACATACTATTTGTATTTATTCGATTGACAAGGTCTGCGCTCATGTTTGCCGTCAAAGCAGAGTGGATTAAAAAAGATAATGAAAGTTCGTCCCACTACTCAGGAATTTGTTTTACCTCTCATCGAAGGTACTTACAAGCCCCTCGGATTTAATAGCTTCTTTAATTTCTTTTAAGAATTTATCGCTGTCCATGATGGAAAATTCTACAACCTTGTCATTTATAACAATGCAAGTTGGCATGGAATATACATGGGTCAGTTCTTCCGTTTCCTCGAAAGGTATCTTTATCTTGAGAGACATGTTCATGTTAAGTTTCCTCAATTTGTCGAGTGTTTCTATGGTATCTTTAACACAGAACGGACAAGATGCATTACATAATATCAGAACTTTATCTTTGTCTGAGTCATCGACAGGAAAATCTGCATACTCGAGTTCAGGATCAAAATCTCCGTTTATAGGATAATAAAGGAGATAGGGATTTTCCTCAGAAACTTGTTCGAAACCGTTCTCTTTAAAGAACTCCGCTTGTCCTGAGTATCTTTGAAAAGGGAAGGTATACGTTACTAGCCCGAGGGCAGGTTCATTACCAAAATAAATCTTAGAAGATTTAAAATCATTTATAGTATTTTTTAAAAGTATATTTTTGATTTCCTCTTCCTCACCATTCTCTTTAACAAAGAGACATTTGATCTCGACCACTTTTTGTTTCGGTTTAGGTATATAGTGGATCGATCCTACAACTCCTGAACCCTGATAAGCTATTTTTCCGATCGAATTGTATTTGTTTAAATTCTTCCTAATCCACTGCTTCCATAACATATTGCCTTCGATGAACAAGGGATCATCTAGCTTGTTATCAGGGATACAAAGGCCTTCCAATTCCTCAAGATTATACTTATCTATATTAACTACTTTGATACTTTTTTTGCCCATGCACATGCCTCCCATGCAAGCATAAGTATCTCTTTCCTTCTTATTATACTTATCTATTTAGATTCATATAATTGTATTTAGTTTAATCGTTTTAATATTTAGAAAAACTAAACTACATCTTTTGGTAATAAATTAAAAAAAGGGAAAAGGGTTTTTTTGGTGCTTATCGGATAATTTCATGCAAGCTTCACGTATTCAGCTTTCGATATGTTCATCTGGGGTGTCTCTTCGTAACCATAGTCATAGTATTCAAACACGACATATGCCGTACTGCATCTCAGTATAACGAATTCTGAGTGATATCCGTCGGCAGTCTGTACGATGTAGTATCCCGGATCATAGGTTGGGAATATGTAGTATCCGTGTGGTCCAGTATATCCCGAATCTATCATCTCTATGGGGTTTCCGTACTCATCGGCCACCCAGAGTTCTATCAATAGACCCGCTACTGGTTCGTTCATCTCATAGTCGTAGGCTTTTACCGAGATGTTGCTCGGTCTGTAGTTGCCGAAGTTTACCTCGACTTCTTCAACACAACCTAATTGGACATGGACTTCCATGTCGGTCGTGTTTATCCAACCGCAGTCCTTCAACACTTCAGCGACCACGTAGTCACCTGGTGGAAGATATTCGAATCTGTACATACCCCAGTTATCTGTGTATGTTGTGTCTATCAACTCTATTGGATTTCCATATTCATCAGCGGACCATAGTTGGATCTCCCAACCGTACAGCGGCCAGTCTAAACACTCATCGAATTCACCGTTCATGTTGAAGTCACAGAACTTCAATCCGTAGATGTCTCCATGCCGATAGTTTCCGAAGTCATAGCGCAACTCATCTTCTGGTAGTACCTCGATCAGGTAGTAATATGGTGTACTGTTGTACCATCCGTCCTGCATCACTTCTTCCAGTATGTACCATCCAGGTTCTACACACGTGAAGTTGTAGTATCCATTTTCGTCAGTGATCGTTGACATATAATGTATCAAGTTGTTTTGAGGGGTCTCGTCTTCCATGTACTTCCAAAGATTTATCTCCCAGCCTTCTAGACCACATTCACCACAATCGAATTCCTGATTCAGGTTCCGGTCGCAGTACTTGTATCCCTCTATGAAACCACCTGGGACATTACCGAACCAAAGTTCAGAAGTAGTACTAACTTCGATTTCTACGTACTGTATCAAATCAGTGGTTGGGAACCAGCAATCTTGTAATATCTCTTCAACTGCGTACCATCCAGACTCCAAAGACTCGAACATGGCGTATCCTTCAGGACCAGTCACGTTGGTTGCTATAACCTCATCCGGTATACCGTCCACAGTGGTCCACAGGTTGAAAGTCCAGCCTTCCAACAGCTCATCCATTTCTTCGTCATATTCTCCGGTCATCTCGACATCGTAGAACTTGTAGACTATCAGGTCTCCGTATTGTACATTACCGAAGTAAACTTCCCAATGGTCGCTTGGCCCTAGAGTGTTATCTTGCATCAGATCGGTCGTGTTCATCCATCCTTCTGGCAGGTCCTCGGTTATCCTGTAGTAGCCTACGTCAGTGATGAAATTCAGCATACCAGTTACTGCTATATCATATTCTATGATCTGTCCATCGTGTAGGTCCGCCCAGATGTTGAACATGACTTCTTCTTCAATCAAGTAATCGCCTGCATCAGGATCATACACGCCATCCATGTTTACATCGTAGAACTTGTATATCGTTATCTCTGGTAACTCGTAGTTACCGAAGTTTATAACCATACATGGTGTACAACAGTTGAGCACGACTTCTACTTTTGAAGCAGTAGTGTTCATCCATCCTTCTGGAACGACCTCTTGCACGTAGTATGTACCAACGCTCAATCCCTCGAAGAAATAATATCCGTTCGGCAGTGTCTCGAATGTATCTATGATATCCATATCTTCGTTGAGCAGTTGTATCTCCCAGCCTTCTAGGACCCAATCTACTTCAGGATCGAACACTCCGTCCATATCGTAGTCGTAGAACTTGATCCCGTATATGTCCTTGAACATACAGTTCGCAAAGTCTATACCGTAAACGGTCTCACAGGGTTCTACGTATACCCACACTATAGCAGGTGTCACGTTGTACCAACCATCGTACAATACCTCTTGTACGAAGTAAGGTCCAGGAACGACACAATCGAAGTAATATTCACCCGATCTATCGGTAACGGTACTGTCCACTATCTCCCCGGGTTCTCCATCGACATCGGTCCATAGATTGATCTCCCAGCCCATCAAGGGTTTATCGAGACCAACTTCGAACTCGCCGGTAGCTTCTACATCAAGGAACTTCATGCCCTCGATGCGTCCTCCACGAACGTTACCGAACCACAGTGTGTACATTCCACCTGATTTTACTTCGACGAACTGAAGTTCTCCTGTGGTAGATACCCAGCAGCATTCGCCCTCTTCCACCTCTGGCATTATCTCCTGTACAACATAGTAGCCTGGTAATAGGTCCTCGAACACAGCCATACCTTCTTCCGTTTCCAAAGGCTCTCCGATGGTTTCTATAGGGTTACCATCCTCATCTGCCTCCCAAAGTTGGAACATGAAACCGTCTATCAGTTCCTCTTCGTACCAATCACCGTCGTAGTTAGAATCATAGAACTTGTAGACTGTTATGTCGGCGTATTCTACATTACCGAACCATAACTCAGATGTTTGCCCTGGATAAACCGTAACTGGTTGTAACAATTCAGTAGTGTTCTTCCAGTTCTCTTGGAGTATTTCTTGTACGATATAATCTCCTGGAGATATGTTTTCGAAGAGCAATTCTCCATTGCTGTCTGTTGTTCCGTTGGCTATTATCTCATCAGGTTCTCCATCGTCGGTCGTCCATAGATTGAACATCCACCCTTCTAGCATGTAATCAATTTCTGGATCAAATTCTCCGGTCATCTCCGTATCGTGGAATTTATAGACCAATATTTCACCGTCGATCAATGCATTACCGAATTCAACGGTCATCGGTGTCCTCAGCCAGAATGAGTCTTCTACGTAGGACTCATTGTCGTCTTCTTCTACTGCTAGAGATAGTGCCTCACCACCGTTTTCCGGTGTTGGGTAAACTGCCGATCCAACGTTGTACCATCCCTCGGGTATGATCTCCCTTACTTTGTAGTGTCCTGTAGGTCCTGGTGGGTTTCCACTTACGTAATCTTCGAATATCACGTATCCATCACTGTCGGTCCATCCCTCCTCAAGGAAGTACCATGGTGGATGATCTCTTGGATCACCTGGGGGATTTTCTACGTCTTTACCGTAGAGTTCCATGTGCCATCCTTCGAGTGGATAATCTATTTCTTCATCATAGTGCCCATCGGCGTTCACATCGTAGTACTTGAACACGGTTATATCATAATATGTTGCTTCACTGTCCACCCCTGACGGGGAGGCTCTGTCTATCACCGTTGCACCAATTCCTATGCTGCCAATCACAAGGAAACTTGCAAGTAACAGCACAATTCCGTATTGTTTCACTTTTTATCACCATATCGATAATAACTATACTGGTATATAAACATATCTATATCTATTTAGTTTTGTGTTTAACTATATTTTCGTAATTTTAATTTAATAGTCTATTTATTTATATACTTTTTAAATGTTTGAATTGGTTAAAGTAAAGAAAACTTTATTAAAACGAGATAAGAGAAATACCTTTCCAGAAATCCAATAAAACATATCTAAGATATTAGTATATAGCTTTAGTACTGTAATATATAGAATAATAGATCTGTCGCTAAATCTGTAAAAATAACAAAAGATGTGTCTTGAAGATCCCTCTATTCGTCTACCTCATCTTTTTTCTTCTTCAGCACTCTCAATTGTTTTGGATTGTTCTTATACGCCCTTACTCTATTTCCATATATGGTATTTCTTCTTTTGATGTCCCTGATGATCTTTTTAACAGGGATGGATGTCCTCTTAGATAGATGATCCCTATACGTGTGAGATATCAAACCCCCTATTATCCACACGATCCCAAGAACAACTAGATTTATGGACCACAATCCTAGGAAGACCACTATAAAATAGTTCTGGTACTCCAGGTTGGCCAGTATAGTTTCTATCTCACCCGTGCCGTCGGTAGGTATAGGGGTTCTTGTTATAAATAGATAAGCTGGTCCCAAGGATGGCCAAAATAGGAATATACCTTTCAGCCATGTTGGCCAATTTTTCCACCGTATTCTCTCGGATAAATGCAGTAACCCTAATTTCAATTTCATATCCGCTAACCTCCGTTGTAATAGTGTTGTACATCTATTTAAATTTATTTAATATATGGCGAAGAAAGTAAAATTTTATTTTTGGTCGGTTAAAAAGAGTATAATGAACCCTTTACTGAACACAACTGTTAAGTGTTATAGAGATATATATCATAGGATGGTTTGAGATGGGTTTGATAGCAGATCATGAAGACATACCAAAAGAGAGACAGTGCATATTGAAGGGCGGAGAGATCAAGGACGGAAATTACATCTTGTACTGGATGCAGCGGGCCCAGAGATCAGAGTTCAACCATGCCTTGGAATACGCGGTTGATAAGGCCAACAGTCTGGAGATACCTCTTGTCGTGCTATTTTGTTTGACTGAAGATTTTAAAGATGCTAATTTAAGACATTATCACTTCATGATCGAAGGTCTGAACGAAGTAAAACATGAGTTAGAAGATAGGGATATAATTTTAGTTGTTAAACATTCTGATCCTGTAAATACAGTAGTGGATATGTCGAAAGAATCCTCGATCACTGTTGTAGATAAAGCTTACCTAGCTCATACAAGAAATTGGAGACAAGAGATCACAAAAAAGATCGATGTTCCTGTTATAGAAGTAGATACTGATTTAGTGATTCCGGTTGAAGAGACTTCCGATAAGGAGGAGTATGCTGCACGGACCATAAGACCAAAGATTCAGAATCTGTTGAAGAAATACCTTAAGCCAGTCAAAGAACGTAATGTGACCCAGTCATCTCTTGATCTGAGCTTTGATTGTATTGACATGGAAAAAGCTCTTGATTCACTAGAAATAGATGCCAGTGTTAAACCAGTAGCAGAAGGCATAGGTGGTTCGAGCAAGGCTAAAAAGCAGTTGGATTATTTTGTAAAGAACAAATTAGAAGATTATCCTGAGTGTAGCAACGACCCCTCTAAAGACGGTCTCTCCAATATGAGCCCTTATCTTCACTTTGGACAGATATCACCGATTTACATAGCTCTGGAAGTCAAAAATAAAGGTGGAGAAGGAGTAGAAGGATTCCTTGAGCAGCTGATAGTTAGGAGGGAACTCGCATTTAATTTTGTTTATTATAACGAAGATTATGAGAACATAAATTGTTTACCTGGATGGGCCCGGGAAACATTAGAAAAGCACAAAAACGATGAACGGGAGTATATTTATTCAAGAAAGGAACTAGAGGAAGCAAGAACACATGACGAGTATTGGAATGCAGCTCAAAAAGAGATGCTTAAAACGGGAAAGATGCATGGCTACATGCGTATGTACTGGGGTAAAAAGATACTCGAATGGAGTGAGACACCTGAAGAAGCTTATCACACTTCTCTGTATCTAAACAACAAGTACGAGTTGGATGGAAGAGATCCTAATGGTTATGCAGGTGTAGCATGGTGTTTTGGAAAACACGATCAGGCATGGAAGGAAAGGAAGATCTATGGGAAGGTTCGGTACATGAACGCTAACGGATTAAAAAGAAAATTCGACATAGAAAGATATGTTAGAAAGATAGAGGGATCGTGACATCGTTGGAAGAAAGAAAACTGGTACCTTGCGAACTAGGACCATCTAAACCCGTTAGGATATACGATTCGGAATGCCTCTAGAATATAGATCTATCATCCATTACTTACCAAAACTACTAGTTCATCCTTCTGAGAAAATTTCGAGGTAATCTTCATATCCTTCTTCTTCGAGCTTATCTTTTGGGATGAACTTGAGTGCTGAGGAATTCATGCAGTAGCGTTTACCAGTGGGTGCCGGTCCGTCATCGAACAGATGCCCAAGGTGTGAATCAGCATTTTTACTCCTAACTTCAGTCCTCCTGTCAAATATACCTTCTTCTTTCCTAGTTACTATATTATCGGGCTCGAGAGGTCTGCTAAAACTGGGCCATCCGGAACCGGATCTGTACTTATCCTTCGAGCTGAATAGCACCTCTCCAGATACAACATCTACATAAATCCCTTCTTCTTCGTTATCCCAGTACTCGTTCCGGAAAGCTGGCTCCGTCCCCTTCAATTGTGTCACCTTGTATTGAAGTGGAGATAACTTTCTCTTCAACTCCTTATCAGGTGGTTTTTCATGTCTTTTATTGTTCATCTTAGATAACATCTACTTTTCCCTTTTTTAGCATTCCATCTGTTGTACAGGATCTCCATCCATTCTTTATTCAATCCCAGGTTCTTTAGGTCATCTTTCGAGGTAAGATTTCCTTTGCCAGCTATGTAACCATTTACACGGGCTACTGCAGTAGAGCTTATGAAATCTTTCATATCTGGATATATCCCACGGTAAGAATTGTATAGAGACTTGTTCAGCCGAAGATTATACTTCTGATGATATTCCTCGGCTAGATAATATCTTGAATATTCCCTAATCTCAGTGGTCATACCATCCTCTTTACTCTTTCTAGCCGATTCTTCTTGCTCTTCGTCGTGAAAAAATATTATCGATTTATATTGGGTGCTTTTAGGCCTAGCTGCATCGTGACCACTCCAGAATATATCAAGAAGTTCTTTGTAGGAGATATCGTCCTCGTCATATACGATCTGAACGGTTTCTGTGTGATCACCTAGACTTTGATAGGTAGGATTCTCTTTCTTACCTCCGGCGTATCCTACACTCGTCCTCACCACCCCTGGCTGAGCTCCGAACAAGGCATCCGGACCCCAGAAACATCCCATAGAAAATGTGGCTGTCTTTATATTATCATGCCCTTTCTGGTCTATAGCGGGTATGCTTGCCATCCCATCTTTCATATGGATAATTAACATAATTCTTGTTATTATACCTTTCTGAAAAAGAAGATTACTACGATGACGGTAAATCCAAATATTAAAAGTCGATTATCGATATTAGGATGATCGATTTAAATACGGTAAAAAGAGTAATGATCGTCATTTTGCTGTTAACATCATTGTGCATTCTCTTCATATATCACGGGTCCTTGGACCCTGCTCCTGAGATGGGTGCTTACCCGAACGAAGAGGATCTTATCGACGATTATGAACGATATATAGGTGAGGAAGCAGAGGTCGGGGGAAAGGTGATCAGCACGGATCCTATAATTATCGAATTAGAACACGGAGATAGAACTATCGATTTGGAATTGACGGGCTTTGATGATGATGTAGAGGAAGGAGACCACCTATCTGTATACGGTATCGTTAGACAAGACCTAACATTTGAGGTAAAGAACGGAGTAGTAAGGCCATTTTTTAACATAGTTTACATGTACGTGATATCATTCGCTGCAGCCATGTGGTTGGCCTTCAGGATCCTCTCCCAATGGCGATGGAACGGTGATCACCTGGAACCTAGGGAAAAGCCTATGAGTATATTGTTACCACGGGGTGATGAAGATGGCTGATCTGATGACACATGTACTTGTTGCATACACGATCGCGGCGCTGCTCTCATTAAAATACGATTGGATGACTTCACCTTACACAACAGCCGTCATGACCGGTGCAGTTCTCCCGGACCTTACACGGATCAATCTGATCTTGGATTCAGCACTGATCGAAAACTATCTAGGGATACCCTTTTCATGGACACCGCTCCACACGACCGGGGGTGTGTTGATCGTGATTCTGATCATCACCGTTTTTATTCCAAAGAACCTGTCCAAAAGGGTTTTTTTGCTTCTTGTTCTAGGAGCAGTATCTCACCTTGTTTTGGATCTATTACTCATAAATGCCTCCGGACGCTCCTATGCGGTCCTGTGGCCTCTAACTCATTATCATCCTCCTACTCCTGGATTATACCTGAGCACTGATATCTTTCCAGTATTCGTCGCTGGAGCTGCCGCTTTGATCGCTTATAAGATCAAGAAAGATAGAGATTAATCCTCTTCTTCCTTCAATCTCTCGATCTCAAGCCGATCCGCCTCTCTTAATGATTCAAAGTCACCTATATCGAACCTTTTCCCATCGAATTTATAGCCATACAACTTGTTTCCTTCTTTTCTCATCAATTCTATGGAATCGGTTAACCAGATCTCGTCATTCTTTCCTCTTTCCGTTTTCTTTATGTAATCGAAGATCTTCGAGTTCAATATCATAAGACCTGCGATGTTGAGCCAGTGCCCGTCGATCTGATAGGGCTCCGCTTCCTCCCAAGTGGGTTTTTCTATCATGCCGAGTATCTCTCGATCCTCTGCTATTTTAACTACTCCAAATCGTCTTGGGTCTTCCACCGGATGTAGAACCAGGGTTCCTTTCCCATCCTTCTCTTGATGGAAGTTCACGATGTCCTTCATGGTCTCGTAGGGTGTGATATAGTTATCACCGTACATGATCACGAATTCGTCATCCCTCCCGATAAAGTCCTCTCCAAGCTGGATCGCATGAGCCGTACCTTTCGGCTCTTCCTGCATCCTGTAATATATATTGAGACCCAGTCTTTCTCCTGAACCCAAGTAATCAAGTATCGCATTTTTCTTCCTACCGATGATTATCAAAACATCTTCTACTCCACCGGCTTTGAGAACACTCAGAACGTGCTCGATACCCGGTTTTTTTCCGACCCTGATCATCTCCTTCGGTATGGCGTTCGTGATAGGTCTCAAACGTGATCCTTTCCCAGCTGCAGGTATGATTGCTTTTTTTACCAGTTTCCTCACCTCTGATGAGTTTTTAAGAACAGGACTAGATAGTTAAATTTTTCGTGATATCATTTAAGGAATCATACGGCCAAAAATTACCCATATGTTTAATAATGATGAATGTAAACACCTTTGCCTAAAGATACGTGATAAAATAAGTTCGTCAAAATTTAGTTTACAAAAACTAAAAAAAATATTCATAAAGACTGCGGAAGAAAGAAGAGAGGACATCCTCGGTGGTCCGATAGTCAAGACGATCTTAGTACTGGCTCTTCCTGTGATGGTGTCCAGTTCCTTACACATATCATTCAATATAGTTGATACCTTCTGGCTAGGTCGATTAGGTGCTGCCGAAGTCGGTGCTCCTACAGCAGCCTGGCCGGTGATATTCGCTTTTCTATCCGCTGGGATGGGACTGGCTACAGCCGGTGTGGCTTTGGTTGCTCAGCACATGGGTGCTGGAAATCAAAAAACGGCAAACGAAGCAGCTGGGCAGGTTTTCAGTTTCCTAATCATCCTCAGCTTGATTTTCACCATCGGTGGTTTCCTAGGAGCACCTTATATACTAAGGTGGATGCGGACCCCGCCGGATATATACCCCCTTGCTGTAACATACCTTAGGATCGTACTTTTGAGTATGCCCTTCGTATTCGCATACACCGCATTCCGTTTTCTGCTGAAGGGGATGGGAGATATGGTCACTCCCATGTTCATCAAGATCGTGTTCGTATCCGTCAATGTGGTTCTGGATCCGATCCTGATATTCGGCTGGTCCATATTTCCAGCACTGGGAGTAACGGGTGCAGCCATAGCTACAGCAGCTTCTCGTGTTACCGCTGGTATAGTTGGTATATATCTACTGTTCAATAAACAGGTTGATATCAGGCTTTCTTTGAAGGATCTCAAGCTAAAGTTCGGATGGGTCAAACAGATATTTGTGATAGGTGCACCGGCAACCTTCGCCAGGGTCACTACCGCTCTTGCCTTCGTCATGCTTTTTACTCTCGTTGCCATATTCGGAGAGACTCCAGTTGCAGCCTACGGTATAGGTCGGAGGGTAATTCACGTGATAACCATAGCCGTATGGGGATTCGCTGATGCTTCAATGTCCATGGTAGGTCAGAATATCGGTGCTGAGAACAAGAAGAGGGCCGAGGAAGTGATCAAAAAAGCTGTCTTGGTTTCATCGGCTATAATGTTCGCCACCGGTGCTTTGGTTGTTTTCTTGAGAACGGGTATAATGAATGTATTCATAGATGAGTTACCTGTGATAGAGGAGGGGGCTAGATATCTCGCCATCTATTCAATGTCCATAGGATTTTTCGGAATATTCCGTGTATTCGATTCCAGCTATAGAGGAACCGGACACACTCTACCTGCCATGGCTCTAGAGATATTCAGGATTTGGGGACTGCGCCTCTTCTTGTCAGCTCTCTTCGCCCTTCCATCTCTACCATTGATCAACATCGGCTTCGATATGGGAGTTTTGGGTGTATGGTTGGGGATGGCACTGAGCAACCCGATCGCTTCAGCTGCATCTTATGTTTATTTCTCGACAGGTAAGTGGAAGAAGAAAACGATAAGGGAATGATTAATTTCAAATAGTGCGAGTTGGATTATCATCTTAATACATGGGTGAAGATGATACGAGGAATATGCTAAAACTTCTCCTCGATATCGATTTTCACTATTGTTAAAAAGGATGATAATATGAAAAAAATAGAAGCTATGGATGGTAACAGTGCCGCGGCACACGTTGCCCATGCTTGCAATGAAGTTATAGCCATATATCCAATCACACCTTCTTCTCCGATGGGCGAGATCGCAGATGAAAAGAGTGCAGATGGTGAAAAGAACATATGGGGGACCGTACCCGATGTGGTAGAACTCCAATCCGAAGCGGGTGCGTCCGCCTCTGTACACGGCTCGTTAGCATCTGGTGCCTTATCAACCACTTTTACAGCCAGCCAGGGTCTGCTTTTGATGATCCCCAATATGCATAAGATAGCGGCTGAACTGCTGCCCACGGTTTTCCATATCGCAGCTCGTTCCCTAGCTGCCCACGCTCTGTCAATATTCGGAGATCATCAGGACGTGATGAACTGTAGAACGACCGGGTTCTGTATGATGCCTTCAGGCAGTGTTCAGGAATCTATGGATATAGCCATGATATCGACAGCAGCTAGTTTGGAGTGCAGTTTACCGTTTTTACATTTTTTCGATGGTTTTAGGACAAGCCATGAAGTACAAAAGATCGAGGTCCTAGACCAAGAAACTATGAGAGAGATGATAGAAGATAGATACGTTATTGAGCACAGGGAAAAAGCATTGTCTCCCGACCATCCCATGATAAGCGGTACGAGTCAGAATCCAGATGTGTATTTCCAGGGGCGAGAGAGAGCGAATCCCTATTACGAAAAAGTGCCTGAGATAGTGGAAAAGTACATGAGGAAATTCGAGGATCTGACCGGCAGGAAATACGAGATATTTCAGTACTTCGGTGATGAGGAAGCTGAGAAGGTGGTCATCCTGATGGGTTCCGGGGTAGATACTGCACAAGAAACGGTCGAAGTATTAAACAGTCAAGGACACAAATTGGGCTTGATCAAGGTAAGATTGTACAGGCCGTTCAGCACCAAACATCTTGTGGAAGCCTTACCGAGAACAGTAAGATCCATTGCCGTTCTAGACCGGACCAAAGAACCCGGCAGCCTCGGCGAGCCTCTTTATCTTGATGTGGTATCATCGATAGACGAGATGTTAGAGGAGGGAACTGCACCCTTTGAAGATCGCCCTACCATAGTAGGTGGGAGGTACGGACTGTCTTCTAAAGAGTTCACACCCGGTATGCTCGAAAGCGTATTAAAAAATTTGGATAAAAGCAAACCAAAAAATCACTTTACGGTAGGTATACATGATGATGTGAGTCACACCAGCTTGGAGTGGGACGAGGAGTTGAGCAAGGTGTGCGGTTCGGGATATGAGGCGATGTTCTGGGGTCTTGGATCGGATGGAACCGTAAGTGCTAACAAGAACACCATAAAGATAATCTCCGAGGCTACTGACAAGTACGCTCAGGGATATTTCGTTTACGACTCTAAAAAAGCGGGTAACAGGACAACTAGTCACGTGAGATTCTCGGACCTACCGATCAGAAGCGCATACCTCTGTAAAGAGGCAGATTTCGTAGGATGTCACAATTGGTCTTTCCTTGAAAAATACGATATGCTCAAGTATTTGAAAGAGGGTGGAACTTTTCTCCTCAATTCACCTTACAGCTCCGAGGAGGTATGGCAAAAACTTCCAAAGAAGATACAAAAGCAACTCATAGAAAGAGATGCAATATTTTTTGTGATCGATGCCCAGGACCTCGCTGAGGAACTCTACCTAGGATCCCGTATCAATACGATAATGCAGACGGCATTTTTTGAACTAGCTGACATAATACCCATGGATGAAGCTGTTGAATTGATTAAGAAGAATATAGAGGAATCCTATGGTAAGAAGGGGAGACAGGTAGTTGAAAGGAATTTCGAAGCGGTGGAAAGGGCACTGAAAAATTTAGAAAGGGTGGAATATCCCCGAGAGCTAACAGCCGATAAGAGGATACCTCCTACCGTATCCGATGATGCCCCTGAATTCGTCAAAGAAGTGACCGCCAAGATGATGGAACTGGAAGGCAACAAACTTAGAGTGTCTCAGATGCCACCTGATGCGCAGTGGCCGACAGGAACAACACAATATGAGAAAAGGAACATCGCCCACAAGATACCTGTCTGGAGAAAGGATATATGCATACAATGTGGACTCTGCAGTCTGGTATGTCCACATTCGACCATAAGGATGAAGATTTATGACAGTGAAGAACTAGACGATGCGCCTAAACATTTTAAACATGTAGAAGCAAGGTCCGCAGATGGAAAAATGTTCACAGTTCAGGTCGCTCCCGAGGATTGTACAGGATGTCAGTTATGTGTTAACGTCTGTCCTGGTAAAAAAGACGATAAAAGGGCGTTATACATGGATACCCAGTACGAATTAAGAGAAAAGGAGGCTGAGGATTGGGAATTTTTCCTAGAACTACCTGAAACTGACCCTTCACTCTTTGATAAAGGAACGATCAAAGGGAGTCAGTTGATAAAACCTCTGTTCGAGTTTTGCGGTGCTTGTTCCGGTTGTGGAGAGACCCCATATATCAAACTCGTAACTCAGCTCGTGGGAGACAGGGCTTTGATAGGGAACGCTACAGGTTGTTCGAGTATATACGGTGGGAATCTACCGACCACACCATACTGTAAGACGAAAGACGGATACGGACCAGCATGGACCAACAGTCTATTCGAAGATGCCGCGGAGATAGGATATGGTTTCAGTCTCACTGCAAACAGGTTGATGCAGCAGGCAAGGGAGAGGTTAGAGCAGGTTGATTACGTCCCAGAAGAACTCAGGTCCCAGCTACTAAAAGCTGATATGTCTGATGACCAGGGAATAGGGAAGCAGAGGAAGAGGGTGAAAGAACTTAAAAAATTAGCAGAAGAGAACCAAGACGAACATCTTAAGTCCCTCGCCGATTACCTGGTAAAGAAATCTATCTGGATCTTTGGAGGCGATGGTTGGGCATACGATATTGGATTTGGAGGGCTCGATCATGTCATGGCTTCTGGAAATAACGTCAACGCACTCGTACTGGACACAGAAGTTTATTCTAACACAGGTGGCCAGATGTCGAAGTCCACACCGAGGGCCAGTACGGCCAAATTTGCTGCAGCCGGTAAAAACAACCCTAAGAAGGATCTCGGGATGATGCTCATGAGCTACGGATACGTTTACGTCGCCCAGGTGTCTTTGGGAGCCAATCCAGCCCACACCGTCAAAGCTATCAAAGAGGCTGAGGAGTATGGCGGCCCTTCCGTCGTACTCTGCTATACTCCTTGTATAGCCCATGGGATCCGCATGAGCAACCAGCTGGATGAACAGAAAAAGGCAGTGCAATCGGGTCATTGGCTGCTATACCGGTATGATCCTAGACGGGCCGAGGAAGGGAAGAACCCATTACAATTGGATTCCAAAGAACCAACGATACCTATCGAAGATTTCATCTACAATGAGAACAGGTTCCGCATACTCAAGGATATAGATGAAGAGAGAGCAGAGCAGATGGCCAGACTAGCTCAAAAAGATGTGGATAGAAGATGGAATCTTTACAAACAGATGTCTGAGATGGATTACAGCTGGATGAAAAATAAAGGGCAGTGAAAGGGTTTTGGTGTTGTTCACTGTCTCTCGAATTCTACCTCTTCACCGAATACATCGTCGAGGAACACTAGAGTGTTTCCATTGTCTCTGATATCGTATTCGATGGTTTCAGTATCACCATTAGAGGTGACGGTGATCTCTCCTGATCCAGTCTTCTCCCATGTGAAGTCTTCAGAGTATTCCTCACCCATGTCGTCACTCCTTATCTCACCTGTTCCGTCTGCGTTAAATATCATGGTTATACTGAACTCCCATCCTTCAATTTCTTCAGTGTACTTCCATTCACCAACGATATCTTCTCTGCCTGCAAAAAGGATGAAGTAGGATGCTAAAACCAAAATTCCTACAACTGCTATCACCCCTATTATTATGAGAAGGGATTTATTAGATTTCTTTTCTGGAGGCGGCTGATAACCTTGGTGCTGTGGATATTGCTGTTGTGGTTGTTGCTGCTGTTGTGGTGGTGGAGGTGGTTGTTGATACTGCTCCTGTTCTCCATATGGTTCATTCTGTGGAGGATAATTTTCCTCATTCATGTTTTCACTAGCCTACATTATACAAGTACTATTAATAATTGTCTAACATCCAAGATAATTTCATAGGGATCCTTCGTCAACAATATCGACCAGATCACTTCCGGCTTCTCTCCAAGGGATAGAACCCTCTTCAAAGATCACCTCTGCTCTTTCTTGAGCCTGTTCTTTTATCTTTTCTTCGTCGATGGATAGGAATTCACCATCCTTGAGAACTAATTCTCCGTTTATGATAACGTTGTCCACTTCGTATCCCGTCGATGAGTACACCAAGTTGGGTATGAAGTTGTGGAAGGGTTTGTTAACGGAAGGAACAAGATTGATGCGATTTAATTCGATGGTTATAACATCTGCTAACATACCCTTCTTAAGTGCACCTAAACCTTTCAAACCCAATGCTTTAGCTCCTTCTATCGTCCCCAGCTTTAATGTTTTCCAAGAAGGCATACTAGTTGGATCACTATGCCTGACTTTAGAGAGTAAAGCTGCATTTCTCATCTCCTTAAACATATTGTGCGTACCCGGACCTGGTGCTTGATCACTCCCGAGCCCAACAATCCCTCCTAGTTTTAAAAAATCTTCTACAGGTGGAACTATACCGTCGATCATAGCTATAGAACTTGGACATCCAACCATCTTTACTCCCTTTTCTACCAAAGCACTTCTCTCCGAAACACTAGTATCGTGACAATGCGCTGCAAGGAAATTTTCACTCAAAAAACCCATATCATCAAGCAATTCGACAGTGCTTTTCCCATATCTATTTGCGATCTGTCTACGCTCTCTCTCCCCCTGGGCTATATGCATGTGGATGAATTTATCCTCTTTATCTGCAAGCTCCTTCACCTTACTCAAGAGATCCATCGATACCATGTCAAGGGCCTGGGGTCCGTACATATAATCTACCATGGGATCGTTTTTATACCGTTCTGCAACTTTTCTTGCCTTTTTTAGACATTTTTCTCCTTTTTCACTCCCGAATTCGTAGAGTTCATCGGGCCCCATCTTAGCTCTCTTAGAGATGACTTCATTCAAAGTTTCGATAGCAACCACCCTTGCACCAAAGGGTTTGTAAACTTTCTCTACTAATTCACCCACATCGTAAGAGTATTCAGCAAAGGTCGTAGTGCCTGTTCTCAATCCCTCCATAACTCCCAGTTTTGAGCCTATCAGCATGTCTGAAGCCTTCATCTGCTGGGCAAATGGACCGATCCCTTTGTTCATCCACTGGATCTCAGGCATGTCTTGTGCGCAACCTCTTAACAACGTGATCCCGGTATGAGTGTGTGCATTGACCAACCCAGGCATAGTTAATTTATCGTGCCCGTCTATGACGATATCAGCATCCAATTTTGTGTTTTTACCAACATAAGTGATCCTTCCATCTTCTATGCCTAGAGCTCCCTCTTCAATTATACCCAATCCATCAGACTTGAACGTTATCAGCTTAGTGTTGTTGATTGCGATATCCATATTATCAATGATTAAAGCGGCAAGCGAGAATAAAAAAGTATTGGCTTACTCTATAATAGAGTATCTCTGGTGGTATGATTGACCAAAGGATATGTTATCTTATCAAACAACTACCCGGTAATAATAAATTTCCGTATATAAAACAATCCCAAAGTATATAAGGTAGGAGGTATAACAGGGTTTTCAATGAACGCAAAGGAGGTGAATACCAAATGAGAGGAACAGTAAAATTCTTCAACGACATGAAGAACTTCGGTTTCATCAAGCCTGACGAAGGCGATGAAGATTTGTTCGTACATCGTAGCGATCTCGAAGAGACTAACTACCTAAATGAAGGTGATATAGTCGAATTCGAAATCGAGCAGAGCGAAAAAGGACCAAGAGCCGTGAACGTAAAAAAAGTAGAGTAAGTATATCTTTTAATCAACAGATTACTTTTCTATTTATGCAATTCACCACGATTTGTTCATTACGGTAATTTCTTTTAGTACACTAAAACACGCTTCCTCTTTATTTTCTTAATATCTTTTAAATGAGTGTATCTTTTATCTTGAATTGTTTTATAGGCAGGTAAATATCCATCTCTGAGTAGGTGTCATTTTCTTCTTTGAAACGATCATCATAGCATTTTATCATATAAGTATCCGATGACATAAAATCGGAATATTCCAGCCATCTATTGATCTCCTCACTGGTTGTTGAGAAATCCCCACCTTTAAATCTATGATTAAAAACCGCAAATGTGGATGGAGGAATTATTTTACATAACCATCCTTTGGGTACCTCGACAGTCTTATCTATTTCCACACCTATTATGCTATACTTGTTAATACCATCATCTATAATATCGAAGGTGATTTCGTACCATCTATCAGGTACGGCATTTTTTATGTCCTTTATACCTTTTAAAAGATCTACCCTAGACTTTTGAATATCATCATCGTCGATGAGCTTTCCGAGGAAAATAAATTCTTTCCTCTCAACGATCTTTGGCTCCAACTTATTTCACCGAATATAATAACTGTCGTTCTAGTATTTAAAGAGAGCACCTTTGTAAGGAAAATATGATATTATGATAACATCTTTTTCCTAGGTGATTCATCATCTTGAAAATCATCTTCATATTGTTCAAGGTCATTTTGAGTATTGTAATGAGGATAATTGTACTTGGACTTTTTTCTATGTTGATAAAATGCTATAGCGATCACGGAAGCCAAGGCCGCAGCGATGGGTATCATCAAAAACCATGGGATTATAGGACGTCTTATCCCCATCTCTTCTTCGTAATAACCCCTTCTGTTTGAAATGAATTCATCGAATTCCTCTTTTTCAACACTGCGGGATGGCACCATGCCTAAGTCTTCATCCACATACATCCCAAACCCCGCTTGGAAAATCATACCTGAAGCTGGTCCTAATTTAGGCATATAAAGTGTATCGTAAAATCTCGTTTCCTCATCATAATCAGCCGGAGAACGCCGTCCGATAGTTAATTCTATAGGCCGGAAAGAATAATCTACTTCGGTCAATATGGCCTCGGGACCTATCAATAATGAATTCGTGATCGGTGATGATTTTATAAATTTCCAGTCCTGGCGTGTTAGTGAAGTTCTCAATGTTTCCGATGTTTTGAATTCCACACCATCTATATTCTCTTCTATCGTTTCTTCCCTGTTTTCGAGTCCTTCTGATACCGCTTTTAGATGTATATTTCCGTTCATCTCTCCCTCTTCAATCTGTGCATTCACTTGTATATTACCTCTTATATCTTCACCATCTATAGTCAACCACGGCATCGGTGGGTCGAAAGTGATATCAAAAAATGAGTTCCAGTCTACAATCAAATTTATCTCTTGTGACATATCGGTGTCTTCACTATCGAATGTCCCCTCTCCTTTCACCTCGATGTCGCTTTCAATGGACCCTTCTGATTCTATGGTCTGTCTTACTATACCGTATGCATGTGTATCGTCTATCCTATGAGGAAGATGTTCGGTATAGTTGTATTCTTTTAGCCATATGCTTCCGGATGCAGAACAGTCGAAATGCTTGAGTTCGTTTCTCGTGTTTACTGAGAAGTGCATCTCTTCAAAGGAAGTTTCTATAGAAATATCGATAATCGAGGAAGAGTAAACACCTCCTTCATAATCAAATCGATGTAGTCCATTTTCCTCTCCAGCATACTCCATCCAGAACATAGAAACGAACCCACCCTCTAATTCTTTTATTTCAACTTTTATATTTCCATCATTGAACTCCTCTCCCTCCTCCAAATTTTCTTCGATCTCCTCCCTATGATCCGATATGTCTTCAGACCACATGTATGACCATCCGTCCTGTTCAGTCCATTCTGCGGACGTCAAAGTGGTGAACATCGTAAAAGCTATCAATAATACCAGCAATTTCTTTATCATCCTTTTAAATCAGTTATATACTCCCTATTTAACTCTTATCAAAAGATGGTCCGACGATGTTCTATTCCTTTTCATTCTCTTTACCTGATCTATCACCATAATATTCCTGGTAGGTTTCTTCAGAAGAGCTCCGTTTTCTTTTCTGGAGGTATAAAGCACCTATAAACAGCACACCAAGGGCCATAATGGGTATCAAAGTATACAGAACCCAAGGTATGTCATCTCTAGGCATCGTTATGTAATATTCAAAATATTCTTTTCTATCCATCATGAACTCATCATAATCATCTTCGGAGAAAGGTTCAGACCTTATGTTTTGGAACCCCTCTGCCATCGGGTGCAGTGCAATATCGAAGTCTTCGTTTTCTATATCGGCGTACATGCTCAATGTGGGTCCAGCCCAGGATAGGTAATAATGATCGTAAAAGTTACCTTCTTCGCTGTAACTAGCTCCTGTGTGCCATCCTATGCTTCTATTTATGAACTCGTCGTGATGTCCTATATCGTAATAGAGGGCAGAGGCACCTAAGTTCATCCCACCGATGATAGGGGAAGGCTTCCGATATCTTCCATCCTCCTCAATCAATTCTGCCATCACTTTTTCTACTCCTCTCAAGCTTGTACTTATCCTTTGATCGTAGATATGGCTGTATTCTTCAAAACCTTCCACTTGTATGCTGGTGTAGATATTACCATTCAGAAATCCAACCTTATCAACCGAGGATCTTTCACTCATGTTGACCCCATCAGTATAATTTACAGGGATCCAGGGGAGAGGCGGATCATACTCCAAGTCGAGATCCATATTCCAGTCCCCCTCTACTATGTAGCTGGCGCTCAGGTGAACCCTGTCTTCATCCACGGTCTGAAACAGGTCTACATCAGCTTCATAATCGATCGCTCCTTTTGTGGTGATCTCTTGTCTTTTAACTGCGTATACCTTTTGTTCCTCCTCACCGAACCAGTGTTCTTCTATCCAAATCCTTCCACTGAATTGACTGTCGAGCTCGTTAGTTTTAATATCGACTTCTAAAAGATCTCCCTCTTCACCGCTCATTTCCTCTGCAGAAAATACTAGTGCTCCTTTTGAATACATTCCACCGTGGTATTCGAACTCGAAAACACCGTCTCTTTCTCTTAAGAGCCTGGTGCTGAACATGGAAATGAATCCACCATAGAGATCATCAAATCTTATATCCCAATCATCTCCCACACTCTGCTCTATATCGTCGATGATTTCTTCTTTATGCTCTGAGTAATCATAGAGCCAGCCGTATGACCATGAATCACCAGGATCCCAAGAGGCATAGGCATTTGTACATACCCCGAGTATCAGTATCAGGGATATCAATAAACAGACCATTTCTTTCCTCATCTTTACCCATCCGTCAACACGATTTTTTCTGTATAATAGGTTTTCGCACCCAAAAATATTTATCTAAATCCACCTCTAAGTCACTCCATGGCTCGTAAAAGGTCGTTCATCAGGGTGTTCATATACATGCTGCTATCCGTTGTATTGCCCATCGCATTGATGATAATAAATCACGTATGGTGGATAGACAACATACTACTTTCTATAGCACTGATAGTATGGATGGGTTTTGGCATACTAGTACTTCAGCCGTATACTGTTGAAGGGTATGAGACAGTAGAACCATGAGTCAGCACTCAATGATCTTCATCACAGCCTTTTGAGGCTCAGGGGGGTCTTTTCATCACTATACCCTTCATGACTTTCGCAGGATTTTAATCTTTTCCGTGTGAATACGATGATCTTTTTAGGCATGGATATTTCATAGCCACATGTTCCTTTTATATTCAGGTAGAACCTTTGTTGGAAATAATCCAAAGCTGAAGATCGATGATACAGTAGGTATTTCGAAAATTGTATATATCACCCTAGTTTTGCGCCGCCGAAAGCGATGTTCGATAGGCCTTTAGTAGATGATAAAACCGCAAGTGCGTCCTTTGCAGTACTTGGAATCCTTATACTCCTTCTTGCGATCATGGCGGCAGCTCATATGGGAAGGATAGAGAGGGAAAGACATGCTGAGCGACTAAGGAAAGATATCATTAATTCATTGGATGTTGAATTGGAAAATGCCTTCGATTCCCTTGAAGAAAAATTACGTTTGATCGCAGTCCGCTCAGCTTTTGATGGTAACGGTCGTTCTTCCGATACACCCCATCAGTTATTTAGTATAAGATCAGCAGATCACCTTGAAGATCATGAGGGCTGGGATCAGGGTAGTATAGAAGTAAGACTTTTGGAACATAATATTACCCTTGACTACAGGACCGTTTCTATAGAAGATAACGTCCAAACACCCGGTGATCCTGATCCTGAGATGAGTTCTGTTAACCGTACATTTTCTTACAAGGTGACGGGTTGGGTTAGCGCAGAGTCCATAGATGAAGCAAGTGGGCATACTATGCAGAAAGAGAGGGAGATAGAGATACCCGTTGACATCCCTTACCCTTTCATGAAGGATCGTATCGACTCCTTCGGAAACTCGCTATCTAGGGAGAAGGGAAATGTAGGACGGATAACTGAGTATATATTGACAACATTGGCTCAGTATAGGACCATGATCAAGAGAGACGGAGAGGGTAACATGGACCCGGGATCACTACTTGACCCGGACGATGTGGAGATGGCAGTCAATCTAGCATTGATCCTTGAGATGGCCTCTCAATTCAGGGGATACGATAACAGGACGGTTGAGTCCTTATGTTCGAATCATACAGGGGGCTCTGTAGATATGTCTGAACTTCTTGGAAACTATCTTGATTCAGGAAGGATCGATCCTGGAGATATCGTTGTCCTTTTCCACGTTTATGCTTATGACGGGATCCTAGTGGATAAAAACGATACGAGATCTCTTGATTTTGAGGTGATACTAGCCCAAACTCTCAACACCCTTGTTGACCAGTTTATACTCAGATATTTCGATTACATGGGTATAACCAACGTAGTTGATACCCTATATCAAGGCTATCGTTCCTTGAGGGACGGTGTGGCTGCATTGATTGAACCGGGATTGAGTTATCTAGATAGTATATTGGGCGATGATGAAGAAGAGGTCTCTGAAGAGCAGTTAGAGCAGGTAAAAAACTGGGTGGAAGAAACCTTTAGAGGGGCTGGGCTCATGAGTACCACTGTTTTAAGAGCGGTATATCACCCCTTCGATACGATAAACGGAGAGAGGATGATGGGCTATCCATGGCTTCCCGATGATTTTGAGTACAGTGAAGACATGTCTATGAAAGTGAGATTGACCGGTGATGAGCATCGATGGTATCAATACTCCTGTGAACATGGAGAACCTCACAGGGGAGAAAGGGGTGATACCTGCAACGAAACGATAGAGGTGGAAGATTCGTCTGGAGAGATAGTGGAAGTTCGCTGTGGGGCGGAAGAGAAAGTCATAGGATTCGATGTGATGGAAATCGACATGGAAGTCCTTGTTGATGGAGGGCCGATGTACTTCAGAGAAAGAGATATTTTACAGGGTAACGATGAGGTCTGGGAGGACTTTTTCTTAGATCATTATGATGAAGAAACAGAAGATGATATAGACTCCATCTCAGATGCTGTCAGGGCAGTGGTGGAGAAGATAGCTGATGATTTGATCAACAATCCAGAACTTCAGGAGGCTCTTGAAGAGTTTGAAAAAGTTAAGGTAGATGTTCATGATAGACGCTCCCTTTTCGACGACATATCCGATGCAGTTGACGGAGCGTTGGAAGAAACGATAGAACATTACAGAAACAATCCAGCCGATATATTAAATATCATCATGGAATTTCTTCATGAGGAAGACAAACCAGAACCTAGAGTGGATGCTTTGAAGGATGTCCTAAAGGAGGAATACGATACTTTTACAGAAAACTCCGTAGAGAGTGCTCTCGAAAGAACGGCTGATAGAATAACCTCTGAAAACAGTCCTTGGCTCAAATTTAGTGTTGACGGAACGGAAACAAGTAAAGGAGGATTGAACGATTCCGTCGATTTCAGCTGGTCTCAAGAAGGATATCCGTCCCGTGAGGAAATCTCTCAACTGGTGCGAAAAAGGCCCTTTTATAGTGGGGTCAAAGAGGAGCTTGAAGATCCATTAGATGATGCATTTCAAGAGATCAAAGAGAGAGAGATTGACGAGGTCAACTTCGAAAAGGAACATTCACCTGAAGACGGTCTCATAATACAGGCACTAGACTCTTACCAGTTCAATACATCTTATACAACTCAAGGAGTACGGTCCGGACATCATTTACGTGACCATGCAGACATGATAGTCGATGTTAGTCCTAATCCAGCGACGGTTGGTGAAGATATCATACATTTCGAAGCAGAGGTCGAGGAAGATTGGAGACCTTTACATTGGATCTCTGATATAGACGGAGGGTTAGCTAAAGAGAAAGAGTTCGAGATGGATGCAGAACTTCTAACACCTGGAAAGCACACGATATCATTTCATGCTTACGATGATGAAAGAGAGAGGAGGATCGACAACACCACCCTCATCGTCAATCTTATCCCCGTAGCTCAGATATCGACTATAGAACCCTCTCCCTCATGGGAAGGAAAAGAAGTGGAGATGAGGCACGAGAGTTACGATAAAGTAGGAGATATAGTTAACGTAACTTGGGATCTTGGTGATGGTAACACTCACTATGGAGACGAACCTAATCATACATATGAGGAGCCGGGTAATTACACGATAACCCTAGAGATAGAAGATGAACACGGCTCAAAAAATAGTACTACGGAACAGATACTGGTCGATGATCGACCTAGGGTAATAGATGTTATACCGGATGGAGAAGGACCATGGCCTACCGACCATGATTTTTCTGTCGTATTTTCAGAAACTGTGGCACCTGAGACTTTGAATCACTCGGTCTCACCTACGGTCGATTTTGATGTATCATGGATCGAAGACAACACAACAGCCGTTTTTACACCTATAGATTTTCTCGATAGAAATACAGATCATGAACTAGTCATCCATGATGTGAGAGATGTAGATAATGGGACGGCCTCTCCACTTTATGAAGAGTACGAACATTTTTGGAAAACGGAAGACTTCGCTCGATTGGAAAGTTATTATCCGCTAGAGGAGTCGGAAGTGGGTCTTCAAAGAGATGTGATATTGACATTCAGTGAACCTATTGTACTCGTTGATGATGTGGAAGACTTGGTCTCTGGAGATCATGGTTGGGAGGCTGAAAGAGAGAAAGAAGGAAAAAGATTGAAACTAACTCACGAACCTTTTCCCCCGGGTGAATATATCGAACTTCAAATCGATCTTGGAGCACTCGAAGCTGAAGCGGATCACAGCGATGTTCTAACGCAACAAGACCAAGGATCATTTACCATGACATTCAAGACCGAGGATGTTTCTTTACCTATGATAGTGGAAAAATACCCTTCACATAACAGCGTAGGTGTCGATGTAGATCAGGATATCATTATCCGATTCGATGAGCCTATCAACAGATCGTCCTTCGAAATAACCGTCACACCGTATGTAAAAGATCTTGCAATGGATTGGAATGATGATGTAAACGAGGTGACTATAAGTCATTCAGGCTTCGAAGCCAACACATGGTATGCCGTGGAACTTGAGTGTGTAGATGAATATGGGCGAACGGTGATACCAAAAGAAGGTTTAGAACATCCATTTACCTTTCAGACCCGGGACCATATCGCTCCTTTTATAGTTGAAGTGTATCCTAGAGATGGAGCAGAACAGTTCCTCACACAAGCCCCACTGACAGTGATATTTTCAGAACCCGTCGATCCCTCTACACTTCAAGTCGATCTGACTGAAGGTCCTGTTCTTTATGATATGGTATGGAACGAGGAAAAGACCATAGTTTACATCTATTATGAGGGGATGGAGCCGGGTACGGTATACGAATTCTGCGTAGAAAACGTTAAAGACGAGTACGGTAACGGTCTCTTAGAGTCTGTTACGATAAGTTTCGCTACAAGTTATAACGGCGAACATATAGAAGGTAATCTCTTTGAGAGAAAGGCTTGGACCTTTTTAGGAGATAGGTTCGAAAGGCACTCTGGGTCTCTATTCGATCTTTTAGAAGACATGCTAGGCACGACCACTCGAGGTATGTTATCCAATATCCGGACGAGTGGTATCGAGTACAGACCGGTGTTAGATGATAGATTCAACTATGAAAAGGGCTCTACTCTAAATTTAGATGTCCATATGGACCCCTTCTATTTAGAGATAAAAGATGAGATCAACATAACCGTGATGGGTGGTACCCATTACACTGATTTAACCCGGATATCTTCGCGCCCCTTCGAAACGCATCTGAATGTTACGGTTCCTGACTATGAAATAGAGGTCAACGTTTCCAAGGAAGATCCGGATCTATTGACCAATGGAAGTTACATGAAAGCTGCTGTAAACGAGTCCTTCGCCCTCGGTTTTTCTTTGAATATCACCGTGGCTACGGGATGGCGTTTGAACGATGTGGAATATGAGCTATCAAGCGATCTTCTTAGCGATATTCGTGCATTTATGAGGGAGGCGTGGAACTTAGTCAGTGGGGCAGTCACACAGGTGATCGATGGAATTCACTATCTACTTCAACTCGCTGATGAATTGATACAGAGAGTCAAAGAGTATGCTGAGGAAATACTGAGCACTTTAGGGGAATACCTGTATTATCTAGTGGGCATACTGGCGGATATAGCTCAGGATATGGTAGAGCGATTGGTCGGAAGTGGAGTGCTTGAGAGTTTGGACCGTGTGCTCCGTCTTCTCAACTTTGATATGTTAGTCGAGATCACCCCTGAAGGTACAGTGACTGATTTACCGGGACTGGATCAACAGTCCATCAGATACATGAACGTATCGTTCGGGGGTAAAATCCGTGGTACGGGATACACTTTCAACCTCAACCTCCTGCACACGAACGTTATCGCCTTTGGGACCATCAACGTGAGAAATTTTCATGCAGGCTGGATAATAGATCCTTTAGCTCATGAAGATGAGGGGAAGTACTCTTCGAATTATCATCTATCTGGAAAAAATGAAGATGGGACAGAGGTAGAGTTTGAAGGTCCTTCAGAAAAGGGTACAAAAGAAAAGTTAGAGAAGTCCTTAGGAGATTACACACCTATAAATCAAGCGAGGATACCGATAGGGCCCGTAGTCGTGTCTGATATAGATCTCGGATTTAGGATGGAGACCATGGGTAAGAACGAGACCTTAAAACTTGTCGAGGGCATATTCCATACGTCCTTTTATAATGCTGTGGAAGCGGTCAAAGAGACTGCTATCGGATTAACTTATTTGGTCGATTTTGTCAGGACATTGGTCTCGATGATGCTCAATGAGTTCATAAATTTAGCAAAGGAGTTGGTTACCGAACTCTCTTTATTCTTCAAAGCCGCTATTTCCGGGGTTGAAGTGGAGTTTGCGTTCGGTATATCAGGTGGTCAAGCGATATCTGATTTCGTCCTCTGGATAGCAGAGAGTATTATGGAATTCATAGAGAATATAGTAGACATGAGTCCTTCACTTCCTTCAAAAGGCTTACCTGATACAGTGATAAGTAATACTTTCATCTCTACCGAGGTCGGAAGGGGAGAGATTGCATGTAAATTCACTGCAGACGTTCCCGCACTAGCCAATATAGCAGGAAGGGATATGGGGCCATGGAGTATGGATTTTGGTGTTAGCATCCCAGAGAAACATCTGATAAAAGGAACAATATCAGGAGTTTGAAAGGAACATACTCCTTTCTATCGTCAGGTTTTCATCCTCCCACACTTTGTTTCTTTCAAAAGTCACCGACTCTTCCTCTGGTACTGCTAAAGGGTCTTCAATTTCCAGTACAGGTATTGGTACTGGAACAAATCCTTCATACATAACGCTGAAGTGATCGGTTCTGAACTCTAGTGGGTGTGAAAAAGATGTGTTGAAACTAGCGTTTACAGGTTCTTCAAGAGGGTTGAAAGCAAAAAAATCATCAATCTCTACTTGGATGTTTTCTAAATCCTCATAAAAATCATCTTCCTGAACGGGATAAACAAAAACTTTGCTCCTTTCACCCATGGTCCGTGATTCTATGATAAAATCCGTATCGGGATCTATCTCAAGTCTTGTTTGACTTCGGGCCAAAGAGGCTGTATCATCACCAAGGAAGTAAGGGTCTAGTAAATATATCTCCTCCATGAACCTACTATGTACAGTCCATTGTGCCTGGTTCACTATCAGGTGGGAAGGTGTGAATATCAACTCGTATTTTTCTCCATTCATGGTCGGTTCTAGATGTATAAATGAACTCTTTTCGTTTTCGAATGAAACATGTGCCCTGAATTCACTGTCCGTGCTGAGTAAAGCGTCTACCGTTTCAGTGATCATATTTGCACGCCTATCCAACTCAAGTTCTTCTGTTCTCTCCCTTTGCCAGGTGAAGACTCCCAGCACTGAAGAAGTGACCACGATAGATACGATGATCCACACAAATTTGGATGATAAGTAATCAATCATCGTCAACTTTAAAAAGATATGAGATATAAGATTTACGTCTTCAAGCAGAGTGAAAGTTGAGGCAGATGTATCTGTGAGATAAGAAAAGTAAACCCTTATACATCATCAACTCTGGAAGTCTAGTCGAAAACTTAAACCGGTACGCTTTTAAATCACGATGGGTTCTATACCCACATGGTTGAGTTAAGGTACCAAAGGGTTTCCGATGCTGAAAGGTTTTTTGAGATATTGAGCAATCCAAATTTTGAATTCTTTGAGGTCAATATCAAATCTGTCGAGGAGGAAAGAGAGTGGTTAAAGAAGAATTATGAGAAGAGAGAGAAAAACCAAGAATACAACTATACCATTCTTTATCAGGGAGAAATAGTGGGTGCCTGCGGTGTAATGGTTGACCAGCACCGGGAGCATATCGGGGAGATGGGTTACTTCATAGACGAGGAATATTGGGGGAAGGGCATTGCGACCGAAGCGGTGAAGAAGCTGGAAAAGATAGCCTTCGAAGAGTTGGAGCTCATTCGCTTGGAAATTCGGATGGAACCGGAAAACACCGCTAGTATAAAGGTTGCAGAAAAGTGTGGATATTCCAAAGAAGGGCTAGTCAAGAAAGCGTACTTGCGAGATGGGGTATACAGGGACTGCTTATTGTATGCTAAAGTGAGATGATCACTTCGGACACGTGTCCGATTAGGAAATAAAAAAGTACTGCCTAAACTAAATAATGCTAATATTAATCGCTTCTCAAGCTCGAAAAGAGATAGATAAAATGGAGATTACGAGGATCATCATGCTCCTACTAGAAGCATATTAGTCATAGTAAAACTTATATTTATGTGTTGTTTCTGCAAAACCATGACCCATGAATATGTTTCAACGGTTAGATGGAGTGATTCAGAAGAAGAACATGGGACCATCAGCATGGCCTGTGGGTACACCTGTGGATTTCATAAACCTATAGAATTTGGCGGGTCTGATGGCGTATTAAATCCTGAGGATGCCTTTGTAGGTTCCTTTGCAATGTGCTACTCGATCACGCTCAAATCAACACTAGAGAAGATGAAGATAGTGCTGGAAGACTTTGAATTGATTACCAAAGGTATACTCGAGGAGACTGATGAAGGCAAGAAGATCACAAAGATCATGATAACTCCCCATGTTAAACTTAAGGATGAAAAAGATAGGAAGCGGGTAGAGAGGGCAGTCGTTTTAGCAAAAAAGAATTGTTTGATATCCAAAAGTATCAGCTCTGAGATTGAACTCAAACCAGAGATAGATATTTAAAATACTGTCAAAGTCTAGAAAGAAAATCTGAGGTTTCATCTATGATCACCTTCTGTTGTTCCTCTCTACTGATGTAAGCCTCGTTATCTCCTCTCTGGTCCCCGTACCAGCCGAACTGAGCATGGTTTCCTCCTTCAACTTTTACCCATGTAGTATCATGAGGCATCTTATCCACACGGTCTTCTACATCCTCTACCGTAGTGAGGCCGTCTCGACTTCCATAGATTGATATGGAAGATATATCTGATCGAGATATATCATCTGCAGGATAAGAGGCCCAAAGAACAAGTCCGTCGGTTCCTTCATTATATGCAAATCTAGCAGCCATGACCCCACCCAGTGAGTGTCCACCTACAGCCCACTTCGTTATCTCAGGATAAAGTTTCATAGCTTCAGATGCAGCATCCGGTGAAAATACAGCCAGATTTAATCTCATCGGCTCTATGATTACTAGGAACCCCTGTTTCGCTATCTCTCGTGCAGTCGGAGCATAGGACCTCGGATCAACCCTTGCTCCAGGATAGATTATAAATCCTGTTGAGAAGTCGTTTCCAACGGGCTTGAAGATGTAACGATCTTCCACGATAACGATGACGTGTTCATCTGATTCTAGTGCTTCTAAAGCTTCTTCCATAGGGCCAAGAGGAGTCAGTGCCCAGCCGAGGAAGGAGCCGATGGTGATGATGATCACTAGAAGTATTACGAAACCGACCTGTCTTAACCTCGATTCTAGCAACCATTTTTTTAGATTTTTTAATCTCATCCCTTTATCTCACTTAAAGTACATATTTACGCAGATTATAAATTTAGCCCCCGAGCCTAAATCGAAACTTTTTTAAGGTGTTGATTATCTTTATTTTCTGAGGTAAAAATATGGCAACCGAAAAGAGTACTTTAGAGGAATTTATCGATAAACTGAATCTCGATTTAGAGTACGAGTACGGAGCAGCGATACAATACATTCAGCATCAGGCAGTCCTTTCTGGAGCAAAGTACAATAATATTGCAGAAGAACTTGCTATCCATGCCGAAGAAGAGCTACAGCATGCCATCCAGCTGGCCGATCAGATCGATTATCTAGGAGGAACCCCCAGCGTAGATGTACAGGAAGTTAAGATCAGTGAAGATGCTGAGGAGATGTTAAAGCAGGATCTAGAAGGAGAGCGAGGAGCGATAGAGAGATACAAGAAAAGGATCAAGCAAGCCGAAGCACTAGATGAATATGCTACTGCTGAGACCATAAGACAGATCCTCGTCACTGAACAGGAGCACGAGATGGATCTGATGGATGCTCTTGGCCTCTAAACCACTTTCTTTTTTTTATATTCGGTTCACGGTAGCAGGTCAATAGTTTCTCCAACCTTGGATAAAGTCATCATCTTCTTCCTGCCAACCCCTACCCCTAAATTTATAAATTTTGAAATTATTTTTTGTCCGATCATCTTCTCAAGAACTTATAAAAGCCATGTTTTTTCGACTTGGCTTTTGGGTATCCAGTCATCATCGATCAGTACAGCTTTTTTGGTCGTCGCTTCAACGGTTCCTTCAATTATGCCATCGGGTATCCTGTTCTTATCGGCCAACCAGTCGGCGACTTTGACACCTATCTGTTCCCCTTTACCAACGTCTTCTATAGATACTTCGTCTTCTTCGCTCATGGTTCATCGGAATTACTTCAAAGATAAGTATCTTTTGTACAAATGATCTAAAAGATTTGTTAAAATTAGATACTTGGATCGCTACTTTCGAAGTTGTTGTAAGTATTCTTTTTTCTTCTCCAACTTTTTTTTCTTCAGATAAAAAAACCTACTCCATACGAAATAAATAACTACTACGATCAGTGCTCCATAAGCGGTGAATAAAAATACGGATATTATGAAAGTGAACATCCATTTCAAGATATACTTTTTTTCTAGATCTTTGTTGGATATATCTCTAGAAACCAAAAATATAGCAAATATGACGATCAAGAACTCGATCGCAGGGGGGATCATATAATCTTGCATTTTCTACAAAATATATAAAGCTGATTGGGTAGAGAAAAATGTTTCATGTCTTTAGGAAGTTCTTGATAACCTATATCATCTCCTCGTTCTAATGATCGATCATCAAATAAGTGAGTTGCGAGTGAAGTGAAGACAAGTAACAATAAATTAATGAAGATATGTATCTCGTATGAATGGATGCGAAATTTTATTTTCAGATATGCCATCCCAGGAACCTGAGCATAAACAAAAGTGATAGATTTGAAAACGGATAGAGGAAACATACCCGTTCATGTTATAGTGATACTGCTAGTGATGGGGGCATTCGGGGTCATGGGTGGTGGACTTGTAGCTCCAGGACTTACGACGATAGGAACCGCCTTCGGTGCTCGAGAGGAACAATTCGGCTTCATCTTGAGCATCTATACCCTCTCTGCAGCCATCAGTCTACCGATGATCGGGTATTTCATAGACACGGTTGGCAGACGAAAAGTCGGTCTAACTTGCCTTGCAGTGGACGGTTTAGGAGGACTGGCGATCATCTTTGCCCCTAGCTTTGGTATCATGTTACTCTTCCGGTTCATTCAAGGAATAGGGATCGCCGGTCTTATCCCTGTTGCGATGACAGTAATCGGTGACCTTTTCAAGGGAGGAAAAAGGCTTCAATTCATGGGTTATCTATCTGGTACCATATCAGTCGGCGCTGTTGTGATACCCACCGTAGGTGGTGCTTTAGCATCTATCGATTGGAGGCTAGTTTTCGCGGTGTACGGTTTCTCACTCGTCCTAGCTGTTTTCTTCCTCTATACATTGCCAGAGACATCTCCTAATAAGAATACACTGAAAACAGAACGTAATTCTTTACTATATTACCTATCCTCACTATTTTCAGTATTAAAAATAAGAGAGATACGTAATGTGATGATTCATTCATTGGTCATATTTTTTCTTCTTTATACCTTAGTAACATTCCTTCCCATCTACCTTATAATCGGACACGGTTTTAACGAGATATTTACAGGCCTAGCCCTATCTCTCCAGGGTGCTTTTTCAGCGATCTTAGCCTCTCGTGTCACTTTTATTCGAAAATACTTTGGATGGCGGGAACGAGCCGCTCTCGGTTTTTTGTTGATGGCGATGAGCCTTTTACTCCTTCCTTTATGGGCACAAGGAAGTTATTTGGTCGGTCTAAGCTTTATAATCTATGGTATCGGTATGGGTATAGTTTCTCCGACTATATACAACAGAGCCACCTATCTACCTCCTGCTGAGCTTACTGGCTCAGTGATAGCCATTTTCAACACAATGAAATATGTTGGAATGACACTCTCTCCATTTATCATCGGTTTCGCACTCTTGTTCATCAAATTAGATACGGTCTTTATCACGGTTGGATTTATAGCCCTTATCTGGGCTGTACTCACACTCAAACCTGATCTATAATAAACTATCACTGGTTGTATATCTCTTTATATAGTAGTCACTCGTTACAGAGTCATGTATCCGGAAAATATTGTGGGGATTATACCTGATCTTAGTTCAGGTTTTCTTGGACAGCGTGTTTACACTCTTGTGGTAACAAACTATCGTCTTATCTTTGCAGAGAAGACTAACGATATGGTGAAACAGGAGATCGAGAGAGCAAAGGCACAGGCGGAGGCAAACGGCGCAGGCTTTTTTGGTAAATGGAAGGCCTCGGCAGCTACCGGCTTCAATTTCCATAATAGATACTATAACATCCCTCTACAGGCGATACTCCAAGAGAATCCGAACAACTACGAGATCAGGCCAGAACAGATCAAGTCCATCAAAGTTCGCTCTGGTCATCATGACCAACGATATGGCACAACATCACCGAATAAAATGGTGATCAAATGGACAGGAGGTAAAGAGAAATACAGTTTTGAAAATTTGGATACCGATAAAGTGAAGAACATATTATTTCAGGTAATAGGCAGTAAAGTGTGCTGATCAATTATTTGATCAGGTATAAAAAAAGTTTAAGAAAAATAAAAGGTAAGTAAGGGAAGGGGGGAGGTTATCGTAAAGTGATGGTCACTCCCTTTTAAGAAAAAGGGAGGGAGGGTGATTATCGTGATTTTGTATCTTTGTACATCAATGCATACATTTCTAACCCTATTTAAATCTTTCGACCATAATCGAATGTTAGACTAATATAAAACCCTCTTCATAGTTACATGACATCATATCGACGATGAACAGATCAATATGTGCTTTCTACTTCCTCTGAAATATCTTCATATACTTGCTGTAGAAGATTTTCTAAAAAACGATTTTCGTATTCAATGTATCTGCCTTGCCCAGTTTCAACTTTGGCCATGTATGTTTCATCATTTTTCACTATCTCCACCGAACATACTGTTTCATCCATCTTTACGCCTCTTCATTAAAACCTACCTGCAAGGTATATTTAAGCTTTTGGTATAAGAAATTAACAATAGTTATAAAGCGAAAAATAATCATTTAATAGGAGTATTTTTTCGTATTTGATAAAATATATAATGGTGCTGAGGGATATATTCAAATAATTTGGAACCATCCCACTGTTTAGTATAAATCAACACACCGCTAAACCTTGTTAAAAAAAGTCGTACTATCGATTGGGGTTCTCGCTTTGATAACACTTCGTAATTAGGAAAGAAGGTGTAGAAGAAAGATGATCGGAGAAGTAGCACTATTGGAATTAGGCATCGTAGTAATCACTCTAGCCATAGTCGCAGGTATCGCTGATCGATTCAATAAATCTGATATCCCCTTGTTTATAATCCTAGGTATCCTTTTGGGTCGCTATGGTTTAGGTAGGTTCATCGATTTTTACATCGGAAATACTCCTGGAGCTGAACTCTTCATCGAACTTGGTGCAGAACTAGGAGTTATGTTTCTTCTATTTTTTATGGGGCTTAGTTTCAACATAAAAAAACTACTCAAACACAAGGGAAGGATCTCTTTGGTTGGAACTATAGACCTGTTGAACTTTGCTCCTGGATTACTGATAGGCTACTTTTTCTTTCAAGATATTATGGCAGCTTTTCTTATAGGCGGCGTCGTTTATATCTCATCTAGTGCAGTCATAAGTAAATCATTGTTAGACCTTGATTGGGACAAGACTCCTGAAGGTCAACAGATGTTAGAAAGACTCGTTTTCGAAGACCTCGCAATAGTTTTTTATTTAACGATCATCTCAACTTTTCTCCTTGGAGAAGATGTCGGTATATATGGCATAGGTCTTAACATCGGTTTTGCCATGCTCTTCATAGTCGTATTAGTTTTATTTCCATACTTGAAGCCTGAAATTTTTGATAAATTACTCAAAACAGGATCCGATGAAACCTTCGTATTAAGAGCAGTGGGTGTGATAGCTTTAGCCTCAGGCTTTGCCATCGTTCTAGGTGTCAGTGAAGCGATAGCAGCTTTCTTCGTAGGTGTTGCTTTCGGAGGAACAGAACATCTAGCCAAGTTACAGCGCTTTCTCTATCCGTTACGTTATTTATTCGGAGGAATTTTCTTTTTCTGGATCGGCATGAAAACCGATCCCACCCTGTTCTGGGGGATAGGTACTTTACTAGTTTTGATAGTAGTTGCATCTGCCCTCTACAAATTTTTTACTGCATATTATGGAGCAAAATTTTTTAAACTCGATGATGAACAATCCACACGGGTTGGTTTCGGCATGATAACTAGAGGGGAGTTTTCGTTGATAATAGCAGCTCTAGCCTCTCAAGCTGTTGGTCCTTACTCAACCGAAGTTATAACGGAAACCATACCTGCATTTGCGGTTTCATATGTTTTAGTGATGAGCATATTGGGAACGATTCTATTATACCGTATGGCCTAAATTTTATGACAACACAAATATAGTAAAACGATTGAAGGTATTTTTAAAGCGATATTTAGGATATATCTTCATGATGCTTACATGTTTATCCATATATTATATTCATGTCTGGTTTTTCAGTACAAAAATAATGTACCCAGATATAAGTATGCTGGAAGATAGCAAGGATCAAGGCTGCATAAGAATCTAGAAAAAGGGCGATTGAATACAAACCTAGAAATTGGAATGTATACATGGCATTTTTAGTCAATCTAAAAGCTCCTTTTTGTATTAGAGGCATTCTTCTATATTTTGAGCGGAAGTGATCAGCACCAAGAGCCCTGACCACTCCAAAATAGCGCAAAACCGACCAAAGAGTATAAAGGGCAGGCATCATGAGTAATATTCCTATTGTGATCCTTAGTTCAAATGGAAGGGGGAGAGTTCCGGGATCTGCAATTGCTAATATCATGACGAGTATCGGTCTTGCAAATAGAAAAGGTAAAAAAATCGATGCCCATACCTTGATGTCTGAGGCTCCAAAATATTTTGTAAAAGATCCCCAACATAGCTGTGAACGAAAGACTATCCATACGATCATTTGATGTAACACGACGATGGTTATGGCTATCCAGAACCAGCTTGAATCTTTTATCCCCAAAAAAGTACCCTCACTTAAATGGGTTTTGATCAAGAACCATGATATCAAAATGAGACCACCCAATGCAAAAAGATGCCACAACTGGTTCTTAAAAAAGAATTTTAAACTACTGGTTCTATAGTCATAGTGATCAGCCATGTAAATAGTTATCTTTCTCTCCTTATTTACATATTTCACTCACATAGGCTACATAAAAAAATATAAAACGGTTAGAAGTTAATCTCCCCTTCGGTATGTTGGATCAAAAAAAGTTGATGCTGCTGAGATTTTCTTCTTATGGCTTTTTAAAGAATCTTAAATTTTTCGAACCCTTTCTTTATCTTTTCTTTCTTGCTAATGGTCTCAACTTTACCCAGATAGGTATATTGATTGCGATCAGAGAGATATCAACCATCGGTCTTGAATTACCAACTGGTGTCTTTGCAGATCTTACCGGCAGAAGGAGAGCGATGGCAGCATCTTTTTTCTCTTACATGATATCGTTCTCAGCATTCTATTATTTTTCTACATTTCTGATATTCATTCCTGCAATGTTGCTCTTCGCCATGGGAGACAGCTTGAGACACGGTACTCATAAGGCCATGATTATGCAGTACTTAGATTGGGAGGGTATGGAGGACCAGAGAGTGAGATATTACGGGAAAACAAGGGCTGCTTCGAGACTTGGATCAGCTCTGTCAGCGGTGATCGCCGGTGCCATCGTTTATTATGTCGGTGATTACAATGTGATTTTCCTAGCAACCATAATCCCCTACTCTTTTGCCTTCATTTTGATGTTAACATATCCCAAAGAGTTAGATGGAGAACCCATGGGTGCTAGTATAGCTTCTACCTGGAACCATCTTAGAAATAGTTTTAAACAGCTCTACAAACACTCTGGCTTGGGTAAGATGCTAGTCAATGCATCTACCTATGATTCTTTTTTCCGGATATCCAAGGACTATCTATCACCTATAGTTGAGTCTTTAGCCATGGCACTACCTATTTTGATTTTCATAGATGATCTGCACCAAAGGACAGCGATTCTTGTTGGTATAGTGTACTTCTTCGTTTATATAAACAGTTTCACATCCTCAATTAAATCTGCTAGTTTTATGGAGAAAATAGGAGATATGGAAAAGGCCTTAGACCTGCTTTATTTCGTAATGGCATTGCTTTTTTCAGTCGTAGCACTTACTCTCCAATTAGACCTCTTGATATTGACTGTCATAGCATTCTTTTTCTTCTTCACACTTTATAACCTTAGGAAACCCATGGTCATCGGATATGTGGGAGATAGGATGGATTCTCAGACCCGGGCAACTTTATTCAGTGGACAAAACTTACTGAGATCCATTGTAGGTATGATTATAGCACCCATATTGGGCTATCTTGCTGATACCATGGGGATATCTTTTGCGTTCCTATTTGGTGCTTTGGTGTTACTGGTTATAGGTGCATTATTGCCAATAAGTTCAAGAGAACCATAAAAAAGGTGGAAAAAGGAATGGGTTTATTGTTTTGTTGAACCCACTTCTTGTGCAATATCTTCTAAATCGAGTGACTGCAGCCTTGCTTTAGTGGGTACGCCTTGTAGGTCCCAGCCTCGAGCAGTATAATATCGATCCAAGGCCTCATCGAGCTTCTCTTTACTGATCTTTCTACCCTTTGTAGGTCCGTAAGGCACCTCTTCTTCCATAACCCTTCTAGGTAGTGTATCGTCCTCACGGGTGAACCCCTCTCTCACGTTATACGCCTTAGCCACGTTGTGTCCTCTTTCACCAGCTATAAGGAGCTCTCCGATGCTCATGTTCCACCCAGTTATCGCATTCACATATTCAAGCAGTGGATGGTCAAGGAAAATACCTCTTGAGAACTTGCAAACCCCCGTCATATCGTAAAGCATCATCAGATTCTCCATAACACTCAAGGGATAGCCCTTAGAAACTATATCTGTTCTAGAATAGTCTTCAAAGTGCCAAAAGCTACCACCGTAATCCAGGGCATATTCGCATGACGTTAGATGATCCGCTCCTCTTGGCGCTACGGCAAGGGCTAGAGCCATACCGTACATACCTCTAGCCTCGTATCCCGGAGGCTCCATACCTTTGATATGGATAGCGAATTTTTCTGAATCCTTACCGAGTTTTTCAGCGGCTTCTTTAACACCGTTGAACAGCAGCTCGCCAAGTTCATCTTCTTTGTTGCCCATCCGTCGTACCGCTTCGATCATGGCTTGGGAGTCACCAAAGTTCAATTCAATATCATCTAGTTCCAGCAGTCCCTTTTCGTAAGCTTCCATTGCCCATGCCACAGTGACACCAGCTGAGATGGTATCGAGTCCGAGTTTATCACAGATCTCGTTAGCCTTCGTGACAGCTTCAACGTCGTCAACTCCACAACAACCTCCCAGGGAATACTGTGTCTCGTACTCCGGCCCATCGATAGCGATATCGCCGTACGGAGTATCTTCAGCTTTGAAATACTGGCTGCATGGTTTTGTACAATAAGGACAGGGTCGCCTACCTTCTCTGTACTTTTCTGCCCACACATAAGGATCTAGATCTATTCTATCTTCTTCAGGATCATCTAGCTTTTCATAGGCCTCCTTGAAGTAGCCCGCCTCCCAGTTTTTGGATGGAAATGCACCGATCTCTACGTTCAATGGATGAAGTGCTGAACCGGTACCGTAATCCATGTCTGTTTTCCCTTTTTCTACCGTCACTTTTCTGTACTTAGAGTTGAGTTCGTCAACCTTTTCCGGATCATGTACCGGGTAATCTTTGGTACCTTTGATGGCTATGGCCTTTAAGTTCTTGCTCCCCATCACCGCACCGGGTCCACCTCTACCAGCCTGTCGCTCGTCGCACTCAATCATCGATATCTTTGAAAGCTTTTCACCCGCTGGGCCTATGACGGCGGTCTTCACCTTTCCGTACCTTTCCTTGAGTATCTCAACGGTTTCATGTGTATCCTTGCCCCACATATCTTCCGCACTCTCTATCTTTACCTCGTCATCTTCGATGATTAGAACAGAAGCTTCCTTGGCCTTTCCTTCGATCATGAGTGCATCATAACCAGCTTTCTTGAGTCGGTCACCTATCCAACCGCCGACGATAGCCTTTCCGTAACCTCCGGTGAGCGGACTTTTGAATCCGAAGGAAGTCTTAGATGCCGTCGGTACCTTCGGTCCAACTAAAAGGCCGGGAGCCATTATCAACTTGTTCTCGGGAGAAAGCGGATCCACTTCAGGTCCCACCTCGTCATAAAGGATCTTTCCCGTTAAACCCGCTCCACCTATGTGCCTCCTTAGAAAGCCTTCCGACAGTTCCTCGGTACTAACTTTGTAATCATCCAGATCTACTCTCAATAATCTTCCCCAATGTCCTGACATGTTTATCATTACGGGAGACTAGTTTTCTTTATATAAGATTTACTAGAGTGATTCTCCGAGGAATTTTGCAGATATATCAAACAGAACCTATTCTGAGCATACGTTCTCGCTCCTCCAATAGACTCTCAACTGTTCTTATCTCGAGCATATTGGTCACTCCTGAAACCGGTGTAGGGACACCCGCTGTTAGTATGAGCACGTCATCCAGATCGACGTATCCTTTGTCATATAAAAATAGGGCTGAATTGCAGACCATCATGTCAACATGCTCGCTGAAGGTCGTACAGAAAGACTTGATACCCCAGACCAAACTAAGTTTGCGTTTAACTTCTGGAGAATTGGTGAACACGATGATCTCTATATCTGGTCGCAGCCTAGCGATCTTGTTAGCGGTGTAGCCAGATGAGGTGTGAGCAACGATGTACGTAGCATCTAGCTCTCTAGCCGATTGCCATACGTTTCGAGCGATTATATCTGAAACATTTTTAGCGGGAACATCCACAACATTGCGTTTTTTTCCCATCAGATGCTTTTCCGTTCTCTCAATTACTTCAGACATGAATTTTATCGCCCTCACTGGAAACTTACCCACCGCAGTTTCCTCGGAAAGCATAACAGCATCCGTTCCATCGATTACTGCGTTTGCCACATCAGAAACTTCAGCCCGTGTTGCTCTCGGCTTTTCTGTCATGGATTTCAACATCTGTGTAGCTGTGATGACAGGTTTCTCAGCATGATTGCATTTTTCAATTATTTCTTTTTGAAGTATTGGGACTTCTGAAGGAAGTACTTCTACACCAAGGTCACCCCTTGCGATCATTACTCCATCTGCTTCGACTAGTATCTCGTCAATATTTTCTACCCCTTTCATATGTTCAATTTTTGCGATTATATCCATATCGCTACCCAACTCTTCGAGCAGATCACGTATTTTCCTAACATCATTCGCTGATTTCACAAAAGATGCTGAAACAAAATCGAAGCCGAGTTCAGCACCATATTTTATATCTGCGATATCTTTATCAGTGGGTGTATTCAGACCCACATCCTTTCCCGGAACATTCACAGATTTTTTAGAAAGAACTCTTCCACCATGAACCACTCTGCAGAGGGCACCATCACCAACTACTTCAACCTCCAGCTCCAATTCCCCATCATCCATCAACACTACATCTCCGGGTGAGAGATAGTTTATCAGATTTCTGTGATCCACTGGGAGTTTTTTTTCATCCCCCAAAAAGTCTCCATAAACGAGCTCCACCTCACAGCCTTCCTTTATCGTTGTGCCTTCTTTTATCTCCCCAAGCCTTACCTCGGGACCCTGTGTATCCATCATAACTCCAACGTCATCTGAGAGCTCACGCAGTGTATTTAGTACAGATCTATGTTCGTCATAAGAACCGTGAGAGAAGTTCTGCCTCGCCACGTTCATGCCCGAAGAGATCAATTGTGATAGTACATCTTTCTTTGAAGATGAAGGACCGATGGTTGCAACTATCTTCGTATGTCTCATCATATGGTCATTGTTTATTCCCTTATAAATAGGTCCCCAAAATCAGCTGTTAAATAAATCGAGGCACTGCTTTTTTATATTCCAAATATTCATCGGGATCATCTAATGAATCCATGACCTCTTTTTCCTCCTGAATAGCCAATTTGTAGTAGAAATAAAGCAATATGGGTAACATGATAAGAACTACCAGAGAAGGCCAATGGACGAACCAACCTATCGTGATCAACATGATACCGAGATATTGAGGATGACGAGAATAGGCATATATTCCTGTAGTAACCAATTCATTTTTTTTCAAGTTTTGATAGAGATCATACCACCCGATGATAATAAAAACAGCTCCGATTATAGATATCGCTGCACCTACTATTTTCCAAAAAGTCATATTGAGTTGTGCCCCTAGTATAGAAAAGCTGAGTAAGATCGTTTGGCTGCTCCCCGGTTCAGGAGAAGAAATAAAGGGGGAGGAGATGAGATAAATAGCAAAGGGGAATCCATACATCTGGGCGAAAAGGGAAACGATAAAGGAAGTGTAGATCCCCATGGATTTCCAATCAACTCTTTTTCTGAAGTTCAGAGGGATGAGGAATGCCAAAAATATGGCGATGTTGATGGCTACTAGATCCCATCTGTTCTGTATGACCATCGATCTCACTTGCCCAGAGGCGAACCAGTACACGTGCTCTAAAAACGATGGTAGAGATATCACCACCAAGATCAAGATACTTAATAGTAGAATCTTTCTAATTTTCATTCTCACAGTTATTAGGACACCTCTCCAATTTAATTTTTATCTATTTCATGATGGTTTTTATCGAAACTACAGATGGTGATTAACTTCTAAAATAAATTTAGAAGGCCCGGTGGGGCCTTTGTTTCTTCAGTTTCCCATGACTTCCCGACTGCCTACACGAACTTTACGTCCACGTAGTGTGTCGAGCAGGAGATACACGGATCGTAAGCTCTTACAAGCATCTCAAGGGCGAGTTCTATCTCCTTCTCCGTCTTATCTGCAAGCATCTGGGGTACTAAAGATTCCATATCATACTGTATGTTACCGTGGTTCTGGTTGGTCGGAATTATCGCATTTGCCTCTGTGCAGATACCATCGTCGTCGTAGGTGTAATCGTGGAAAAGGATTCCTCTAGGTACTTCGATAGCGCCTATCCCTCTACCCGCACGGACATCTATATCAGGCTGATGGTATGGAGACTGTTCTTCCAATCCCATATCAAGAACCAGATCAATTAGTCGTATGGAGTCCTCAACGTTGTGTACAACTTCTACTATCTGCGCTACGTTGTTCATATAGGGGTTGTGACAGACCGGTTCAAGGCCGAACGATTCGGCAACCTCTTTTGCCATGGGCGATAGGTTATCATAGTTATTGTTAAGCCTAGCTA
The DNA here is from genome assembly GCA_003552585.1 of Thermoplasmata archaeon. GTDB lineage: Archaea > Thermoplasmatota > Thermoplasmata > Halarchaeoplasmatales > Halarchaeoplasmataceae > PUNK01. The sequence continues at coordinate 77,548 of PUNK01000013.1, read as the reverse complement.
AAGCACCAACCATGTAGGCTTCCCTGTTATTTTTCGTGTACTTTGCAGTGGACTGGGGAACTATGTACTCGTTGGTCATGGACAGGTAATCCTCTACTAGCGCCGTGCCCGTATCGGAGGACTTCAGTTTGCCGTCATATAGGGGGTACTCCTTATCATGACCTAACGAAAAGAACTCCGTCTCACGTTCGAAATCTGGGAATCTAGATGCGAGTCCCTTAACAAAGGAAGCCACTGCCTTTAGGTCTTCTACGCTATCTGCTAATCGGCCTTTCAATGTCTCTAATTCCTCGATGGTTGGAAGTTTGGAGAATCCACCGGGTATCAGACGTTGGGGGTGGGTAGTTCTACCGCATAACAGCTTTGACATATCGTTGGCCAGCCTATGTAAGCCTATCACGGTTTTAAGCTCGTCGGGGTGAGACGAAGCCAGAGGTATAACCGAGCCAACGCCTGCTAGGTCCGGCAGAGCAAGATATCCAACGTGAAGTATGTGGCTCTGCATATTCTCACCGTGGAGAGCCAGTTTCCTCAACATCTCATCCTGCTGTGAAATTTCTATACCCATAGCTTCTTCTGTGGCCTTGAGAGAGGTCAGGGAGTGTCCTATGGAGCATATACCGCATATCCTTGAGGTTATATGGTGTAATTCTTTCCAAGAGCGCCCTACTACCATGGACTCAAAAAATCTTGGTGCCTCTACAACCTGCCATTCGCACTTTTCTATTTTTCCGTCTTTAGCGTTGACCACGATATTACCGTGACCTTCTACCCTTGTAAGATACTCAACATCTACGTTTACTTCTTTACTCATCTTTTCTCGCCTCCTGTTGCCAACCGAAATAAAGATTGAATTTTTTCATCACTTCTTCTGCGCTCAAACCATATTCTTCTAAAACATCTGAATGTGCATCGTCGTTTGGATTGTCTATCAGTCCTCTGCAACCCCAACATATAGTCCCTTCATTTACACAACAGGAATCGCATCCGGCCCGGGTAACTGGACCAACACAGAATTCGTCTCTCTCGAAGGCACATATGTTCTCGTTAAGTTTACACTCAACACAAACGGGATAGTTCGGTATCTCAGGATCCTTACCCAGCACTAGTGACTCAACGACATGTATGAACTCATCTCGGTCTATGGGACAGCCGTGAACGTGATAATCCACTTTTATAACATCTTCGATGGCTTTGGCTTTATCCCACGAGGGGAAGAGATCAGCCTGGTCGCCATATACTCTATGCTTAACTTCTTCGTGATCCTGGGAGTTCCTGATCGAATTTATTCCACCTATCGTTGCGCAGGAACCGAGCCCAACAACAATGCTTGCATTTTCTCGGATCTCTTCAAGCCGCTCTGCAAGATGGTCGTTGGTAACGGATCCTTCGATAAATGCGATGTCGTAATCGTCGGAATGCTCCTTCATGATCTCCCTGAAACTCACGACCTCGACTATATTTATCAAGTCGAGGACCTTCTCTTCCAGATTAGCTATTTGCAATTGGTCTCCTTCACATCCAGCGAGGTCGAAGAAGGCAGCCTTTGGTTTTCCTGACATCTATAACGCCTCCTCTACATCTTTGACATCTGCATAGTTGAACACAGGCCCCTCCTGACAAGTATATAATCCATCTATCTGGCAGTGCCCACATTTACCTACTCCACATTTCATGCGTCTTTCTAGTGATAAAAATACCTGCTCGTCAGGAAGATTCCTATTCTTAAGTTCTTCCATAACGAACCTGTACATGATAGGTGGACCGCAGACTGCAGCGATCGTGGTGTCAGGGTCAAAATCTACATGAGGTATCAAGGTCGTTATCACACCTATATTTCCCTCCCAACAGACACCTTCAGGACACCTGTCAACAGTTTGATGAAGATCCATATTGGTCATCTCGTCCCATTGATCTAATTCATCTTCGTAGAGTATCTCGCATGGTTCTCTGCATCCATATAGAATGGCGGTTTTCCCAAACTCATCTCTCCTATCGATAACATAGTTTATCAGCGAGCGTAGAGGAGCAAGACCAAGACCACCGCCGATAAATAAGACATCTCGTCCTTTGAATTCCTCCACATCAAAACCGGTACCGAAAGGCCCTCGAATGCCTACTTCATCATTTATTTTTAGATTGTGTAGCGCATTGGTAACATTACCTACTGCCCTGACACAAAGTTCGAAAGAAGCTCCTTCCTTCGTAGGTGAAGAGGTGATCGAGATAGGTGCTTCACCAACTCCTGCTATGGACAATTCTACGAACTGTCCTGGATCATGATCCAAGGGCTCTCCACTTTCTAGTTCTATTTCAAAGAGCTTCTCTTTTTCTGTCTGCTCCCGGATGTTTAGTATCTTAGCATTTTCAGGTTCGTAGATGGAATGTCTATTCATTTTGTGACCTCCTTTAGATCATTATAAATTTCAGTTGGATCCGCTATATCCGGTACACAATGCGAGCCACAACGACCGCATCCTACACATGCTATGTCACCAAATCTATCGTGGATGTACCGCCCCTTTCTCATAAACCTATGGCGATATCTCTGGTATCTATTTTCCCTAAAGTTCTCATCACCAGCAACTATGGCAAATTCCTCCAGGAGGCAACCGTCCCACTGCCTTATTCTTTCACCTTCATCTAGAGTTAACTCATTGAAATCTTTAACGTCAAAGCAGTAACAAGTTGGACATACCAGGTTACAGGAACCACAGCTGTAACATTTCTCGGAGTGTTCTTTCCAGAAATCGGTATTCCCATAAGACCTCTCCAGTAGTATTGGAAGTTCTTCAGGAGGGAGATCTAGTTTTTTCTCAAATTTTTCCTTTACACCTTCCTTTTTCTTTTTGACCGCTGAGATATCATCTTCACTTGCCTCCATGACATCTGCTTCGTCTAATAGCTCAAAACCTTTCTCTGAACCGATTTCGATTGCATATTTGTCCCCGATATCGGTAAGCATTAAATCATAATGCTCTTCTATGGTTGAGGTTCCCATACTCCCTGCAAAACACCACTCCGAAACGTTCTCAATGTTGACACCGACCAAAACTGATGCTTCTCTTTTCTTTAGATAATTTTTATCCTCATATGTGTCGGAAAAAACCTTGTCCATTTGGCGTATAGCCTCAAGGTCGTATGGATGTATTCCTAGGATTATCCGAGGAGTAATCTCATTAACCGCTTTATGTCCGTCTTTAACCTTGTACTTGACAAGGGTTTCTCTTTGGGGCATGAAGTACTTCTTGGGTGGTAAGATCGTAACATCGTAGTCCAGTCGTAGATCTTTAGCCGCTTTCAGTTCGTCGAAGACGAATTTGTCTCCTTTTTCTTGAACGCCAACTACCTCTCTATGATCTTCCTTAACCAGTCGCTCCACAAAAGCCTCAAAATCCTCTTTGCTGATCATCTTCATGGTCTCACTCTTATGTGCTATGATTGACGGGAGAATCACCACCTTTTAAAGCTTTTCGTTTAGATTATTACTTTTAACAGTTGTTCAGTTATTTTTAAAATGAAATTATAATGAATAATCAAGTGGAACTTTAACCCTTTTTGTTTAAACTTCACTTGAAATGCTCCTTTATCACATCGAGGACCTCACAGACGTCGGTAAAATCCTCAACACCTTGAATGTCCCATGTTCTCAATCCTAAGACCCGTTTACCGTATTCTAGCGCCATCGATATCTCCGAAAGAGTGCCGTATCTGCCGGGAAAGGCAACCACTATGTCACCGTTAAGGACAACAAGGCTGTTTCTGAGCATACCTAATCCTGTTACTATAGAGTGATCTAGATATTCGTTTCCCTCGCCCCTGCTTTTTCCTGGTAAAATACCGATGGTTTTTCCTCCTTTTTCTTTAACACCTTCACAAGCAGCTTCCATGATCCCCCCACGCCCACCGCATATGAGTACCGCTCCCATCTCGGCTATACCTTTACCTAATCTTTTAGCTCTCTCAAGATCTGCCTCCGAACAGTGCCCTGTATCTCCGCCTATGACGCTAACGTACATGGATGATATACCTAATTCAAAGTTTAAAATCATTTTCCATCAGCCTTAATTATATCCTCTTCAATCCCTTAGATCATGGTGGATAACATCAAACTGACCTCAAAAATACTCCAACTTCAAGATATGGTCGAGTATCAGGAAGGGGCTGTAGTAAGCCGTACATTAGTAGATAAGGATGCAGGTACTATCACCTTGTTCGCCTTTGACGTTGATCAAGCTCTTAGTGAACATACCGCACCCTACGATGCGATGGTACACCTTTTAGATGGAGAAATGGATATAAGTATCTCTGGTGAACATTTTCAAATCGAACAAGGCGAAAGCATAATAATGCCTGCGGATAAACCACACGCTCTTAGAGCTATGAAACCTTCGAAGATGCTTTTAATAATGATACAGGGATAACCTACATCTGTTCTTTGGCAGATTCAAAACCAAGTTTAAAGGCTTCGAGGTTCACATCGATAAACCTCTCTGGCACATTTTCTCTTATAGATCCTTCCATCTCCTCTCGGGTGAGAGGTAAAGCACCTGTTGCTGTGAGAGCCCCGCACATCACGATGTTTTGTGCGATCGCAGCCCCTGCCTTTGTTGCAAGCTCTTCAGCATCTATTCTAATAAACTTGTTGCTGAGTTCTTCGATATTTTCCATAACCTCTTCCAAGTCAGGATAAGATTGCTTTCCGACATTTACGGTAAAGGGAACTATGGGGGCTGTATTTGTGACTATCCAGGTATCTTTAGAAGCTTTGTTGATCGCTCTGTATGTTTCTATCGGTTCGAATCCGAGTATAGCATCGGCCCCCCCATCTCCTATAAGAGGACTGAAAACTTTATCTCCCATCTTGACTGTGGTCACCACAACGCCACCTCTCTGGGCCATACCATGAACTTCGCTCATATAAACATCGAGTCCTTTTTTAAGAGCAGCTTTACCTATGACTGTCGACGCCAAAAGTATACCCTGACCACCGACACCGACGATTTCAAGATCGCACTTCATGCTTTCACCTCCGGCACGATGGCATCAAATGGACAGACCTGTACACATTGGGTACAACCTATGCATAGCGTTGGATTTATAGAGACTTTATCTCCGTCACGTACTAGGGCTATGCACCCGAGTTGATTCGTACATATATGGCATTGCTTACATTTCTCCTGATCCACTTGGAATTTTCCTCCCTTGATCTTTCCTTCCTCGATCAATACACAGGGATGTTTTGGAACAACAACGGAAATACCTTCGTGCTCGATCGCTTTTTTGAATACCTCGATCGTCCTCTCGATATCGTAAGGGTCGACGGTTTCGACAAATTTCACACCTGCTCCTTTTGCTATTGATTCGACAGACAGCATCTCGGTCGGTTCCCCCATACCGGTAAATCCTGTGCCGGGATGTGGCTGATGTCCAGTCATCGCAGTAGTTCTGTTATCCATTATAACATAAACGAAATCGTGCTTGTTATATACCCCGCTCACTAATGCTGGGATCCCTGAATGGAAAAATGTTGAGTCACCAAGCAGTGCAAAAACCTGTTGATCAGTATTTTTTGAGAAACCGCCAGCGGCTCCCACACTTGAGCCCATGCAGAGTAGATAGTCAGCAGTGTTCAACGGATCCTGAACTCCTAAGGTGTAGCAACCTATATCTGTGGAATAAACAGCTTCTTTCTTGCCCAGGGCCTTTTTCATTGCATAGAATGTAGCACGATGGGGACACCCAGGACAGAGAGATGGTGGTCTAGAAGGAAGCTCTATTTCTGGAAGATAAAAAGCCTCTTTTCCCTCTGGAATATCTATCAGTTTAGATAGAGCGTCTTTTACAACATCTGGATTGTATTCGTATAATCTTGAGAAATGGTCGGTGTGTTTTCCGTAGATTTCAACGCTAGGATTTACATCTTTAGCAAGTTCTATGATCTTATCCTCAAGGAAGGGTTCAAGTTCCTCTACCACCAATATTCTTTCTGCATGTTCTAGGAAACCTGATACTTTCTGTGAGGGGAATGGATTAGTCATACCGAGTTTCAGTATAGTGATCGGCAGATCGTATCGCTCTTTCAATTCGTTTATGTAATTAAAACCCGCTCCGGATGAGATAACATGCAGTTCAGGTTCATCGTTGCAACTTATCATCTTGTTGTATTTTGAACGCTCAGAGATATCTTCTGCGATCTGCATCCGTTCAAGCAGCTTAGGATGATTCTTTATTGAATTCTGAGGTACTGCCACAAAACGAGCAGGATCCTTTTCAAAATGACCCTTCTCTGCAGGTTCTTGTATATTACCGAAGGTAACCGCACCTCTCGCATGATTCACTCTAGTCGTCGTTCTAACAAGCACGGGCAGCTCGATCTCTTCTGAAATGTCGAATCCCTGTCTAACCATCTCCTTCGCTTCTTGAGGTGTTGAAGGTTCTAACATCGGTATATTACCTAGCTTTGAGTAATACCTATTGTCCTGTTCGTTCTGACTTGAGTGTAAAGAAGGATCGCCGGCAGCCACCAGAACCATCCCTGCTCTGACTCCACTGTACATCAGCGTCATCAAAGCATCTGCTGCTACGTTAACTCCAACATGTTTCATCCATGCCATAGCACGGACTCCAGACACTGCTGCAGCAGCTGTGGTCTCCAAAGCCACTTTTTCGTTCGCTGAGTATTCAAAATACATGCCGTATTCTTTTGCTATCTTTTCAAAAGTGTTACCTATCTCGGAGGACGGAGTGCCAGGATAGGTTGCACCATGACCGACACCACCCTCTAAAGCTCCTCTTACTATCGCTTCGTTTCCCAAGAGAAGGGTTTTCTTCCCTGGTTCATCTTCTAATAATTGCCTCATCTGTCCACCTTCTTTTTATTCCTTATCAGTCACCATCATCCTTTTTTGTGAACTCTTCTTTTTTCAGCAGCAGTTCCCATTCCCTGTCGACATTCTTTTGGATCTTCTCGACTTCCTCTGCAGGTAAATGTCTGAACCTACCTTGGAGTTTCAAGTATTCCTTAACAGGTATCTTTTCCTTGGGTTTCTTGTAGATATTGTATTCTCCGTTCTCTATTTCATAGAGCGGGAAGGCACAGCTGTCGACTGCTAAACGGCACAGCTCTATCGTGTTCGACGGATCCGACCTCCATCCTGTTGGACAAGGTGCATAGATATGTATGAACTTTGGTCCTCTGAACTCTTTTGCCTTTTTGATCTTTTCGATCATCAGTTCTGGATGACCCACACTCACAGTTGCCGCATAAGGTGAACCATGGGCATTAACTATCTCCATCATGTTCTTCTTTGGATTTTTCTTCCAAGCTTTTTTACTACCCACCGGAGTAGTAGTGGTCCATGCGCCGTAGGGTGTTTCACCGCTCCTCTGAATACCTGTGTTCATGTATGCCTCATTGTCATACATTATCTGTATAGTATCCGTTCCTCTCTCCAAGCACCCTGAAAGTGCTTGTATTCCGATATCAGCAGTTCCGCCATCACCGGCAAAACCGACTACTGTAATTTCTTCTGGGTCTATACCTTTTGCATTAAGTGCGGCTCTAACTCCTGATGAGGATGCACCTGTGGTTTCAAAGGCCGTGTAAAGTAAAGGTATATCAAGATTACGCGACGGATAAACCCCCGGTATAACAGCCCAACAACAGGCGGGTATGTTGATCATTGTCTTCTTACCCAATGCTTTAAGCATGTACCGCATGGCGTGTGCCGCTCCACAGCCCGGACATGCGGTAGTTCCCTTGTTCATCAATTCGATTTCTGGTACTTTTGCCATGTTTATCGCCTCCATCTTTCTTGGTTGATCTTAAGATCGACCCATTCGATCTCCTTATCCAATCCTTTATCTTGTAGTGAGATAGCATCCAACATCACGTTCTTGAGTATCTTAGGAGTTAGATCTCTACCTCCAAGGCCGACTATATAATCTTTCAAGATCACATCCCGGTGGCCATAAAGGGCGTCTTTGATCTCTCTAGCGGCGTCTCCACCGTGACCGAAGGTGTAACTGCGGTCCATAACCCCCACCACGTTAACTCCCTTGGTCAGTTTTCTGAACTCCTCTACAGGGAAGGGTCTGAATGTTCTCAACCTGGCAAGACCTATGTTGTGGCCTTCTTCTCTGAGTTCGTCTATGACATCCTTGGATGTGCTAGAGATGGATCCCATGGTGACTATCAGTACGTCGACACCGTCGGTCTTGTACTCCTCGATGAGTCCACCGGGGTCCCTTCCGAAGACCTCTTCGAACTCTTTGTTAACTTTCTTGATCTTCTCTGGTGCTTTTTCCATAGCTTCAGCTATCTTATATCTGAAATCCATATACCAGTCTGGCATGCCTAGAGAACCGAATCCGAGAGGTTGATCTACATCTAACTTGTAATCAGGATCGTAAGATGGTAAGAATTCATCCACCAGTTCTTGGTCATAGATCTCAACGGGTTCTTTTGTGTGGCTGAGGATGAAAGCGTCTTCTACGACCATGGCTGGTAGCATGATCTCTTCGTCCTCACATATCTTGTAAGCCATGATCACACTGTCAAGTACTTCCTGGTTGTTCTCGCAGAAGAACTGTAACTGTCCAGTTCCTTTCTGAGCCAGGGTATCGTGATGGTCGGCCCAAACGCTCCATGGAGGTCCCATAGCCCTGTTGATGTTGGTCATTACTACTGGCAACCTTGCGCCAGATGCCCATATGAGCAGTTCATGCATCAGCGCAAGTCCGTGAGCTGAAGAGGCAGTATAAGCTCTTGCACCAGCGTTTGATGCCGCTATGCAGGCGGCCATGGCCGAGTGTTCACTCTCCACCTTTATGTATTCAGAATCCATCTCACCTTCCGAAACGAGTTCAGCTATCTTCTCTACAACTTCGGTCTGTGGTGTGATCGGATAAGCGGCCACTACCTCCACTCTAGAGAGTTTGGCACCGTAAGCTGCAGCAAAGTTTCCGGAAACTATCTTCATTTCAGACATAGTCTGCCTCCTTTTTCATCTCAATGGCATCTACAGGACACTCCTTGGCACATATTCCGCATCCTTTACAAAAGTCATAATCAACCACTGCACCTTCTTCTTTCACCTCGATGGAAACATCAGGACAGAATTTCCAGCAGATACCGCATTTTATACACTTATCTAAGTCCACAATAGGTCTGAGTGTCCTCCAGCTTCCTGTTTTGTTCATCAGATGGGAAGGACAATCGGTTATAACTGCTCTAGGAAGGTCCCTGTGATCCTTAGGATCTTTAACTATTCTAAAGACTTCTTCTTCACTCAATGTCTTCACCTCTTACCTCTTCATATGCTTGTTTAGTCGCTTTAGCATTCTCCTCTTTTTTTGCTGGCGCATTCTCTCTGACCACATCTACAAGTGTTTCTATATTAACCATCTCTGTGGCCCTGACAACAGCTCCTAGTATCGCAGTGTTGACGATGGGTGCTACTTTCGAGCCCAAACGATGTTGAACAGCTATGCTACTCGCATCGACTGTATATATCGCGTTATCGACACCAAGATCCATCTCTCCTGGTGCCTTCCCCGTATTTAAGATCACCTTTCCATCTGGCTTGAGCCCAGCAGTTACGTCAACAGCGTCCAATAAAGCCATATCCATGACGATGACCACGTCGGGCTCATGTATTTGTGCTTTGTTCCTTACCGCTTTGCTGTCTATCCTTGTGAAAGCGGTTACTGGTGCACCTCTTCTTTCAACACCATACATTGGAAAGGACTGTACATCATTCCCTTCTTCAAAGGCAGCCCGGGCCAGGAACTCAGATGCAGTCACCGCACCCTGTCCGCCTCTTCCGTGAAACCGTATTTCTAACATTTTAAAAGCACCTAAGTCTCTATCAAGGGCCTCTATAATTATTTTTTGTTAAGTACATCATTTAGCACTGTCAAAAGGATTAAATATGTAACATACCTTCAAACTCAACCCTGCCTATTCGATCGTAATCACTCTTTCATGGGCCGGTGGTCTAGGGGTCATGACGTCGCCCTTACAACCGTGGCAAAACGGTCAGAAAGGCGAAGTTCGGCGGTTCAAATCCGCCTCGGCCCACTTTCCATCAATCTTAAATACGATTGCAAGATAATGTAACCTCACCAAGGGCCCGTAGCTTAGTCTGGCGGAGCGTCTGGCTCATAACCAGATGGTCGTCGGTTCAAATCCGGCCGGGCCCATCATCTTTTTAAAATAAAGGGCAACTAAATGGGCGTGTGGCCTAGTCTGGATAAGGCGACAGCCTCCTAAGCTGTAAGTCGGGGGTTCAAATCCCCTCACGCCCGCTAAAAGCTTATAATAATCTATTTCTTAACACTCGAACAAATAATGGATCATTCTTCTTTTTTCGTCCACTGATATAGTTTGAATATTACGAATATCGAGATCAAAACGATCGTGATAGCCCAAGGCCCCAACCCGGGCTGTAATATGTTAATAGTTAAGAAAAGTATGGAGATCAGCACAAATATCATTATCATCTGCCGATAAGTCACCTTCATCAAAAAAACTCCTGATATGTATTCATTTCCCCCATCTCCGCTGTCTATTTTGATAGGACCTGATCGCCCTTAAAAAATCGATCTTTCTGAACCCAGGCCAATAAACATCAGTGAAGTATAATTCAGAATATGCGAGCTGCCAGATAAGGAAATTAGAGATCCTTTCCTCCCCACTGGTTCTCAATATCAGATCAGGGTCTGGCAAATCCGAAGTATAGAGCCTACCTGCGACAGTCTTCTCATCGATGTCTTCTATGTTCAACTCTCCATCTTTAACATCCTTCGCCACCTTTTGTATCGCTTGAAGGAGCTCTTCCCTTCCCCCATAGGCAACAGCGATATTGAAATGATAATCGTTATACTCCTTGGTCTTTTCTTCTACATATCCGATGGCATCTCTCACATTTTCTGGTAAACGATCCAGTGCCCCTATAGCTTTTATTTGGACCTTGTGTTTGTGTACCCTCTGATCTTCAGCAGCTTTGCGAAAGTTCTTCTCAAAAAGTTCCATCAGTTTTTCTACCTGTTTTGAATCTCGTTCTATATTTTCCGTAGAGAAAGCATAGACTGTGAGTATTTTTATGTCTAAATCTATACACCAGTACAACATCTCTTCGAGTTTATCTTTACCCTTGATGTGTCCCTCTTCTTCGTTCAGTCCTAGTTGTCGGGCGAATCTTCTGTTTCCATCCATGATCACAGCTATGTGCGTCGGTAGATCCCCTCGGCTCTTTATCTCTTTTAGGAGTTTTCTTTCGTACGCTTTGTATGCAGTGTCCGATATCGTTTTCGTGATCTCACTGATGGGTCAACACCTTAGGAGAATTAAGTGTAAAAGTATAAAAAAGTGTTGGGCTTTTTGTTTATTTATATATTGATAATTTAGGAAACAACTTATAATACTATGGTATCGCAAAAACTATTTAAACCCCCTCAGGGTAAATAAACAAATAATGGGTTATAGAACAAGGACAGCAGGTCTATTCGTATTCATGTTCGTATTCTTTATAGTAGTAGGTTACATTATAGGCGGCTTCTTCATGGGTGATTGGATAACAGGTTCTATTTTATTTTTGGCTATCGCTGGCATCATGAACCTCATAGTTTATTTCTACAGTGACAAATTAATTTTGAGAACCTACCGGGCTAAAATAATCGAAGAACACGAGTATCCACGATTATACAATATTGTGAAAGAACTTGCCTATCAGTCAGACATGCCCATGCCCAAGGTTGCAGTCGTTCCAATGAATAATCCTAACGCATTTGCAACTGGAAGGAACGATAAGAATGCGGTAGTAGCTGCTACTGAGGGACTTCTTTCAAGACTGAATGATGATGAGTTAAGAGGGGTGATCGCTCACGAACTGGCGCATATAAAGAATCGTGACATGCTGGTCATGAGTATCGCTGCGACACTGGCAGGAGCTATAGCTTTCATGGCTCGGATGGTCTGGTGGCAGATGATCTTTAGTCGGAGAAGGATGAATCCTATATTACTCGTTACTATGATCCTAGCACCGATAGGGGCTATAATAATCAAATTAGCCATATCACGTAAAAGGGAATTTCACGCTGACGAAGAGGGGGCTCGGATATCAAAGGATCCTAATGCATTAGCAGATGCACTCGAAACCATCCACCAGGCGAACAAAAGTAACCCTATTAAAAGAGGAAACCCCACGACGAGTTCTCTATTCATAATAAATCCATTTAAAGCAGGTTTTTTCGTGAGCTTGTTCTCAAGCCACCCCCCTGTGGAGAAAAGAGTAGAAAGACTGCGTGAGATGGCTAAAGAATTCAGCTATTTATGATGAATAAATCTATAAGTATCCGTTGTTTTACCTGATGAGTATGTCTAAGAGTTCAGCTCCTGGAAAGGTCATCCTTTTTGGCGAGCACGCAGTAGTTTATGGTGAAACCGCTGTTGCAGTTGCAGTGGATAGAAGGATCCATATGGATATCGAAAAGCGAGTGGAAGTCACAAGGATCAACGGTCTAGAGATAGACCCAGAAAAACAGCCTTATATTGTAGATGCCATCGAAAGGGTAGGAATTAAAGAACCACTTGAGATAAAAAGTAAAAGCTATCTCCCAAGCGGTGCAGGGATGGGTTCTTCAGCAGCTCTTACTGTGTCTACTCTAGGATGTTTATATTCTTTAGAAGGAACTCCTTCATATGAGAAAATTGCTCGGACCGCTTTCGAAATTGAACACAGTGTGCAAGGCGGTGCTAGTCCTATAGACACGTCCACATCCACACACGGTTCCGCGGTGAAGTTGACACGAAAGAAGGGATCAAACCATCTATGGAAAATAAAAAAGGATGAGAAAAGATGGCATGTGCATCACCAAGATATACCAAAAATGAAACTGGTGGTGGGTGATACAGGAATACATGCTCCAACGGGACCATTGGTTAGAAAAGTAAGACGGTTCTATGACAAAAGTGGCTTTGCTAGAGATATAATAAGTGAGATTGGAGAATTAGCGGAAAGGGGTTGTGAGGCATTAGAAGAGGGAGATCTAGAATCGGTTGGTTCTTTGATGAACGACAACCATAGATTGCTCACCATCTTGGGTGTCGGTCATCCAAAACTTGATGAATTAGTGAATGCAGTCTCTTCACATTGTTACGGTGCAAAACTATCCGGTGCTGGAGGAGGGGGTATCATGATAGCTTTGACTGATAAGCCCAGGAAAGTTGCTGAGATAATCAAAGAAAGAGACGGAACTCCCTATATGCTCGAAGCAAGTACTACAGGTCTTACTCTTGAATAGTTTTAGATTTTCTTCCAATAAACTTATACCACTGTTTTATAATGTGTGTTGGATGACCCGAAAGGAGAAAATAAAGACATATGTACAGGGATTCGACGAAGTACTCAAAGGAGGTATACCGGAAGAACATGTTGTTCTTATTTGTGGCGGTCCTGGAACTTACAAGTCTAGTATAACACTTAATCTTCTTTCTAAAAATGTTAAAGAAAAAGAAAAAAAAGCTCTATATCTGTCTTTGGAGGAATCAAAGGAGAGTCTAGAGAATACAGCAGATGGATTGGGTATTGAAAAATGGGATGAAGACAAATTCCTTATCGCAGATGTTTCAAAAATTCGTCTTGAACAGAGTGATGCAGGAAGAGCTAAAAATTGGATGAAAATAGTACAAAAATACATCAAAAGAAGAGCTGAAGAAGGATTTGATATGGTTGCGTTAGACTCTATGTCGGCCCTTTACTCTCTGATGGAATTTGACAATCCCAGGAAAGAGCTTTTTCAGTTCTTTGGCTTTCTTAAAAGATTGGGAGTTACGGCCTTTCTAATAACAGAGTCTATAGAAAGTGATAGTAAATACGGTATGATGGGTGAAGATTTCTTGTCAGACGGAATAATATACTTAAAGTATCATAATGTAAGCGAGACTGAGATACAGCTGTGGATACGATGTGTTAAAATGAGGCAAGTTGATCATGCAAAAAATTTCTATGCTCTAATGCATGAGGACGGTAGATTCCAAATAGCTAGGGTGATATCTGAAAGATGAGCTGTAGACCTCAGTAAGGCTTGATCTTACTTCTCGATATGCCTATACCGGCGGGTGTTATCGCAATAAAATTATTGCTCACTCCTGCAATATCTCCATTGACATCGTTAGCTACTGCTTTCAGTTCACTGTGTACCCTGCGCATAACGTCTTTGTTACCTGCAATGCTTTCTGTGTCCACAAGGAGTATGTTCCCCTCATAGACTTCTTCAGTAACATTACGCACATCCTCGTATCTATGGACCTCAGCTACTTTGATGAGTGTTTCTGCTTCCTCCCTGATATCTACCTCGTCTATTAATTCCCCAAGGTCTATATACTCTTCAGAGCCGAAGCGATCTCCTTTTATACTCCTTTTGGAGGTTTTCTTTTTGAAGAAGTCTCCGATCATTAACTTCACATCCTGTGACCTGATTACCGCTTCCACATAAAAAACTATCGGAAGCCTAGGCCTAAATTGGTACCAAAAAACCTAAAATACAACTATCTATCTCTAAATCATCGTTCACAAAGCAGGCGTGATCTAGTCTGGTTAGGATCTGAGCCTTCCAAGCTCATTGCACGGGTTCGAATCCCGTCGCCTGCATTTCTGTTTTTTTCAGTGGTCAGGGATATTGTCTGACCAACTAAAATCAATCACTGCATTTATATTGGAAGAAATATTTGTGGTATCTCATGAAGCGTGTACTGATCGGTGTAGCCTGGCCTTATGCCAATGGTCCTATCCATATCGGACAGGTAGGTGGATGTTATCTTCCTCCCGACATCTTTCGGAGATATAACTTGATGAAGGGTAGAGAGGTACTGATGGTCTCGGGTTCAGATCAGCATGGTACACCTATCACTGTTCAGGCTGAAAAAGAAGGCGTAAGTCCAAGGGAAGTAGCGGAGAAGTACCATAAGATAAATTCAAAAGCGTTGGAGGATTTAGGAGTAGATTTTACATTATTTACCTACACCATGAATGAAACTCATAAAAAGGTCTCTCAAAATATCTTCAGCACCCTCTATCAAAAGGATTTCGTGTATCTAGATACCATGGAAACCTTTTTTTGTCCAAGTTGCGACAGATACCTTCCCGATAGATACGTGACGGGAGATTGCCCCCGTTGTGATGCTTCAGAGATAAAAGGAGACCAGTGTGACGAGTGTGGATTACTTCTTGACCCAGATGATCTGATCCAGCCCAGATGTATGTTCTGCGGAGGCAAACCTTCTTTGAAAGAAAGTGAACATTTCTTTCTAAAACTCTCTGCATTCCAGGAAAAATTAGAGGGCTACATAAAAGATAAGGATCACTGGAAAAGTCATGTCTTGAATTTCACCCGTTCCTGGCTTCAAGAAGGACTCCGGGATCGACCGATATCACGTGATATGGAATGGGGTATACCTGTACCTGTAGAAGGTTATGAGGATAAGAGGATCTATGTTTGGTTTGAAGCAGTTATCGGATATCTTTCTACCTCAGTCAAATGGGCCGAAGAAACAGGAGGGGATTGGGAGGAGTTTTGGAAGGATCCAGAGGCACGTCATTATTATTTTCTTGCAAAGGACAACATACCCTTTCACACTATTATCTGGCCAGCCATGTTGATGGGATACGATGAGGAGTTGAACATACCGTATGATGTCCCTGGAAATCAGTACATGCGTTTCGAGGGAAGACAATTCTCGACGAGTCGTGGCTTGATTGTATCACTGCCAGATATACTTGAAAAATTCGATACCGATGCCATAAGATATTACATCACCTCCATAATGCCCGAATTAAGGGACTCCAATTTTTCTTGGGCTGATTTTGAGGAAAAAAATAACACGGAACTTGTTGGTAATCTGGGGAATTTTATCCACAGGGTGCTTTCCTTTACCTATTCTCGTTATGGAAAAGTAACGTATAAAGGAGAATATGACCAAAGGGACACACAGGCAAAAGAGATAATGGAGGACAGGGTGAATAAGGTAGGGGATTCTATCGAAAAATGTCGTTTTAAGGATGGAATGAGAGCACTTTTAGAACTATCTCGAGAGGGAAATAGGTATTTCAACGAACGAGCGCCTTGGAGTGAATACAAAGAGGATAATGAAAGATGTGAGACCACACTAAACGTTGCTCTACATATGTTGAAAGCGATTTCTGTCATTGGCTCTCCGTATCTTCCTTTCTCTATGGATACCCTTTGGGATTATCTCGGTATGGAAGGGAGTGTTCACGATGTTAGTTGGGAAGAAGCTCTGGTGCCACCACCAGAAGGCCAGAAATTAAAAGAACCCAAGCCACTCTATAAAAATATAGATATAGAAGAGATGTTCAAGGAGGAACAAGTTATGGAGAAGTTAAAAAGATTAGACCTTAGGTCGGGTAGAATACAGGAAGTCGAAGAACACCCTAACGCTGATAGGTTATATGTCATGAGAGTTGATCTGGGCGAAGAAGAACGCACCCTTGTTGCAGGATTAAAGACTGATTACTCAAAAGAGGAGTTAAAAGGTAAAAATGTTGTAGTCGTGGCCAATCTAGAGCCTGCAAAGTTAAGAGGTATAACCTCTGAGGCGATGGTGCTTGCAGCAGAAGATGATGATAAGATCTCACTTGTAATAGCTGAAGCAGAGCCGGGAGAACAGGTAGAAGGGACAAGCAAGGGTCGCTCCCAGATATCCTTTAAGGAATTCCAGGAATACGATCTACAAGTAGTAATGAATGAAGAAGATAAACTTGTAGGTAAGGATACCTTCGATGCCGTGGATGAACCGCTTCCAGACAGGAAGACTGTAGCCCTCGTAGAAGGCGGTAAAGCTAAGGTTTTACGGTCCGCTGGGCATCCACTCACACTTCATAGAGAGATATCGAAGGGTAGTGAGATAAAGTAGAACTAAGACTGAATTCGATTATCGGTAAAAAGTCTTATCTATCTATTTGTGATTTGGGGATGTGAAAGAAATGACAAAAGATCATATAGAAAAGATACTAAAACAAGTTCAAAGTGGCGAAATCAGTATTCAGGAAGCTAAGCAAAATATTTTGTCAAGCACAGGATATGAAGATCTTGAATTCGCTCGCATAGATCATCAGCGAAGTGAACGAAAGGGTTTTCCGGAGGTGATATACTGTCCCGGGAAAACAGTGAACCAGATAGTAAAGATCGCTGAGAGCATACTCGGTAAACAAAGTACATTGCTGGCTACCAGAGCCGATGAAGATATTTACACCGCACTGAAAGAGAGGTTCCCCGAGGTTAAGTACAACAAGGAGGCTAGGGTAGTATATACCATGGAAGAACAAAATATTCGTTCTCAAGGGAGAATACTTGTGATCACCGCTGGTACCTCGGATATACCTGTAGCAGAGGAGGCAACAGTTACCGCACAGGTGATGGGCTGCAGGGTCGAGAGGCTTTACGACGTAGGTGTGGCTGGTGTACATAGGTTGCTGGATAATAAAGATAAAATGGACAGTGCAACAGTGATAGTGGTGGTCGCCGGTATGGAAGGGGCCCTTGCCAGTGTTGTCGGAGGTCTTGTAGGTGCACCGGTGATCGCTGTGCCCACCAGTGTAGGCTATGGGGCCAGTTTTCAGGGCCTATCAGCACTGCTGACAATGCTTAACAGCTGTGCTTCAGGGGTAACTGTAGTGAACATAGACAATGGGTTCGGTGCAGGATATGCGGCCGCTCAGATCTTATATCTAGCTGAAAGGGGTATCGAAGAGACGGGGTGCAGCTGCGGAGAGAAGGAGGGATGCTCTAGTGAGTCGTGATTGCACACTTTACCTACACTGCTTCTCCGGCGTAAGCGGAGATATGATAATCGGGGCACTGCTGGATTCTGGCATAGTAGATATATCATATCTGGAAGAGGAGTTAAACAAGATCAAGATAAAAGGTTACTCGATAGATGTTAAGAAGGTAACACGAGGCGGAATATCAGGTACCAAATTTACCGTAGTGGATGAAGGAGTAAATCAACCGATGAGAACTCTTCCAGATCTGCTTAAGTTAGTCGATGAAAGTGATCTATCTCAGTGGACCAAAGAAAGAGCGTCCGAGATATTTACGAACCTCGCTGAAGCGGAAGCAAAGGTACACGATATCCCCATTGATCAAGTGCACTTTCACGAGGTAGGGGCGGTGGACACGATTGTAGATGTGATAGGATCTTTAATACTGATAGAAAGGATGGGGATCGAAAGGATTTTATCATCAAAGATACACACCGGGACTGGGTTCGTCGAGTGCGACCATGGAACTTTACCTGTCCCTGCGCCGGCGACCATGGAACTCCTTAAAGATGTCCCCGTTTACTCTATGGGCGTGGAAAATGAACTGGTTACTCCTACCGGTGCAGCCTTCGTAAAGACTCTTTCTTCCTCTTTCGGTAGCATGCCAAACGGGGATGTTGTTTCAGTAGGTTACGGGGCAGGGTATAAGGAATTAGAACATCCGAATCTTCTTCGAGTGGTATTGTTTAAAGAGATAAAAAACGGAAAAAGTCATGAAATTACGATATTGGAAACGAACATCGATGATATGAACCCGGAGGTTTATTCATATTTATTAGAAAGACTGTTCCAAACAGGCGCCCTTGATGTTACTCTAACACCTATTTACATGAAAAAGAATCGTCCGGCAACGAAGTTGACAGTTCTGTGTAGGCCGGAGCTCACAGAACCGTTACTAGATTTAATATTTAAGGAGACTTCGACCTTTGGAGTTCGTATTTTAGATGGAAGCAGAGTTTGTCTTGGTCGAGAGATCGTGAAGGTGGAAACAGAATACGGTGATGTCGATGTAAAGATTGGCTTGAAAAACGGAGAACCGATAACTATTTCTCCCGAATACGACGACTGTGCAGAGCTCGCTAGAAGAAAGGGAGTTGCACTAAGAGAGGTCTACAGAGAAGCCATTCGCTCTGCTGAAGAGAGGTATGGAGTGTAAGCACATGGAAGAAGAGTACAGCAAGTTAAGAAACTATTTGAAAGAGCTATCACAAGTGGCCGTGGCTTTCTCGGGAGGTGTCGACAGTTCATTTTTACTTAAGGTAAGCGTAGAGGTACTCGGGGTAAATAATGTGATAGCACTGACGGCACGTTCACAACTTACATTCGAGGAAGAAATACAACGGGCGAAAGAGATAGCTAAAGACATAGGAGTTGAACATATGATCTTGGATATGCCAGACGTGATCAACGAGAAGATCCGAGATAATCCAAAAGATCGCTGCTATCACTGTAAGAAAAAGATATTCACTTCCTTTTTAAAGCTGTTGGAAAGTGAATTTGACGGAAAACCTATTTTGATCGAAGGTACTAATCTAGACGACATGGGCTCGTACAGACCAGGAAAAAAAGCTATCGAAGAACTAGGGATTCGTTCACCTCTGATGGAATGCAGGATGAGCAAAGAGATGGTACGTTCGCTATCTAGAGACCTCGGTCTACCTACCTGGGATCATCCCTCGCAATCCTGCTTGGCCACTAGATTTCCGTATGGGGGAGAGTTGACGGAGGAAGATCTGAGGAAAGTGGAGAAGGGCGAAACATACCTCAAGAAGATGGGATTCCAAGAATGCAGGCTGCGCATACATGGCTCCATAGCCCGTATAGAAGTTCCGAAGTCTGACCTGGAAAGACTTATTTGTTATTCGTCCAAAGTTGTGCAAAATCTCAAATCACTTGGATTTACCTATGTAACTCTGGATATGGAGGGGCTGAGGAGTGGGAGTATGGACCAATTGATGTGAAAGAAGCTGGAAGACATTTCTCGTGATTGGACGAATCAGTGATAAAAAAGTTTCTATATGAAAATTGAATAAATGTAAACATATAACAGATAAGTTTATTGAGTTGGTAAAATTTAGGGAGCTTATTGGAGATATCGAGATGAATGGAAGAGTAATCGTGAGCGAAGACGAATTTCAATTAGAAGAGCTAAAGCAGAAAATTATTACTCCTTCTGATAGGGCTGTGGTTGTATTCAACGAAGTAGTGCGAGAACATTATAAAGGTGAACGTATAAAAAATATAGAATTACAGAGGTATGAAGGAATTACTTTGCAGGAGTTAGAAAGGGTCAGGGATGAAGCGATCAACAATTTTGAGGTCAATGATATAATCATCCATCATCGATATGGTGAATTTCAAGTCGGGGAGAATCTAGTGGGTATCGTAGTGAGTGCGAATAAAAGAAAAGAGGCTTTCGATGCATGCAGATATTGTATAGATAGGATGAAAGAGATCGTTCCTTTATGGAATAAGAGGACTACTGTTTCTGAGGACGAAAATAGTGCTGAAAGACACGAATAATAGATGTTTTAGGATGACTTTTCGGGGGTCATAGTGAGAACAGATCATAAAAGAAGAGCCATTCGAGTAATCATGGTGTAGTTTCAATACATTAACAGATTTGTCATGTATGGTATCTGCAAAATGCAAAAAACAGATGAATATGTTTAAACTGCTAATGCCTCCACTTTTGTAGAAATTTTTGAGCCCATAATAGGCTCAAAAATCGTCTGACAAGAGACCCCCGATTTTCCTATTTTTCACTCAAAATGCATGTAAATATCTGGGATTTAGCGAAAGGTATTTATATTAATAAGCTATTAATGGTCCTGGGGTCGGGGAAACCGACCTCATAAAAATCACCTAAAGGAGGATAAGAGTATGAGCATGGAAAAAATCAGCGTATCGGAAGCAAAAAAGATCGCTGATGAAAAAGGACTAAAACCGGGATTGGTAAAGGGCACTGACGGCATCCAATTTACCAAGGGGAACAACCCTCGGTTAGAAACTATAGATTGGGATGAATTCAAAGATAAGCTCAAAGAGCGAGATCTGGCCATATACGAATCCGGTGGCTGGATGAAGATAATGAAGAAATAAGTCAGACAAAAAATCTCACCAGTCCAGAACCCCTTTTCCTTTTATTTTTCTACGGCTGACGAAGGACATCTTTTTATTCCTTGTAATTATAGGGTTGTTGATGTTAGAAACTATCAGTAGATGGGGTATGGCAAAATCTAGTATCTGGACCTTTAAAGATCAGATCATAGAGACCCCTAACATACTATTTCTCGAACATCCTGACTATGAAACACCAGGAGAAGCAACTTTATCATATGATGGATGGGGGACGATTGATATGAGTACCACTTTTTTTGATAACGACAAAAATACTTCAGATATCACCCCTACATTTTCTTATCCTCTTGAGGAATTAAATGAGGTTCTTTTTCAAAAAGATGGTGGTTCTCCCATACAAGTGTTATATGGTCAGGATCCAGATCCCGAAGCCGAGTTATACATCGTTGGAAATGCCCCTTCATTACTTCGTAGGAGTGATGATCTTGTCAGACGTATACTTGATTTGCGGAAAAAAATATCTCCAGATAAATTAGTATACACACCTGGTATTGCATTACCAAACAACATGTCTATACTGTCATATCTCGGAGTAGATCTATTTGATTCGTCTTACTGTGATTTTCTTTCTTCAAGAGGTGTTGAAATCTCAGACTGGAGGGGATTTCCAGGAGATACGTCTGAAAATCGTAAAAAGATGTTCGAAGAATTAAAGCTTTTAAGAATTGGTATAAAAAAAGGACGAATCCGTGAGCTAGTTGAGACAAGGGCACAGACTGAACCATGGCTTGTTGAGGTATTAAGAAAAACGGACAAAAATAATGATCTGTTTTATCCTTATATCCCCGTGACTGGAGGTGAATTTTATACTTGTACTAGGGAGTCATTGAACAGACCCGACATATCAAGATACCGTAAAAGGATCAGAGATAGATATTCACCACCTGACAGGTCGATACTTTTATTGCTGCCTTGTTCCGCATCTAAACCTTACTTTTATTCCAAATCCCATCGCCAGTTTAGGAAAGCTATGAAATGCTGTGACTGGACCGATATTCACGAAGTTATATTGACTTCTCCATTAGGTGCTGTTCCAAGAGAACTAGAACTGTTCTATCCTGCGAAGCAATATGATATACCTGTCAGCTATAGTTGGTACTATGAGGAGGAGAGGATGATCTTAAAACAACTTCAGAGTATATTGGAGAAAGGAAATTATTCTGTTATCATCTCTCACCTTCCTTCAGATATGGACTTCATTCGAAAACAATTTGAATTCCTTGACACTACAGAGGGAAACCATCCAACTTCAAAAGAGGCTTTGGATAATCTTTCCCAAGCCCTTAAAGAAAATGCACAGAGCTCTAGAGGAGATGTACAGAAGTTTTTGAAAGAGAACCTCTCCTGTTTCTGTGAGTTCCAATTCGGACCTAAAGGGAAAAAACTAGTTGAAGGATCGACTATCAAGGGAAGATATCCTAGATATAAGATATTGGACGGAAAAACCCAGAGAGGAATGCTTGTTCCAGAGAGAGGCCTCATCTCACTTACCTTAGACGGAGCTTCTATCCTGTTTGAGGATGGTGTGAATATTGTGGAAATAGACGATTTTAGACCTAAAGGAACTGTTTTTGCAGCAGGTGTTCGTAAGGCTGATAATGGTATCAGTCCAGAGGATGAATGTATTATAATTCATGGAGATGAATTGAGAGGTGTAGGAAAGGCTGTGATGCCTGGTATCGAGATGGAATTTGCTGATAAAGGAGCAGCTGTTGAGATACGGCACTATATTTGAATTTAAACAATTTTATAGTTAGGATGCTTTTCCAATATCATCCCTTCTATAGACATCGGTGCTGAATGTTTTGCTAGTTTTACTGCTTCTTCTAACTTACCGGTATTTTCAGAATATATCGTCATCAGTATCTCACCCTTTTCTACCTTGTCTCCCCTTTTCTTCTTAAGATATATACCTGCACCTTTATGATATGGTCCACCTGCACACCTAACTATTTCTATTATGGTATGATTATTTACCGTACCCACGTAACCTTCTTCTTTAGCATAAATATGGGCAGTGTGTCCGCCTACGGGTACTGTATCCGATGTGATGTCCGGATCTCCACGCTGATTTTCTATGATCTCCTTCATCTTATCAAGGGCCTTTCCTGATTCTAGTATCGATCTGGCTTTATCTTTTCCATTCTTTTCTCCTATACCCCCGAATTCAAGTATCATCCCGGCAATCTCAAGGGATTTCTCAATCAAACTAGTAGGAACCTCTTTTCCTTCCAAAGCCTGAAGTGCTTCCTTCGCCTCAATAGCCGGCCCCACCGTTCTACCTATCGGCTGTCCGCCGTAACTCAATGCACATCTCACATTTATGCCTATTTCTTCACCAAGAGTTACGAAATCCCGGGCATATCTTCTACCTTTATCTAGATCTTTAACCTTTGTATCTGGTCCAACAGGAATGTCCATAACAAGGTATTCCGCTCCTGTGGCCTTTTTCTTTGAGAGTACAGAGGCCAAAACCTGTGAATATGGATCGATCCTAAGTGGATATTCTGCACGGATGATCAGATCATCACTCGGTGCCAAATTAACTCCTCCTCCCCACGCGATGGTGCCACCTATCTCTTCGGTTATTTTCTTTATTTCGTTGAGAGAGAGGGTAACGTCAGCCAAAACCTCAAAAATATCTGCTGTTCCTCCGGCACTCGATATCGCTCGAGAACTCGTTTTCGGGATCATCAAACCAGCCGCTGCAACTATAGGTACTATCAGCAAGGTGATCTTGTTTCCAGGTACGCCTCCGATGCTGTGATGATCAAAAATCGGATGTTTATCGAATTCTATAGTTTCACCGGTTTCTATCATGGCCAGAGTGAGATCTTTCGTCTCTCTTAGATTCATTCCGTTGGCATATACTCCGGATACGTAAGCGGAGAGCTCGATATCTGAAAGACGTCTCTCGGTTATATCACTGATTATCTCCTTTATCGCATGTTCACTAAGCTCCTTCCCCTCCAATTTTTCTCGGATATGGTCGATCGATTCCGGTCTTTTAGTAGGAACCACTTTCAAAACGTCCCCAGTATTTGCATTAATTCTTCCAGAGACCCTATGAAGCACTCCAATCTCATCTTCTTCTACAAGAGTGAGAGATGTTTCTACTATGGCAACGGCTGATTCGTTATCTTTTATGACTTTAACTCTGCTTTGACTCCTAAGACCCAAACTTTCAGCTTCTCTTTTGTTCAAAATGACGGTATTTTCTCCGGCTTCTAGGTCTATCTTCTTTGCTATTAGTTCCACCATGATATCACAACCACTTATCAAGTGCTTTTTGAAGTTCTTCATGCTGCTCAGCATATTTCTCTACAGGTATCCCTTTAAAGGCCGCCTCCACCGCTTGGCTGAGCGCCATTGCTCCAGATTTTATACCGTCTGGATGTCCCGATACCCCACCACCAGCTTGGATCTGAACATCATCACCACTTTTTTCCATCAAAGACCCTATAACGCCAGGATGCAAACCTCCACTTGAAACTGGCATGACTTTTTTCAAAACATACATTTCATTGACCAATACTTTTTTAGAACTCAATTCTTGCGATATGTCTGCATTCATTTTTCCAGCCCCATAAGAGCCGACGTGCAGGGCATCTCCCCCTGCAATCCTGCACAACCCTGCTATAACTGACATGGCGATACCATGATTTGGATCTCTGGTGAAAGCTGCATGCATGGTCCTGTGCACGTGTATGGGTACATTTATTGATGGATCTTCTGCCAGGGCCTGAAGACCTGAGAAACCAACAGTTATAACATCGACCATCAGTTGTCTAGCCCCATTTTCTAAAGCTAGATCAGCCGCTTCTAGTATCCTATGAGTGGAAGTGCTGATATTGTGTGCATGTATCATCTTGTGTCCCTCCTCTTCAAGCAAGTCCAGTTTTTCACTTACTGCGTTGACTCTATCAGCGAGAGGACAAAAATCTTGATCCACCAATGTTTCGTCATCCTTTGAATTGGTTAATCCACCGCTCCCAGCTTGGTAAACGTAATCAGCGAATTCTTTAGGGGGAAGACCTATTTTCGGTTTCACGATGGTGCCCACTAAGGGCTTTTTAGGTCTATCTAATATATTTCTCAATCCGTCTATACCAAATTGGGGTCCAGGGTATCTTTTGACTATTTCATTTGGGAGGTGGAGTGATTCAAGTCTTACGCCTTTTAGAGAGTCAAGACCGAAGAGATTTCCTGCGACAATCGAGAGGATCTGAGGGATTCCCCCGATATCACCTGAAAAATCGATGATAGGGTACCCGATATCCACTATATTGTCCTCGGCCTTAACCACTTTGGCCCCATATGAACGGAAGATCTCTTCTGAAAGGGTAGTTGGATGAGTCCAAGTTCCCGTTGACTCTTCCTCAGCAATCCTCGAACCAGCAGTTTTTATAGGCAGATCACTGTCAACTTTATAACGGCATATTACATATTCGTCAGTGTCCAATTTTTCTCCCAGTGAAAGGTAGTCCAATTTCATTTTATCATCTCCTTGATTATCTTATATGCTACGTAAGGTGATATGATCCCCTCTTCAGTTACTATAACATCGATGTACTCGGGTGGCGTGGCATCAAAAACAGGATTACGGATCACTAATCCTGGGAATTCCTTAGGATCAACTATTTCCGACTTGTCCCTTTCTTCAAGCTCTACGAGTTTACCAAAGATGGTTTCAGAGGAAAATTTATAGCTCTCTGCACAAACGATCAACGGTACCCTTGCTTCATCAGCACACAGAGCTACTTGAGATGTCCCTATTTTATTGATCAAAGCCCCGTTGGATGCGATGGTATCGGCTCCAACGAAAACCTGGTCTACTTCTTTCATCGTGTGTCTTACGGCGGAATCCACGATCAGTGTCACAGGGATTTCCCATTCTAAAAGTTGTCTGGCAGTTATGTATCCCTGTTTTTTTGGTCTAGATTCTGTAGCTATCACACTCACATCTTTCCCAATGTCCCATGCATATTTTATAGCTCCAAGTGCTAAAGTGCTGTTGCAGTGAGTTAATATAGTTTCTCCTTCACCTATTCGATTTGCCCCATATTCTGCAATTTTTTTTGCAGCGGTTTTGGATTTTTCATTGAAAATTATGCAGCGACTTCTTATGGTTTCTTTAGTATTTTCCAGGTCATCATATTCTACGTTCAATACATACCTGATCGCATTACTTAAAGAAACAGCGGTCGGTCTTGTATTTATAAGTCTTTTTTTACCTTCTTCCATCCACTCTTTAAAATCATCGATATCATCACCCTGGTATTCATTAACCCACTTTTCCATAGCTATGGAGGCCGCTCTGGCTATTAGTGCTGCACCTCTAATCTCCATGTTTTCTATGCCCCGTGCTATCTCTTCAAGTCCGAGATCATCTAAATCCTCTTGCTTCACCTTCATGTAAACTATATCGCTGTACAGGTGGATAAAACCTTCGAAAAAAACTAGATGTGATCTAACAGCAGCGTCAAATCTGACTCATCTATTACTATATCTGCAGCATCCTTTACTCGATCGTCTTCCGGGTTAAAGGCTATACTAAGGCCAGACTTTTCAAACATTGGTATATCGATGAATCCGTTCCCGACTGAAACAGTCTTGTTGGGATCAATTTGTGATTGTTTGATCAATTCGTCCATTATCGATCCTTTATCATTCAAAGGAACATCCAAAATGCCTTCTCCAGTCAATCTATTATCTTTTTGTTCAACATCATTAGCGTATATCCAGTCGAAATGATTTTTAGCTATATCGAGTGCCAATGGCTTTAAACCGCCACTAATTATAGCCTTCTTGAATCCTCTTTTCTCTAACTCAATCATGCATTGCTTATAGCCGTCCATAAGAGGGGCCTTTGTGACAACCTCAATTATATCTTCTTTCGTTAAATCAGGATTGATCCCTTTCCAAAGAGCTACATCTCTTCTTATGAATTCTAGATCATCTATATTTCCTTCTAGATATTCTTTCAAAGATTTTTTATTATTGACTCCAAAATGATCATGTACCCATTCCCACGAACTATTCACATCTACAAGAACACCATCCATATCGAAAACTATGAGTTCATATCCTTTATCTTTTTTAATCGATATCATTCATCATTTTCCTGTATTCTATCATGTGGTTGAAACATTCTTCAAGCTCTCCGTCTTCTCTAGCATAACTCGCTTCTTTGAGTAAATTAATAGCATCTGAGATATCTTCGCCAGATATCTTCGCTTTTCTGAGTTCAGCCTGTGCATCTTTTAGGAAAGGTTTCAAACGCTCCGGGACTTGCTCGATGAGCTTTGTCTTTGCGTCTTCAGCATCTTTTAATGCTTTTTCAAATTCCCCCATATCTACCGACTTTTCAGCTTTAGAGATGAGTTCTTTTGCGGTTGAAGTTTCGAATCCAATTTTCTCGCCGGTTTCTACCATCATTTTCCACTTGCTCAAATCTATCTCTTCTTCCTCCTCAGGGATCTCCAATAACTCTTCTTCTGGTACCTCTTCAATTGTTTCAATATCTTTATCTTTTTCAGCGAAATCCTCCTCAGGGATCTCCAATAACTCTTCTTCTGGTACCTCTTCGGACTTGACCATTTTATCTCTCGTATCTTCTTCCTTTTTCTCTTTTAGCAGATCATTCAATTCGGAAGAAATTTTTAATCCCTCTATATACTCACCATTTTCCAAGGTCTCTTTAATTTTCTCCATTAAAGATTCGATTTTATCCTCACTAGTTGTAGTCTCTTCTTCAAGTGCGAGCTCTGCATTCATAACTCTTTCATCGATCTCATAAGTTATAGTGTCGATTATGGTATCTTTTCCCTCTAACAAAAGTTCCATCGTATGTTCTAGATCCTTTTTGGCTGTAGATTTGACAGCCTCTTCGATAATCCTTTTGCCACCTTTTACTTTGACACCATTCTTTCTAGCAGTTATAAGCAGATTTCTAAGCTCTTTCACAGTTCTTTCGATATCCTCTACAGTGACCTTTCTTTCAAGTTCTTCAAGTTCCGTTTCGAGGTCTTCGATATTCTGTTCTAATTTATCTATGGCCGAATCAATTTTTCCTTGTTCAGCCTCTTTTTTAGCCTCCTCCAAAACACTTTCATATCGATTGATATCTTCTCCACCTTTTGAAAGTTCATCTATCCTTGAAGCACTTTCTTCACTCAATATACTCACACGTATCACTTTTTTGATTTTATCCTGTGCTTCATTTGAAGTATCTATACTATCTTGGAATTTGTTTTCCTCATATAGCTTTTTACAATCATCAAACAACCCTAGGATGTGAGAGTAGGCGATATATCCTTCTTCTAACTGGTTTACTGACTGTTCTAATTCCTTTACCTTTTTCTCAGCCTTCTTTTCTAATTCCGAGATTTCAGATTCAAATCTTTCAATTTCGCTATTTATTTCCTGAATCAATCTTTCGAAAGTCTTTCCAGCTTTGTTGTATTCTCCCTCATCAGCTCTGTTCTTACCTTCTTTTAGTTGTTTCATAAAAGGTTTGTACTCAATACCCTTTTTTCTCATCTCTTTTATCTTACTCTTCACTTTTTCCAAATTTTCATTCGTTTCCATGAGTGATCTGGTTGCTTCCATCGCCTCCTCTAACCCTTTCATACCTTTTTCATAATCACTTTCTTTTCTAGCCTGGATAGCCTTTTTGGCCTTTCTTTTCAAAGGCTCAATTTTGATACTAGTCTTTTTGGCCTTTGTCATCTCTTCCTTAAGCTTTTTTAAACCTTCATCAAGTTCATTTTTTAATCCTTTTTTTTTCTCCTCTTCTTCAACGTCCTTTTCTAGGTATTCAATGATGTCATCAACGGTTTCATCCAGCTTTGTTGCAGCTTTTTCATATTGACCTTTATCAACGAGATTTTTTGCTTTCCTTAATTCTGTGATGTAGGGTTTAAATTCGTGACCTCTTTCTTTTAGTTCTTTGACCTTCTCTTTACCAACGTCGATCATATCTGAAAGGTCGATTATCCTTTCAAACTGATCCTCCATCACCTCTAAGGATCCCATACATTCTTTATATCTACCATCGTTTTTTGCCTTTACCACCTTTCTTAGATTATCTTTCATCGGTTTTATACCGAGTTTGACCTGTCTAACCTCTGTTAGTATCTCTTTGGCTCTTTTAACAGCATTTTCCATCTCTTCTTCATCGTCGATTTCTTCCTCTTCGAACTCAGCTCCACACCCAGGACATATTGTAGCATCCTCGGCCACATCCGCCCCGCATATCGGACATTCGAAGACCAGTACTTCCTCCACTTCTTTTTCATCAATAGATACTTCCTTTTCAGATTCTGCCCCGACAAAATTGTTTCCGTTTCCGATCATTTTGATTTTTTCTATCAGATCCTCTTCCTCGAGGTCATCTTTAAGGAGGTTCAACATATTGTCCAATGATTCTTCTGCTTCAACACCATCTATATCTTTTTCCAGATCGAACAGGGATAAATCAACTCCACAAACAGGGCATTTACCTGAGTCATCAGGTATCTCTGCATCGCATACCGGACAAAGTATAGTATTTTCTTCACTCAATGGAGCACCTCTAATTCTCTGATATGATAAAAACATATAAGGGAAGCATATTTAGTCTTTTACGTTGAACATCAAGGTGGTGCAAAGAGTTTTATCCAACCTCATATCATTGATACTTCGATGACGTTGATGGAAGATTGCCTGAAGGGTATACCAAATCCTGTTGTAAAAAGCGCAAAAAATGAACCAGTCTCCCCTAAAGAACTGGCTAAACTCGTAGCAAACGGTCGTGCTGTGATCCCTTCAAATCCCGTACATAACCCCTCTTCCATAGCCATAGGAGAAGGATTGAAAGTTAAAATAAATGTAAATATTGGCACTTCAAAGGACCGTCATAACCTAGAGGAAGAGTTGGATAAACTCAAAGTGGCTGAAAAGTACGGGGCTGATACTGTGATGGATTTGAGTACAGGGGGAGACATAGATCTAATAAGAAAAGAAATACTGAAGCACACTAGTCTTCCTGTAGGAACAGTCCCCATTTATCAATGTGGTTTGAAAAGGGCTAGGGAGAGTGCAGTCGTGGACATGACATCGGATGAGAT
Organism: Thermoplasmata archaeon; assembly: GCA_003552585.1. Taxonomy (GTDB): domain Archaea; phylum Thermoplasmatota; class Thermoplasmata; order Halarchaeoplasmatales; family Halarchaeoplasmataceae; genus PUNK01. The sequence goes on along the minus strand of PUNK01000013.1, from coordinate 47,451 downwards.
GTTTGAATCCATAGAAAAACACGCAAAGGATGGAGTTGATTTCGTTACCGTACACTGTGGCATCACTCGTCAGGCCGTCGAGCGTTTGAAGGAAAGTGGTAGATTGACTCAGGTGGTCAGCAGAGGAGGCTCTTTTCTCACAGCCTGGATCCTGAATCATGAAAGAGAGAATCCACTTTACGATGAGTTCGATTATTTACTCGAAGTGGCAAGAGAATACGAGATAGTCCTTAGTCTGGGTGATGGATTTAGACCAGGATCTATAGCTGATGCTACTGACCGTCCTCAGATACAGGAGCTCATAACACTTGGTGAACTGGTGAAAAGAGCAAGGAACGAAGGTGTCCAAGCCATGGTCGAAGGTCCTGGCCATGTTCCTTTAGACCAGATACATGCAAACGTTAAGATACAAAAGAAGCTTTGTGATGGTGCTCCCTTTTATGTGTTAGGTCCTCTGGTTACAGATATTGCTCCAGGATATGATCATCTTGTTGGTGCCATCGGAGGTGCGTTGGCCGCTTACTATGGTGCGGATTTCCTATGTTATGTGACCCCCGCAGAGCACATAGGTCTACCGGATATAGACGATGTGAGAGAGGGCACGATCGCTTCGAAAATAGCAGCACATGCTGCTGATATCGCCCGGGGCATCGACACCGATGTCGATAGGGAGGTATCCCTTGGTCGAAAACATCTGGATTGGGATCGAATGTTTAAATATGTGGTTGACCCGGATAAAGCCAGGAAGATGAGAAAAGAAAAGAATCCCGACGAAGAAGAGGCATGCTCGATGTGCGGTGATGTATGTGCCTTCAAAGTTGTAAAGGATCAACTGGAATAATTTACTATTGAAATTGGGATCGTTTGGAAAATTATTTTATGCAAACTCTCTTGACATACATTGCGATGTACGAATTGATTGGGATCGGAGCGGCTTTCTTAGTTTTGGGTATTTTAATCTCTCGCAAATTTGATTTCGGGGCTGCACTAATCACGGCTGCATTGGTATTACTTTTCATAGCGAACCCTTCTTTTTCAGCCTTTGTATGGATAGGGGAGATAGTTATCGAATATAATACGATCAACCTCGTGACGGTCATAATGTTGATCGGATTTTTGGGATATATCTATCGTGATTCCGGTCAAGTTGAGAGGGTAATAGAAGAACTTCGAAATCTGGTTCCCGACAGAAGATTGGTCATAGCTTCTATACCCGCGATTTTTGGTCTTATGCCAATGCCTGGGGGTGCACTGGTATCTGCACCCATGATAGACGAAGAGGGTGATGAACTAGGGTTAAATCCGGCAGACAAAACCTTTATCAACTGGTGGTTCAGGCACATATGGTTTTCCATTTATCCCCTGGGATTAGGTCTGATAATAGCTGCTCTAATATCGGGTGTAAACCTGTATTACATAGTCCTGTTCAATATACCCATATTTCTCACCCATCTAGCTGCAGGGTTTATATTCGGACTTGGAAGGATAGAGAAGTTTAAGGAAAGAGAGGACGCCGCTGTCAGTCCTTTAAACCTTCTTTATGACTTTTCCCCTATAATACTTGCATTAGGGTTGAACATAATATTGAACATACCCCTTTTTCTTGCTCTGGTAGCAGGGGTAATTTTACTGCTTATTCAGAACAAAGATAAGTATAACTTGGCAGAAACTCCCACTCTTCTTAAGAAAGGACTCTCTCTCAAGCTGTTTTTGGCGGGTCTTGGAATCGTGTTGTTTCAGGGAATAATAGAACGCTCAGAGGCATTATTACCTCTGATCAACATATTGCAAGCTCATATACCTCTTTTTTTAGTGGCGGTTATAGGTGCTTTTATGATAGGATTCTTTATAGGACATCTTCCAGCCGGAGTGGGTTTGACCTTTTCGGTCCTTTTTCCTTTATTACCGGTTGTTAATACGCTAACGGTGGCTACACTTTTCCTTTTTGTTTTCTTTGGATACCTGGTTTCTCCAATACACCTCTGTATAGTATTAACATTGGAATATTATAAGGCAGACATAAGAGATTTCTATAAGAGAGGTATCCCAGCGATCCTCACTTTGGCGGCGGGTATAATAATATGGTTAACGGTAACTGGCGCTTTTACACTGTTTTAATTGTCCATTTTCTTTTTCAACCGTTCTGTGAGGAAAGGCAAAATTTTATTCAGGTCTCCGACTATACCAAAGTCAGCCATTTCGAAGATCGGTGCATCCGGATCTTTATTGATAGCGATTATGTAATCGGATCCACGTATTCCTACCAAATGCTGGATAGCTCCTGAGACACCGCAAACGATGTACAATTTGGGGGATACTGTTTTTCCACTTTGTCCTACCTGTTTTGACTTGGGCATTATATCGTCCTCAACGATCGGTCTGCTGCATCCAACAGTTCCACCCAATATCCCTGCTAGATCAGATAGCATCTTGAAACCTTCTTCATCGCCTACTCCACGCCCTCCACAGACGATAACATCAGCCTCTTCAACAGGTATCTCACCAGATTCTTCGGGTTCCATCTTCTCTATAACCCGGGTGGATATCGAGTCGTGCTCAAGTTTGACTCCCTCTTCGATCACCTCATATTCTCTTTCGTGATCAGGTTTCAACGGCTGCATAACGTGCGGTCTTACGGTAGCCATCTGGGGACGGGTATTCAAGCACACTATATCAGCCATCACATTTCCTCCGAAGGCCGGCCTAGTTTGCAATAAAACCTTTTCCCCTTCGACTTCTGTTATAGATAATCCAGTACAGTCAGCGGTCAGACCAAGACCCAATCTGCCTGCAACTGAAGGACCAAGGTCCCTTCCCAGATGGGTAGCTCCCAGTAAGAATATACTTGGTTTGTGTTTTGACAGTGATGTAACAAGGGCGGTGGTATATCCTTCAGTCGAGTATTCATCCAACAGATCGTTTTCTATCACGTACACCTTATCTGCACCGTAGGCACCCAACTGGCCAGCAAGATCACTAACATCTTTCCCCAAAAGAACAGCACAGAGTTCCTCACCTAGCTGGTCTGCAATTTCACGTCCCTTGCCGAGTAATTCTATACCGCAGGGCCTTAGTTCTCCGTTGTGTTGTTCAGCAAATACCCACACATCACTGTACTCTGAAAAATCTGCTTTTTTTGCTATCAAGAGAGGATCGATCGCGTCAACAGGACAAGCCGTAACACAAGCACTGCATGAGATACAAACTTCCTCGTCCAGCTCGGCTATACCTTCTTCCATCCAGAGCGCATCCACTGGACACACCTTGACGCATTTTTCACAGCCTATACACTTCTCTTCATCGATGATGATCAAAGTATCCCTTCCTTTTCGAAATATTCCATCAATTTATTCACTGCCTTTTCGGGGGGATCTTCTACTTTTATACCTTTACCCTTGGGAGGAGGTGAGTATGTTTTTATGACAACACTTTCAGACCCTTCAAGGCCATATTCAGAACTGTCCCCGCCAAGTTTTTTGTGGTCCCATTCCTCGTAAGGCTTCCGTTTAGCCTTCATTATCTCTCTGATGTTCGGTATCTTAGGAACGAACCCTGGAGTAGGCATACAAGCGATCAATGACGGAAGTGGTGATTCAATCTTTATGAACCCCTCATCAGTTTCTTTCTTGCAAATGATATTTTGATCTTCTATGGACTCTATAGAGGTCACAAAAGTTAGTTGAGGAATACCGAGATGGGCCGCTACTTCGGGACCTACCTGTGCTGTGTTACCATCAGAAGCTTCTTGACCAACGAAAACTAAGTCAATTTTACCGAGTTTTTTGATGGCCCTTGCAAGGGTAAGAGATGTTGCCCAGGTATCGGCACCCGCGAACACTTTATCCGTGAGGAGCACAGCTTTATCGGCTCCTATTGCCAAGCATTTATTTAGTGCTTCTTTTGCCTGAGGAGGTCCCATGCTGATCGCGATTATTTCGATGTTCTCTTCCATTTTCTCTTTGATGTCAACTGCCTGGTTCAAAGCGAACTCGTCAAAAGCATTTAGCACAGAAGGAACCCCTTCTCTAATTATAGTTCCTGTCTCTGGATCAACTTCTACTTCCGTTGTATCAGGCACCTGTTTTACACAGACGACGAAACGCAAAGGATCACCTTTTACTTGTATGGTACGTAGTCTCGTCCTAGAGTTTCTCTACCTATCACGATCTTTTGAATATTGGCACCACCTTCGGCACCAACACAGTAAGACATGACTCCTTTCCAAGCAGTTTCGAATATATATTCAGAACTGTACCCAGCAGCACCAAGCCAATGCATCGCATCATCAGCAGTATCTTTGGCAAGATGAGGTACCTTACATTTGATCATTGATATCCATTTTGCAATCTCGGTGGGCTTGTAAGTTTGTGCTTTACCACTCCTTTCTAGCCAACCTTCTTCATCGTACCTAACATCCTGCATCTCCGCTGTTTTCTCTACTAGAAGCCTGCTTGCCTCCATCTCCGTGTATCTTTCCACGAATTCAAATTGTATCGCCTCGTATTTTGCCAGTGGATTACCAAAAACCTCTCTTTCTTTAATATAATCAGCAGCTTCCTCGAGCAATCTACGGGTAACACCTACCGAACTAGCACCGATCAGAATACGTGCATTATCGAAGCCTTCCATAGTATGGTAAAAACCTTTTCCTTTCTCACCCAGCATGTAGTCATCAGGGACCCTCACATCTTCCATGATAAAGCCACCTGTGGATATAGCATTCCTACCTGCATCGTCGTATGGCTCCGTAGGGGTCAGTCCCTCTGAATCTATCGGTACGAAAAATGCGGTCATGTTTTTATGGGGTGCTTCAGGTAATTTTGGACCGGTTCTCACGTTGACCCAGTAACCCCCTCCTATCTCTTTAGCTTCTTCTACTCCACTTATGAATGTTTTTTCACCGTTCAATATCCATTCATCCCCATCCTTTTCAGCAGTGCACTTAAAATTGGACACATCTGATCCTCCACCAGGTTCCGTTGTAGCTATGCCGATAAATTTATCGCCTCTGATAGCAGGTTTTACGTACTTTTCTCTGATCTCTTCATTAGCGTATCTGTCGATGGTGAAACCCCACCCAGTTTCGACAGCCATGAAACCAGCCGCGGTAGCTATACTCGGATCGATGTACCCTATTACGTCTGCTATAACCGCTTGGTCTTTCCAGGTTAAGCCCATACCACCTCTTTCTTCGGGTACGGTACCCATGATCACACCGAGGTCCGCCAATCCTTTGATCAAATCTTTAGGATAAGGGTGTCCTTCTCGGTTCATCTTTATCACCCTATCAAGGGGCATGTTTCTTTCAGCCCAATCTAGTATACTCTCTCTGAAAAGGCGTTGTTCTTCCGTCAGGTCTCTATCATCCGATAATTTTGTCTTCGCCATGTTACCACCATATCATATAAATCCCATCAAGGGGCAGAATCTTCGAAAAAGTAGCAGGTATTATAAGTTTTGCATTGAAAGTGTTTATTACGGGCAAAATTTATCTTATTTTACTTTGATGAATATAGTATGGTAGAAATGACGGATATGTATGATAAGTTCGCCTACGCCTACAGACTTTTTAGTAAGATCGAGGCTGGTGCGATCGAAGGCGCACTGTCATTTCTCGATCTCGGAGATTCTAAAACCTTTTTAGATATAGGCTGTGGTCCTGGATTGGCTCTTCGATTAGCTGGGCATAGGATCAAAGGACCATCTTTTATCATCGGCTTGGATCGGTCTCGCCAGATGATCGATATAAGTAGAGAAAAACATCATTCTTTTAAGATACATCTAATACAAGGGGATGCCCTCAAATTACCATTGGCTTCTGATTCATTCGATTCTGTTTTTCTTTCATTTACTCTAGAATTGTTTGAAAAAAAGGAACAAAGCATGCTTCTTGAAGAGGTAGCTAGGGTATTGAAAGAGGATGGAAAATTAGCTGTGGTCTCTTTAAATTCTCTACCCCCTTCTTTGCCGAAACGAATCTACGAGATGTTGAGGATGATTTTCCCAGACGTCCTTAACTGTCGTCCTATCGATCTTATAGAAGTCCTTCGCGATGGAGGATTTGAAACTCTTAATAGCAGGGATGATATGTTGTGGGGCCTTCCTGTGACCTACGCTTCTGCAAAAACATCCTAATTAAGACTACAGTGTGCACAGTCACCTTCACAAGGTTCCATGTGAACCATTACTTCTATATCAAGACCCATTTTTTCTTCGATCTCTTTTTTTAAGTCTTTTTCTAAATTTGTAGCTTGCTCATGAGCATGCTCCACGCTCTCGTGCTTTGGAAGTACTAGATGGAAGGATAAACGAAAAGATTCTTCACCCTCGGCTATTTTGATATGATGTATATCTTTGACTCTTTTATCCGTACTCATGAAACTCTTGACTATATTTTCTATCTGTTTTTCTGATGGCGTCCAAGGGTCTGTATGGACTTCTACGGTTGAAGAAAACTCTCTCTCGAGAAGATCCTTGAGTTGATGAGCGATCTTATGAGCTTTGATACCCGGAACCTTTTTCGGTTTCATATGGAGGGAAATAGCCTTTCTTTCACCGTAATCATGCACTTTTATTCCGTGGACCTCTTCTATATCCTCGAATTGCTTAGCCTTCAACTCGATGGCTTCGATCAGCTCATCATCAGGCGCCATTCCCATTAGGTTGTCCGCAGCCTTCTTTATATATTTCAATCCCAAGTATAATAACAGTCCGGCTATAATAAGAGCTACTAGGGGATCTAGGATAGCAAATCCCTTTCCACTTCCGAACAAAGCCAGGACTACCACAACAGTCGTTATAGAATCGGAAAAATGATGCCAGGCATCCACACGCAGTGAATCTGAACCTGTGCTTTTTCCCACCCTATCGCTCAATGCCCCCATGATCCCTTTGACACCAGCTGTGAACAAAACAATAGCAATTATGCTCATACCCACGTCTAACGGTGCAGGAGAGTCAACGATCCTCATGATCCCCTCGGAGATAAATGTTAATGCAGTCATAATCAAGATCACTCCCACCACTAAAACTGCGACTTGTTCAGCCTTCCCGTGTCCGTATGGATGTTGGCTATCTGGAGGCTTCGCCGATACCTTCAGACCCATGAATACCGCCACAGAACTGACCGCGTCCGTTAATGTGTGTATCGAATCGGAAAGTAGGGCTAGACTTCCTATTAATAAGGCCAGCGTTAATTTTACTCCCGAAATACTTAGATTCAATATTATGTTCGCGAGTGCGACTCTTCCTGCTGCGGAGCCTTTATCACTCATAACAAATCCATATCGACAGAAGGATTTATACTTTCACCTCTTAAAAAATAGAAAGGAGTTAAAGGGTTTGATGGTACTTGCACGCTGGTTTCATTCTCCAACTAATTCTCTTACCTCTTCTTTCCCCTCTTCCATCTCTTCGACCTGCTCTTTATCTCTTCTCAATAGAAGTTCCTGGAACTCCCCCACATGTTCTTTCTCCTCTTTAGCAACGTCGAGAAGTATCATTTTGATGTGCTCGTCATCTGTATATTCGGCCATCTGTTCATAGAAATTAATGGCATCCAATTCAGCACACAACGCAAGTCTCAGTATCTCCTTGTCCGAATTTTCTTTGCTGATCTTCTTTAAATCTATAGGCTCTTTTGCGAACATTTTTTTCACCTTGAGTCGTATGAAATATCTTCCTGTTAAATATTTCGCAGTCCGTCGGATAGTGACTTATCGGATCACTTAGATTATTTCTTTAGATCCCTCATGTTTTTCCACTATCGAATAAGCCAATTCTTCTATAGCCTTGAAGTCTTCTTCCGATGGGTGCCCCTTGACTATCACCGGTTCGATGAATTCTGCATTCACGTTCTTTATAGTATCCTGGATCATCTGAGGCATCCTACCTCCCCATCCGTAAGAACCTATCAAGGATACGAACTTGGTCTTCGGCCTTAGTGCGTTCATAAGATAAGCTCCGTAAACTGCCTTAGGATGCGGTCCCGTCAGCACGGTTGGAGTTGCCAGCACAACGGTAGCGGCATCCACCAAAGCCATGGCAAGTTCACCGATATCGGTCGTTGTAAGATTGAATGGTGTGACTTTGACCCCTTTTTCGATCAAAGTATCGACAAGATGGTCTACCATGTGTTCAGTGCTTCCGTGCATGGATACCCATGGGATTATCACTTCGTCTTTCACCTCATCTGATACCCATCCTTTGTAGGCATCAATTATGAAATCGGGCTCATCATAAATAGGCCCGTGGCTAGTTGCAATTATATCGAAATCGTATTCTTCTATCTTTTTTAAGTGTCCCTTTATCAGGTTGCGGAAAGGCATCATTATCTCAGCATAGTAGCGCTTAGCGGAAAGATAATCCCTACCCTTATCTTCAACGAACAGATTACTTGCCGCCATGTGCGAGCCAAAAAGGTCGCATGTGAATAAAACACGGTCTTCTTCCAGTAAAGTTATCATGGTTTCAGGCCAGTGGACCCATGGAGTATATATGAACTTCATAGTTTTATTACCTAGTGACACCTGCTCACCATCTTCTACTTCAATGAATTTTTCTTCAGATACGTGTAGATGGTCTTGTAGCATCCCTTTGCATTTGGGATTGGTGATAACCTTTGTTTCTGGAAACTGTGCAAGGACCTCTGGTATCGTTCCTGAGTGATCCTGCTCCGCATGGTGAGATACAAGATAATCTATTTTTTCTATACCTAGATAGTCCAGATTATCAAAAAGCACATCTTTTTTAGTCGGATCAACGGTATCTAAGAGGACCGTTTTCTCGCTTCCTTTTACTATGTAAGCGTTATAACTCGTTCCGTCGGGCAGAGGGATAAGCTCGTCGAAGAGTTCCCGGTCCCAATCTATAGCCCCTACTTCATATATCTCCTCGGTTAGTTTTCTAACAGCCATACTAGTCATACCTCCATCGCAAATTCATCCTTTCCAACTCCACAGACTGGACATCTCCATTTTTCAGGCAGATCATCGAAAGAAACTCCTTTGCTGATACCTCCAACGATATCCCCTCTTCCTGGATCGTAAAGGTAAGAACACACATCACATCGATATTTTTCCATACTAATGCCTCTTTTTGTCATATGTTAAAGACCGTATTATGTCTTTCGTCGTAATAACTACGGTTAAATAGGATTAACCAACTTACTATTTTGGAGAAAAGCAAATGAATAAAGAAGAGATAATCGAGAAAGTTCAAAAGGAAAACGTTAAGTTCGTTGAGCTGCAATTTATGGACATAGAAGGTATGGTCAAAACGGTTTCCATATCTGCTGGTAATCTATCTAGGGCCATAGAAGAGGGTATAGTTTTTGACGGCTCCTCTATCCTTGGTTACGCGACCATAGACGAGTCGGACCTACGAGCACATCCCGACTTAAACACCTTTCTTATCATGCCTTGGACAGACGACGAGATAAAGACTGGAAGGATGATATGTGACATCTATGATAGCGGTGGCAACCGCTTCAAAGGTGATCCTCGCTATATTTTGAATAAAACTATGCAAAAGGCAAGAGAGATGGGTTATCATTTTAAAACGGGACCTGAATTCGAGTTTTTTTTATTTAATTTAGATGATGAAGGACATCCTACTACATCTCCTCCGGATAGTGGAGGCTATTTTGATCTGATGCCCTTGGATGTTGCGGAAAGGGTCAGGAAAGAATGCACACTCTATTTCGAAAAGATGGGTTTTTCAGTGGAGGCTTCGCATCATGAAGTCGCCTCTGGTCAACACGAAATAGACCTGAGATATGGAGATGCGATGGATATAGCTGACCAGATACTCACTTTGAAATATGGGATAAAAACCATAGCAAAGCTGAACGGGCTGCATGCGACCTTTATGCCTAAACCCATCTCAGGAGTCAATGGAACTGGAATGCATATACACCAGAGTCTCTTCGATGAGGATGGTAGAAATGTCTTTTATGATCCAAGTGATCCGGAAGGACTCAGTGATCTCGCCCGTAGTTTTGTAGCAGGGATATTGGATCACGCCCGGGAAACCAGTTCCATACTAGCTTCGTGGGTGAATTCTTACAAAAGACTGGTTCCAGGATATGAAGCTCCGGTTTATATCTCTTGGTCTCATCTTAATCGCAGTGCTCTAGCGCGTATACCTGATGGAAGAGGAAAAAGTACCAGGGTGGAAGTCAGGAATCCAGATCCTGCAGGCAATCCCTACCTTCAGTTTTCAGCTCTTTTAGCCTCCGGTCTCGATGGTATAGAAAAAAGCCTTTCACCCCCCTCGCCTGTCAACGACGACCTTTTCTCCATGACACCAGAAGAACGACGATCAAAAAATATAAAATCTTTGCCTTCCAATCTTGGCAACGCTTTATCTGAATTTGAAAATAGTCACTTCCTGAAGGATGTATTAGGTGAACATACACATCACCATTTCTTGCACGTAAAAAGGAAGGAGTGGGAAGAATACAGACAACAAGTAAGTAATTGGGAAATAAAGAAATACTTATCACATCTTTAAATCATAACATGACTCTACCTCAACCCCTGTGGAATCGCAGAGCTTTGAAGGCTGGAAATACTTTAGCCTTAGCAGACCTCCACATAGGTTATGAGAGAGATCTGTATAAAAAAGGGGTTCGGATCCCATCTAATACTCCCGATATGGTAAAGAGAGTTTCAAAGATCTTAGAACTGCAAGAAGTAGAAATTTTGATGATAATCGGAGATTTAAAACACAACATTCCTCAAAGCAGCTGGCAGGAATATGAAGAGATACCTAAAGCGATAGAAAAGTGGTTGAAGCTCGTTGACGAAATTCATCTGGTGCCCGGAAATCATGATGGAGGCATAGAAAAATATCTTCCATCGGATGTTATAATACACCCCTCCAAAGGAACTGTCATAGGCGGTGTAGGATACATCCACGGCCACGCACTTCCCTCAGATGAAGTACTCCAAAGTGATATGATAGTGATGGGGCATGATCATCCAGCTATTACGCTTACGGATTCCCTCGGAACCACTCGTAAAGAACATTGCTGGGTGAGGGTGAAGTTTGAGAGTGAAATGGGGACAGGGGAAGCAGTAATCGTGCCTAATTTCAATACCCTTTTGGGTGGGACAAGTATCAATACTGACGGGCATCTCAGCCCCTTTTTTAGACATGTTTTTGTTAAAAAAGAGAAGATCTACCTACTGGATGGGACCTTCCTTGGCAACATCAGTGATATCCCTTAGTTTCATCGAGAGTTACCGGTATAGCTAGGCACACTGTAGATGAAGAAAGACCTATGTCCTTTGCAGCCAATCCTCCTTTTATAATAACGTCAGCCCTTACATTGTGCATCATGGCAGTCTTTAATGCACTGCCTAATGCTATACCTAGATCAAGTACTTTGAATATACAATTTGGCCCTTCAAAAATGCCTTTTTGAGATTTTTCATCAAATTCGGCACAATCTTTGAAACCACATGCCTTACAGTCAAGGCCGATGGAACTAGGGTCTTCTAAACCGATCAACATTATGCGCTCAGCACTTTCTATATTTATACCCAGGGATGAATATGACTCATCATTGAACTCATCAGCTAGCTGGAACATCTCTTCTGCCAATATCTCCTTTTCAGCATCATCTAATATAGCGATTTCAAGATTGGATATACCTTCTACTTTAGGAGCTGATTTTGCTGAAATGGCCATGAGGTCTGTTATATTATCCATCGCTTCTTTCAAGCTTTCACCAACATAAGATAGAGCTAGTACATTATTATATTATCGCTTTTTCAGATATCTATACCAAAAAAGCCCATCACTGCTCCAGAAAGGCTCACAAGGCCTGCGATGGCACCGACTATACCTCCCAATGCGATGAGGACCAGTGACAAAACCACCGCCAATATGGACCACCTTGTTGTATCTGTTGAAATTCTAAGGTTGGCCACTAAAAGACCAAATCCCATAGTCAGGTTGACCATCAAATGAAAAAAAATCATCAGACTGTCTAATGAGAGTAATGAAACCAAAAAGTGAAAAAATCCCAGTCCTATAGCAAGATATCCCCCGATGACTATCAGCATACTGTACACAGGAATCCCCTCGAGCTCTTTCATAGTTCTGGGTGAAGATCGATATACTTCGTCGATGATATCTCTGTTCATCGAATAGTGAATCCCCTTAGCATTTATTAAATTATTGTGTAAGGAAGGCTAGATCATCAAAAAAGCTCGGTAGATTGCCAAATATTATTAGGATCCTGTTAGATTGGAAGAACCCATGAGACTTATAGTATCTTCTACCACTGATCCAGCAAGTTGTAACATATTAAAAAATCTACTCGAACTTTGGGATTGGGACAAGATATCTGAGTGGAAAGGTAACCCAGTTTACCGCCGGAATGAGGATATTATCGCTTCGGTCAATCGTCATCACATCTACGTGGATGACGTAGACATTGAGATCGAGAATTCGTTCGATGTAGAAATAGACCATGTAGTTTACATATCAAAACATGCCTCCGAAGCAGGAGTTCATTCATTGACTGTACATCCAGTAGGGAATTTTGGAAAAGCAAAGTTTGGTGGGTTAGATAATAGATTGGTTTTACCCATCCCACACGAAATGACAGCGGCTCTTCGTTTGTTGAGAGAGATGGCCCAAAGACACGAGCTGACCGATGAATACGAAGTATCCTTTGAAGCCACTCATCACGGTCCTCATCTAAAGAGCCCTACTTACTACATCGAAATAGGTAGTGAAGAAAGGTGCTGGAATGACCCCATTGCAGGTGAAGCTATAGCCCGCACTGTGATGGAGGTCCGATCCCGGGTAAATTATGAAGAACCAGTAGTTTTTTGTGTTGGTGGAGGCCACTATGCTCCTAAATTCACCGATCTTGTGAGGTATCACCCTTTATCTGTGGGACACATAGTACCAGGATGGGCAGTTGATCAACTTGACGAAGACAATTTTATGAAGGCAGCTGAACAATCGAACGCAGAATATGTGTATACCGATAGCTCATCTCTCTCGCCTGAACAAGCCAGGAACGTTTTTAGATGGGCGAATTTCATGGACCTAAAAAGGTTAAATTTAGAAAAATTCTGAAAAATCTCATTCGACCTTTTCCCATTTTTCCAGTTCCATAACTACTGAAAGGGTCCGCCCTTCTTTGATCTCCTCTCTTATCCTGTTCTCTTTCTCCATCACATCCATCGAACGATTTGCTATCATAAGGGCCTCTTCTTTAGGAACAACCATCACACCGTTCGTATCTCCGATTATCCAATCTCCAGGGCTGACTTCAACGTTACCACATTTAATTTTTGATCCTAAACCTCCGTACCCTTTTGGGTCACCGGCGTTGGATGCTTTATGCCTTGCAAATACGGGAAAACCTATTTCATCGATCCCATCCACGTCCCGAACCGCCCCGTCTATCACGATACCAAGGACACCTTTCATCTTACACGAGTGCGAAGCGAGTTCACCCCAAACTGCTGTTGTACCTCCTCCTGCATCTACGACTATGACCTCCTCTTCTGAAGCCTTTTCGATAGCTTCCACTGGTTTAGCCCAATCTCCATCCACTGTGCGAACCGTAAAGGCAGGTCCCACTACCTTCATCCCTTTAGCTGTTAGCTGCTTTATCCCCTGCATGCACGGTGCTCTATGCATGGCATCTGATATGTTTGCAGTAGATACTTTTTCAAAAGCATCTTTAATTTCATCGGTGGTGTATTTCCTAGATACCTCCGATTCGATATTAACTCCCTCTTCTATTGCCTTTTTCAGATCCGCAGTCGCTTTGGTAACATCTTTTGCCTTGATAATAGCTCCACCGACTACGATTATCTCCGCACCCTTTTCGACGAGCTGAGAGACAGTGTTCGAAGTGATCCCTCCTGCAACTGAAACTGGTACGGTACTAGCTTTCACCACATTCTCGAGCATGTTAAGCGGATCTTCCCCTCTCATCTGTGAATCCACGCCTACATGCACACCGACGTATTTGGCACCAAGTTTACACACCTCTCTAGTGCGTTTAGCAGGCTCTTCCACCCTCAACATGTCCGTGATCACTTCGGCATCGTAGTTATGGGCCGCTTTGACTCCCTCCTTTATAGTCTCATCATCGGCCGCACCTAGCACTCCTATTATGTCAGCTCCAGCCTTCGCAGCCATCTCTACTTCTACTCCTCCCACATCCATGGTCTTCATATCTGCAACTATTATTTTATCTGGAAATTCTTTTTTCAATCGTCTGACGGCTTCCATCCCCTCGGCTTTGATAAGAGGAGTGCCAGCCTCAAGCCAGTCCGCTCCCCCCTTCACAGCCTCCCTAGCTATCCGAATAGCCCTTTCAAGATTCATCAAATCCAATGCTACTTGGAGTTTTACTGTCATAGATGTTCATCACACAGCGATATAAAAAAACTGTTGTTCTCGCAAGATAGTTTTACACATCACAAAAGAATAAAATTGCATCAGGGTTAAATTTAAATAGCGGCCTAAGTTATGATGCCAAAAATGATGCTGCATTCTCCTGGAGGGATTATATGATCCGATTCGGGCCCAGCGGTATTCCTCTGTCCTGTAAGGGTCGTACTCTCTATGATGGAATAATGGATGTTCATAAATTGGGTTTAACCGCCTTAGAAGTCCAATTTCTTAGAACCAATCTGAGGAGTAAGCCGGTTAACGAAGAAGAGATAGACCTATTGGCCAGAGAAGTCGAAGATAAGTTCATCGTGGGTGTAAACAGGTCACCGGATGATAAGGATATATACATAGAAGACATGGACAAGACGTTGAGAGCTGGAGATATGATCAATTACTTGACCAGTGGAGTGGCTGGAGAATTCTACAGGATGCAAAAGCTCGGTGTCGTTGGAAATGAACTTGACGTATTTTTATCTTTTCACACCCCTTACTACATGAAATTTACTGACAATGAAAGTGAACTCGTAGAAAGATCGAAATTGGCTTACAAATACAGTACTGTTATGGCCGATGAGATGAACGCTGAGATCGTTTTAACTCACTTGGGACTACTCGAAGAAGGCCAGAAACCTGAAGATGCTATAGACGACGTTATCGAGAATATTAGGGAGATCAGAGATTGGAAAAGCAAAACTTTTGATGAACCCCCATTGATCGGAATCGAGGTTCAAGCGGGAAACGACGTGTTTGGAAGTTTCGATGACATCGTGGAAGTGTGTAAGAAGGTGACCGGAACCGTTCCAGTGATAAACTTCGCACATATGTTGGCGAGAGGTGAATATGACTTAGAAGAGCCTGAGGAATTCGCCGAGGTGTTCGAGGAATGTAAAAGATTCGTTCCTGGATATCATTATGTCAATTTTTCCGGAGTCGAGATGTATCGTGATAATTACAGGATGACACCTATAAAAAGAGGTGACCTACATTTTGAGCCACTGGTCGATAACCTCATCAATATCGATGAAGACGTTATTATCATATCGACTTCACCCTTGAAAGAGCACGATGCCATGTATATGAAGGTGATATTCGAAAGAATATATACACGTGAAGTGGCAAAAGAACTTAGGAGGAAGAAAAAGACATGAACCCTACGTTTCGAGAGGCAGTAGATCATATCTGTAAGTCTATCCAAAATTCGTTGCCCGAAACGAACGGTAAAGATATGGCAAAAACAGTTAAAAAAATTGTAAAATCTGACCAGGTCTTTGTTTATGGGGCCGGTCGCTCAGGTCTTGTAGGAAGGACGTTTGCGATGAGGATGATGCAATTAGGTCTGCGCTCTTTTTTTATTGGTGAAACTATAACACCCGCCGTGAGGGACAACGACTGCGTGGTGTTTGTTTCCAAAACTGGAGAAACCCAGACGGCCATACAAGCAGCTAAAGTGGTTTATGAACGTACTGAAGCAGATATAATCGTGTTAACGGGCTCACCAGAATCTACACTAGCAGGTTATGCCGATATATTGATGCATCTTAAGATTCCCCGCAGTGAAAAAGATTCAACCCTCGCTCCATTAGGGACTATTTTCGAGGATGCGGCGATGATATTTTTGGATGGACTCGTTGCAGTTCTTTTAGAAGAGTTAGGCGAGAGTGAGGACGAAATGAAGGATCGACACCCGATAATGGTGTGAACAACACCAAAAGCTTTATAGTCGACCTCTCTTCAATAGCGATTAAAGTTTAATGGAGTTGAAACAGTGGCCAAAGGTCTTAATTGTGCCAGGAAACTCAGAAAAAATCGCCAGAAGTTCAGATGGAGCGACCTTAATTATAAAAAGAGAAAGCTGGGTCTAAAGAAAAAAACCGATCCCCTGGAGGGCGCACCCCAGGGAAGAGGGATCGTCCTCGAAAAGGTCGGTATAGAGGCAAAACAGCCTAACTCAGCCATAAGAAAGTGTGTAAAAGTCCAGCTCATAAAAAATGGTAGGCAGGTCACTGCCTTTGCACCTGGTGAAGGTGCAATAAACTATATCGATGAGCACGACGAAGTTTTGATAGAAGGTATAGGAGGTATGAAGGGCGGAGCTTATGGAGATATACCTGGAGTACGCTTCAAAGTTGTTAAGGTGAATAGGGTTGCTCTTCAAGAACTAGTGGCAGGTAGAAGAGAGAAGCCTCTTAGGTAAAGGTGTTTCACATGGCAGAAGAAGTTGAAGATAATAGTCATAAAGAAGAGGAAGTTTTCGATGTATTAGAGATGCCTCTTCTATTTGATAAATATGATATGAGCGAAGTTGAGATAAGGGATCCAGGTCTTAAAAGATACATCAATTTAAAACCAGAATTGGTCCCTCACAGCAGCGGTTCTCAATCTAACAAGCGTTTTTGTAAAGAGGAAGTTAGTCTGATCGAGCGACTTATCAATTCTTTGATGAGAACTAGGAAATATACTGGAAAAAAGACAAAGGCTTACAACGTTTTGAAGGACGCCTTCGATGATATACATAAACGGACGGGAAAAAATCCGGTTCAGATACTCGTTCAAGCTATAGAGAACTCTGCGCCGAGAGAGGAAACCACCCAGATAACATATGGAGGTATATCTGTCCCCAAGTCGGTTGATGTATCTCCTTATAGGAGACTTTCTCTTGCACTGGGCAATAACGCGAAAGCAGCAGTAAAGGCCACTTATAAAAGCAACAAGGGAATAGCTGCATGTTTAGCTGAAGAACTGATAAAAGCCTCTAAAGGCGATAGAAATTCTTTCGCAGTGGCCCGAAAGGACGAAATGGAGCGGATGGCACAATCCGCAAGATGACGATCTAAGGTGATTTATTCATGGGAAGAAAAGAAAAAAATATCAAGAAAGCTCAGAAATTGATGGACAAACCTAATTTCATTAGGAACATAGGTACTGCGGCTCACATTGACCATGGTAAAACTACCCTTAGTGATAACCTGATCGCTGGGGCAGGAATGATGTCTGAAGAGCTAGCTGGTAAACAATTGATGCTGGATTTCGATGAACAGGAACAGGATAGAGGAATAACCATCAACGCAGCTAACGTGTCGATGGTGCACGGTTTTGAAGGTGACGAGTACTTGATCAACTTGGTTGATACCCCTGGTCACGTTGATTTTGGTGGCGACGTTACCCGGGCTATGAGAGCAGTAGATGGTGTAATAATCGTCGTGTGTGGTGTCGAAGGAGTGATGCCTCAAACTGAAACAGTCATCAGACAGGCTTTAAAAGAAAAGGTCAAACCAGTACTATTTATCAACAAGGTAGATAGGCTGATCAACGAGTTGAAATATACTGCAGAAGAGATGCAACAGCATCTCTACAAGATAATCCAGAACGTTAGTGACCTCATCGACAGTATGGCGCCCAAGGAGTTCAAAGACGATTGGAAATTAAGTGTGGAAAAGGGCACGGTCGCGTTTGGTTCAGCCCTTTATAATTGGGCTATATCTGTACCATATATGCAGAAGAAAGGTATCACATTCAAAGATATATACGATTATATCAATGAAGACAATATACGTGACCTCATAAAGGCAGCACCTCTTCATGAGGTCGTGCTAAATCAGGTCATAAGGCATATGCCTGACCCAATCACCGCTCAAAAATACAGGATCCCTCATATATGGAGGGGTGATGAAGGATCCGATGTAGGTAAGTCAATGATAGAATGTGATGAAAAAGGACCTACTGGTATGATGGTGACAAAGATCATAATGGATCCCCATGCTGGAGAGATATCGGTTGCCAGGCTTTTCAGTGGCAAAGTGAATAATGGGATGATGCTCTACATAGACAGGCAGCCAAAACCGAATAGAGTTCAACAAGTGTCATTGAGTGTGGGTGCAGACAGGATACCTGTAGATGAGATCAAGGCTGGAAACATAGTTGCCATCGGTGGTTTAAGGGACGCAATAGCGGGTTCCACGGTCAGTTCACTTGAGAATATGGTACCTTTCGAAGAGATGAAGCATTACTCAGAGCCAGTGGTCACCAAAGCCGTGGAAGCAAAGAATACGGCAGACCTTCCAAAACTTATAGAGGTTCTCAGGTCTTTGGCCAAGTCCGATCCAAGCATAAATGTGCATATAGATGCTGAGACAGGAGAGCATCTCATATCGGGTATGGGAGAACTTCATTTGGAGGTCACCGAGCACAGGATTCAAGAAGAACAAGGGGTACCAATAATCTCCTCAAAACCGATTGTCGTGTACAGAGAAAGTGTGAACAGCAGAGCCGGTCCCTTTGAAGGAGTGTCACCAAATAGACATAATAGATTCTATTTCGAAGTAGAACCTTTAGAAAAAGACATACTGAATGCTATCGAGCAGGGCGATATAAGTGTTCACGGTAAGATCGAAAACAAGAACGAACTTGCGAAGGAACTTCAGGAGTTGGGGATGGATAAAGATGAATCTAAGAACATCGTAACATTTGAAGAGGACAATGTTCTGATCGATGCCACAAAAGGTATCCAGTATTTGCACGAAACTATGGAACTCATCGTCGATGGATTTGAAGAAGCTATCGATGAAGGCCCTCTCGCTAGAGAAACATGTAAAGGTGTGAAGGTTCGCTTGGTCAATGCAAAGTTACACGAGGATGCTATTCATCGTGGACCAGCACAAGTTATACCTGCAGTTAAAAATGCCATCTATGGAGCGATGTGTCAGGCAGGTAGGGTATTATTGGAGCCAAAACAAAAAGTCTTCATCGATGTGCCTGCAGAGCAGATGGGCAATGTTTCCGTAGAGATCCAGCAAAGACGTGGGGAGATCTTGGACATGAATCAAGATGGTGGCAATACGAAGCTTGAAGCGAAGGCCCCTGTATCCGAGATGTTCGGATTTTCGGGTGACATACGGAGTGCTACTGGTGGTAAAGCACTTTGGTCCACAGAACATGCCGGTTTCGAAAGAGTGCCCACGAATTTACAGGGCGAGATAGTAGGCCAGATAAGACAGAGAAAAGGACTCAATCCAGAACCCTTTAATGAGTCTCATTACTCATCTTGAGCTGGCAAAACCTTTTAATAACCCCCTTCTTTCTTTTTTCTGATATGTCTGAAGAACTTATTAGTAGAGAGCGTCTCAGTATGTTGTACGGACTTCTTGCCGCACTAGGCATCACTTTCTACATCTCATGGTCCGTAATCTATGGTACATGGTTTGATGTCGGTGTTTACACTATAACAGCAGTTATGGTAGGTTTTGGTCTCATCGGTTATTTCCTCTATTCTTTAGAAGAAGATCAGTGAGTTTTACATAGGTATGCTACGGTATCTGTTTCTTCTTCACACCAAAGACATTTACTAGAGTACTCTTCACCATCATAAAGTGTCCCCAATATGCTCCTATCTGTGCTCTCTTCTATACCCTCTCCACATTCGAATGTTCCACACCATCCGATCCGATATACCTTTTCTTCAGATATCTCTGAGATGTCTGATGCATCTACTATATTATTTTTCAGAAACTCTTCAGCACGTTCGTACATCTCTGATTGCATCGTTTCGAAGATCAATTTTAATTCTTTTATAGCATCTTTTGTGGAGACGGTTTTTTTCTCACCAGTATCTCTTCGCACTATGGTTATAATGTCATCTTCTAACTCGTTGGAACCGATATCTAAACGAACAGGGATCCCTTTTTCTTCGGACTCGTAGAACTTACTCCCTGGACGTACATCTTCTCTGTCATCAATATCTGCTCGGATATCCGCTTTTATCAATTTGTCTAAAAGGGTTTTGCAGTGATCTACAATTTTTCTGTCCTCCCCATACTGTATGGGTATTATTCTGACCTGTATAGGTGCGATATATGGGGGAATAACAGGTCCAACATCATCACCATGGATAGCGATGAGAGCACCGATCAGGCGCTCGGACATGCCATAGGTTGTTTGATGAACATTTTTATGTTCACCATCGAGGTCTTCGTAGGTGATATCGTAGGCTTCAGAAAAGTTCGTAAGATACTGATGGATACCGGCTATCTGTAGTAAACGACCCGTCGGTAGGAGAGCATCACCACCCACAGTATAATCTGCTCCTGGGAACTTGTCCCAGTCTGTTCTCTTTAGCTTTAGATATGGTATACACAACATTCTGGCGATCTCGTCCATTATCTCAAGATCTTGATATATCTGTCTTTCAGCCTCACCCTCTGTTGCATGACAGGTGTGCGCCTCGAAGAAATGGATCTCTCTCATACGCATGAATGCCCTCGTCTGCTTTGTTTCATATCTGAACACATTTACCATCTGAAAGATCTTTAAAGGTAGATCCGCATGAGATCTTATCCATAAGTCGAATACAGGGTACATCGCCGTTTCACTGGTCGGTCTCAAGAGCAGAGGGATATCTAATCTCCTTTTCCCTGCATGTGTTACCCAATATACCTCTTCTCCAAAACCTTTGATATGATCAGCCTCTTTCTGAAACTCTTCCTCAGGGATCAACAAGGGAAACTTAACTTCTTGATGATCGGTATCATTCATGAGCCTTCTCGTTTCCTTATCTATCAAGCTCATAAGCTTCCAACCGTAAGGTTTCCATATATTCATACCTTTTACAGGGTATCTTTTGTCGATGAGGTCTGCCCGCTCCAATATGTCGTTGTACCATTCACTGAAGTCTTCGAACTTTTTTTCCGCTTCGATTTTACTATCGACCATCTTCAACACCTTCGTATTCTTTTGTACACATAGGACATTTGACAACTTCGTGTATACAGGCCGGGTGGAACAGACTGCCACAACCATCGCAGGTATAGTGGTTCTCTCCATCTTTTAGCCGACCAAAACAGATAATACAGTGTTCTTTATTAACTTGTTCGTTTTCAGTTTTGGAGTTTTCGGATTCTGTGGCGATAACTTTTTCTTCTTCTACTTCTTTCTCTCTGGATCTATACATCACTACGAAGGCTATGGCGGCCGATGACACTGCTAGGATGACCAACCATAATAAGTTAAAGGAGCCTTCAGATCCATCTACTCTTAGAGGTGTGTTGGATCGGAAAAGGACATCATCTCCATCCATATCAACCACGCTGAGACTGTAGTCAAACTCTCCTTCAGGTAATTTTATCGTTGCACCCCACGTGCCGTTTCCAGGATCACCTTCGACGAGCGTCAGATCCTCGTTTATCGACAGGTCGTCATCCTGCATATGCAAGGTCGCTGCTTGAACACCTCGTGGTGAAGAAAGTATCACTTCGAAGTCCAAGTTCTCATCTGCTTTTCCCCTTAAATCTTGGAAATCGACTTCGATAGGATTTTCCAGAGAGATCTCATAGGTTTTGGATCCGACGGTTGGTCCGTTCTCGTATTTTATCTCGAACCAGTATTCAAGGATACCAGTTCTGTTTTGTGCCGGTATAGCACATGTCCAGTTATCTATGTTCTTCTGCATAGATATGTTGTGCATGTGACCATACGGCTCGATGAAGGAAAGGTTCACTTGAACCGGTTGAACATGATAGGTGGTGGAAACGTTGATGCTTATGTCTTCCGTCTTACAGCTTTTATTCGTTTCAGATGTATGAATTATCGAAGAAGAGCCCCAAGTTCCTGGGTCCTCGACCTCAATAGTATGTTGTTCTGAACTATTCCAAATACCATCGTGATCGACAGCGGTCAAATGATATTCGATAGTCCCGGGATGCCATACAGGTGGTATCCTATGATGATAGCTGCTGTTGTTTTCCATGCTCACGTTGTGTACTTCATCGTTGATAGTATAGTTTAAAAAGACTTGTTCAGCACCGGTAACGTTTGCAGTTATTATCGGGGCTTCTCCCAAAAGTAGTTCTTCGGGCGGTTGTTCGACCACTATTTCAGGTCTAGTTCCGGTGAAGATCTTGTAGACGAAATCATCGGATTCGCCTCCATATGATATGCCATCCCCATCCCCATCCAGGTTGTTTCCATACATATCGGTTACCGACGCCTCGATAGTCAGTACCTGCCATCTAGGATCTTGGTCATCGTATCCTATCCGCATGACCTGCTCTGATTCCCATTCGGGATATTGTGAAATATCGTCTAAAAACACCCTATCTTCAAAAGTAGTCTTGTTCATACTTTTCGAGAACTCCACGATGATATCTTCCTCTATCTCCACCGAGCACACGATGGGAGGTTCAAAATTTGAAAGGGTGGGAGTCCATTCAAGGTCAGCGACCAGTCTTAGACCGACAGCGGCCTCCGGCTCGACGATGAAGTCGTCACCACCCCATGTCTGGCTCATTGCCTCATAGCTGAAAACCTCGGTGTAACCTCTTTCGGTGTAATCCCACTTGACCACGCTGTCGATGTACTCAGATGTTTTCAGGTCACCTTCCACATCCATCACTACATCACTGGCCGTTATATGACCTCCAGCGTCCCGATCGAGCATCGTGTACGGAACAGAGATATAATGAAGTCTTGCATCTGACTCATATTTGAACTCCATCCTTTCATAAGATTCCACTGCATTCACGGACCATGTCAGGTTGTCGACGAGCTTTAGTCCGACGGTCGCCTCGGGTTCGACTACGAAGTCTTCGCCTGACCATTCCTGTACAATTGCATCGTAACTGAAAGCCTCGGTGTAACCTCTTTGTGTGTAATCCCACTTGACCACACTGTCGATGTACTCAGACGTTTTCAGATCCCCTTCTATGTGCTCGACTATATCGCTGGCAGAGATCTTATCTCGGTTATCAAATCCATTTGGGATGGATACATAGTGCAATCGTTGATCATGGTCATATGTGAGGTCCATCTTCACACAGGCCCCGGTGTTCGAGATCCTCCCTTCCATCTCATCCTCTACCCCACGAACAAGATAGTAGTTGTTTTCTCCACTCAGAAGAGCGTCTTCGTGAGTCCATCGTTCGTCCGAAGTCAGGTCTTCTTCCCAATCCTCCGGGAAGGAGGAATATAGATCGGTGGAGTAGTACACCTTATAATGACTTACATCCTCGATGGCATCCCATTCCAGTAAAACATCATCGCCTTCCTTCCTCACCTCAAAATTTTCCGGTGCAGGGATATCCATATAGGAATGATCTTCGTCCGTATCACATAGCTCGATATCGTTCCCTCCTGACACTGCCACTATGCTGAGCATAACTAAACAGAGCAGAAGCATTGAAACCATCTTCTCTCGCATGGCTGACCGCGTATGAACCATATTATATGAATTTTACGACTCTATAGTTTACAGTATCAGATGGGAGTAATCGTTCTTCAGCTTACTTATCATCCGCAGTTCTTCTCGAGAGAGATATCGGTTTATGTCTGGGTGTTGATCTGCTTGGTAAGAAGGACGGTATTGGGTCATCACGTTTACCGCAGGATCCTTAAGGTTTTCATCTATCCATCTTAATAGTGGCTTCGTACAGCATTCCAAGTGATCTGGTAACACAAGGTGTCTGATGATCAGATCACCTGTTTTCTCAGCGAATAGATGATTTCTTTTTACTATATCAGTGTAATTTTGCACCCCGGAAAGCATTTCAGCACAATCATCGTTCCCGTACTTAAAATCGGTCAGGTAAACATCCATCAGCTTCGCCAGAAGCTTCATACCCTCTTTAGAGAGGTACATGTTCGAGTTCCATATCTGGGGTAAAGGTGCTGTCATGTGACTTATAACTTCTATTATGTATGCCAGGTTGGGAGTGGGATCTCCACCCACCCAATTGACATTCTTACCCCCTCCGCAGTCCAGTCTACCGGCCAACGATAAGGGACGTATGTATCTGCCACCACCTCTTTGACTTATGTCCCAGTTCTGGCAAAAGACGCAGGAGAAGTTACATCTAGAGAAGAAGATCGTGTGAGAAGGCACGAGCACTCGTTCTTCGCCGGGGTGTAAGAACATCGAAGATACCTTCGATTCATCGGATACTCCACACCTACCGATATCCCCCCTCTTGCGATCGACCCCACATCTCCACTCACACATGGTGCACCGTTCCATCATCCTGTTTGCGATCTCCAACTTTAACTGTATAGACGGTACATCTTTTTTTAGGATATCATCGTGGAGCTCCCACAGTTGAGGATAGCTTTTGTCATAAAGAGGTCCACCCACATCCTTTTCAAGAGCTTCTAGATAGTAGGGATTTTTTTCTCCTCGAAGGATGGCTCGGTATCTGTTGATCATCTTATCTAAATAGGAGTTATAGGTCTATAAATCCTACTCTCCGCCGAAAGTGCGCAGTGGTATGTCGAAATACTTGAACATCAGCCCCCAAAATAAAGCTATCCATACCATGAAGATGAATATGCCGGCATTGTTGTGTGTCCAAGACATGGCCTGAAGACCGTATAGGTGTCCCATCACCATTATTATGGTCATCCTAAGTATATTGGCTATCCATGAGGCGAATATACCGAGACCCATGAACGATAATAATTTCATATCTAATTTTTTGAAATGGGTCATTATGAATGATAAGAAGGCAGAGATGAATATCGACACTGAATAAAGGCCTGTACATGACAGTCCTATACCCACCTCAGCTCGTATGTGATTCTGGGCTGTTCCCCCGGATGGCACTAACATCCGTATGACAACCCATTCTCCTCGCACGGCAGCGTTTGCTGATATGCCTAGGATATTCAAAAAGGCTGCCGTTGGACGTGCCAGTAGGTGGTATACTACAGGAGAGTTTGTTGCCTCGGTCATCCCTCCATAGAAGTAGTGGATGATGGTTATCGGGAGGATGAGTATGAGGAAAAGGAATACCAGGAAGAGCAAAGCAAAATCACGTTCTAAAGAGTATTTTTTGGGGATGTAATTGTATGCGATCAGTACGACTCCGAGTAGCAATGTAACACCATCGTGTGAGCCAAAACTCAACTCATAGCCCCTGATATAGATATTGAAAGCGAAAACACCTACAAAGACAGCGATCCCGGCTAATGGTAGATATTTTTTAAATCTGCCGTGGAAGGTAAAAAGATCCAAAAATCTTTCTGAAAGATACACGGTTTCCCCTTCCTCTTTCTCGGCTTCTTCTGATTCAAGGGATATTTCTGGAGTTTCTTTTACATGGCTAGTTAATCTTCCATGTAAATATATCATCTCGATGGCCCAGGCTGACAGAAGAAAGATCGTTGGAAATATCTCAGGTGGATCCCGGTATCCAAAGATCGTTCCAAAGTTTAGGAATATCAAAGTCGAGAGGAATACGAATAACTGGAATTCCATGGAAACGAGTATGAGGGGAAGTTGGTCTCCATATGAGCTAAATTTTAAGACTAGCCAAACTGCTATGATCAGGGCTAGCACTAGAAGTAGAACGAGGGGTTGTGGAATAAAAAAGTAAAAGCTTGCTGCGATCAGCACGATCGATAATAGGTGCTGATATATCTTCATATTATCGAGCGAGAAGTGAGACCTGAGAGATTCAGGGATCTTGTTTTTCATCCTGTTGGACCAGTGCGGGTGGGAGGACGCTATCAGGCAACCCCCCACGAACAACATAGCGACTCCAATCAAGCGTGACATGTGGCTGAGTAATAAGGTCACGTCGAGACCTGCGAAGAACACTATTATCCCTGCGAAAAACCTCCAGCGGTTGAACCCGCTCATGTGTTAACATTGATATAGTTAGTTAAAATACTTTGCGCCGTCTAGCTATTTTGTTATAAAAAATTAATAGAAAAAAGGAAAGGGGTTTTGGTTTGTAGATCGTTTAGCTTCGGTTTCAGTCGTACCTGCGCCGTCTGTAGATGGTCATTGCCACGAACATCCCTACTATCGCTATAACTGGAACGATAATACCTGGTCCGAACTCTGATTCGCTCGGTGTCTCTATCGGGTCAGTGGATTCACCGCCGATCGTTGTTGTATAATGGTCATCTACATCTTCGTATCCGCCTGCGAGTCCTTCCGGTCCGATGTTCATGCGGACGTAGATGGTGTACTCAGTCTCGGGCTCGATATTTATGTCTTCGTCATCCGTTGTGTTGAAGTGGAAGTGTCCGGTGTCAACTGTGGTGGGATCTGTTTCATCATCAGGATGTGCGGGTATCGGAGCGTCTCCATCGAAGAAATCATCAGCATCGCCTATGTAGGTATAGTCTTCATATTCTCCGCCCTGTATGAAAACAGCGTAGCTTTCGACCAGTTCGAACGTTCCCTGACCTGTAGTTTCTCCTGTTGTACCATCGAAATCTGTGTAAGTAGGGCTTGATATGTTAATACTTATGTAATCAGGACCGACTGCATCTACTTCAGGTGTAGGTATGGGCTCATATCTACCCATCATTGAATGTTGTGGATCAGCTACAGTAGCAGTTTCTGATTCTCTCCACGTCGCCCAGACGTAACCGTCGGGGTGCTCACCTATGAAGTATATGTCGCTTCCGATAGATGCTGGGTCAGGGTCCCAACCATATGTCTCACTATCACCAGCCCATCCAAATAGGCTGTAACCATCTGCTTCACCACCACCGACACCCGTATTGATGGCAATGTTATCTCCCTGCAGGTCAACCGCTGTTATGGTCCCATAGTAAGTATCTCCATCATAGAACTCCGCCTCTCCGTCGTAGCTGTCCACTGCAAATCCATCAAGGTCGTCCACGGTTCCTTGTGCCGCCCCCGATAGCGAAACCAGGGCCAACGAGAAAACCAACGCCATTATTATTATCTTTTTCATGTTTATCTTCTCCTTTATCATTTTGTTATAAATTTATGTCTTTTCATCTGCTAGCTCTCCTGTAGAGGGGTTATCAGTTCGGGCGTCCACTCGAGGTCATCGATCAGTCTTATGCCAACAGCGGCCTCTGGTTCGACGACGAAGTCGTCACCGGTCCATACTTCGCCCCATGCGTCATAGCTGAAAGCCTCGGTGTAAGATCTTTCTTCGTAGTTCCACTTGACCACTCTGTCGATGTACGCTGAAGTTTCCAGGTCACCTTCTATCGCTGTGACTATATCACTGGCGGTTATCTGTCCGTCACCGTCCGTATCTGCCATTGTGTACGGTACCGATATGTAATGCAGTCTAGCATCTGCGTCGTAAACAAAGTCCATCGTCTCGTCGGTGTCCACACCGTTCACGTGCCAATCTAAGTCATCGATCAATCTTATACCAAGGGTGGCCTCTGGCTCGACTACGAAATCGTCGCCGGTCCATACTTCGCCCCATGCGTCATAACTAAAAGCTTCGGTGTAAGATCTTTCTTCGTAGTTCCACTTGACCACTCTGTCGATGTACGCTGAAGATTCCAGGTCACCTTCGATGTGCTCGACTATATCGCTGGCTGTTATCTCCTGCAAGTTGTTGAACCGGCCAGGTACAGACACGTAATGCAGTCTAGCATCAGCATCATAAACGAAGTCGTTCTCGACGCAGAATCCCATGCTTGATCTATCTCCTTCCTCGGTTCCATCGCTCGCTCTTACGTAGTAGTAGTTGCTTCCGCCGATTGCATCCCCGTGAATGTACTCTTCTTCAGTCACGGTGTCGAGCAAAGTCCAAGTCTCGAGGTCTGCGTGCTGATCCTCTGAGTAGTACACGTTGTATTCAGGAGCGCCTACATCATCCCAGTCGAGGATGACATCTCCAGCGCCTTCGTCTTTTGTGACCTCTAAGCCAGTAACAGGCAAGAGTTCGATATCCTCTACGAAGTTAGCTGTGATCGAGTAGTCGTCTTCCATGGTTATCGTTGTAGTTGCAGATTCTGGATCAGCTATCGTGTCTATATCTCCGGTCCACTCTACAAAACTGTAATCCGTGTCTGCTTCAGCCTCTAAATCAACGACATCTCCTGTTATGTAATCATATGTTCCTTCGCCTGGTGTGGTCACTGAGCCACCTTCGGTGGAGTCAATGATCAGACTTACTGGTCTTCCGGTCTCATCGGCGATTATGAAGTCGTCTGCACTGTTGTCGGTATCGTGTCCCCATGGGTCTCTTATGAGACATTCGCCTTGTTCAGGTGCATCGGGATGCTGTTCGTGGATCGTATTCTCGGGTGATGTATCTAACTCTTCTCCACCATACTCGACTCTGTCCATGACTACCCAGTTGTTATCACCGACACCGGATCCAGCGGGGTCCCAAGAGAGCATGAAGTGACCTGCATCTGTTCCTAATGGTGCTGCTTCTAGGTCTACGTAGAGTAGTTCTGGATGATCTGGGTGATACTGTGTGTCCAGTTCATCTAGCGTTTCCGAGTATCCATCGTGGTCTTCCAATCTCCATCTTGTTAGATCTATTTCTCCTGTTGGATCATAGATGTACACATACTGTGTCCCTTCATCTTCTGGTTGTGAAACCAGTTCGTTGATCTTGACCTCAGTGCTCGGCTGTGCTCCCTCTTGGAAGTTAAGATCTCCTTCTTCAATCTCACCGGATTCAAAAATAGAGATCTCATCAGCGATGTATACATTGCCTTCATCATCTTCTATCCTGTAGAATATCTCGTCTCCGTCGACACCGCCTTGCTTCTGTGTATCGTCAGTGGTCTCGTCACCATCTGTAACTATAGTAAATGACCCGTCGCCAAAGAAAATTTCATCGTCTTCATATTCAACACCGTATATCCACGATGTTATAGTATAACCGTCAGGCGCAGCACTGCCATCGGTGTACGCCTGTCCGTATCTTTCGTGGGGTAATATCATACCCATAACCGGAACTGATGCCAATATCAGCCCTATTACGAGCATAAGACTTATTCCCCATGCTGTATGTTTTTTCATTATTTTTCTCCTCCATGTTTTATCTTAAAAATGCATGTTGACTTGAAGAAAGATATGAATGTTATAAAAAGTTTTTGACACAATCCTTGAAAACCTTTATAAGGAAATATAGGAAAAATACTTATCAAGAGTTTAACGTGTATAAGGAAGATGTCTTGTAAAACAAGAGAGGTGTCATTGATTTTAACCCTTTTGTTATTAATTTCATGTCTAACAGTTTTTACACCAGTTCAGAGTCAAAATTTTACTATTCCTGAGACATACTCTCAAAATAACGAGAACTTGTCAGAAAACGGAACCTGGCAGATCAACCCAGCGATCTGGGGGGATATCGTGGTGTGGGAGGATTACCGCGAAGACCCTTATGGCTCGGGGGCGAGTCCAGGGACCCGAAATTCCAACATATATATGTACAACCTGACCACAGGAGAGGGAGCTGCATTGACAGATAACGAATCGAGCCAGGCCAATCCTGATATATGGGAAAACCATGTGGTTTGGGAAGACTACCGTCACGGTGAACCGGTAATTTACATGATTGATATAAGTGAAGAGCAACCAATCCCAGAGCGGATAGATGATACCGATGACCCACAGAAAAGACCAAGGATACACGGAGGGAGGATAGTTTGGGAGGATTACAGGGACAACAGTTATGGCGATATATACATGTATGATATGACTGAAGATGAGATCTACGAGATATCCGCTTTTAAGGACAACGAACTCCCTGTTATGCAAAGGAATCCAGATATATACGGGGACAGAGTGGTCTGGACTGATTATCGACAAGGACGTTTTACAGGGGACATTTACACCTATGATCTTAGCATGGAATCAGAAGATGGTACCCCATATTACAAAAAGGGATACCTGGGCCCCGAAGATCCAGCTGAATCCCCGGTAGCGGATGAGCCTATAAATCAGCACTCACCGAGCATTTACGATGACGTAGTAGTTTGGACAGAATATTCTAATGATACAAATAATATAATGATGAAGAGAATTGGTTCGGAAAGATTGATTGTATCTGCAGAATCGACCAGTGAAGAAAGTCCGATGATTTTTGCTGGAAGAGTGGTCTTTCAGGAAAGAGATAGGAATGAGGAAAGACGTGACTCGATTTGGATGTACAATATACACGAAGAAACAAAAACTCGAGTTGCCTCTGTTGAGTTACAAGAAGATGATCCACCTGGTGTGGTCTATGCCCGGAATACAGCCATATATAGGAATAGAATAGTATGGGAAGAACGACACCATTCTGACCATCCCAACTTGGACTATCAATATGATATATATTATACCTATGATGAGCCCCATACACCCGAGATTCTAAGCTCCTTTCTGAGAAGTCATACCGGAGAGGAAGGAAATACGGCCAATGTGACCTTAGAAGAGGGAGCTTACATCGAGGTTGAGGCAGAGATATTGGACACAGATGATGACCTGAAAGAAGTTAGACTTGAGACCGATATTCTTGGTGATTTTCTGATGGAACCGTCACCAAGTGATAGGCACCATGTAAATATAACAATATACCCCGATTTGACAGTAGATCGAATAAACTTACGAGTCGTTGCAGAAGATGAGGGAGGAAGGAAGGGAGAAGGAGAAGAACTCGTTGTATATCTTACTCATCCGCCTGTAGAAATAACTTACTTTGGTGTGGGAACTGATCCCGAGGATTTAAATTCAAACGTCACTTTCTTGCTTGAGGAAAATAAAACCCTTTATTTTATGGTGGAAGTAGATGCTCCAGAAAGGATACCCTCTAACGGAGTACGATTATATATCGAAAATTTCAATCTGTCGGATGACTACTTTTATATGGGCTTTCGAGAACCCGATCAATTTGTATTTGAAATTACCTACTCCCCAGAGATGTCTGAGGGAAATAAAACGGCCTATGCAGAAGTAGAGGACATGGATGGCCATACAACTTCTAGTGATGAAGTGAGCATAAGAGCGGTGTCACCGGAGGACGATATATTTGATGATGTATCTTCTGATGATGAAGATCGGTCATTGTATTTACTTATATATGGGATATTGATAACTTTGTTTTTCATATCAATAATTCTCCTAATTTATCACCTCGGATTTTTTTTCGGATCCGAAGAAAACGAAGAGCACGGAAATATTAAATAAGATGTTCCTCGTGAAACGCTTTCATGAGCGTATTGGTCATTTGCGAGAAGAACAGTGCTGCATCCCGTATAGCTTATCTCTTGTCTGATGGTGGTCAGAAGAAGCATTATTATTCCCGAGTTCCCTATTACCGGTTCAAAAGGAACGGTGAAGAATTCACTGTTGTAGGTTTGAGAGGACATATAGTCGAGGTCGATTATCCTGATGAATATAACGATTGGAGCAGTGTAGATGAAGAAGAGTTGATCCGGGTTCAACCTAAAAAGGAAGTTACTGCAAAAAGGATCGCTAATCTCATAGGAAATATGTTAAATGAAGTTGAGAAACTTATAATTGCCACCGATTTTGATAGAGAAGGCGAGTTGATAGGGATGGAGGCTGTAGAGCTCATACGCCAGAAGAAACCCGAGATAGAAATAAAAAGAGCCCGTTTTAGCTCTCTATCTAAATATGAAATTGAAGAGGCATTTTCAAACTTACAGGATATCGATGTCAAACTGGCCAAATCTGCAGAACCCCGGCAGGTCGTTGACCTGGCCTGGGGTGCTGTCTTGACTCGTTTTCTTTCGAAGACCTCTGGACAGTATGGAAAAAATTTCATATCCGCAGGTAGGGTTCAGAGTCCCGCACTTGCATTAATAGTCGATCGGGAAATAGAGATAGAGAATTTTGAACCAGAACCTTACTGGTATTTGGAAGCTTTGCTTGAAAAAGAGATCGAATTCAGAACTCGCCACGAAGAGGATAAAATATGGGATCCCGAGAGAGCTGAGAAGATCTATCAAAAGGTTGAGGAAGCAGAACTAGCTGAAACAACCGATTTTGTGGAAGAGGAAAAAAAGATATGGCCGTGGCCCCCTTTTAACACCACCCAGTTCTTATCAGATGCGACGAAATTAGACCTATCCCCCGCCCAAGCTATGAAAACTGCTGAGGATCTTTACACCGCAGGATGGATATCTTATCCTCGTACGGAAAACACGGTCTACCCACGATCCTTAAACCTTCGGAAGCATCTTGAAAAGTTACGCTCATCTGAATTGACTGAAGAAATAGATGAGATACTGTCACAGAAAAAGATACGTGCAACTAGAGGTAAAAAAGAAACGACCGACCATCCTCCTATTTACCCGATCAAAGCCGCCTCCCGAAGTGATCTTAAAGGCAGGAGATGGAAAGTATACGAAATGATACTCAGGCGATTTTTAGTTACAGTAGCTCCTGCAGGTAAAGCGATCACCAGGAAAGCAGAATTCGATATAGAGGGGGAGCTCTTTGAAGGTTCAGGGTACAAGGTTGTTAAAGAAGGTTGGTTAAAATACTATCCCTATTATAGACCTAAGGAAAGCGACATTCCTGCTTTGGAAGTAGGAGAATCCGTTGAAATAAAAGAAATCGAACTCAGTGAGGATGAAACAAAACCGCCTCGAAGATATAATCAAGGAAAATTAATAAGAGAAATGGAGAAACTTGGACTCGGCACAAAGAGCACTAGACATCAGATAATACAGAAGTTATATGACAGGGGTTTTGTCTCTGGGAAGGTCCCTCGTCCGACCCACTCAGGCAAAGCAGTGATAAAGACTTTGCAGGATCATGCTGAAACGGTCACCAGACCCGAAATGACCAGTACTTTGGAGAAGGATATGGAAAAGATAGCCGAGGGGGTGCTAGAACAGGGCGAAGTTGTCGATGAGTCAAAAGAGATGCTCGAAGAGGTCATGGCTACCCTTAAGAAAGAAAAAGAGGAGATAAGAGGAGATTTGAAAAAATCTCTCAGATCTCAAAACGCTGTTGGTAGATGTTCCAAGTGTGGTGGAACATTGGTTGTAAAAAAATCTAAGAAAGGAAGGTTCGTCGGCTGCACTAACTATCCTGATTGTACCAACACCTATCGGATCCCACGGGCAGGCAATGTTAAACCTGCCAATAAATCGTGTCCCGAATGCGGTGCACCAAAAATTATAGTTTTTCATAAAGGTGATACAGAGGAACTTTGCGTAGATCTCAACTGTAAATATTCACGAGATAAGAGGTACCGAGGAGAATGCCCTGAGTGTGGAGGAGATATTGTAGAGATGCGCTCCTATAGAGGAAAGCGATTCTTGGGATGTTCTAAATATCCCGATTGCAAAAAAACTTACCCTTTGCCACAATGGGGGAAAGTAATCCATGAGGGCGATAAATGCTCAGAGTGTTCATCACCTATTATCAAAGTCATCTCCAAAGGAAAAAAGCCTTGGGAACTCTGTCCCAATATGGATTGCCCTTCAAAAGAAGAGTGAACAGTTTTAAAGTCTACGACTCTCTTTGGCCTTCATCCTGAGTCTTTTTCCGCCACACTTCCTGCACAGTTTAGCTCTTACTGGGTTGTTTGCGGAGCAGCTCATGCATATCTTTTTTTGTAGTAAACGTCTTTCGGCTTCAGGAAATCTTGCCATCTTAATACACCGTGTTGTGGGCGCATGAGCGTCTAGTGATATTTAAATCATTAGGTTGGTAATCCGTATATTCTAAATATTATGCGGTCTTATGCCATTTACAATGTTAAAAGAAAAGAGGAATGCGGGAATAAAAGCAGCATCTTACATAGAAGATGGTATGGTTGTAGGTTTAGGGACCGGTTCAACTACAAAACATGCTATAGAGGCTCTAGCTAGCAGGATAAATAACGAGAACATCGAGGTAATAGGTATCCCCACTTCTAAAGATACTGAAAGGACCGCATCCGATCTAGGGATCCCTTTGAGTACCCTTGAAGAATATGGGGAAATAGAGATCACCATAGATGGCGCTGATAGAGTTGATCCCGAACTAAATCTAATTAAAGGTGGAGGTGGGGCCCTTTTGAGGGAGAAATTTGTTGCCAAGCATAGCAAAAAGATGATAATCGTGGTTGATCCTTCAAAGATGGTAGACAAGCTGGGTGTTCATTTTCAGCTTCCAGTTGAAATAATACCATTTTGGCACGGGGCTACCATCAGGATGGTGGAAAGCTTATCATGCAGCGCAAATCTCAGGATGCATAATTCAGGTATTTTCAAAACTGATAATGGTAATTATATCGCCGATTGCATGTTCGATGGTATAGATAATCCAAAAGAACTATCAATCCAATTGAATGCTATACCTACGGTTGTCGAGAACGGACTTTTCATCGACATGGCTGACAAGGTAATCATCGGTGAGGAAGACGGAGTTAGGGAGATAAATTCGTCTATATAGAGCTCGCAAGCTTTTTGACTAGCTTTAAATTCTGTTCTATCTCATTTATCCTTTCTCTTTCCTTTTCCTCTATCTCATTTATTACAACATTCATGTCCTTGTTCAATCGGTAACCATGTACTGGTCTTCCCTTACCTTCCTTTTTGATATCCCTTTTTGTGACCCAATCTCTTTCTCTTAACTCCTGGATCGCTATCGAAACTTCTGGTTGTCTTAATCCTGTAACATTTTCGATTTCTCTACTTTTTGTCTCCTCCCTACCAGCCACGAAAACTAAAGTCTTCGCTGTATTCTTCTGGATACCTGCATCCATCAGTCTATCGATTAACTCTTTCTGCTCTTTTGATAAGCTATTCTTTACCATATTATCACCTATTGTAATATGTTATATTAAACTACTACTATATATGATTTTCTAATTATCCGCTTTTGTTATAAAAAATTAAGATATCTATTGTAGAGTTTCTTTTTGTATCCTCTGAAATAATTCGACCGCAGCATTACTTTCAAATCCATTCTCTTCAACGAGAGAATCGAAGAGGAAGAAAAGCCTAAGGTAATCTTCTTCAAGAGGGGGACTTATACCTTTTATATCTAATCCTTCTATCACTTCTATACACCTTTTCATTCGGCGACCCAGATCTTGTATTTTATATCAGGGTCCTTTAATTCATTCAATATCCTTTCCTTCAAGAGCTTTTTAGGTTTATGAAGTACAGGTACTCTTTCTTTCAAATCTTCAAAATCTTTAAATGGTTCTTTTCTTTTTTCGGAGATCGTAGCTTCCATTTTTTTCTTTCCAACACCAGGTAATAGTTGAAGCATATGTAATCTTTTCGTGATCGGCCTTGCGATGTTAAAGAATTCTATGAACTTTTTTTCTTTGTTATCTATGATGTTATCTATTACATAAGGAACCTCACTTTGTGCAGCATGGGTTAGCTCCTCCCATCCTATCCTCCTTTTAACATGTCTTATCTTCTCACGTTTGTCTAGATCTTTACCAATATATACCCTATCCCCAACTATGATCGATGAATTCTTTTTAGGAATCAATTCAAATAGTTTGAACTCATCTTCTCCAAGTGCCAATACTAAAGGTTCATGCTTATATCCTCTGTCGCTGGGTCTTCCGTCAGGTAAGTAATCCAGTACATACGCGTAATCTTCCATTTTTTCATCCCTCTCAAAGATATTTTTTTATCGTTTTGATTATTTCATCGCAATCCTCTTTCGATGGGGTATACCTATCTTTTGAAAAGACAGCTTTTATACCCGCATCATCTAGAGGTAAGATATCCCCTAATTTATAGGCAAGAGGTTCACCCATGAAGTCGAATTTTTCCAATAGCTCGGAAACGAGTTCTTTTGTTTCTTCTGAGGGTAACTTGACGAATTTTTCAGCATGTGAAAGGGAAAGACTCTGTTCGTAAGATAGCTCTCTTTCCTCTGCCTTTTCTTGAAGCAGTTCTTTTACTTCAGCTAGAGTCAAATATCTAGAACCTTTTTCTCCCATTTGAATTACCTCTATCCTACAGTCCTGAGATGTTCAGGTCTAACTATCAACTGTTTCTCCATTTTGCCATCTCTAACTTTCATCACGAAAGCTTTTCCTTGTTTTCCTTGAATTATTCCTGTTTTTCCATGGAACCTTCGGTGGGGTTGACCCTTGTGGACGCTTGGCTCTATGACGATACGAGCCTTTTCACCTTCTCCAAACTCTTGTAATGCCCTTGTGAGTGGTATTCTACCTTTCTCACGGGGTTTCTTACGGAGTATCTTCCTTGTTCCTTGACGGGTCCCTTTGGATTTCTTCATATATACCACATCTCGTTTATCTATAGTGTATCTCAATCACGTCCAATTCTTGGACCTCGCTTCCGACTTCCAGACGACCTGTTATACTTGGCTCAGTTCTACCTTGGTCACCATGCACCAGTTCTTTCACATATGTACCCGCTTGGCAAGTTAGGGATATGACTGCATGCTGAGAAGTGTTTTCCTCCAGCATCATGTCTATTATTTTCCTTTTCCTAACCTTGTTGGCACGTCGGTGCAACACTCTGGTAGGGGTTTTTTGAGATATCTCAGTATCCTTGAAAGAATCGATTACCTTTTTAAGTTTTGCCCTTTCTATTTCCTTCTCAAATGTGACCTTGACCCTATATGTTTTATCTACCTTTTTATTCTTTATCTCTACCACTTTTTCTCTCTCACTTTTACATAAGTTTAATACTTCGACACACCCACTCATTTTAACTTCTTTTACCAACTCATCAAGATCTATCGTTCTTTTTATAGGTTCTGATATCTCCATAACAAATGGCCTTCCATTACCCAGCATCAACGCGTCTATGTCTTCCCGCCCCATCCCGTGAAATGTATAGTCAGAACCACCGGTCATTTCCATCAGAGGTTCTCCGATTATCTCTTCAACACTGGTATCGTACATCTTTCCAGTACCTTCACATCGTTCACACCCTGAGCCACCACATTCTCTGCAATCCCATCTAGTTTGAGGTATGCCTCTACTGAGTTTACGGTATCTTCCATAGATGAAAAGTGGTGCTATCTCAAGCTCTACGAAATCAAATCTCGTGTCCAATATGCATTTGACATCAGGTCTTTCCAGGTCTACTTCGGCATCTATCTCTTTATCGATCCTTTTTCCAATCTCTCGGTTGAGTTCGGATTTTATCGGCTCGGCCGTGTTGATATCTATCTCAGCCCATAGAGCTTCCTCTCTCTCTTGTATTTCTGGATCGACCCTTGTACCCACCAAAAATGAATCAAATTCAAGACCCTGTAGGTCCTCTATTATAAGATTAGAAAAGTCTTCTAACCACCGAAAAAGATTGCTACATACATAGCAATTTTCAGGCTCGGGTGTAACATCTTTTCTATTTTTCGATGAACCTTGCATAGCACTGACGACCCTTAGAGATTTACCCCGTATATCGTTGCTCAAACCGTGTCCTAGTTGAGCGAAGTTTCTTCCCAAACAATGATCACATAGTTCATTTTCTATGAGTAATCTAGATTTTTTCAACATCTCTTTGCAATCCATCTCGGTTTTTAATGTATAGGGAGTATAAAGAAATATTGGATATTCATTCCCCAATATCTTTTGCAAGTTTGTGCAATCTGTTTTTTGTTAATAATAGAGATGTTACAAGTACTGTGACGAAAACGGCTTCTAAAGCATAATTTCTTTCTATCATTACACCTATCAGAAACGTCATGTAAAAAGCGATCTGCGTAGTTACCCCGATACTTCGAACTCCCAATTTTAGAAATGTTAATATCAGAGCAAAGCCGCCAAATATAGCTAAACCTACTTCAAGTATGACGAGTCCAGCATTGGCTGCTAAGAATGAAAAGATTACACCGGAAAGGGCAGTCAGAGGGAAGGTTCTAACACCAGCTATCACTTCCTTCTCTTTAAGTCTGTGTTCTCTCTCCAAGCCGATAAGTCCCCCCATCCCGATAGCCATTAAGCAATTCAATACGAATGAAATATCGATCAGCTCGGTTTGAAACATGTTTATAACTATCGGTTGAAACGATATAAGGCTTCCGAAAAAGTAAAGTTGTACTTTTTTATCCCTATGCACATGAGCGATGCTGAAAAGGCCTTAGAATTGTTGTCAGTAGCACCTATAAGATATTCATATCTTATCGCCAGACTTGATTCACCAGATTCCAACGTAAGAGTTTATATCGAAGATGAAACGAATGCGGTTTTGATCAAGAGGGATGAAACTATCACGATGATGGGAAAAGAATCAAGTGTTGTTGAGTTGTTGGAAGAACTTGAACCGGGAGAATACCGATTTCATGCCGTAGAACCTGTGGCATTTAGGGCTGCAGAAAGGATCCTTTACGATATCGACGATAGGCCTACTTGGATGTTGAAGCGTCCACCTGAGGCCTTGGGGGAACCGATGACCGAGGTCGAACCCCTGAATGAAGATGATGCTGAAGTCATAAATAAATACTGGGGATTAGGTGATAGGGATTCTTATGATTATATAGCCTCACGGATCAGAGATGGACCAGCTTTTGGCATAAGTAGGAACGGGGAACTAGTAGCTTGGTCGTTAACTCATTACATAACCGATAAAGCTGCAGCTTTTGGGTTCTTACATGTGAAGGAAGGATGGAGAAGGAAAGGATTTGCAAAATCGATAACGGAAGCCCTCCATAAAGAAGTCTTAAAGAAAGGTCTTATTCCAGTGATCGACGTCTTTAAGGACAATCATCCTTCTCTCAAATTATCTCAATCGTTGGGATTTGTAGAGATCGGAGAAAATCATTGGTTTTCTGCATCGAAGTGAGGGGTAAATTTTTAAAATATTATTGCATAATAATATAGCTTTTTGTAGACTTTGATATCGGAGTTAAATCAAGGGGAAGATCGATTAAGTTCGTAGATCGTTCGGAAAAAAATAAATAGTTATGTAATGTAGTCTTTTCCTGATGCATCTCAGACAACCTATCGTTAGTGTACTGGGTCACGTCGACCATGGCAAGACTACCTTCTTGGACCGTGTAAGGGGTACTACAGTTGTAGATAGAGAGGCGGGGAAGATCACCCAACATATCGGTGCCACTGAGGTTCCTGTAGATGCGCTTAAAAATGCTTGTGTAGAACTTGGTTGTGATGTCAAGTTCTCACTTCCAGGCCTTTTATTCATAGATACACCCGGTCATCATTCATTTGTCACATTGCGGTCTCGTGGAGGCTCTCTTGCTGATCTAGCGGTACTGATCGTAGATATACGGGAAGGTTTCAAACCACAGACTCTGGAATCGTTGGAGATATTGAAAAAAGAACAAACTCCATTTGTAGTTGGTGCAAACAAGATCGACCGGATACCCGGTTGGAATTCGATCGATCGGCCATTTATCAATAATTTCCAAGAGCAGTCTAAAAGTGCACAAGACAGGTTAACCGAAAAACTGTATGAAATGATAGGTACCCTCTATGATCATGGTTTTTCAGGTGATAGGTACGATAATATCCAAGATTTTTCTAAGAACATAGCTATTGTTCCTATGAGTGCTTTGACAGGTGAAGGTGTAGAAGATATATTGATGACACTTATTGGATTGGCTCAAACATTTCTTAAAGGTCAGCTGGAGGTGCAGGATTGTCCAGCAGAAGGGACTATTTTGGAGGTAAAAGAGGTACTCGGTCTTGGGACAACTTTCGATACGATAATTCATAAGGGAATAATAAAACGAGATGATAGGCTCGTTATTGGAACACTAGAAGCACCCCTTCAAACAAGGGTTAAATCCTTGCTAAAACCTAAACCACTTGATGAAATCCGAGATCCTAAGGAAAGATTTGATGATGTCGAGTTGGTGACAGCAGCAGCAGGCATAAAGATCGTAACACCTGATGTAGAAGGAGTAATGGCTGGTGCTCCCATACGGGTGGTCGGAGATCAAGATATAGACGACGTCCTTAAGAAAGTGAAAAAAGAGAGCGAGTCAACGATAGAATTGGATGACGATGGCCTCATAATACAAGCAGATGCGATAGGTTCTCTAGAGGGATTAGCAGCTGAACTCAAAGATGAAGAAATACCAATAAGCAAAGCCAACATAGGTGATGTTTCTCAGAAAGATATCGTAGAAGCGGCAACCCTTTCAGATCCCCTTCAAAAGGTCATACTTGCTTTCAACGTAGATGTTCTCCCCGAAGCTAAAGAGGAACTGACGGAATACGATGTGAATATATTTAAAAACAACGTGGTTTACCAACTTGTTGATGAATATAAGGAGTGGAGGGAGAAAAAACGAAGAGAACTCCAGGAAGAACTGAGGGATAAAGTAGTACATCCTGGGAAGATAAGAATACTTGAAGATAAGGTATTTCGAATAAGCAAACCTGCTATAGTCGGGGTTAGAGTTCTTGCCGGAAGAATTGAGCCCGAACATAATCTTCTCCGTAGAGATGGTCGGGTGGTGGGCACTATCAAAAGTATACGCAGTGGAGAAAGATCGCTCGATGGTGCAAAACAAGGAGAGGAAGTTGCCATCGCTATCTCAGGCGTAACAGTAGGCAGACAGATCGGACCTAACGAGGACCTGTATATCGATATACCGGAAGGCGATGCACGTAAGCTGAGGGATATCGAGTTAACCTACGACGAGAATAGGATCCTTGAAGAGGTGCGTGAAATAAAGCAAAAGAAAACACCATTTTGGGGGATGTAAAGATCTTCTGAATATTATAATTTGCATTTAAATTGAATCAAGTATGTCCGCCTTTGTTACTATACCCACTATTTTACCGTTGTTTGAGGTTAGTACACATGGACTGTACTTAAGCATGCAGTGCAGCATGTCAGAGGGAACACTTTCATCTACGATGGGAAATGGTGGGTCCATAACCGATTCAATCTTTCTTTTTTTGTCTAAATTATCGTATTTGTTTAGGAGTCCTCTTTCAGTTACTGCGCCTACAGCCTTGTCGTCCTTGATAACCGGCAGTTGTGAAACAGCTTCGGATTTCATCATATCGATCGCATCTTCCACTGTATCATCTGGTTCCAAATAAAACAGACTAATATTGTGTATGTTTCCTGCAGTTTTATCAAGAGTTTTTTTCGTCAATTCGATCTCTAGAATTTTTAATATCTCTTTCCCTATGTGAAAGGAAGGCATATAACTTCCAGCTTCAATTTTTGCTATCGTTGACTGGCTTATGCCAGCCTTTTCAGCAAGCTCGATTTGAGTGAGCCCAACTATTTCTCTAATCCTTCGGACATCGTCGATTTTCTCTAACACTATCTCCAGATAATCGATCAAGTATTTATTCTTATCGGAATACTTCGAATAGAAAGATATTAATAACTCCTCCTTTTTCAGGAATTTTGTACTTCAATGAGCGAGGCTTAAAAGCCCAACTTCATACTTAAGGAGGAACTATAATGTCAAAAAATTTAGTCGCAGAAACCATAAAGGAAACCCCCATCGAACAACAAAGGATCGAGATAGTTGAACGAAAGGGTGTAGGCCATCCTGATAGTTTAGCCGATGGGATAGCAGAAAATGTAAGTCGAGAGCTCTCGAGGATGTATATCAAAGAATTTGATAGGATACTTCACCATAATTCTGACGAAGTTCAGATCGCTGGAGGACAGGCAGAGCCCAAATTTGGTGGGGGTATTATACTTGAACCTGTTTATATTCTGTTAGTGGGAAGGGCCGTAACAAATGTTGGAGACAAACGTCTACCATATCGTTCAGTTGCCTTAAGAGCAGCGGATGATTATCTTAGAAAAAACTGTCCCCACCTTGATACTTATGAAGATGTTACTGTTGACTGTAGATTAGGTCAAGGATCTATGGATCTTCGAGAAGTTTATGATACTCGTAGAGGTCTGGCCAATGATACCTCCTTTGGAGTCGGTTTCGCACCACTGAGTGAGACTGAAAAAGTCACATATGAAACCGAACGTTTCATCAACAATTCTTTAAAAGATGACCTTCCTGAAGTTGGTCAGGACGTAAAAGTTATGGCTTCTCGAATAGGTGACCGTATAGATTTGACTGTTGCAGCGGCGATGGTAGATTCTTATGTGCCTGATGCCGATCATTACATAAGTGTTATAGAAGAACTAAAAGCTCGCATTCATGACCATGCTCATGGTATTACGGAAAGAGATGTTAGGGTTATGGTCAACACAGCAGATGATTATGATAGAGGTGTATACTACATAACAGTGACCGGCCTTTCTATGGAAAATGGTGATGATGGATCTGTCGGCAGAGGAAATAGGGTGAATGGACTAATCACTCCTTTCAGACCGATGAGCATGGAGGCAGCTGCCGGTAAAAATCCGGTTACCCATGTAGGAAAGCTTTACAACGTTCTAGCAAAGTTAATCGCTGAAGAGGTATACGAAGAGACCGAAGATAACGTCCATGATGTTTTTGTCAGACTTGTTTCTCAGATAGGGAAACCGATAACTGAACCTCAGGCAGCAAGTGTTCAATTAGTAGTTATGGAAGATGATGATTACTCATCAAAATTAGAGACCGCCGAAGCGATAGCAGAAGAGCGATTGGATAACATCGAAAAGTTAACGAAAAAGATTCTTAAAGACGAGATAGAGGTATTTTAGCCGCAGAGCATATGTGTAAATACTTTACAATCGCTGACTATGTAATCAAG
This sequence comes from Thermoplasmata archaeon, assembly GCA_003552585.1. GTDB lineage: Archaea > Thermoplasmatota > Thermoplasmata > Halarchaeoplasmatales > Halarchaeoplasmataceae > PUNK01. The sequence continues at coordinate 4,708 of PUNK01000013.1, read as the reverse complement.
GACAGCATATTCGTTGGGCTGGTGAGGAACGTTATCGTTTGTACACCATACGACTGTAGGTATACCCCGATCCCTTAAAGCGGCAGCTACTGTCCCCCCTCCTATACCTACTGGTTTAGGGTGTATCCCTCTTACCTCCTTTATAGATCTTTTAAGTAGTTTAACTATATCAGATTCTGTTGAGGTTCCGGTGGGTGCTTGACTCCCCTTGACAAAATCTACCTTTATTTCTGATTTTATATTTCTTGAAGCATCTTCAGCCATCTGCGTTAATAAATCCTTCACATCTTTCAGGTCTATAGAAGGGAGTATCCTGCAGTCAAAATATTGAATTTCTTTACCAGGAATTGTATTAACATTCTGAACATTTTTTTTTCTAAGTGTTGGCTCGAAGGTGCTAGTGGCTGGTGAGAAAAGATCATTTTCTTCGATATAACGCCTATGAAGTTCTTTATCAGCCCTTGTCTGGAATTTTGCCATCACTCTGTTCGCGTTCTTGTCTTGTCCATTGATAGCTGCATGACTTTGAACTCCCTTCACAACGATTTTAGCCCATAGTACAGATTTTTCAACCACTTCTATCCCTCTTCCTTTATTGGGACTATAATCTGGTACTATAACCAGGTCTTTTTCATTTATCAGCCCTTCCTTTAGAAGATGTTTTACCCCATATTCACTCCCAGTTTCTTCATCAGATACCAGCATCACCTTTAGGTTATACTTTGGAACTAAATCTGCCTCATCAAAGGCTCTGCCCACGTAAAGGGAAGAAATAATAGCCTGTCCATTATCTTCTGCCCCACGGCCATATATTTTTCCGTCTTTAAAAATGGGATTGAATGGTTGGGTATTCCAGCTGCTAATATCCCCCTCCGGAACTGTGTCCATATGAGCGATAATTACGAGATTTCGAGATGAAGTTCCTTCCTTTGTAGCTACTAAATTAGGTCTCTTTCCACCAGGTACTCTATTATCAGGAGAAGGGTACATTTCTATATTATCGAAATTGAACTCTTGAGCCATATTTTTTAGAAATGCAGCACGCTTCACTTCTCCGTCTCCACCATTTTCAGGCCCTATCGCCTTAATTTTTATCATTTCCATCAAACGTTGCTTCATGTCTGGCTTTAATCCTTCTATAATATTTTCTAATTTTTTATACAAGTTTATTTCCCCCTAGAATATATCATGCAGGCAATGGATGGTTTTCGTAATCTTTCTTTATGTCCTCCCCTGTTAGATCGAGATATATCTGAGTAGTCGTTAAAGATGAATGGCCTAACATCTTTTGAACGGTCCTTAAATTCATCCCCTCTTTTAAACAATGGACAGCAAAACTGTGTCGTAACATATGAGGATATACGTTCTTTTTTAAGCCCGCTTTTTTTGCATATTTTTTAACTATCCTTTCCACTTGTCGTGTGGATAGGGATCCCCCCCTTTCAGAGAGTATCAGATATCCTTTTTCAGCACCTGCTTTATAAAAATCAATTAAATCGAGAGTATTTGCATCTATGGGAACAATTCTATCTTTATCGCCCTTACCGCTCCTGATCGTGATAATTCCTTCATCAAAATTGATATCCTCGATCTTAAGATTCGTGAGTTCAGATACCCTCAAACCACACCTATATAATATTCGGAGAATAAGCCTATCCCTTGTTTTCTGTCTATCGGGTGAATTTAAGAGCTTCCTTACCTCCTCTGCTTGAAGGTATTTAGGTAGTTTTTTTCCCATCCATACACCATCCTGTCTGACGTATCGTATGACGATATATTAAACACCAGATGAGTATAAAAAAGTTCCGGACCTTTATTAATGAATATTAAATCAACCATCGAGAAAATCTTTATATCCCTCTATCGCTTGCCGACAGTCAGGGCCTGTAGCTCAGCCAGGTTGAGCGATCGGCTCTTATCCTTGCTCTATTTGGACAGGAGAGATACCGATCGGCCGGGGGTTCGAATCCCTCCAGGCCCGCTGATATGTTTTAACTGGTAGTGAAAAGCTAGTTAAGTTTTTGGCCAGACACCCCTAATTAAGAACAATATTTTTCCAAAAACGATTTAATGGTAAACTGCTTAACTATTGTCATGACACTCATGCTAGAAGGAAGGAAGGTTATAATAACGGGCGCATCTAGAGGGATCGGTCGAGGGATAGCCATTAAATTTGCTAAAGAAGGTGCGATCGTAGGTATAAACTATAAAAAAAGTGACGAGAAAGCTAGAGAGGTTCTTGATATAGTTAATGAACATTCCAAAGGTATGCTGTTGAAAGGAGATTTGGTTAAGGAAGATGATACTAGAAAGATCGTGAGTGAATTTGTGGAGGAATTTGGAGGTTTAGATATCTTAGTTAATAATGCTGGAATCTATATCCGCAAAGATCTTGAAAAAAGTACCATCGAGGATTATGATGGAACATTGAGTGTGAATGTAAAAGGTCCATTCATGCTGTGTAAGTTTGCTTTAAAACATTTTAAAGGATCAGACTGCGCAAGAATAATAAATATCTCTTCCCAACTCGCTTTCAAAGGATCAACACATGGAACTGCATATGTCACGAGCAAGGCTGCCTTGATAGGATTGACACGTGCCCTTGCTTTGGAACTCGGGCCGAAGGGCATCACGGTAAATGCGATAGCTCCAGGAACGATAGATACGGATATCATCGGTGATTATACAGAAGAGAAGAAGGAAATTAGGGCTTCAAACATACCTGTGGGAAGGATTGGACTACCTAAGGATATTGCTGAGGCAGCACTCTTCCTAGCATCTGATATGGGTTCCTATGTTAACGGAGAGATACTAGGAGTTAACGGCGGATCTGCTTTACATTGATCTAAGGGGAGTGTATCACCTCTACCTAACTTTAAATAACAGCTTCCTCAGGGATTATTATAGGGCGGCCTGATCTTTCGGTGATATCCACTTTCACACCGAAGACCGATTCTATATTTTTCGAATTTAATACATCAACTTCCCCAGCAGCAAAAATTTTACCATCACTAAGCATCAATATCTTACTGCTGTACCTTGCTGCTAGATTAAGGTCATGCATGGTCATGACTACTGAGATCCCGTTTTCCGTTTGTTTCTTTATAACATCTAACACTTCCAGCTGATGTTTAAGATCAAGACTGCTGGTCGGTTCGTCTAAAAGTAATATATCTGGATTCTGAGCTACTGCTCTAGCTATCAGCGCCTTCTGTTTCTGCCCACCACTTATCTCACCTATGTTCCGCATGGCTATCTTTTCCAGTCTTAATTTCTCAATGGTCTTCGATACTATCTCAAGATCTTTATCGCTCGGTTTCCAACCACCATGGGGTTTCCGTCCCATCAGCACAGTATCGAAGACCGTCGTTGGAAAACTCTCTGTTCCAGATTGAGGCACATGTCCTATCTTTCTAGCTATCTCTCTCATACTCAAGTCGTCTAACGACCTATCATCGATGTATATAGTCCCTTTTTGAGGTCTCAATATATTATTTATACACTTTAGTAGGGTAGTTTTTCCAGAAGCGTTAGGACCGATGATAGTAAGCATCTCACCCTTTTCGACCTTGAAATCAACATCCTCTAAGACCGGATGACTGTTGTAGGAAAATTGAAGTTCGGCTATTTTCAGCTTCACCAGTATTCCCTCCCTTTTATGACCAAGTATATAAACAAAGGTGCACCCAAGAATGAAGTCAATATACCAACAGGTAACACTATGGGAGATATTATTGTTCTTGCAACAGTATCAGAAGCCAACAACAATACGGCACCCACTACACAAGAAAACGGTATCAGATATCTTTCGTTCCCGCCGATGACCCTTCTTACCATATGAGGAACGACCAATCCGACGAAACCGATTATCCCCACAAAGGAGATTATAAGTGCAGTTACGAAACAAGAAATCAGCATACCGTAAAGCCTCAGATTTTCCACGTCGATACCCAAAGCTTTGGCCGACTCATCACCAGAATCTAAAACTTCGTAATCCCAACTCTTCCAAAGAAAATATGCCGTTGCCGGAACCACTGCTATCATCATCAAACCCAGATCTGTCCAGCCCGCCCGAGCAACGTCTCCAAAAGTCCAAAAGACTATCGAGGCGAGTTCTACATCATCTGCGAAGTACTGTAAAGCGGTGTAACCGGCTGTGAACAATGATCCAAGTGCCACACCGGCGAGTATCATAGTTGCCGGTGATGCGTTTTTATATCTTGACAGAAGAAGTATCACGAATGTAGCAACGAGTGACCATGCAAATGCTGATATCGTGACCAAATAAGGGTTGTTAAGTATGACTGCATCGGCAGCCTGACTATGAGTTGTACCAGCTCCCAAAACGATGATAGAAAATGCTGCTCCGAAGGCTGCAGCATGAGATATACCCAATGTGAAAGGAGAACCCAGCGGATTTCTCAATATACTCTGCATGGCTGCACCTACGACAGCCAATCCAGCCCCAGCAGCGATGGCAGCAAGGACTCTTGGGACACGCATGTTCCAGATTATCGTGTTCAACCGGCTGCTGGTATTGGCACCCAATAATGTTGATACAGCTTCACGAATTGAAACATCAGCTGGACCTAGAGTCAGTGAAAATAGAGCCAGGGAAACAAGTATAATAAATGACAACAAGAAGAAGAACACCCTCTTTTTAGAGTATTCTTTGTATTCACCCAATATTTCATCACTGATATCCTGT